>NZ_JCAHZS010000003.1:0-267511 GCF_059415145.1 Sulfurospirillum sp. E15m
CGCCCTGTCCCATTTCGAACCAGGAAGCTAAGCTCTTCATCGCCGATAATACTCTCCCTTACTGGGATGGAAACGTAGGTCGCCGCCAGTTCCTCGTGATTCCTTTTTACCCCTTATTTCGTCTTCTACAAAGGCGGTCTTTCTTGGAAAAAAATCAATCTAAAGCTTATCTATTCGCGTTATCTGCTATTATCTTATGGTCTACTGTTGCAAGTGCTTTTAAATTATCTCTACGTTATATGAATGCAACACAGCTACTTTTTTACGCTTCATTCTTTTCTTTATTACTATTATTGAGCGTTATAGTATGGCAAAAGAAGCTTTCTCTTTTACAATATTATCCAAAGATAACATATTTAAAATTGGCCGTACTTGGTTTAATTAATCCTTTTGCTTATTATTTGGTTCTTTTTCATGCATACGAGCTTTTACCTGCACAAGAAGCGCAGCCTATTAATTATACATGGGCATTAACTTTGACGTATCTATCTGTTTTTATTTTAAAGCAGAAATTGAGTCGATATGACTTTGCTGCTGGAATAATCTGTTATATTGGTGTATTGATTATCTCTACGCATGGTAAATTTTCAGCTTTTGCTTTTTCTAATTCTTTAGGAGTCTTTTTAGCTCTTTTTTCTACGCTCTTATGGTCACTCTATTGGCTTTACAATACGAAATTACATATTGATCCGCTTATTGGGCTTTTTATTAATTTTTTAGTAGGCGTTCCTGCCATTCTTATTTATATGTTTATAACAAAAACCTCTTTTACATGTAATGTATATGGGATTGCTGGTGCCTTTTATGTCGGACTTTTTGAAATGGGTATCACATTTATTTTATGGCTTCAGGCGATGCGGTACAGCATCAATACGTCCAAAATTGCTAATCTTATTTTTATTTCTCCTTTTTTGTCGCTCCTATTTATATCGTTTCTAGTGGGAGAAAAAATTCTTTTTTCAACATTTCTTGGCTTAATCTTTATTATACTTGGTCTTTTAGTTCAACAAAGAGATAAAAAGAGAGTTGTATCATGAAAATAATATTGATGTGGATGTTTACGGGTGCTTTACTGTTTGCGGTTACTTTTTCAGATGCGATACAAGAAGCAGAAAAAAATCATAAGTTGATTTTAGTTGAAATGGTGATGGAGTTCTGCCCTTATTGCCAACAAATGGATAGATATGTTCTCTCAAAAGAAGATGTTCAGATGGTCATCAATCATAAATATGTTTTTCTGAAACTGGATATTGAAAAAGATGAAATCCCCGCTCTTTTTACATCACGAATGACACCTACTTTTTACTTTGTAAATGCATCAGGTGAAGATATTTTGTATGAAATTAAAGGGGCACCCTCTAAGAGTGAATTTCTACGTATTTTAAAATCTATCAATCAATAAAGAGTTATCCATGAAAAGAATTGTACATATTTTTATCGTGTTGTGTATCTGTATGTTAGGGTTAAAGGCAGAGTTCTTGCCCGAACAACGCGCTCAAGCGTTACATGAAAAAAAACTTATTTTACTGAGTGTTACCAAGGAGAATTGCCCGTATTGTATTCAAATGGAGCATGATGTTTTTGATGTTACACAGTATGTTCAAAAAATCAATCAACATTATGTTCGTGCGGAAGTTAAAAAAGGTGATGCGTCCTTGCCTGAGTTTTTACATGTAAAATACTATCCGACAAATATAATCCTTAATCCACAGGATTTAAAAGTAATTGACGAATTTATAGGCTATACAAAGCCTGATATTTTTATAGAACTTTTAGAAGAGGTTTATGAACAAGAAATTACTTCTTTTTCCAATAACGGACAACACAATAAGAAATAAACGTTGCAAAACTAAGTCGTAATCCGACAATGATCCAAGGATTGGCGCCGAAAATAACGAAAAGCAGCGTATCTTCAATAATGGCATGACAGATCATTAAGTAAGTGCCTATGAAAAGGATTTCGTCTTTTTTTAAGACGCCTTTTTCATATTCAGCAATTAAAAGTCCTGCACCATAAGTAATACCTAAAATGACACCCACTAAAATAGAAAAACCACTGTTTACTTTTTGCGAATGCTTTTCGATCCATGAAAGTGATTTAATGGCATCAAGAAAGAAAATCAGGGATGAAACCAATGCAATAATTTTTAAGGATAAAGAGAAAGCTTCATAGAGTGAATTTTTTATTAAATCAAATGCGGTTGCGTAGTGTGTATGTTCAGGAATCGTCGCTAAGCTATTTTGTGCAGAGCCAAACCAACTTTCTGGAAATAGTGTAACAAATAATCCTACGAGTAATCCTGCACTGAGGCGCAAAAGAATAGAATAGATACGTGCAATCCCTAAACGTTTCATGATTTCTGTCTCAACTAACAATGCATGTGCTATACCTAAAAAAACGGCTAAAACAGTCCAACTTTTTGCACTTAAGCCTAATGGCGCAGCAAAAGCGATTGCTGCATAGAGATTGAGAAAAAGTCCACTGACGATAGAGAGTGCAGCTTCTTGCGGTAATCCAAGGAGCGAAACCAATGGTTTAAAGATAAATGTAATGTGTGACAAAATATCATAATAAAAAAGAATATCAGCCAAAATGTAGATAGGTACAATCAGCTTTAGAATCGTCCATGAACTTTTCAAGGATGTTTTTAGTGATTTATGGATACTAAATGTCATTTTGGCTCTTTTTTTAATACTCAATTTATATTAGCTAAGCTATAATACCGACCTCAAACAAAAATGTGCGCTCGTAGCTCAGCTGGATAGAGCATCGGTTTGCGGTACCGGAGGTCAGGGATTCGAATTCCTTCGGGCGCACCACTTTCGTTTAAAATGTTTCTTCAAACACTCTGTATTTTGTTTTTTGTAATCCTAACTCTTCATATGCTTTTTGTGTTGCCTTGTCATCTTTATGAACGTAAAGTCTAACTCCACATACATCATAATGCTCTTTTGCAAGTGTTTTGGCTTTTTCAAGAAGTGCATCATGAATCTCTTTTTCGTGTTCATGATCTGTGACGAAAATACTTTGAATACAATAAAAGGCTCCATTATTCCAATCGCTCCATTCACGCGTAATCATGGTTAATCCTACGATAACATTATCCACCATTGCAATGAGATAAAAACCATTATGGAATTTTGAAAAAACCTGATGAACACCTTCTGTTGTGAGTGCCAATGAAATATTTTTATCGACTGTCTCTTTCGCAAATAGTACATTAAATGCTGCAATCTCTTTAGCATCATCTCTGGTGGCAATCCGTACAATAAGATCCTTTAACATAGACTCTCCTTCTTTAATGATTTTGTAGCATTATATCAACAATCTCTTTAGCTCCACCGCGTTGCATAGTCATTTTTAAACGTGAAGAAATTTCAAAAAGATTAGTTTGAAACAGTTGTTCAAGAACTTTTTGAGGATCAACATCTTTTTGCTCTATCATTAAAGCAGCGCCTTGTTCAACCAGTACTTTTGCGTTGAAATACTGATGATTGGCTGCCGCATGTGGAAAAGGGATAAACAGTGAAGGCAGACACGCCGCTGTTAATTCCCAAAGGGTACTCGCTCCTGAACGGCTAATTGCAAAATCGGCAGATGCAAGTTTTTGAGCGATGTCTTTTGAAAAATCAAAGACATCCGCAGGGATAAGCGCCTCTTCATAAAAGTGTTGAAGACTCTCTAAATCTTTTTTCCCTGTTTGGTGAATGATAGCGATGCCTTTATCATGTAAAAACGGAGCAAGCGTACGCGCTAATTGATTGATAAAGGTTGCACCTTGACTTCCTCCTAGGAAGATGACTGTTTGGAGTTTTTCACGGATTCTTTGCGTATCAAAAAAAGCTTCACTAACAGGATAACTGGTCTGAATTGCATTGGGATTATGGTAAGAGCTAAAAAAAGCTTTCGAGAAGGGCTTGAGCATCGTATTTAGTTTGCCTTCAATCGCATTTTGTTCGTGAATATATAAGGGCAAACGCGATAAAAATGCCCCAAAAGAAGCAGGTGCAGCAGAATACCCTCCCACAGAGAATACAGAGTCTACATGATGGTGCTTGAAAAGCTTTTTACATGTAAAAGCAAGACGAAGGATAGTGAGTAACGAAAAAAGCTTTTGAAGTCCTTTTTTATTGACAACTCCTTTGCTTTCTAAAAAATATGTTTGTTCAAATCCTGTATCGTGTTCAAACCACGCTTGATCTTGTCCGGCTGTGGAGCCAATATAAATGGGCTTAATTCCTCGCGCATTCAACTCTTCTTTGATCGCTTTTGCGATGACAAGATGTCCGCCTGTTCCTCCACCAGTAATTGCAATCATAATTTAGCCTTTTTACTAATCATCAATACCATGCCAATGCCGACGGATAATGCCAATATTGAACTACCTCCATAGCTAATAAAGGGAACAGAAATACCTTTAATCGGTGTGATAGACGTAATACCGTATGCGTTCATCAAAAATGAAAAAACAATCAAAAGGCCTATGCCAAGTGAAAAAAGATAATAGACCTTATTGTGGCTTCGGCTGGCTATTTTAAAAATGCGATACACAATTGTAATAATCACAAGTGTCAAAACGGTTACGCCGATTGCGCCAATTTCTTCAGCAATCCCCGCAAGTGCAAAGTCTGTGTGTACTTCACTTAAATAACCTAGTTTAAAAAGACCATTGCCAATGCCTTCACCAAAAAGCCCACCGTGTTTAATGGCATTAAGAGAGTGTGAAATTTGATACGGTTCAGGGGCATCTTCAACACGTAAGACGGAGGCTATTTTTTCAGGGAAGAGAGAAAGCACCATATTTTGAATGGTCGCCCACCAGGTCTTAATTCTTAATATACGGTGTGTTGAGCTAAAAATCGCAATGAGAAAAACAAAGATAGAGCCTAAAATCGCGAGCATAAAGAGTTGAAGACTTGTACCCGCAAAAAATGCCATAACGGCAAAAGTAAGGGCTAAAACAACCACTTGACCCAAGTCATTTTGCATAACCGCAATCAGATAAATGACTAAGATAAACATGGCAATATAAGGCAAAATGAGTAGCATCTCTTCTTTCAGTGATTTTTTTTCATTATTGAGTTTGCGTGCAAAACTCCATGCTAAGAAATAGACAAAGCCCACTTTAAAAAACTCAACGGGAGCCAGTGAAAAACCAGGCAGCCTAATCCATCGTTTCGCTCCACCTGCAGATGTGACGAGGGATTCGGGTAAATAGTGCATTACGCCCATCAGAAAAAGACAACTGAGAAAAATAGTAAAGCCGATATAGATTAAGAATTTATCGGGATCTACTTGTGAGAGTGACCACATAATAAAAATACAGAGCATTCCTACGGCAAATTGTCGAATGAAAAAATGGTACTCTGAATAGTCAAAAAAAAGTGTTGTAAACACTGGCAGAGACAATGAAAAAGTCATGCCTACAAACAGCGTAAACGCACAAAGTGAAAAAAGTATTTTATCTGTTTCCATGGTTTCTTAGTGTATAGTTAGATTTATTGTGATTTTACATTAAAATAGTTTAAACCACGATTGGGGAACTATTTGGAATACTATTTGCTTACATAAAGGCAAGAATAACGAAAGGAATCAAATGGGTTTTGAAATTAGCAAAGCAAACAAGTTGATGGTGGAAGGCTTAAACGCAAGAGCAATGCGCCAAGACCTCATTTCTAGCAATATTGCTAATATTGACACTCCTTTTTACAAAGCACGTGACGTTGATTTTGAGAGTGCGCTGATTCAAGAAACAAAAGAGATATACGGCAGCAACACTACAACAACGCCTAAGCTTGAAATGGCACAAACGAATAGTGCACATTTAGATGGAACGACTGATTTTGACAGTTCAAAATCGACACTTTATCTTCGTGATGGCCATATGGCACGAAATGATGGTAATACCGTGGATTTAGACGTTGAAACATCGGAACTTGGTAAAAATGCCATGATGTTCAATGCTTTAAGCTCTGCATTACAAAAAGATGGTTTGATTTTTAAAAGCGTTATAGAATATTCGGCGAAATTGTAAGGATAAAAAATGGCATATTTAAGTAGCTTTGATATCAGCAGTTATGGACTTTCAGCACAACGTTTTCGTATGGATATTATCAGCTCTAATATTGCGAACGCCAATACGACACGAACAAGCGAAGGTGGTCCATATCAACGTAAAGATGTTGTTTTCAAAGCCATTGATTTTAATAAAACACTCAATAAGCAAATTGCGAGTCAAAATAACTTATTAGACTATGAAAATCCCTTGGATGACCCATTCTTGCAAGAAAATGCCAATCCTGCTATAATGACCGTAGCAGTCGATAAAGTGGTGCGTGATGAGAGCGAATTTCGCTACAAATACGACCCATCTCATCCTGATGCCAATGAAGAAGGGTATGTTGCCTATCCTAATGTCAATCCAGTGATAGAGATGTCAAATTTAATTGAAGCAACAAGAGCCTATCAGGCAAATGTTTCAGCATTTCAAAGTGCAAAATCTATTGCTCAAAGTGCAATAGACATTTTAAAAGGATAATGTAAATGCCTAGTAGCATTGATACCATTTCATCATTAACCAATAAATCAAATTCTACTGTTAATAAAGCTGATTCTACGAATGGCGATTTTTCTAAGATTTTGCAACAATCCATTGAAGAAATTAACGATAGCCAAGTGAAGGGAGATCGTGCAATGGCAGATATAGCAACCGGCGAAGTAAAAGATTTACACCAAGCGGCCATTGCTATTAATAAAGCAGAGACCAGTATGAAAATGATGCTAGAGATTCGTAATAAAGCTTTAAGTGCTTATAAAGAGATCTCTAAAACTCAAATCTAAATTTTTGCCTTTACATGGAACACTCTGATACCAAAAAAATTAAAATCCTCTTTTTATTCGTTGTTGTACTCTTAGGTTTCCTCATTTTCCTTGGAACGCTTTTTTATTGGGCAACCATTGATCGAAGGCTCCCTCGTCTAGAACACAGCGAAGTAAACCATGCGCTTCGCGGTAACATTATCAGTGCCGACGGGTTTAAAATTGCAACCAGCCAAAAACTCTACAAAGCAATTGTCGATACGCGCAATATTGACCCCAATAAATTTGATCTTTTTGTAAAACTCTATACGCTTTACAGTGGGGATGACCCAAAAGCTGTCGCAGCGACACTGAACTCAAATTCAGGCAGTACTGTTTTATCGTATCGTATTGATTCCAAAAGTGCAAAATACCTTCAAGAGCTTTCACGAAAACTCTATAAATTAGGCGTGTTTAAAAGCTATGAAGACCCAAAAACAGGTGTTGCTTTTTTACATGGACTCAGTGTGATTGAAAGTGGTGAAGACAGGCTCTATCCTGCGGTGGATTCTGTGACTCCTATTATTGGGTATGTGCGTAAGGTAGAACAAAAGAACATCACCAAAACCACAGGTGTCAAAGGCATTGAGCGTTATTATGAAGATAAACTCGCTTCGGTTCAAGACTCTTTAGTCATTGGTTCACGCGATATTTCGAATGCTATTATTTTAGATGGCAATAGCGTCTCTTCTCGACGTTTTGATGGGTATGATGTGCATTTAACCATCTCTTTGAAAATGCAAAAAATTATTGAAAACGTTTTGGATAAGCACCAAAAAAACCTTGATTCTAAAGAAATTGTTGTCGGTGTTCTCAATAGCGAAACCAGTGAATTTGTTGCCTTGGCATCGAGCAACCGTTTTAATCCTGATTTGATTGAGAAAAAGGATTATGGCGCATTAAATGTTTCTGCCATTGAATATATTTATGAGCCAGGTTCTGTCATGAAGCCGATCACGTTTGCCTTACTGTTTAAAGCCAATAAAATTAATCCGTATGACCTTGTTAATGTATATGGTGGTAGTTATAAATTGGGTTCAAAAGTGATTAAAGATGAGCATAAAGCCGATAAACTCAGTATGGAAGATGTCATTGTCTATTCAAGCAATATCGGCACGGCGCAAGTAGCGCAAAAGCTGGATGCTGTTGAATTTTATCAAGGATTAAAAGATTTTGGATTTTCAGTACGAAGCGGTGTCGATTTGCCATTTGAAAACCCTGGTATTATTCCCCAAGTCAATCGGTTTAATTCGCCCATCTACAAAGCGACAGTGGGGTATGGATACGGCATGAACGCTACTTTTATGCAAATTTTGCGTGCGTATAATGTCTTTAACAATAATGGACGCATTACCACCCTTTCACTTGTCAAAAAGCTTGTCTCCCCAATAGGTCAAGAGCTTTTCCCTGACAAAAATCCAGACGTTCAAGTTATTCCCGTTTCTGTGGCCAAGCGAATTCAAAAAATTCTCATTAAGGTTGTCCAACAAGGTACGGGTACAGGTACTAAAATGGAAGGTTTAGAAATCGGTGGTAAAACAGGAACCGCACATATTGCAGAAGATGGCGAGTATGTGAGAAGTTATAACAGTTCATTTTTTGGATTTGCCAACGACAAAAAGAACCACTATACTATTGGCGTACTTGTACGTGAAGCAAAGAAAAGATATGCGTATTTTGCGGCACAAAGTGCTGTACCCGTGTTTAAAGAAGTTGTGGAAAAACTAGTAGAAAATGGTTATCTTACGCCTTCGTCGGACATTCAACCCAACCAATAATCGCATTGACAAAATCAGCATCATCATTAGGGCATTTCGCAACGAGATAGTTTTTAAAGTTTAATGTGTGCGCAACCTCTGCATACTCTTGGCTTAGTTCAAACTCTGTTTCAGAATTATCAATTGTAAATGAGATAGGCACAATTAAAGCATTTTTATTCTCAAGCGTATGCAAAGTCTCTTCTAATGAAGGCTCCAGCCATTTAATAGGTCCTAATTTAGATTGATACGCTAAATGTATATTTTTAAAATGCATCTTTTCTGCTTCTAAAAGAGCTTCAATGCGTTTTACATGTAAAATAATTTCCTGTTGATACGGATCACCTTTTTCGATAATCTTTTGAGGCAATGAGTGCGCTGAAAAAATGAGTTCAAACTCTGAAGGATGATGCTCCCCTAATGTCTCTTTAATCCTTTTTACTATCAGATTGTTATACGTTACATCTTCGTAAAAAGGCTCAATAATACTTATTTTACCGTTATATCCGAGTGTTTTTGCCACTTCTTGAAAATCCTCAATGGATGATTTAGTCGTGGTGGTCGAATAGTGAGGATACAGCGGCAATAAAATAACTTCATTAATCCCTTTATCTTGCAACTCTTGAATTAGCGTATCGCAAAAAGGTGGGGTATAACGCATAGCAAAATTTACATGTAAAGAGGGAAGGGCACGTTGAAGTTTATCAACCAAGCGTTTTGTATAACCCACTAAAGGTGATTTCCCTCCCAGTTTTGCATAATTGCTTTGGGCTTGTTTTGTGCGAGAAGTGGTAATCATGAAAGCGATAAAACGACGTAAAAGGTCACTTTTAACCGTGATGATATTTTTATCATTAAACATATTGTGCAAAAAGAGCTTGACTTCTTCAAGGTTATTGGGGCCTCCCATATTGAGAAGCACAAGCGCTTTTTGACTCATTTAGGACTTCCGTGAAGAGATATCTAGCGTAATCATACTGTCTTCAATGGTACTCAATCCGTGGCGTTCACCTGTTTCAATATACGCGGCAAAGGCTTTATGTTCGCGAATCAAAGGCTCTTCTTTTTTGACCATACATTTACGAATGACATAAGAGTTATTGCGTTGGTATTCGGAGTATTCTGTTAAATCTTGCGCCATCAAATCAGCTTCAAAATAACCTTCTTTGGTAGCCACTTCAATGGTTCGTTTACGAAAAGGCGTTAGCCAGTTAGTTGTAATGCTCGCAACAATCTCTCCGCTGAGTCTAAAGGAAAGAATGGCGTTGTCTTCGTGGTGGTTGTGTATTTTTTGAGATTTATAGATAGAGACTTGTTCGATTTCATGCTCTGTGATATAGCGAATCAGGTCAATATCGTGAACCGAAAGGTCCGTTAAAATGCCCACATCTGCAATGCGTGGTGGAAATGGACCTACACGAGTGATGCCGATACTGTAAATCTCTTTACCCTCTAACTCTTTTTTGAGTGCTTCAACGACAGGATTAAAGCGTTCGATGTATCCTACACACACTTTTGCTTGTGCTTTATTCGCGGCTGCTAAAATCTCTTTTGCTTCCTCACAATTGGATGCAACAGGTTTTTCGATGAAAAGATTTTTGCCTTTTGCTAAACATTTAAGCGCAACGCTTTTATGTAAAAAAGTTGGCACAACAATGACAGCTGCTTCAAAATCCGCTTTTTCTAACATTTCGTCAATGTCCGTATAAAAAGGTTCATCGTATTCTCTGGTTTGCTGAATATCGCATAGCGCTGTTAGTTCAAATTCAGGTAAACTTTTTAAAACTCTGTAGTGGTTTTGACCCATAGAGCCAAGACCGATTAGTGCTACTTTTACCATAGTTATGCCTTAATTGTTTTGACGATAAAATCTTGTTGGGTTTCTGTTAAAAATGGGCTCATTGGAAGACTCATGATTTCATTACCTACTTGTTCGCTGAGTGGAAAATCACCTTTTTTATACCCAAGATACGCCATTGCTTCTTGAAGATGTAAAGGAATTGGGTAGTGAACCGCTGTTGGAATACCCGCATCATTTAATTTTTGCATCACGCTTTCACGGTTTTTGACACGAATGGAGTATTGCGCGTACATGGAGTTTCGGTCACTCATGATTTTGGGGGTGATGACGTCCGCTTCTTCTAAAAGCTTTGAGTAACGTGTTCCGACTTCAATGCGTTTTTTACATTCTGCTTCAAAGTGGTTCATCTTTACATTTAATACGGCAGCTTGAATCGCATCTAAACGACCATTAATACCGATGTACTTGTGTTCATAACGTTTGCCTTGTCCATGATTAAGCAGTGATTTAAGTTTTGCAGCGAGGACGTCATCGTTACAAAAAACGGCTCCGCCATCACCGTAGCAACCTAGTGGTTTTGAAGGGAAAAAGCTGGTACAACCGATGGTAGAAAGGTTACATGATTTTTTGCCTTTGTACTCAGCTCCAAAACTTTGGCATGCATCTTCAATGACGACTAAATTATGTTTTTTTGCGATAGCATTGATGGCATCCATGTCTGCTGTTTGACCGTAAAGTGATACGGGCATAATGGCTTTGGTCTTTGGGGTGATTTTAGCTTCAATAAGCTTTGGATCGATGTTATATGTTGCTTCATCAATATCAACAAAAACAGGTTTTGCTTTTAAAAGTGCAATGGTCTCTGCCGTAGCAATAAACGTAAACGGTGTGGTAATGATTTCATCATCCGGTTGAACATCAATCGCCATTAATGCGAGTAACAATGCATCGGTTCCGCTAGAGCATGCATAAGCGTATTTAGCTCCTGTGTATTTTGCGAGGTTTTCTTCAAGTTTAGTGACTTCTGGTCCCATGATAAATTGCGTAGAACTTAAAACATTTAAAACAGCTTGGTTGATCTCTTCTTTGTAAGTTTCATACTGTGATTTGAGGTCGATAAAAGGGATTTGCATCGTGATACCTTTAGATTAAAAATAGCCAATATTTTACTCCAAACATTCTTTTGCGAGGATAAAGTGCCTGTATGCTATTGTTTCACTATCGTCATGGAGGTATGAAATGAGAACGGTTTTAATCACAGGTGTTGCTCAAGGAATTGGAAAAGCACTTGCTGAGAGTTTATCGCATCATTATTCTATTATTGGAATTGACTGTATTGCTCCAAAACATACGTATTGTGAGCGTTTTTATTCGTGCGATTTAAGCCAGCTTACAAAGCTTCAAGAAACAATAGCGCAGATTAAAAAAGAGACGAGTACTTTATATGGGCTTGTCAATAACGCGGCTATTTTTAGTCATATTCCTTTAGCAAAGCAGTCTTTAGAAGCTTGGGAAAAGACATTGGCCGTTAATTTAAGCGCACCGTATCTGCTTTCACAATCTTTTGCTCCTTTATTAAGTGAAAGTCATGGGCATATTATTAACATTGCTTCAACAAGAGCAGGGATGTCAGAAGCGGGAACGGAGCCGTATTCTGCTTCTAAAGGAGGTCTTATTGCTTTAACGCATGCGCTTTGCATCTCTTTATCAGGACAGGTGAGTGTCAATGCGATTAGCCCTGGCTGGATTAACACCGATGAAAACTATACGCCAACAAAAGAAGAAAACGCATGGCATGCGAGCGGCAGGGTCGGAAAACCAAAAGACATTGTTGAAGTGGTGACTTTTTTATTGGAGCGAAGTGATGGGTTTATCACGGGAAGTAATTTTGTCATTGACGGTGGCGTGACGCGAAAAATGGTCTATCCATGAAAAAATATAGCATTATTTTTTTAATGACGGCTTTAGGTTTAATGGCAGATTGTTCAATGCCCTCTCGTACATTGATTGCAAAAGGAAATGAGGTCACTGACACCAAAACAGGGCTAGTATGGAGCCGATGTACGTTGGGACAAGTCTGGAAAAAAGGCAAAGGATGTGTCGGTGAAATAGAATTTCTCAAACGAAAAGAGGCAGAAGCACTGGCACGTTCGTTGGGCAATGGATGGCGGTTACCCCGCATTGATGAATTGCAAACATTGGTCGAAAAAAGATGTAAAAGCCCGATGCTTAATGCTAAGTTCTTTGGCAAAGTCCAAGATGTGACACATGAAGGAGCGAATTATCTTAGTGCTTCTATTTACTTAGAAGGTGATGAGGTGATACCAACACTCTTTTATACGATTGATTTTATGAACGGGAGTGTTGATGCGCATACGAAAGGATTTATAGGAGCCGTACGGTTAGTACGTTAGCTTTTTTTAAGGGCTGAGGGATGGCATAAATGCTTTTCATCTTTAGCAACTCTGGCGCATTTTTCACAAATAAACTTTGGTTTTGAAACAATTTTTATAATTTTTTTGGCACTCTTTTCGATGTCGTCTTTTTTTAAAGCACACAGTTTTTTAATTTTTGACATCATTTTTTCCTTTTTAATACGATGAAATAGTATAACACGATTTTTTACATGTAATCCCTTAAACCCTTTTTCTGTATAATCGCGTATTCTTTTTGGGAGTCAATGTGCATGAAGCATAGTCTTAAACTTGTTCTATTTTACAGTGCGATGTTTGTCGCCTTAGGTGTTTTTTGGTTTTGGATGGCAAAACCTTCGAGTGATTTGATAACATTAGAACCCAATGTTAAACTTCAGTGTCTCTCTTATGCTCCTTTTGGAAAAGATGATTCTCCGTTTGATATTGTCAAAGGATTTCGTCCTTCTCATGAGCGAATGGACCAAGACTTAGCTCTTTTGTCTAACATTACCCATTGTATTCGTACTTATTCAAGTGTAGGGTTAGAAGACTTACCTGCGATTGCCCGAAAACATGGTCTAAAAATGTGGCTTGGCGCATGGGTGAGTAGTGATGCCAAATTAACACAAAAAGAGATTAGTACGGCCATCACATTGGCAAAAGCAAACAAAGATATTGTCGAGACCGTTGTCGTTGGCAATGAAGCACTACTTCGAAGCGATGTGAGTGCAGGGCAACTCAAAGCATACATTGAAGAGGTGAAAACAGCATTGCCCGATATGATTATTACGTATGCAGATGTATGGGAGTTTTGGAATAAAAATCCAGAGATTGCACCATTGGTGGATCGTGTGACGATTCACATCTTGCCATACTGGGAAGATAAGCCTATTAGCGTAGATCAAGCACTTTTACATGTAAAAAATATTCGTGATGAAATGATGCAAAAAATTCCAAATAAAGAGATTGTCATTGGAGAGACGGGTTGGCCAAGTTTTGGACGAATGCGAGAAGGGGCAAATCCGAGTGCAGTCAATCAAGCTATCTTTACACGGGGCTTTGTCAAAATGGCAGAAGAGAATGGTTGGAAATACAATTTTATCGAAGCGTTCGACCAACCATGGAAACGTAACAGTGAAGGTGCAGTTGGCGGGTATTGGGGATTGTTTGATGCCAACAGAGTGGACAAACACATTTTACACGGTTTTGTCTCCAACTATCCTCATGCACAATGGCTGTTTGTTGGCAGTTTTCTTCTAAGTCTTTTTGGATTGATTTGGCTTACACGTGTTCAGAGTTGTGCCTGTAAAAAAGCCCCTTATTGGTTTTTATCACTTTTTGGCGGTTCTGTTGCACTTGCCTGGCAAGCCAATATGTATTGGATGGTGTCGCGCAACGTGTTGGAGTATGGCTGGGCAATTTTGTGTTTGGGCGTAGCGTTTCTTTGGTGGCTTAAATTAATACGTTATCAAGTCGCTGAGGCTGTAAGTTCACCGGGTTCTATGCACAATACCTTAGCCGTTTTTACGCTTCAAGCACCTTTGAAAGCACACTTTTTAGAGGATTTTCTCCATTTAATGACCGTAAGTATTGTTCTGATTATGGCATTGGCATTGGCTTTTGATGGGCGGTATCTTAATTTTGAGATGGGAACCGTTGGTATTATTGCGATTACTTACTTGGTGCTCTTTTTTGCCACTGAACGAAAAGATCAGAATGGCTTGTTGGAAAAGATCAGCGGTCTAGCCCTTTTTATTTCGGCATTTGCAGTGTTATTGCATGAGACAGCTCGCAATGATTTTGCGCTTAATTGGGTTGTTTTAGTCATTATGTTTGCTTCAACGCTGTGGATATCACCGGCTAAACTGTGTGGCATCAGCAAATCGTTTCTAATTCTTATCGTAGCGGCACTTTCAATTTTAGTCATGAAAAATAGCGTGTATGTCAATACCTCATTGATTGATGTGTGTGCGGCAGACCCATTGCTTCCCATCTGTCAATTGCGTGCTATTTTGGGAAAAGTGATTTATATGAATTATGTCGGTTTAAGTGGAATCGTTGTCGCCTTAGTCAGTGTTTTTAGCGGAAGTTATTTTCTTGGAATGGTTGCTATTATTTTAGGACTTTTTTGTCTTTTAACTTTCAATGGCTTTTTAGGTGCGATAATTGTTGTGCTTGGTTGGTGGATTGTTGGGCATCGTTTGAGCGACAAATGTTCGCTTGCATAAGCCTTTTAATAAAAGCCTTTAGATAGTTTCGTTAAAATAAAAGAATTTTTCATAACAGATAGGATAAACGTATGGATGTAAGAGCTGAATTTTTAGCGTTTTTCGAGCGAAAAGGTCACAAGATTATCGAGAGTTCTCCCCTTGTGCCAGATGATGCAACATTGCTATTTACCAATGCAGGTATGGTTCCTTTTAAGAGTGTGTTCACAGGCGAAGTGCCTAGACCTAATCCCCCACGGGCAACAACATGTCAAACATGTATTCGTGCGGGTGGTAAACACAATGACCTTGATAATGTTGGCTATACAGCGCGTCATCACACCTTTTTTGAGATGCTAGGAAACTTCTCTTTTGGTGATTATTTTAAAGAAGATGCTATCTCACATGCTTGGGAATTCGTCACAGAAGTCTTGAAATTACCAAAAGATAAACTTTGGGTAACGGTTCATGAGAGTGATGATGAGGCAGAAGCAATTTGGAAAAAACATATTGATGCCAGTCGTATTATGCGCTTTGGCGACAAAGACAACTTCTGGCAAATGGGCGATACAGGTCCTTGTGGACCGTGCAGTGAAATTTTCATTGACCAAGGTGCGGAAAATTTTAATACATCTGAAGACTATATGGGCGGCGATGGTGATCGTTTCCTTGAAATTTGGAACCTTGTCTTTATGCAATATGAGCGCGATAAAGAGGGTGTATTGCATCCACTTCCAAAACCTTCTATTGACACAGGTATGGGCTTAGAGCGTGTAACGGCAGTCAAAGAGGGTGTGTTTAGTAATTATGACTCTTCGTTATTTATTCCTTTGACCAATAAAGTAGCAGAGCTTTGTGGAAAAGCGTATGTGTATAAAACGGGCGCGAGTTATCGCGTTATTGCTGATCATATTCGTGCCGTTTCCTTTCTGGTAGCACAAGGCACAACGTTTGGACGCGTAGGACGTGGTTATGTCTTAAGACGCATTTTACGCCGAGCGGTAAGACATGGTTATTTGTTGGGTCTTCGTGAGCCTTTTATGTATAAACTGCTGGATACGTTGTGTGAGCTTATGGGCAAACAGTATCCTTACCTTGTGACTAAAAAAGAGATTATTGCCGAGCAGATTAAAAACGAAGAAGAGAGCTTCTTCGCAACCATCGCTTCAGGGCTCGAACTTTTTGAAAAAGAGCTTCCCAATACCAAAGAGATGTTTAGTGGTGAAGTAGCGTTTAAACTCTACGATACCTACGGTTTTCCTCTTGATTTAACCGCAGATATGCTTCGTGAAAAAGGTTTAAGTGTGAATGAAGCGGAGTTTGAGGCTTTGATGGCAGAACAAAAAGCACGTTCAAAAGCTTCATGGAAAGGAAGCGGTGATAAAGCAACGCAAGGCGATTTCAAACCACTTTTGGAAAAATTTGGGCATAACACTTTTGTGGGTTACACACAAAAAGAGTGCCAAACCAAAGTCTTAGCACTGTTAGATGAAAACTTCAAAGAAGTACAAACCTTAGAAGAAAATGGTTGGGTTATGTTTGAACAAACACCATTTTACGCTATGAGCGGCGGTCAAAGCGGTGATGAAGGTAGTATTGAAGGTTATGGTAAAGTTTTGGATACGAAGAAATTTTTTGACCTAAATCTCTCTTTGGTAGAACTTGAAAAACCGTTACATGTTAATGATGCTGTTCATTTAAGTGTTGATGTCTCTCGTTTAGAGATTGAAAAGCATCACAGTGCAACCCATTTACTCCACAGTGCGTTACGTGCCGTTTTAGGTGAACATGTTTCCCAAGCGGGTAGTTTGGTCGAAAAAGACAGACTGCGCTTTGACTTTTCACATCCAAAAGCTCTCAGTGCCGAAGAACTGACTCAAATTGAAGCATTTGTTAATAACGTTATTGCCAGTGGTGTTGATGGTGTGACAAAACTTATGAACGTGGATGAAGCGAAAAAAAGCGGTGCTATGGCACTTTTTGGTGAAAAATATGGCTCTGAAGTCCGCGTGGTCAGCTTTGGTAATGCCAGCGTAGAGCTTTGTGGTGGAACGCATGTCAGCAACGTGGCTAAAATCGGAAGCTTTTTTATTCAAAAAGAGAGTGGCGTAAGTGCAGGTGTACGTCGTATCGAAGCGATATGCGGAGCAGCGGCACTTGTGTATGCTCAAAACCTACGCGCTGAGGTTGAAGCCATTAAAGAGAGCGTGAAACATAAAGAACCACTCATTGGTATTAACCGTCTGAAAGAAGAGATTAAAAGCCTTAAAAGCGAAGTAGAATCTTTAAATGCTAGTGCAGGAAAGGCTGTTGAGTCTTTACATGTCAATGGCGTGGAACTCATTGTCGATGTTTTAGGTGCAGGTGATATTAAAGCACGCATTGATGATCTAAAAAATGAAAAAGATGCTGTTGCTGTTTTACTACTTCAAGTGAAAGATGACAAAGTATTCATTGCTGCAGGTGTTAAAAATGCTAGCATTAAAGCGGGTGCTTGGATTAAAGAGATTGCTCCAATCGTCGGTGGTGGCGGTGGCGGTAGAGATGATTTCGCGCAAGCAGGCGGACGTGACGCAAGTAAAATTGATGAAGCAAAACAAGCAGCACTTGCTTATGCGAAGGCACAACTTCAAGGATAGGAAATGCGAGATTTTATCATAGAGGTGTTTGGAGATTTTAGTAGGATTATTGTTTTTTTACATATTGTCAGTGCGTCTTTACTCATTGGCAGTATGTTTGTGATGCGTTTTATCATTCAACCTGTGGAAGTAGATGTTCCTGATGTGAAAATCAAATTTACCAGTTGTATGAAAATGATGAGCCGATACATTTTCTTCTTAGTTCCTTTAATGTTGATTATTGCAGGTACATCGGTGTTTATGCATATAGGCCTTGGCTTTAGAAGTGGGAATCCTCTAAATTACATTATGGTGCATACAAAAGAAGCACTTTGGACATTTATATCGTTTAACTTTGTTTACATGTATTTAAAATACCTCAAAGCCAAAAAAGGTTTTGAGGAAGAGAATTATATTGAAGTGGAAGAAAATGTGATTTTGATGGTCAGATATTTAATTCCTCTGAACCTATTGCTTGCCATTATCTCTGTTTATTTTGGTGTTATTTTAAGAGGTTTTTAGAATGCAAACCATTGTATTAGGCTCCTCTTCCCTTACCAGAGCGCAGTTACTTGAAAAATTTGGCATTCCTTTTATTCAAAGGGATGCTGGTTTTGATGAAGAGACACTGGCTATTCGTGACCCTGCTCATTTTGTCTATCATGCAACGAAGGGGAAAATGCAAAGTTATCTTGAGCGTTGGGATTTGGAATTGCCTGTTTTATGTGCCGATACTGTAGTAACGGCACAAGGTGAAATTCTTCGCAAAGCCAAGGATAAAGCAGACGCCAGACGTATTTTAGAACTTCAAAGCGGTAATAAAGTCAGCATTATGACGTGTATGATTTATAAATCAAAATCTTATGAACTGATTGATTTGGCATCGACTGACTATCTTTTTGCACCTTTTAGCTCAGATGCATTAGATGCGTATCTGCAAAGTGATGAATGGATGGGAAAAGCTGGAGCGTGCATGGTTGAGGGATTTTGTAAATCCTACATTCAAGACGTTGTTGGACTCGAAAGCACTGCCATGGGGCTCAGTGTTGAGCGATTAATCCCCTTTTTGAGTTAAACGTATGTATCAAAATGAACTTTTAGCACTGAGTAAATCCAATCGCTATCGCCAGCGAAAAATATTTGATGAGAACGTGTGTGACTTTAGCTCTAATGATTATCTAGGGCTTGCAGAGCACAAAAACTTGTTTGAGCGAGCTGTGGCGCAAGTTTCGATGTATAAAAGTCATGCGCCAAAAGCATCCATCTTAGTCAATGGATACCATCCTATACATGAAGAATTTGAAGCGTTATTAATCCGTCAAAACAATTTTGAAGCTGCACTTGTTTGTGGTAGTGGTTTTTTAGCAAATTTTTCATTGATTGAAGCATTACCGCGAAAACGTGATTTGTTGATATTGGACGAGGAGTATCATGCCAGTGGCATGATAGCTTCTAAAACAGTCGATGCCGAAGTGGTTTTGTTTCATCATAATGATGCCAATCATCTTGAAAGCATTATTAACACACACAACCATAACCGCATTATTATCGCGGTTGAGGGTATTTACTCGATGAGTGGCGATTTACTCAATCGAGACATTTTTGATGTCGCTGATAGATACAATGCGCTTTTAATTGTCGATGAAGCCCATAGTGTTGGTGTTGTGGGTGAACATTTACGCGGAGTCTTTGATCTTTTTGGCATTACGCCAGGTCCAAATCATATCAAAATGGGAACGCTTGGAAAAGCACTTGGCAGTTATGGCGCTTATATTTTATGCAGTGCTCATATTGCAGAATTTTTGCAAAATCGTGCTAAAGCCATCATCTATACGACAGCCCCTTCTTTATTCGATATCGCGCTTGGGCATCAGAGTCTCTTGTATATTTTAAAGCATCATCATGAACTTAAAATAGCGATTCAAGAGCGCCAAGCATTGGTTCAAAACTCTTTAGGAATTTTGATGGATGGATTGATTTGTGCTTATACGCTTCATGAAAATTCAGATGCTCTGGACGTGCAAAATACCTTGCTTGAAAAAGGATTTATTGTCGGAGCCATCCGTCCTCCTACGGTTGTTAAGCCCATCTTACGCCTTATTCCTCGTTTGGCTGAACCGTTGGAAAAGCTTGAAATCTTATGCCAAGAGATTCAAAAGGGTCATTTTTGAGTTTTACATGTAAACATCTTGTGATCCAAAATCAATCCAAAACACTGGTTGATATTGCCTTCTCGTTTCAACACTCTTTTGCCTTAATTGGAGAGAGCGGTAGTGGAAAAAGCTTAACCTTGAAAGCTCTTTTAGGAATGCTGCCACAGGAGTTGGATGTTACGCTTGAATATGATGCTTCCTATCAACTCAAACGAGGTGAGTCTATTGCCTTTGTCCCTCAAAATCCTTTTACGGCGCTTTCTCCTTTAACAAAGATAAAGAGGCAATTTATGGCACCAGAAGAGATTGCTCAGAAGTATTTGCAGATGGTTGAATTGGAGAGCGATTTTTTAGAGCGTTTTCCTTCAGAGCTTAGTGGAGGGCAGTTGCAACGGATTATTATTGCTATGGCGTTGGCATTGGAACCTAAATTGCTACTTTTGGATGAACCCACAACGGCTTTGGATGAAGAGAGCAAAGCTAACGTACTGGCGTTAATTCGCACTTTACAACAACAATGTGCATTTGATTTGCTTTTTGTAACGCATGATATTGCTACCATTGAGCATCTTTGCGATGAAGTAGGCATTATCAAACAAGGAACGATTTTAGAAAGTGGTGCCACAGCAGATGTGCTCCACGCCCCTAAAGAGATTTATACACAACATTTATTATCGTCTGGATTTAGACAAAGGAGTTTTAGAGCGTGAAATACATCGTCACAACATTTTTCATGGTTGTTTTTGCAGCCATCATGGCACTTATTTTTCTTTATGCTCAAATTAGATTTGATGCGGATAAAATTATCAATTATAATCCAAAACTTACAACACAAATTTTTGATCGTAACGGCGAGTTGATCGCCAATATATTTGATGAAGAAAATCGATTGTATGTGGATTATAAAAATATACCTGCACGTGTGATTGAAGCATTAATTGCAACAGAAGACACTTCTTTTTTTGAGCACAGCGGTATTAATATTGAAGCGATTTTTAGAGCGCTGGTTAAAGATATTCAAGCCATGAAATTGGTTGAAGGTGCGAGTACCATTACTCAGCAACTTATTAAAAACACCGTTTTAACCAGACAAAAAACACTTTCACGAAAAGTCAATGAAGCTATTCTTGCGTATATGATTGAATCATCTTTAACCAAAGAGCAGATTTTAGAGCGCTATTTTAACCAAGTCTATTTCGGACACGGATATTATGGCATCAAAACGGCGGCGCTAGGTTATTTTAAAAAGCCCTTAGATGGGTTGAGTTTAAAAGAGATAGCCATGCTTATTGGTCTTCCAAAAGCACCAAGTTCGTATGACCCAACGCGTCACATGGACCTCTCTCTTAGTCGTGCCAATCAAGTGGTCAATCGTATGTACACATTAGGCTGGATTAGCGAAGGTGAATATACCAAAGCAACTTTAGAGCATCCTATCGTTTATGATGAAACATTAACCCGCAATCGTGCCCCTTATGTGGTCGATGAAGTGATTAAAAATGTCAGCGCAGAATACGATGACCTAAAACAAGGGGGTTATCAAATTTACACCAGTATTGACATCAAGCTCCAGCATCTTGCAAAAGAGTCACTCAAAGTAGGCTACAACGGTATGCTTGCACGTGCAAAAGATATGAATACTTCTGAACTCAATGGCGCTATGGTTGTTATGGAAAACAATACGGGTAATGTTTTAGCGTTAGTTGGCGGTCTTGATTATGCAAAAAGCAGTTTCAATCGTGCAACCCAAAGCAGACGCCAACCAGGGTCAAGTTTCAAACCGTTCTTATACCAAAAAGCACTGGATTGGGGGTACTCACCTCTTTCTGAAATTCCTGATATTTCCCGAACATATGTAAACAGTGAAACCGATGAAGAGTGGAAACCTAAAAATTATGAAAATGATTTTGAAGGGCTGATTACACTAAAAGAAGCGCTGGTGCATTCGCGCAACCTCGCAACCATTAACTTGCTTTCTACATTAGGACTTGATAGTGTCTATAAAGAGTTGAAAAAAGACGGGTTTAAAAACTTATCAATGGACCTTTCTCTTGCACTAGGTAGCTTTGGAATTTCTCCACTTGAATTTAGTAGTTTTTACTCTATGTTTCCAAATTACGGTGTTAAAGTTGAGCCATTACTTGTTAAAAAAGTGATTAATCGAGCTGGGGTTGAAAAAGTTTATGAAACAAAATCGCAAGTTATTACATCTCCTGCCCAAAGTTTTTTAATGATTGATATTCTTCGTGAAGTTGTAAAACGAGGAACAGGTCGTAATGCACAAGTTCCTAATATTGAAGTGGCTGGAAAAACAGGAACTACCAATAGCAGCGTCGATGCATGGTTCTGTGGTTTTTCTCCTGACATTGAAGTCATTACATGGTTTGGCAATGACAACAACTCCCCTCTGAAAAAAGGTGAAACTGGCGGACGTTCAGCGGCACCTGCTTTTAAATATTTTATGACAAAATACCTTGAGATGCATCCTGAAACGACACGTGAGTTTAAAATCCCTGAAGGGGTTGGGTCTCGTAAGATTAACGGTGTAACCGAATATTTTACCGATACATCGCCATTCCCAAAAGCCAATATTAAACAGCAACAAGACGAAGGTGGATTGATTTTCTAAGCAGAAATGCGAGGGAGAAACAAGCGTGAGAGGAAGCTTTTTAGAAGCTTCCTCTCATCGTACTAGCAAGAGAATACAGTTTTAAATTCGAATGCGGTTGGTCTAGCCTCATCTGGCCAAACTTGTGTTTCAAATTTGTAGTGTTGGTAGGTATCTAAAAAGTCTGCAGTCATAACAGGTTTCAAGTATTCATTGTCACGAATTAACGCTTCAAGAGAACCTCTGAGTGTATGAGGCATTTGATTGATACCTTTTTCTCTAATTTCATCCAATGAAAGTTCAAACAAGTCTTCATCCATTGGTCCAACAGGCTCAGCTTTTGTTTTGATACCATCAATACCAGCAAGTAGCATTGCAGAGAATGCAAGATATGGGCATGAAGTTGAATCTGGGAAACGCATCTCAACACGAACAGATTTTTCACCTGCACCGTAAGGGATACGGCATGAAGCAGAACGGTTTTGCATAGAGTATGTCAAAATTGAAGGAGCTTCAAATCCTGGGATAAGACGTTTATAAGAGTTCGTTGATGGGTTTGTAAACGCAGCAACGCTTCGTGCATGTTTCAAGACACCACCGATGTACCAGCGTGCCATGTCGCTAAGGTTTGCATATTCGCCTTCTTTAAAGAACATGTTTTTACCATTTTTCCAGATAGATTGGTGAACGTGCATACCGTTACCATTGTCACCATAGAGTGGTTTTGGCATAAAAGTTGCTGTTTTACCGTTAAGGTGCGCTACCATTTTAACAACATATTTGTATTTTTGAACGTTATCAGCTGCTTCGATGAGTGAACCAAATTTAACACCAATCTCACCTTGTGCTTGTGCAACTTCGTGGTGAACAACGAAGACTTCGAGGCCTACTTGTTTAAGTGTTTGTACCATTTCAGCACGTAAATCTACCATTGAGTCGATTGGTTGAACTGGAAAATATCCACCTTTTGTGCCTGGGCGGTGACCTGTGTTATAGCCATCGGTATAACTTTTTGCGCTATTCCAAGTACCTTCTTCAGAATCTACTTCATAGTATGAGCAGTTAATTTCATCTCTGATTTTAACATCGTCAAATACGAAGAATTCATTTTCTGGTCCAAAATAAGCAACATCACCAAGACCACTCTCTGAAAGGTATTGAAGAGCTTTTTTCGCAATACTTCTTGGGCATTTTTCGTAAAGTTCGCCTTTATAGATATCAAATACATCACAGAAAACAACGATAGTTGAGTCAGCAGTAAATGGATCTAAAAATGCAGTTTCTGCTTCTGGTTTAAGAAGCATATCTGATTTATTGATTGGTTGCCATGCTTCAATAGATGAACCATCAAAAGGGATACCGTTTTTAAAAGAGTCTGCACTAATAGCTTCAATAGTATATGTAAGGTGATGCCATGTTCCTTTCATATCAGTGAAACGGAAATCGACAAATTCAACTTCATTGTCAGTACAGTATTTGAAAAATTCTTCAACACTGTTTACGAATTTACCCATGTATTACTCCTAAACTTTAAATTTTAGTAATTTTATCAAATTGAACTAAAAAAAATACTGAGAAGCATGCTTAAAAATTAACCAATAATCGCTCTCTGTTTTCAAATGTTGCACATTTTTTATACCCAAAATTTTTTGCCATTGCGCGTAATTCATCTTGGCAAAATCCAATGTGGTCGATGGCATGGGCATCTGAGCCAAATGTAATGGGAATGTCATGCTCTGCTAGTAATTCCATCAATGGATTGCTCGGGTATTGTTCATTTACAGGTTTTCTTAGACCCGCCGCGTTGATTTCAACAGCCATATTGGCTTTTTTGATGGCTTTAATTGCGTTTTGTGCGATGAGCCTGACATCTGTTTTGGGAAGATAATTGAAAACTTTAATTAAATCAATGTGCCCAACGATATCAAATAGATTACTTTTTGCCATCATCTCAATCGCTTCAAAGTAGCGCTTCCAAATTTCATCAATGTCATGGTGCTTGTACTCTCCAATAAATTCTGGATTATCAAACCCCCATGTTCCTAAATAGTGCACAGACCCGATGAAATAATCCACACCTCTGCTGAGCACACTTTCATCAATGTAACCGTTTAAAAAATCAACTTCATAGGCGAGTAAAATTTTGATTTGGTGTTGGTATTTCTCTTTTACATGTAAAACCTCTTCCTCATAGGAAGGCATCTCATGAAAGCGCATACGCCACTCTTCATCAAAATGCATGGGCGCATGGTCTGAAAAACCAAACGTGTCAATTTTTTTAATAATCGCTTGTTGCACATACTCTTCAATACTGCCTTCTGCGTGATTGCATAAGGGCGTGTGGTTATGTAGATCAATGATCATTGTGATGACCTCCATCTCTTAGGGTCTTTAAAGTTAAATTATATAAAAACTTCACTATAATAGACCATAATTTGTCATTTTTAGGAGAAAACTTATGACACAAGAAGAACTTGATGCTTTGATGGCAGGTGATTTGGACGATGCTGAAGATGAAGGCACACCTGCACCATTACACGAAGAAGAATTTGTTGAAGATGAAGTAGAAGAAGAGCCGGCAAGCGATTCTGAAAAATCGCATGAACAAATTATGCATGAGTACAGACCGTCTTCTACAATGTCTTGGCCACCACCACCGCCAACAGACGATCATAAAATGGTACATCAATTGGATGATGTTACTAAAGATTCAGAGATCAAAGCAACTCAAGTATTTGATAAGCTTGAAACGGTTAATAATTTTATGCTCAGTACGGAAGATAATGCCAAAGAGGTGATAAAACTTATCGAATCTAATATTGCATTATTTGACACATTGGTCGCAAAGTTTCCTAAAATTGAGCAATTTCAAAAAGCACTTGATGACAATAAAGGTATGAAAGTTCGTGTAGAAGATTTGTTGATGAATGCACAAATGGCAGAAGATGAAATTATGATGACCATGGACATTATGCAATACCAAGATATTCATCGCCAAAAAATTGAACGCGTCATCAATGTCATGCGCGCCCTTTCAAAATACATGAGTGCTTTATTTGAAGGTGCAAAAGACGATACAAAACGCGTCAGTTCTGCAGTGCATATTCATGGCGATGAAACAACAGAAGATGTTGTGAGTAATGAAGATATCGAAGCATTGATTGCTAGTTTAGGAAAGAAATAGGTGTCAAACGTCGAACTGCTTTCTCCTGCTGGAAATTTTGAAAAATTAAAAATAGCGCTTGCTTATGGCGCAGATGCTGTGTATGCTGGGGTGAGCCATTTCTCCCTGCGCATACGCTCAGGCAAAGAGTTTACGTATGAGAGTTTTGAAGAGGCTATCAATTATACCCATGCTCAAAATAAAGAGCTGTATGTTACTATTAATGGATTTCCATTTAACGCCCAAATCGCACTCTTAGAAAAACATATTGAACGCGTAGCGGCTATGAAACCAGATGCCTTTATCGTTGCGGCTCCTGGTGTTATAAAATTGGCCCAAAAAATTGCGCCACACATTCCCGTTCACCTTTCAACGCAAGCGAATGTTCTGAGCTACCTCGATGCAGAAGTGTATTACGATATGGGTGTGAAACGAATTATTGCTGCTCGTGAAGTGAGTCTTAAAGACTTAGAGCAAATTAAAACCAGATTACCCAATCTTGAATTAGAAGTATTTGTGCACGGTTCTATGTGCTTTGCGTACAGTGGTCGTTGCCTTATTAGCTCGGTTCAAAGCGGGCGTGTGTCCAATCGAGGAAGCTGTGCCAACGATTGTCGCTTCCCTTACACGCTTTATGCGCATAATGAAGAGAGCGGTACGCTTTTTCGCTTAGAAGAGAGCGAGCAGGGTACACACATTATGAACGCGAAAGATTTGAATTTGAGCGCGTATGTCAAAGAAATCCTAGATTCTGGTGTGATTGATTCGCTTAAAATAGAAGGGCGAACCAAAAGCGCTTACTATGTCGGTATTACGACAAAAACATATCGCCAAGCCATTGATGATTATTATGCGGGCTGTTTTGATGCGAGCAAGTACACGAAAGAGTTAGACACTACGAAAAATAGAGGGTTTAGCGATGGCTATTTGGTTAATCGCCCATTTGAAAAAAATGATACACAAAATTTAGCCCATTCTATCAGTGAAGGAACACATCAAGTAGTTGCACAAGTGAGTGAAGATGGCAAAACATGTCTTTGTAAAGATGTGTTGTCTTTACATATAAAGTATGAACTTGTGATGCCTGCGCATACAACCATAGAGAGTATCAGTAATGAATTAGGTGATATCTTTTGTGAAGAGGGTGTGTGGTATGTTCGTTTTAATCAATTACAAAGCGAATCGGGCAAAGTGTTTGATGAAATTCACAGCGGCAATGTTCACGCCATTGTTTTACCTGCTCCATTGGCAGGATACACATTTTTAAGAATAAAAACCAAAGAGGAATAACAATGAAATTTGTTTCTATATTAATGGGAAGTAAGAGTGATTATACGGTTATGGAAGAGTGTGCAAAAACACTTGAAAAATTTGGTGTTATGTATGAAGTCATTGTTTCTTCAGCGCACCGAAGTCCAGACCGAACCCATCAATATGTTAAGAATGCTGAAGCCAAAGGGGCGAAAGTTTTTATAGCAGCTGCTGGTATGGCGGCACATTTAGCAGGTGTTGTTGCATCGCTTACGACCAAACCCGTCATTGGAGTACCGATGAAAGGTGGCGTTATGGAAGGAATGGATGCATTGCTTAGTACCGTTCAGATGCCAGGAGGTATGCCAGTAGGCACTGTGGCAATTGGTTCAGCAGGCGCAGTAAATAGCGCGTACCTTGCCATGCAAATTTTAGCGATTGAAGATGAAGAACTGAGCTCAAAACTCAAAGAAGATCGTATTTTAAAAGCAAAAAAAGTTGAAACGGATTCAATGGGTATTGAAGTTATCTTATAGATAAGGTAGTGTCATGAACAGTTGGTTAGAGATTGAAGAGTTTAGTGCTTTAGTGAATTTAGATGTTTCTGCTATTAAAGCATTAATCGATGAGGGTAAACTCATTGCCAAAGAAGAAAATGGACGTTGTTTTGTTGAAGTGAGCCGAAGTGCACAAGCACTTATCCCTGCAACACAAGGCGTTGTTCTTGAAGAAGGCTTTGGCGGTTCTAATCAAAATCTAACGATGAGTTCCGAGTTTGTTGAAAAAACCGTAGGTGCTATTTTAAGCTTGCATGAAAAAGTCCTTGATGCGAAAGAAGAGACGCTTGATGCACTCAAAAGTGAAAACCACTTTTTAAAAGAGGCGCTATTTTCAATGCAGGAGTTATACGATGAAGATCGTAAAACCATAGAAACACTTACGAAGCAAATAGAGCTTCTCCAAGATGAGCTTGAATTTACCAAACGTAAATATAAAATGATGTGGAACAAAGCTGTTGAAAGTTATACCCCACAAACTAAATAATGTTTTACATGTAAAAGGAAGAAATAGTGTTAACCTTTAGTCAAATGCTTTTAAATCTACAAACTTTTTGGCAAGATCAAGGATGTACGATTGTGCAACCTTATGATATGCCAGCGGGTGCTGGAACATTTCACAATGCAACGTTTTTACGAAGTTTAAGCAGTAAACCGTGGGCAACAGCCTATGTCGCACCAAGCCGTAGACCTACTGATGGCCGTTATGGTGAGAACCCTAATCGTTTAGGAAGTTACTATCAGTTCCAAGTGCTCATTAAACCAAGTCCTGACAATATTCAAGAGCTTTATCTAAAAAGTTTAGAGATGCTCGGACTTGACATCAAAAAACATGACATTCGTTTTGTTGAAGATAACTGGGAATCTCCAACCTTGGGCGCATGGGGTCTGGGTTGGGAAGTGTGGCTAGATGGTATGGAAGTAACACAATTTACCTATTTTCAACAAGTCGGTGGTATTGCGTGTAACCCAGTTTCGGTTGAAATTACTTATGGTGTTGAGCGCCTTGCGATGTATTTACAAGAAAAAGAGTCTGTTTTTGATTTGGTATGGAATGAAAATCAATTTGGTGTAACGACCTATGGTGATGTTCATAAGCAAAGCGAATATGAATTTAGTAAATACAATTTTGAAATCGCCAATGTTGCTATGTTATTTGAACACTTTGAAAATGCACAGGTTGAATGCAAACGCTGTTTGGAAGAGAACTTACCGTTGCCTGCGTATGACTACTGTTTGATGGCATCGCATACATTTAACGTGCTTGATGCACGCAAAGCTATTTCCGTTACACAACGTCAAAATTATATTTTAAAAATTCGCGAGCTTGCTAAAGGGTGTGCTGTGAAATATAAAGAAGTGGTTGGTTAATGCGCTTAGGCGAAATTTACGACTACTTAGATGCCCTCAGTCCTTTTGCCACGCAAGCAAGTTGGGATAACAGTGGATTGCTGATTGGTCGGAGTGAGGATGAGGTAGAACACATCTACCTTAGCCTCGATGTGGACAGTGCTCTTTTACAAGAAGTGCTTCCTTGTTCACTTATTATTGCCCATCATCCGCTTATTTTTAGTGGATTAAAACAGCTAAATTTTGCACAGTATCCCTCTTCTTTGATTCAAACGATGATTCAAAAAAATATCAGTTTGATAGCGATGCATACCAATTTTGATGTGTCGCATTTGAATCGTTACGTTGCGAATAAATTAGGCTTTACTGTCATAGAAAGTAGAGAATTTGTAGCATATTTTGATGCCAATCAATCTTTAGATGCATTACTTTTACATGTAAAAGAGGTTTTAGGGCTTGAACATGTGCATTGTGTCAATGCAAAACAATGGATTGGAAGATGTGCTATTACCACTGGAGCCGGTGGTGATTTGATTTCAAAAATAGATGCCGATTGTTTCTTAAGTGGTGATTTCAAATACCATCAAGCATTAGAAGCAAAGGAAAATAACCTTTCATTAATCGACATAGGTCACTTTGAGTCCGAGCGCTATTTCCCAGAGTGTTTGGCTCAATATTTGAAAAATTTGCCATTAAAGGCTATAATGTCAAATTCTAAAAATCCGTTTGAGTATAAATAGAGGACATAAAAGATATGAATAAGTATTTAGAGCAGTTAATTGAGCTTTCCAAGTTAGACAAAGAGATCGATGATTTTGGTCCACGTATTGCCAAAGTAGAGAAGACATTGAAACTCTCTATGGATAAAGAAAAAGAGTTGAAGCACCAAGCAGAGGCATTTCAATCAGACATCGCAGATGCAAAACTCAAAAAAGGTAAAAACGAAGCACATTTAGCTGAATTGTCTTCCAAATTAAAAGATTTTGCTAAAAAGAGCGCTATTGTTAAAACCGCAAAAGAGATCAAAGCGTTACAACTTGAAGAAGAAATTGCAAAAGAACAATGTGATTTTGCCAATGAAGAGATCGCACGTTTAGAGAAAATCATTGATTTAAAACAAGCAAACATTGCTACATTGCAAGAAAAAATTGCAGAATCAGCCGCAGAAGCTGAGAGTATTAAAGCTTCTATTGATTCACAAATAGCACAAATTGATGAAGAACGTAAAAATGTTTATCAAGCAAAAGATGAACTCATTTCCGCGATGAGCCAAAAAATCTTGACGTTTTATCAAAAAATTAGAAAATGGGCACAAAACTCAACCGTTGTTCCTGTGAAAAAGCAAGCATGCTATGGCTGTTTTATGAGAATTAACGATAAAACATATGCCAGTGTATTAAAACAAGACGATATTATCACATGCCCACATTGTGGCCGTATTTTATATAAAGAGATTGAGGAAGTAGAGGCATAAGCATTGCGCTTTGTCTATTTTACTCTGGCAGTGCTATTGTATATCGTAGCATTGCCTTTTTTAGTGTATCTTCGTTCTAAACCAAAATATCACGATTCGATTCCCGCACGTTTTTTTTTAAAAGATAACCCGCGTTTTGATGTTCAAGGCATATGGTTTCATGCATGCTCTTTGGGCGAAGTACGCTCATTAAGTCCTTTTATCGAGAAATTAGCACATGAGACTGTGTGCATCAGTGTGATTACGCAAACAGGGTTTAAAGAGGCAAAGAAACACGCTTTTGCGCATGTGCGCTATTTGCCGTTTGAGATTTTTTTACCTTTTTGGATGAATAAGCACAAGGTTTTAGTGGTGATGGAAGCAGAACTGTGGCCACTGCTTTTTATAGTTGCAAAAGCAAAAGGCATTAAAACAGTGCTTTTAAATGCGCGAATATCAGATCATTCATACCGTTCGTATGCCAAATGGGGCTGGTTCTATCGTTGGATATTTAAGCATATTGATTTAGTATTAGCACAAAGTGACGAAGATAAAACTCGGTTAATGCAGTTAGGTGCAAAAGAGATTGATGTGTGCGGCAATATCAAACAGTTTCAGCGTTATGAAGTGACAAAGTCTTATCCTAAAAATAGGGCGAAACGACTCATCATTCTTGCAAGTACGCATGAAAAAGAAGAGGCACTTATTCTCGATACTATTGGGTTGAAACCAAATGATCAAGTGGTTGTTGTTCCAAGGCATCCTGAGCGTTTTGAAAAAGTTGATGCATGGCTTCATGATTATGCTAGAACACAGCAGCGAAGTTATACACGATTCTCTGAGTATGGCTCGCTAGAGTCTGATGTGATATTGTGTGATACAATGGGCGAACTCATTAATCTGTATGCCATTGCAGATATCGTGATTTTAGGAGGCTCGTTTGTAGAAGGTGTTGGTGGACATAATCCACTAGAACCTGCATTTTTTGGCGTTAAATTAATCAGTGGAGAGTCTATTTTTAATCAAAAAGTTCTGTTTGCTTCAGTTGAAAACAGTATTACATGTAATAGCAATACATTAGGGCACATTTTTGAAACCATAGAGCAGTATCCTGCCAGTTCAATTAGCCACGGTGGTGATGTCACGCCACTTTTAGAAAAAATTTTAGGATAAAATGATGGAAAAAGCATACAAATTATTAGCCCTTCAAGAGGGCATTTCAAATCGCGCAGCAAAAGATTTAATCGACCGTGGCGTTGTGTATTCTGCCGGCAAAAAAATTAGTGTCGCACGTGGGGAATTAAGCCCGAGTACGAAATTTAAAATTGAAAAAATAGCGCCTATTAAAGTGTTGTTTGAAGATGAATTTATTATGGCAGTCGATAAGCCTGCCTTTATGACATCCGAAGAAGTAGCTGAAATAAAAAAGCTCCCTCTTTTACATCGCCTTGATCGTGAAACCAGTGGAGTCTTACTTTTAACTAAAGATGATGAGTTTAGAAAAAAAGCAGTCAATGCGTTTAAGCGAAGAGAAGTTCAAAAAGAGTATATCGCTATTGTTGAAGGTAAAGTCGTTGAAGCCATGACTATTAATGCACCGATTCTTACCATCAAAAAAGGCAATACCGCTTACAGTAAAATAAGCGATGATGGGAAAGAGGCAATCAGCCATATCGAACCTTTAATGATTGAAGGTAAGCGCTCTAAAATTAAAGTATCTATTGAAACAGGACGAACCCATCAAATTAGGGTACATCTTAAAAGTATCGGTGCTTCCATCTTAGGCGATACCGAGTACGGTGGCCGTCCCTACAAACGCTTGATGCTCCATGCATCAAAAATTATGCTTTTAGGGTATATTTTTCAGACAAAAGAACCTGAAGATTTTCTGAAATTTAGTCTTTGATGAAAAATAATTTCAAAATGAATGAATTCCCTTTGTGTAGGCTTTACAGCTCTTTATATGGCAAAAAAATCGCTATAAAAAGTGTGTTCACTTTAAGGATTTATTTAGTTTAAAGTATTTATTTTGTATTATTACATCCTTTTGCCAACAGCAAAATAGATTTGATTAGATTTTAAGAAGGATAGTTTGTGTTTGAGGTTTTAACCGATTCGTTTCGTTCAGCCATCAATAAAATTCGTTTCAGTGATGATGAAAAATCGTTAAAAAGTGCATTAGAAAATTTAAAAAAAGCACTTTTAAAAGCCGATGTTCACCATAAAATTGTACGCGATCTTGTGCGCCAAGTCGAGCTTGATACGAAAGCTAAAGGCATTGGGCAAGTCAATTTTTTACGTTCTCTTAAAACAAATCTAACGCAAATTTTAACGGTACCTGGGAAGCAAGGATTTGTATTTGCTCCAAAACCGCCAACAACGGTTTTAATGGTAGGATTACAAGGTAGTGGTAAAACAACCACAACCGTTAAATTAGCCAATTATCTTAAATTAAAACAAAAAAAAGTATTAGTTGTTGCATGTGATTTACAACGTTTAGCTGCGGTTGAACAGTTAAAACAACTGTGTTTGGCCAATGAAATCGATCTCTATTTTGAAGAGGCAAGCGCTAATCCTGTCTCCATTGCTAAAAATGCAATGAAAAAGGCTAAAGAGGGTTTATACGATGTCGTATTAATCGACACAGCCGGTCGTTTAGCGATTGATGCTGAATTGATGGATCAGCTTGAAGCCATTAAAAAAGAAGTCACTCCTGATGAAGTTTTCTATGTCGCAGATTCTATGACGGGACAGGATGCTGTTCGCAGTGCGGTGATGTTCCACGAAAAAATTACATTAAGCGGCGTTATTTTAAGTAAATTTGACGGCGATGGAAAAGGTGGTGTCGCACTTGGTATTGCAGAGCAGACCAATGTACCACTTCGTTTTATCGGTGTGGGTGAGAAAGTTGCAGATTTAGAGCACTTCATTCCAGATCGAATCGTAAGTCGTTTGATGGGCGAGGGCGATCTTGAAACCTTGGCTGAAAAAACAAGTTCTATTATCGATGAGAAACAAGCAAAAGCACTGACTAAAAAGATTAAAAAAGGTGAATTTAACTTCAACGACTTTTTAGAGCAAATGGAGCAGATGAAAAAACTAGGAAGCATGAAGTCCTTGATTGGCATGATTCCAGGTCTCTCCTCTATGGCGGGGAAATTGCAAGATGTCGATATGGAAAATTCCGTGGAGATGAAGCGAATCCGTGCGATGATTGGCTCTATGACCAAAAAAGAGCGTGAAGACCCAGAATTACTCAATAACAGTCGAAAAAGAAGAATTGCGGAAGGTTCAGGTCTTTCACAAGTGGAAGTCAATCGCTTTTTAAAACAGTTTGCCAATGCTGCGAAGATGGCAAAAAAGTTTTCAGGCAAAAAGGGAATGCAAGACCTTCAAAACATGCTTGCTCAAAGTAAACACGCACACCTTCGTTAAGGTGTGACGGTTTATATCTACATGTAAGCTTTACATGTAAATCTAAGTCGTTTAAAAACAGACAAGAAAACTTAAGGAGACCATAAAAATGGCAACAGTTGTAAGATTAACACGAATGGGTAGAAATAAAACTCCATTTTACAGAATTGTCGTAACAGACAGCAGAAAAAAACGTGACGGTGGTTCAATCGAGACAATCGGTTACTATAACCCACTTAGCAATCCACAAACTGTAAAGTTTGATGCAGAGAGACTTGCATACTGGAAAAGCGTTGGCGCAAAGCTTAGTGACAGGGTTGCTAAAATCACTGGTAAATAATCATGATTGACAAATTTCTCGAAGAGTTTGCCAAGCTTTTGGTAGACAATCCAGCAGGTGTACGCGTTGAGCGAAGCGATGTTGATGGAACATTTTGCGAAGTTGTCATCTATGCAGATAAAATTGATACTGGTAAGTTGATTGGTAAAGATGGCAAAATGATCAATTCACTCAAGACACTTATCTCTGGATGTAAAGCAAAAGACGGGAAATCTTACAGAGTTACTGTCAAAGCTAACGATGAATAATCAATCTTCTCTCATTGAAGTCGCTCAAATTGGGCGACTCGTGGGCTTAAAAGGTGAGCTAAAACTTCACCTGCAATGTGACTTTCCCGAACAGTTTAAAAAAGGCAAAACGTTTACGACCCAAAAAGGTGAAACGCTGGAAGTCTTTTCGTACAACCCTTCTCGTGAATTGATCTCCTTTGTGGGTTACCAAGACAGAGAAGTGGCGGCAAAACTTGTCAATACACTTCTGTTTACCACGCAAGAAAATTCGATTCAAGAATGCGCTTTAAAAGAGGGTGAATTTTTTTGGTTTGATTTGATTGACGCACGTGTGATAGACGAAGATGGCACACTTTTAGGTGTTGTCGATGAGATCGAGCGTATTGCCGTGAACGATTATTTGGTGATTAAAACCGATGAAGCGTTGGTTAAAAAAGGGCTGGCTAAAACGTTTTATATGCCTTATATTGATCGGTATATCATTACGTTTGATAAAGTAAAAAAAGAGGTGCTTTGTAAAGACGGTTTGGGTATTCTGGAGAATTCCTAAATGCGCTTGACCTATGTGACCCTTTTTGAAGGATTGATCGCTTCGTATTTTGAAGATTCTATTCTCAAACGGGCTATTGCAAAAAATCTCCTGAGCGTTGATTTTCAAAATCCAAGAGAATTTACAAACAATAAGCACGGTAAGGTAGATGACTATCAAGCCAGTGGTGGTGCAGGATTGGTTTTATTCCCACAACCTCTTTTTGATCTATTGCGTCATATTAAAAAAGACTCTCATGATGCGTATATTATTTTTCCGACACCTTCTGGAAAATTGTTTACGCAAAGCGATGCTAAACGGCTAGCTGGCAAGAAACATTTAGTTTTTGTGAGTGGTCGGTATGAAGGAATAGATGAGAGAGTGATTGAAACATTTGCCGATGAAGTGTTTTGCATTGGTGATTATGTTTTGACAGGTGGAGAATTGCCAAGTTTGGTGATGAGTGATGCGATAAGTCGCAATATTGAAGGCGTTTTGGGTAATAGTGATTCGTTAAGTGTTGAAAGTTTTGAACAGCCTCTTTTAGAAGCACCGTGCTTTTCAAAACCGCCGATTTATGAAAATAAATCTTTGCCCTCAGAGTTTTTAAAGGGAAATCACGCTAAAATCACAAGCTTAAAAAATAAAATGTCTGAATCTAAAACAAAATATTTCAGACCAGATCTGTTTTCTCGCTTTAGCGTGAAGCATTAGACATGACATAAAGGATCATAAAATGAGAAATAAATATATCGAAGCTTTTGAAGCAGGACAGATTTCTGCGAAGAATGTTCCTGAATTTAGAGCAGGTGACACATTAAGAGTTGCCGTTAAAATTAAAGAAGGCGACAAACAACGTGTTCAAAATTTTGAAGGTATTTGTATCGCTAGACGCGGAACAGGTACTGGTGAAACATTTATGGTAAGAAAAATTGGCGCTAACGGTATTGGCGTTGAGAGAATCTTCCCAATTTTTTCTGATAGTATTGAAGAGATTGTTGTTTTAAGACGTGGTATTGTAAGACGTTCAAAACTCTTCTATCTTAGAGATAGACGCGGTAAAGCTGCAAAAATTAAAGAACTTAGAAAATAATTTTTATCAGGTGGTAACGGTCTTGGTGTTGCCACCTTCTTCTCTTTCCTCCTTTAAATCTTTAATCTTGAAAGTTTTTTATGCATCTTGACGAGCGCTGTATTCATTGTATTTATGACCAGACAAAACGAGTTTGTGAGCTTTTACATCTCAATGAAACTCAGTCAAAAAAAATTGATTCATTGGCTCATCAACATATAGCCTCTTTTGATATGAATCTTACACCCCCTCACAATGCGGCTCCGCTATACGAAGCGATAGCTGAATCTTTAGGTGTGGAAGATTTATATGCTGCTTTCAAAGCAGAATCTTCTCAAAAAGCAAAAGCCTTTATTCCATTATGCGAAGAGCACCTTTTTTGTAGCAACGATAAATTATTGACCGCTACTAAGACAGCTGTTGCCGGGAATGTCATTGATTTAGCTGCTGTCATGCTTTATGACTTAAGAGAAGAATTAGAAAAAATTTATCATACGCCCTTTGCAATTGATGATGTAAACGCATTAGAAGCACAATTACGTATAACACACACCTTAGTCTATTTGGCCGATAATGCCGGCGAAGAAATTTTTGATAAACTTTATATTAAAACCTTAAAAACGCTTTTCCCACAACTTGATATTTACTATTTTGTACGAGGACGTCCTATCATCAATGATCTTACATGTAAAGATGCTTTGGCTTCAGGAATGAATGAAGTTGCAACGATTGTAGACAGTGGTGTTCCAACCCCTGGTTTAGTGCTAGAATTCATGCATCAAGAGGCTCGTACTCTTTTTGACAAGGCAGAGTGCATTATTGCTAAAGGTATGGGGAACTATGAATGTCTCGGCGAAATGAAAACACATCCCATTTTCTTCTTATTCAAAGTAAAATGTGCGGTTGTTGCCAAGGCTGTTGGTGCTAGCCTTGGCGATATTATTTGTAAAAAAGGGTTTTAGTTACTCCACTTCTTGGTAGGCTTCATATAACTTCTGAACACCACTTTGAATTTGCTCTAGCGTTGAGTTGGTATAGTTGAGTCTGCCAAAAGAGCTGACACGTTTATCCGCAAAGAAGACGCTACCGGGTACAAAAGCGACCCCTTTTTTAATTGCACTATCAAAGAGTTTCATGCTATCTGCACATTTTTTAAAATTGACCCAAATGAACATACCTCCTTCTGGCACAACAAATTCGATGCTGTCTCCAAAATAGTGATGCAAGGCATTAACCATGGCATCTCTTTTGGGACGATAATAATCCACTAAGCGTGTAATATGTGCATTTAATTCACCATTTTTCATCATATACGCACAGATAAATTGAAAAAATTTAGAGTTCTGAAGGTCTGTACTTTCTTTACTAAGTGTTAATGCACTGATAATATCACTCGGTGCTTTTATCCAGCCAATGCGAAAATCAGGGGCTAATGTTTTTGAAAATGTCCCCAAAGCAATTGTCAATTCAGGTAATAAATCAGCAAATGCAGTGGTTTGTTTTCCATCATAACGCAGTGCTTCGTACGGACTATCTTCGAGCAAAATAACCTGATATTTTTTAGCAAGGCGTACCACTTCTTCTCGATTTGCTAGGGTATAGGAATATCCTGTTGGGTTTTGAAAAATAGGAATGGTATAGAAAAATTTTGGTTTATTCTCTTTAAATAGTTTTTCTAAAGCAATGGTATCGACCCCTGTTGAATGTAGTGGAGCCGCTTTAATATCGGCATCATACATATGAAACAGACCTAATGCCGCTAGATAGCTTGGGTCTTCAACCACAATACAATCTTTCGCATCTAAAAATGTTTTACACACTAAATCCAGTCCTTGTTGTGAACCATTAGTGAGCATAATCTCTTTTGACGTTGTATGTTGATATTTTTTAGCAATTTCAACTTTAAGTGCTTCGACACCGGAAGCGTTACTGTATTGAAAAAGACGGTTGTCTTGTGTTGCAAAAAGCTCCTTAGCGTATTTTTCAATATGCTCTCTTGGAAACAAAGCCGCATCAGGAAGTCCACCTGCAAAGGAGATAATGGTATTTTGTGCCGTTAAATCCAAAATGGTACGTGTGAACGACCTTGATGCGGTGGTGATGCGTTGTGCAAATTTGGTTTGCATTGTTAAACCTTTAACGTTAATATGAGTGTGTTATTATAAGTTATAATGAATAGTTGTGCTACCAATAAAAAGAGATTATCTTTGTCCATTTGTGCTATAATTTTTTTATGAAACATAAGCACAGCACAAAAAATGACTATATTGAACGCGTGAACGAAGTTTTATGCTATATTCACGGCGATTTGCAAAAGAACTTTAGCGTCGAAGAATTGGCTTTATTTGTCGCTATGTCGGTCTTTCATTTTAATCGTATTTTCAAAGAAATTGTCGGTGAGAGTGTTCATGCGTATATTAAACGCGTTAAACTAGAATATGCCGCAAATCTCTTGCTCTTTAACCCTGATGCCACGGTTACTCATATTATGCATGAAGTGGGGTTTTGTTCGAATGCCTCTTTTACACAAGCGTTCAAAGAGAATTTTGGCGTAACACCTACAAAGTGGCGTGAAGTGGATAGAGCGAATGAACATCGCGATTTTTCGTTCATCGACAAACCTTTACATGTAAAAATAGCAATGATGCCTAGTTTCGAAGTCGCTTATGTAAGACATAAAGGGTATGACCGTAGTATTAAAATGGCATGGCTAAAATTACAAGAGTGGGCATTGCGCCATCAGGTTCATTTTGACGAACACGTGATGATTGGCTTGCACCATAGCAATCCACGCTTCGTCGAATCTTCAAAATGCCACTATGTTGCCTGTTTAGAGCTACCAAAAGAGCGTAAATTTTATCGCAATGCTGAAGTAGGCGTGATGAAAATTCCCCAAACATTTTGTGCTATTTTTTCATTGCAAGGCGTTTATGGAGATTTGAAAAAATATATGGACGTCATTTACCATGAATGGTTTCCCAAAAGCGACTATGAAAAGGCCTCTTTACCTTCTTTTGCCCTGTATCGACAAAACCATTTTATTGACCCTTCTGAAACATTTGATTTGGATTTTTGTATTCCTGTACGATTTAAATAGATTTTTTTATGATTAATTACTCATCTTAAGCTGTGCGCAAACAAACCAAAGTTACAATCGTCTTAATATCACAAAAATGACACAAGGAGATTGTCCCATGAATACTTTACTACTGATTGTTCCGCTAGGCGTTGTATTTACGGTAGGTGCTTTTCTTATCTTTGAGCACAGAGCTATTAGTGCGAAAAAACGTAAAGAGGCTGAGGGATTGCCGCCACCAAGTGTTGAAGATTTTTATGAGAAATTTAAACGCTATGATACGCTCTCAAATATGATTGGTTTTTTTGTGAGTAGCTACGTGATATCTTTAGCATTAGCAACCGTTCACTATGACCCAAGTTATGGGGTGTTGCATGCGCTCTCTTACATTTTTGCGACAACGTTTATTGGTACATTAATCATTTTTGGAATGAAATTAAAAAGAAGCATTTTAGTGCAAGTGTTTGCTTCATTTTTGTATGGTGCGCCTCACATTTTAGCAGCTGCTCTTGCTTTTTTAACACGTTATCTTATCGCATAATCAAAGGGTGCTTTTTGCACCCTTTTAGTCTTTTTGGGTTATAATTTGTCAAAAAGAGTACTCCATGAAATACCCTCCTATATTTATTACTGCCACGAATACGGATGTCGGTAAGACCTATACAACCCTTAAATTGCTTGAAACACTTTCTAAACAAGGTCTTAAAGTAGGGGTGATGAAGCCAATCGAAACAGGTGTGATCACACAACCTGAAGATGGCACCAAGCTTTTTGAAATGGCAAAACAGTATCATCCCTCTCTTGAAACATTGACTATCAAGGACATCGTTCCTTACCAATTTGAACTTCCTGCTGCACCGTATGTTGCTAAAGGAAGGAAAAAAATAGATTTAAATATCCTTCAAAATGCCTATGAAAAGATAGAAGCGTTGTGTGATATCGTTTTAATAGAAGGCGCAGGAGGGCTCTTAGTGCCGATTGAAGAAGATTTTTACATGTATGATTTTATTAGACTTTTTCAGGCAAAAACATTGCTTGTTGGGCATGACCAATTAGGTTGTATTAACGATATTTTACTGAATTTGCATCTCTTAGATAGTTTAGGCGTTGATGATTATGAGTGGTGTATCAATAGTAAAAGTGAAGCAAGTAAAGAGGCTTTCCAAAAAATTACTCTGCCATTTTTAAAGAAACTATTTGGCAGAGTACTTTTTGTTCAAGAAAATATGAAAACTATCGCTGAGAGCTTAGTAGCTAACCGAAACATTGATTCTGATAAACTCTAAAGGTTTGTCAGAGTATTTCACTATAGTTTGGTTTTTATAGGTGGCAATATTGCGGTACCCCATAAATTTTTCAGAGCTTTTCTCTTCATAACGCGTGGTACAACGTCTCTCGGTTCTATACCCTGGAGGCGGTGTTTCATGTGAGTTTTGTTCTGCTAAATTTTTACCAACCAATGTACCGACGATAGCACCACCGACAGTTGCGGCTGTTTTGCCACTGCCTCCACCGACTTGATGTCCCAAAATACCACCTGCAACACCACCAATAACAGCCCCTACGGTTCCACTGCCGTCATTCGAAGAAGATTGCGGGGCGTAATGTGTTTCAATTTGTTCATCCCAACACTCTTGATACGGCGTTCTGGTTGTGACCATTCGGTATTCTGGTTTGCTACTGATGACGCGCACATCCTCTTGAAAGCTCATTGTCTCCGCATAGAGGAGAGAACCTAAAAGTAGAAGGGAACCAGCAAAGATTTGTTTCATGTTATCTCCTTTTTTGGAAGAATTTTAACACAGAGATATCAACGAAGTGTTAATGAAACTTACAGTCATCTTTTGTTAAAATTTTAATAGAATTATCAAGGAGCATTGCGTGAAGCATTTGATTAATACACGGGACTTTTCACTGGAAGAAGTAGAGCAAATCCTCGCACGAGCAAGTGAGTTTTTAGACGAAAAACCACGAGATATTTTGAAAAATAAAACTGTGATTACGATTTTTTTTGAAAATTCGACCCGAACACGTAGTAGCTTTGAAATCGCGGCAAAACGTCTTGGTGCGATGGTCGTAAGCCTTGATGTTTCTCGTAGTTCTTCCAGCAAAGGTGAGACGCTCTTTGATACTGCTGCCAACCTTGATGCAATGGGCCCTGATGCGATTGTTGTGCGTCATAAAAGTTCAGGCGTTCCGCATATCTTAGCCAATTACGTTAATTGTCCTATCGTCAATGGCGGCGATGGTAGCCATGCCCATCCTACGCAAGCTCTTTTAGATTTATTTACGATGAAGCGACATTTTGGTGATGTCAGAGGCAAAAAAGTTGCTATTGTCGGCGATATCAAAAATTCACGTGTAGCAAATAGCAATATTGAACTGCTCGCACGCATGGGTGTAGAAGTCATCCTTGTGGCACCACCTCATTTCTTGCCGCAGACTACTTTAAGAACGTATCATCGTATTGAAGATGTTATCGATGAGGTCAATGTGATTATGAGCCTTCGTACCCAAACTGAACGCCACGCCAATCAGATTTATGCTTCGTTAAAAGATTATGCCAATGATTTTTGTATTACGTCCAAACTGATGAAAGACCGCGACATCATCGTCTTACATCCAGGTCCCGTACATCGTAATGTTGATGTAGATGACTTTATGATGAAAGATCCTCGCTCAAAAATATTGGAACAAGTTAAAAACGGCGTAGCTGTGAGAATGGCTGTTTTGGAGAAGTTGATTGAACATTGAGTTTGCACAAAAACTCAATCAATTCGGTTGCACAAAAACACCGTTCTTTTTCGTCATTGATTATGCGGCAAAGCATTTTTATGTCAGCGAACTTGATGCTTTAGATGATGATATTTTCTTCTCTTTTGAACGTGATAGCAACGTTCAAGACCCTTTTACATGTAAAAACTTTTCATGGCATAAAACGTATCCTGATTATGCGTTGTATCAACAAAAAATCAATGCCATTCAGCGCGAAATTGAAGCGGGCAATACGTACGTATTAAATTTAACGGCTCAAACACACGTTGTGCCTAACGAGACGATGCTGACTCTTTTTCATGCAGCAAAAGCACCGTTTAAACTCTATTTTAAAGATCAATTCGTCTGTTTTTCGCCCGAGCGGTTTGTCAAAATTGAACAAAATACCATCAGTACGTTTCCTATGAAAGGCACGATTGACGCGAATCTTCCGCATGCAACCAAATGCATTTTAGAGGATGAAAAAGAAAAAGCAGAGCATGTGATGGTGGTTGATCTTTTACGTAATGATTTGTCAATGGTGGCAAAAAACGTTTGTGTGGAGCAGTTTCGCTATATTGATAAAATTCAAGCAGGTGAGAAAGAGTTGTTGCAGGTGAGTTCTAAAATCACAGGAAAATTAGACAGTAATTGGCATGAAAAGGTTGGCGATATTCTTGCGACGTTACTGCCCGCAGGCTCTATCAGTGGTACGCCTAAAAAGAGCAGTGTCGCGATAATCGAAAAGATTGAAGGCTATGAGCGAGGTTTCTTTACGGGCGTCTTTGGTGTCTATGATGGCGTGTGTTTGGACAGTGCTGTGATGATTCGTTTTTTAGAAAAGACAGATGAAGGATTTGTCTTTAAAAGTGGTGGAGGCATTACGGCACTCAGTGATGCGCAAAAAGAGTATGAGGAGTTGTGCGATAAAGTCTATATCCCGTTGCTTTGAGACACTCAAAGCCGTTGATGGCACGGTTCAGTACATGACTTATCATCAAGCTCGTTTTGAAAAAACGAGACATCAGCTTTACCAAGCCCATGATACGCTTGTATTAAGCGAATACCTTCAACCGCCTTCTGTGGGAACCTACAGAGTGCGGGTTGAATACGATACAACGATACAAAAAATTGAATATTTACCGTATATTCCACGTGAAATACAGCATTTTGCGTGTGTGGAGTCTTCTTTCTCGTATGCGTATAAATCGTGTAACCGAGAAGAACTTCATGCGGCGATAGTACCGAATGTGGATGATGTTATTTTTACATGTAAAGGGTTGTTGCAAGACACGTCCATTGCCAATATTGCTTTATGCATTGATGGACACTGGTACACACCCAAAAAGCCACTCTTGGAAGGCACAACGCGGGCTAGATTATTGGAAAATGGTATGTTGAAGGCTGAAAGTTTAGACATGAAAAGCCTTCAAAAAGCGCAGAAATTTGCTATAATGAATGCTCTTATAGGATTTAGAATTATTGAAAATGTATTAATTAAGGAATAAGTTTTGAATTGGGATTTATCAGCACTGTATGAAAATGAAAATGCACTTGAAACCGATTTGCTGGATGCAAAAAACCGCGCAATCAGCTTTGAAAATGTGTGCAAAGGCAAGCTCAAAGAGTTACATGTCAATGAGTTTTTAGAATCGATTCGAGAATATGAGTCGATTAATGAAAAGCTTGGTCGCATTATGACATATGCTTTTTTGAAATTTGCCACCAACAGTGACAACGGTAGTTTCTATGCCAGATACCAACAAGAGCACAGTTCTATTGCTGAACATTTGCTCTTTTTTGAATTGGAATTTAACAAACTTACAAAACCAAAACAAGAAGAGTTGATTGCTTCATCACCGCATTATAAATTTTATTTAGAATCGTTAATGGAAGAAAAACCCTACCAACTGTCACAAAAAGAAGAACGCATTCTTCTCAAAAAAGAGATGACATCAGGTTCTGCCTTTAGCCGTTTATTTGATGAACATTTTAGCCGCCTCACATTCAGCTATGAGGGGAAAAAACTCTCCGAAGAAGAGATACTTAGTAAACTGCAAGATACAAATCGAGAGGTTCGTAAAAATGCTGCCAATGCGTTTACGAAAGGGCTTAAGCCTCACCAACCTCTTTTGGGGTATATCTTCAATATGATTAAAACAGATTTGTCCAACGAGTGTGAGCTTCGAGGCTATAAAAATGCTGAACAACCGCGCCATCTTGACAATAAAATTACCCAAAAAAGCGTTGATGCCCTCATCAAAAGCGCGGAAGACAGTTTTCATTTGGTGCATGAATATTATGCCCTCAAAGCTAAATTGCTAGGGTTTGATACCTTGTATGAGTATGACCGTTATGCGCCACTTGAAGATAAAGCATCTGAATATGATTTTGAAGCTTCAAAGAAAATTGTTTTAGAAGCGTTTAACCAGTTTAATCCTAAATTTTTTGAAATCGCTTCGATGGCATTTGAGCAAGGTTGGATTGATGTGTTTCCCAAAAACAAAAAACGAGGGGGCGCTTTTTCGCATCCTGCCACTCCTTCAACACATCCCTACGTACTTTTGAATCATACCAATACCAGACGCGACCTATTTACATTAGCGCATGAGCTAGGACACGCCATTCACCAATACCTCTCCCGTGATGTGGGTTATCTTGCCAGTGATACCCCTCTGACAACTTCCGAAACGGCTTCTGTATTTGCTGAAATGTTGGCGTTTGATGCTATCAAAGAAAATTTGACGTTGGATGAAAAACGTTCTTTATATGCCAGTAAAATTGAAGATATTTTCTCCACATTATATCGCCAAATCAATTTTACGACATTCGAGCGAAAAGTACATGCACATGAAGGGGAACTAGACCTTCCTACGTTTAATCGTTATTGGATGGAAGAGAGCCAAAAAATGTTTGGTAAGAGTATAGAGCTTAGTTCTAATTATCATTTATGGTGGAGTTATATTCCACATTTTATTCATTCACCTTTTTATTGTTACGCGTACAGTTATGGTCAATTACTTGTTTTAGCCCTTTATGGACTGTATAAGAAGAGCGATAAAACACTGTTTGTTCAAAATTATACAAGTTTCCTAGCTGCGGGCGGTAGCCAAAGCCCTAAAGAGCTGATTAAAAAATTTGGCTTTGACATTGAAGATGAGCAGTTTTGGCAACTGGGTATTGGCGAGATTGAAATTCTCTTACAAGAGTTTAAAGGAATGTGTGATGCTTGAAACATTGTTGGGTAGTGAAGAGTTCCATGGGTTAATGAAACAACATATCAAAGAGGTACTTGAGTTATTACTGAAACGCGGTGTGAATTTTTCTATTTTGACCAATATCTCCGATGTGAACTTTGACCCTATTTTGCCTGTTGAAATTAGTCAAAATTTCAAACCTATTACCATGTTCTTTTTAGCAGGATATACCTTTGAAAGTACGCAAATTTATAATAATACGTTGAGTTTTGAAGCAGGCTTTGGAAATGATAATTTTGGCTCACTCGTTAGTTTCCCATTAGAAGCCATCTTGCAGATTATTGTTGAAGAGATTCCTGTCTTTATTAATCTCAGCACACCACCGCCAAAAGCTGCAGTAAAAGAGCCACAAGAAAATGGACTCAAACGCTCTATGAATGCGTTTTTGTCCAATCCTCATAATCAAAAATTGATGAAAAAGTAGCCTTAAGAAGGTTTAATGTCTTGTTTGCTCATCATGTAGTTAATTACATTATCGATTAGTGCATCGTGTTTGCGATCTTTAATGTAGCAAAGATAGAGCATACGTGTTAATTTCAAGCCTTTCATCTTGGTCGTAAAGAGTTCACCTTTTTCAACTTCATCCGCAACGATGTGTTTGGAAAGAATCGACACGGTAGGGGTTTCTTCAATACTTGCTTTCATCAGTGTATTTTTTACAGCGGTTGAACTTGTGACAATACTTTTGACTTTAAAACTTTTACAATCAATGTCCATTTTTTCAAATGTTTCATGGATGATTTTACGCGTGTTAGACTCTTCTTCTCTGCATATCCAGTTGTACGAGAGTAAATCTTCTTTTTTAACCAATTTTGGAAGCGGCGAACGACTGGTAATGACAAGCTCATCTTCAAGCCACTCACGGTAGATGATGCCCTCTTGGAAAATAGGTGCTTCAATCAACGCTAAATCTACTTTTTTGTCCAGTAGTTTTTCTGTAATTTCTGCGGCATCTTCTACTTTAAGCATGACGTTGTTTTTTATAGCTTCTTGAATGTCATTTAAAAAGTTTGGTAGGATGTAATTGCCAATAACAGGCGACGCTCCTAATACAAAAATGACTTCTTTATTCACAAGACGTAACATTTCTCTCTCAGCAGCTAAAAGATGCTTTTCGAGTTTTACGGCCATTTTAAAAAGCTCTTCCCCCGCGGTTGTGAGCTTAATACCATTTTTTTTACGATCAACAATCTGAATATCCAAATACTCTTCAAGTAATTTGATTTGTTGTGTGACCGCAGGTTGGCTAATGCCTAATTTTTTGGATGCTTTAGAAAAACTTTTTTCTCGCACAACGGTTAAAAAGGTTTCTACTTTAGAGAAATCTTTAAGCATAAAAAATCCTTCAGTATATTATAAATTTCTGTTACAACTTTTACTCATTATAACTAAAAATAATGGCAAAAACAATGACATTTTAGATTAGTTTTAAGTCTACATGTTTAGTGCCTTTTGGGGCACACAGAGTTTGGCTTAAACTTTTTTCGCTATAATAAATAGAATTTATATCATCACAAAGTAGATAAACGATGCAAGATTTAGAGATGCTCAATGAATCACAACAAGATGCCGTCAAATGTGTCGATGGACCTGTTCTTATCTTAGCAGGTGCTGGCAGTGGTAAAACCAAAACGATTACATCAAGACTAGCGTATTTACTTTCACTAGGAATCCCGCCTGCCAATACGCTTACACTGACATTTACCAATAAAGCAGCGAGTGAAATGCGTGAACGTGCGATGGCGATGATTGAAGAGCATACTTATCCTCCCTTACTCTGCACATTCCATAAATTTGGACTCCTTTTTTTAAAATTCCATATTGAAAAAATAGGGCGTAAAAATAGTTTTGTTGTGATTGATACCGATGATAAAAAACGTATTTTAAAGAGTTTTAATACCAGTACGGAACTTCCAACTGGAATGATAGCCAGTGAGATTTCACGCTATAAAACTTCTTTGCTTGATCCTAAAACGGCCTGGGAAAAAGCAGAACAAAAAAGCTATCAAATAATCGCAAAATTGTATGAACAGTATGAAAATTACTTGCAAGAAAACAACCTTGTCGATTTTGATGATTTATTGGTATTGCCTTATAAAATTTTAGAATCCGATGAAGCATTGTGCGAACAAGTGTCTCAAAGGTATCAGTATATTATGGTTGATGAGTACCAAGATACCAACGAACTTCAGTATAAACTCCTTCGAAAATTGTGCCATAACCACAATAATCTATGCGTGGTCGGTGATGATGACCAAAGCATTTACGGGTGGCGTGGTGCGAACATCAAAAATATTTTAGAGTTTCATGAGTCATTTGAAAATGTCAAAATTGTCAAATTGGAAAAAAACTACCGTTCAACATCTCAAATTTTAAAAGCCGCCAATGATTTAATCGAGCATAACAGAGGACGCATCGGAAAAATCTTGGAGAGCACTAAAGGCGATGGCAAAGCGATTGAAGTCATGGACTCACACGACGAAAATCAAGAGGCTTCAACGATTGCGAAACGCATCAAGAAGCTGATTCAAAGTGGTGTAAATCCAAAAGATATTGCTGTGTTATACCGTATCAATGCGCTGAGTCGTTCCCTTGAAGAAGGACTCAATAAAGAGCAAATTCCTTACAATATGGTCGGTGGCGTGAAATTTTACGAAAGGGCTGAGGTGAAAGATGTCATTAGTTATTTAAGAATGATAGCAAATCCTCATGATGATTTTTCTATTAAGCGCATTATAAACCGCCCGAAACGTGGTCTTGGAAAGGTGACGATTGAGCGTATCTTTAAAGCAGCCTACGATAGCAGGCAATCCGTTTACGAGTATATTACATGTAATGAAGCTACGATTGAAAAAGAAGCGACTAAAAAAGCCGCATTAGCGCTTAAAGAGTTTGTCCAAAATATCGCACATATGCAAAGTATTCAACAAAATTCGACCTACGATATGATTGATGCCATTGAAGAAGCATTTGCGATTAAAGAGTACTATAACAACCAGCCAGACTCGATTGAACGTCTTTCGAACATTGATGAGTTTTATGGTCTTTTTAGAGATTATGTCAAACAAAACCCACAAATGGGTGTCGATGATTTTCTCAATGAACTTGCTCTTCAAAGCGACCAAGACCAAATTGACAGTGAAAATATCTCGATTATGAGTATCCATGCGAGTAAAGGTTTGGAATTTGAATATCTCTTTGTTATTGGCTTAGAAGAGGGATTTTTTCCTCTTATTGGCGATGGAAGTGATATTGAAGAGGAGCGCCGTTTAGGGTATGTCGCCATTACGCGTGCGAAGAAAGAATTGACGCTTAGTTTTTCTGGCAGTCGCTTCTACAAAGGACGTAGAACGGAACTGACCAAAAGTCGCTTTTTAAAAGAAGCCGGTGTGTGTGAGGGCAGTCTCATTTTGGAAAAAACCACTTCGTTTAAAAAAGGCGATTTAGTCAAACATAAAATTTTTGGGATAGGGCGTGTCACGGAAGTGAGTAAAGTGGGGCGAGAGTTTAAATTACAGATTAATTTTAGCGGTACACGAAGGGATATCTTGGCTTCATTTGTGGAGAAAATCTAGTGGATAACCGCCTTTTTGTTGCCTATAAGCCAGCAGGCATGGTCTCCAACCACTTTTTAAGCCGTATTAAAAGACGCTATAACATTAAAAAAGCGGGTTTTTCTGGAACACTTGACCCTTTTGCAGAAGGTGTGCTTATCATCGCTTTTGGGCAGTTTACAAAATTGTTTCGATTTTTAAAAAAAGCGCCAAAAACGTATCGTGCGACGCTTTGGATTGGGGCGAAGAGTCCGACACTGGATAGTGAACAAATACAAAGCGTTCAAGAGATGATGCCTTTTCATCCTGATTCGATTCATTTTATTCTCAACAGTTTAGTAGGCGAACTGACCTATCTTCCACCAAAATATTCTGCCAAAAAGATTGAAGGGCAACGTGCGTATGATTTGGCCCGTAAAGAACAAGATTTTGAACTTCATGCAATAACGAGCAGGGTGTATGATTGCCACTTGGTGCATTATGCACACCCTTTTTTAACCTTTGAAATTACTATTTCTGAGGGTGGTTATATCCGAAGTATTGGCGAAATGATTGCCCAAAAATTAGGATTTGACGGTTGCTTAAGTGCGTTAAATCGCCTCAATGAAGGGAAGTTTGTTTACCAAGACGAGCTAGAATTAGACCCATTGGCGTACCTAGATGTTGAAAAAAATGAGTATTTAGGCGATAAAAACGATATATTATTGGGCAGAAAGCTTTTGGTTGAGCATTTTGCAAATCAAACGGAGGGCATCTATCAATTAGTCATTGATGAAATGCTAAGTATTGTGCAAATCAGCGCAAATGGAGTAGAATATTTACTCAATTTACTATCGCTTAAAAAGGCGTCATCATGTTAATACTTACACGAAAAATTGGCGAGGGTGTTGTTTTGAATGAAAACATCACTGTCAAAGTCATTGAAATATCAAAAGGTGTTGTAAAATTGGGCTTTGAGGCACCCAAAGATATGTTGATTTTGCGCGAAGAATTGGCACATGCCATTAAACAAACAAATATTGAAGCTAGTAAAAGCATTAGCTCAGATGCACTATTAAGTTTGAGCCAAAAGTTAAAATAATGCAGTATCAAGCCTTTGCTAAAGTCAATATCTTTCTAAAAGTTATAGGAACCCGTGGTCATTACCATGCGTTAAATTCGCGCTTTATGCGTGTGCATTCATTGTACGATACCTTAGAATTTGTACCTAAACGCACACAAGAGCCTTTTGAGCTGCGTGGAGATTTTAATTGTGCCTTAGAGCACAACACCGTGTATAAGATTTTTTTAGCGTTACAAAAAGCAGGCTTTGCCAAAGAGGTAACCTCTGTCATGCAAGAATACGCTTTACATGTAAAAAAAGTGATTCCAACAGGAGCGGGGCTTGGCGGCGGTAGTAGTGACGCGGCCACCTTTTTAAAGATGCTCAGTGATGTCGGTGGCTTAAAGCTTGGTATTCGCGAAAAAATGGAAATAGGCTCATCCGTAGGAGCCGATGTTGCTTTCTTTGCCTCTGAGTATGTGAGTGCAAATGTACGTGGCGTTGGTGAGATTGTTGAGAAGTTCGATGAAGAAGCATTGCCGATTGAGGTCTTCACACCGCCAATTGCTTGCAATACAGCACATGTTTATCAAACATTTCGGGAATATTTTTTGCAATCTATTCAACCAGAATTAGCTCAAGAGATGATGCATCTTAAGAGTATTGATATATTAAAATCTTATACCAAAGAAGCACTGAACGACCTTTTTGCCGCTTCTTTGAAAGCTTACCCTGCGCTTCAAGCTTTTGCCAAAGATGGTTGGTTTTTCAGCGGTAGCGGAAGCAGTTTTTTTAGAATAGTGGAGAGATAAAGATGGGCGAACCTGTTGCACGCAATAAAAAAGCGTTTCACGATTATGAAATTTTAGAAAAGTTAGAAGCGGGAATGGTTCTTCAAGGCAGCGAAGTCAAAGCCCTCAGGCAAGGTAGGGTAAATCTCAAAGATTCGTTTGTCAAAATTATCAAAGGTGAAGCCTTTTTACTCAATGCGCATATTTCACATTTATCGACGGCAAATCTAAATTATGCACCTAATGAAAGGGCTCCTCGAAAGCTCTTGTTGCATATGAAACAGTTACGTAAGTGGGACATGAAAGTCGCTAAAGACGGTCTAACGATAGTGCCATTAGCCATTTATTTCAATGCCAAAAATCTTGCTAAAATTGAGATTGCTTTGGCTCGAGGAAAGAATGAGCACGACAAACGAGAGAGTCTTAAAGAGAAAGATGCCGCACGCGAAGCTAAAACGGCAATCAAAAATCATCTTTATAAAGAGTAATTTACAAATCATTTATGCAAAACTTGTAAAATTAAGTCTGAAGAAACAGAGGATAGGAACATGAAACAACTCAAAACCATAATAATAGCCTTAATGGCACTTCTTTTTTTAGTCGGATGTGGCTCAGAACCTACTAAAAATGTTACAAATGTTATTGAGACATATAAAGATGGCGATAAAGTAGAGTTAAAAAGCGTTTCAGGAGCAAAAATAACACTTTTGCGTAAAAATGGCGGCTTTGTCATTGAAGATGATGAAGAAAAAATTATCATGTTTGATATTTTTGGTACGTTTTGTGCACCTTGTCAAGAAGAAGCACCTTCTTTGATGGACTTTCAGTTGCAAAATAGTGATGATGTGATGCTGATTGGGCTGAACTTTTTTGAAGAGGTGAGTGATGAGTATGTTGTCGAAAATTTTGCGGCAAAGTATAACGCTTATTATTTTATCAGTAATGCACCGACAAATAAAAAGCTTGTTCAGACGATATTAAGCGATATAAAATACAAAGAGACGCTTCAAGTTCCTTTTAAAGTGATTTTAAAAGATGGGGCATATCAAAAAATAACCGATATCTATAATAACAATCCTGAGAATAAATTTTATCTTGGGAAAGTTGGTTTGGATATCATTCAAAAAGATATTGATAAATTAACAGCAAAATAGAGGTCAATAGATGCCCAAACAGCAAAGCGAGTTTCAAAACGAAGTCATCGAAGAGAGTGAGATAAAAGAGCCTCGTTTGTATAAAGTGTTACTTCTCAACGATGATTATAGCAGTATGGATTTTGTCATTAAAGTGTTAATGCAAATCTTCCATCACAGTTTTGAGAAAGCGACGGAGATTATGCTGAGTGTCCATGAACAAGGCAAGGGGTTGTGCGGGGTCTATGTGCATGAGATAGCTGAAACAAAAGTGGAATGTGTACGTAAAATGGCAAAAGAGGAAAAATTTCCACTTCGTGCCATCATGGAAGAGGAGTAAAAGTACCAAATATGAGGCTAGCGCTTTGGGTGAGCTTTGACAAAAAAGCGTGTAAAAGAAAAATTTTCTGCTTCGGAAGAGGCAAGCTTTAGCGCCACAGCGGTTAGCGCAACCTAGTGGGCTTCGCTCAGAAGGCGTGTAAAAATAAAATCCAAAGGAGTCGATTATGGTTAGCCAAGAACTCAATTTCGTTTTTAACGATGCGATAGCGTTTGTGCGCAAACATCGCTATGAATATATTACCGTTGATCATCTCTTTTTTGCGATGCTAAGTAACGAGCATATCGTAGAACTTTTGATTCGTTGTGGACTTAGTATCACATTCTTGCAACGCTCTATGGAAAAATATTTTATTGCAAATCCGCAGGTCGTTCCTAGCGAAGAGAGCTATGAACCTGTCGAAACAGTCGCTCTTACCCGTGTTATCGAATCCATGATGTTACATGTAAAAAGTGCTGGTAAGACAGAAGCCAATGTGTATGACCTTTTAATCTCCATTATGGATGAAAATAATGCCTTTTGCGTCTCTTTGTTATTGCAACACGGTGTCGATAAGCTTCTGATTATTGAAGAAGTCACGGCTTTAACATCGCCTCAACATAAAGAAGATAGCAATGGCGATGAAAAAGAGAGCGCTTTAGGAAAATACACACTGGATTTAATCGCTCTTTCTAAACAGAACCAAATAGACCCTCTCATTGGTCGAATTGATGAAGTAGGGCGCGTGATGCAAGTCTTGTGTCGCAGAAAGAAAAACAACCCTCTTTTGGTGGGTGAGCCAGGCGTGGGTAAAACAGCCATTGTTGAAGGACTTGCAAAAAAAATCAGCGAAGGCAGTGTGCCTGACATTCTTAAAAATACCGCTGTCTATGCCCTTGATATGGGTGCATTACTTTCAGGGACAAAATACCGAGGAGACTTTGAAAAACGTCTCAAAGAGATTTTAAATGAGTTAGAAAACCTCAAAGGTTCCATCTTATTTATTGATGAAATTCATACGATTGTAGGTGCAGGAGCGACAGGTGGCGGCTCTATGGATTTGTCCAATTTACTTAAACCGGCTCTTGCTTCTGGAAAAATTCGCTGTATCGGAGCGACGACGTATGGTGAATTTAGAAACTTTTTCGATAAAGATAAAGCACTAAGCCGTCGTTTTGCAAAAATAGATGTTTTAGAGCCTAGCATTGAAGATTCATTTTTGATTCTCAAAGGGCTTAAAGGCAGTTATGAAAAACACCATGGTGTTAAATACCCGACTGAAGTCATCAGAGCTTCGGTTGAGTTAGCGAAAAAATATATCCACGATAAATTTTTACCTGATTCTGCCATTGATTTGATTGATGAAGTGGGTGCATCTTTTCATTTGGCGAAAAAACGTAAAAAAGTTGTTGAACTGAGTGATCTTGAAGGGGTGCTCTCTAAAATCGCCAATATCCCAAGTAGAAGCGTGACCAAAGATGAAGGCGAGGTGATGCAGCATTTAGAAGCAAACCTCAAAGCAAAAATCTTTGGACAAGATAAAGCGATTGAAACCCTTGCTAAGGCGATTAAACGAAGCCGTGCAGGTCTTGGCAATCCCACATCACCGATTGGTGCATTTTTATTTGCAGGTCCAACGGGTGTGGGTAAAACGGAAGTGGCTAAACAACTCGCTTTTGAATTAGGTGTTCATTTTGAACGCTACGATATGAGCGAATATATGGAAAAACATACCGTAAGCAGACTTATTGGTGCGCCTCCTGGGTATGTAGGCTACGATGAGGGTGGACAGCTCAGTGAAGCGATTAAAAAACACCCTTATACGGTTTTGTTGTTGGATGAGATTGAAAAAGCGCATCCGGATATGCTCAATATCTTATTGCAGATTTTTGATAGTGCGACTTTGACCGATAACAATGGTACGAAGATTGATTTTCGCAATGTCATTATTATTATGACGTCCAATCTTGGAACAAAAGAAGCGCCAACGCTTGGCTTTACGAAGAGTGAAAGCTCACGCACCGACCATGCCATTAAAGATTTCTTCTCTCCTGAGTTTAGAAACCGCTTGGATGATGTCATTCATTTTGCACCGCTTAGCGAAGAGATTATGATTCATATTGTTGAAAAAATGCTCTATGAACTTACTGAACAGCTTAAGTCAAAACATGTGGAAATTGTAGCGACCTTAGCGGCTAAAAAATACCTCGCCAATGAAGGATATAGTAAAGAGATGGGTGCGCGTGTGATGCGCCGTGTCATTCAAGAGATGATTAAAACACCGCTTTCAGAAGAGGTTCTCTTTGGTAAACTCAAAGAGGGTGGTGTGTGTAAAATTGACTATAAGTCAAAAAAATTGGTTTTCGAATACAGCGGTGGCAAATAAGATTCTGATTCCTCAACTGCACCCGCTTGATTTCACATTTCCAAATCCCTCGGACGCTAGTTCTGAGGGACTTTTGGCATGGGGTGGAGATTTAAAGCCTGAACGACTGCTTCGTGCCTATTCTAAGGGAATTTTTCCTTGGTTTAACGAAGGCGACCCTATTTTGTGGTGGTCTCCTAATCCTAGACTTCTTTTGTATCCCACATCCATTAAAATCTCTAAAAGTCTTATGAAAAGTATGAAACATTTCGAGATACGTTATGACACATGCTTTGAGACGGTGATGCGTCAATGCCTTGAAACGAGACTTGAAAAAGGGCAAAAAAGTTGGATAAGTGAAAGGCTGATTGAGGCATTTTGCTTTTTACATGTAAAAGGGTTTGCCCATTCGGTGGAGACGTTTTTTGAAGGGAAATTAGTCGGTGGACTTTATGGTCTATATCTTGGTGGCATGTTCTGCGGTGAGTCGATGTTCTCTATCAAAAGCGATGCGTCTAAAGCTGCAATGGTAGGGCTGTGTCAAAAAATAGAACAACTCGGTGGTGATTTTATTGACTGCCAACTACCAACGGAGCATTTAAAATCCATGGGCGCAATAGAAATAGCGCGCGAAGATTTTTTAGAACGCATTGAAAAAGTACTTGAAAAAAAACAGATCAATGAGTGGAAATGATAGAACACATCGCACCGATATTTTTATTTGTTGCGCTTGGCTATGCTTTTAAACGCATCAAGCATGATATCTCCGAGTCATTAACTGAATTTGTAATTTATTTTTCTTTACCTGCCTTAGCACTTGCCAAGATTCGTACTTTAACGTTTAATCAAGAGATTATTGAGCTGATTGTAATTGCGTATGTTGCCATGGGAATTTCTTTAGTTTTGTCTTATGGCGCAGGGCGCTACATGAAGCTTTCAAAAAAAGATACGGCAACCTTGATGGTCGTCGCAACTTTTGGAAATACGGCGTTTGTTGGATTTTCATACATTGAGTCGCTCTATTCGTTAGACCATGTTGTGTATGCTTTGGTGTATGATCAGATTGGCAGTTTCATTGCACTTTTAACCGTAGGCGTTCTTATTATTGCATGGGGTGGCGAACACGAACGAAGTGTAAAAGCAATCGCCAAGCACGTTTTTTTCTCCCCACCCTTATTAGCCATCATTGCAGCATTGTATTTTCATGGAACCGTGTTTCCTTCTTTTATTGAGATGATGCTCGATAAATTTCAAGCGACCCTCATCCCTTTGGTCACGACTATTGTGGGTATGAAGCTTGATTTTCGCTCTTTAGGGCTTTATATGAAAGAAAATCTTGTAGCGCTTTTAATTAAAATGGTTTTAACGCCTTTGGTGATATTGGTTCTCCTGAGATTATTTTCAGATATATCGTTGCCTTGGGTTCGCGTAACGTTTTTAGAGACAGCGATGCCACCTATGACCATGGCAGTTGTGTTTGCTGTAAGGGGAGGGCTTAATAAAGATTTGGCTATTAATGCGCTCGCATTAGGTATTTTAGTCTCATTTGTGAGTATTGGGCTTTGGAATAGCATTATCTCTTAGCTTAGGCGCTTTATATAAGGTTGATTTATACAAAAGAGGGTATGATACTCCTTGGAATATATGCGGTGGGTTTGCAAAAACCTTGGTTCAATCTTTTACTTTTATTTTATGTTTCATATCTTCTAGAAACCATAAATGGAAAACAAAAGGATGGAAAACAAGTTTTCAGACTTTATGCTTGAGATGCTTTGCATGAAAGCATAAAATTTTTCAAAAACAAGCGTTTTTGAAAAGTGTGTTTGAAAACAGGAAAACAAAGAAATGGAAAACAAAAATGGAACACACAAAACACTACCTTTTTACTTCAGAAGTCGTTAGTCCAGGTCACCCTGACAAATGTGCGGATATTATCGCAGACAGTATTGTAGATGCATTGTTAATTGCTGATAGCAATTCACGTGTTGCTAGCGAAGTATTCGTCGCAGGCAAACATGTCATTATTGGTGGCGAAGTTGCAACCAAAAGTATTCTTTCGTTTCAAGATTATGAGGCGATTGTTAAAAATGCGTTGGCAAAAATTGGTTACGATGGAAAATCAGCCTTTACAAAAGAGCAATGCCTTCATCCTGATGAATTGAAAGTGCAAGTTCTTCTAAACCAACAAAGCAGCGATATCAATCAAGGTGTCGATCAAGAAAGTGGTGAGATAGGCGCAGGCGATCAAGGCATTATGTTTGGATTTGCCTCTTCTGAAACAGCTGATTTTATGCCAGCCGCCATTTCGTATGCCAGAATGCTATGCGATAAAGTTTATAATTATGCATTGACGCATAACCACAAATTGGGCGTTGATATTAAAACCCAAGTTACGGTTGATTACGGTACAAAACAAAATTTTGAAGAGTGTAAACCTCAAAAAATTCATACCATTGTTGTTTCTGCGCCTTCAAATGAAAATATACCTATAGAAGAGGTGCGTACACTGATTAAAGGGTTAATTGACGATACGGGATTACCACCTGAATTATACGACCCAAATGATACGATTATCCATATTAATCCAACAGGTCGTTATGTCAATCACAGCTCACTTCACGATTCAGGTTTGACAGGCCGTAAACTCATTGTCGATAGTTTTGGCGGATATGCTCCTATTGGCGGTGGTGCACAATCCAGTAAAGATTATACAAAAGTAGATCGTAGCGGACTGTATGCCGGACGTTGGATTGCTAAACATATCGTTGCCGCTGGCCTTGCTAAAAAATGCTCCGTGCAACTCTCTTATGCTATTGGTGTAGCAAAACCTGTTTCGGTCTCGGTGGATACTTTTGGGACATACACCAGTATCAGTGACGATGAACTTTCAAATTTTGTTCTTGAAACATTTAGTCTCACCCCACGTTGGATTACCAATAAATTTAGCCTCGATAAACCAAGTACGGATACCTTCTTATACGCAGACGTTGCGGCACGCGGACAAGTCGGTCAAAGTGATTATCCTTGGGAACAATTAGACGCTTTAGAGCTTTTTAAAGCCCTTAAAAAATAAGAATTTCTTTTTACATGTAAAGAGGGTGAAAACACCTTCTTTACGGTAAAATGACTCCGCTTTTGCCACTGTTGGCACTGTGATAAATCACGGTATTGTATTTTCTTGCATAGTAGCGAAGCAGTAGATGTTGGAGCGTTTGCTCAATGGACGGACTAAACCATGCGTTATTGCTAATCGCAATCATCTGTTTTGGATGCCCCTCATAGAGTTCATCTTTGGTCGCTTCAAAACAGATTGCACTGCGAAATGCCATCCCTTTGAGTTCAAAATCTTGTGGTGCTTTTGCTTTTTGATAATCTTTTGCCCCGTCAAAAAAGAGTTTATTGATAATTTCTACAACAAATGAAGGAAAAGGTACCTCTTCACCAAAAGGGACAAGAATAATTTTATGAGCAATTTGCATTTTACCGTTGTGAAAAAAATATGAAGAGTTAAAAAATCCTTTGTCTTCTTCGTACGTTAAAGCTCCCGTAACAATGCTAATGTGTTTTGAATACGCTTTTAAGTGTTCAATTAAACGAGGTGCTTTGTTAAGGTAAAGAGGAAAAGCACTCTCTGGTAGAACAATAAGCTCTTTGCCTTGCACAATTGCTTGGTCAATAAGTTCAAAATTAAGATCAATAGCGTTTTGTTGATATTTTGCATCCCAGCGTTCAGATTGAGGGATGTGAATTTGGGGTAATGCAACATTGATTTGAGGCACTTCAACATGCGGCGTTGAATAAGAGAGTGAACCAAGCAGTGGAATAAGAGCAACACTTTTAGACCATTTTGGCAATGTTTTTAGCGTTGCGATTGCCACTAAGAAAAGAGCCAATGCCCACCATGTTGGAACCATATAGCTGTCTATGAAGAGAAGCTCTAGCTTAAACCAGTTGAATCCAAAAGGGTCAATAAAACTGATACCAGCGAGTAAGATTGCTTGAAGATAGGTAAATGTAGTGATTCGTGCTATCACCCAAAATAAAAATCCATAACATACGGCAACACCGATAATAATCAAAGGGATTAAAAAAGCAAGGTTATAATAGACAAAGCTAAAGCTAATCCAATAGAACCATAAAAGTCCTGTGAAAAAACCGCTCCAAAACCAAATAACGCGATTTTCCCCTAGAAGCACGTAAAATCCAAGAGCCGCAAAGAGGGAATTTACGATGAGGATACTGAGGTTAAAATAACTAAGATAGATAAATGCTGAGAGACAAAGTGCTATGACAAAGGCTTTTATTATATAAATGCGTGTAAAATAAGTATCTAAAATTTTTTTCACAAAGGATTTCCATGCAAGGTTCTGCAAATTTAGTCTCTTCTTTACTTCCACTCGTCGTTCTTTTCGCGATTTTTTATTTTCTTGTGATTAGGCCTCAACAAAAACAGGTTAAAAAACACAAAGAGATGTTAGATACTCTCAAAAAAGGCGACAAAGTTGTTACCAATGGTGGTTTGATCTGTGAAGTTGTAAAACCTGATGAAGATTCTATCAAAGTTAAGCTTAATGATGAAGGCGTGACTGTCAAGATTGCAAGAGATTATATCGCAAAGAGAATCGATGAGTAGTGGCAAATTTAACTACCGTTTAGTCATTTTTTTAATAGCGGTAATTCTAGGAGTAGGCATGTCAATGCCTACTTTTTTACAGACGCAAAAAGGTGCTAAAGTTTCGCTAGGTCTTGATTTACAAGGCGGCCTTCATATGCTTTTAGGCGTTAAAACCGATGAAGCGATAAAATCTAAAGTAAAATCGATTGCCTCTAGTATTAAATTCTTTTCGCAAAGCAATGACATTATCATTGATGACTTTCGTCTTGATGAAGAGGTGCTCTCGTTTACACTTCTTGACAAAGATGAAGAGAAAAAACTCGATGGTATGCTTAAAACAGTTAGTGGTTTGCAAATCAATAAAGAGGCTTTACACTATACCCTCTCTTTAAGTGACAAAGAGAAAGAATTGATTAAAGAGTATGCCATTACCCAAGCGGTAGAGACGATTCGTAATCGTTTGGACCAATTTGGTTTGGCGGAACCCAATGTCGCTAAACAGGGTACGGATAAAATCTTAGTCGAACTTCCAGGCGTCAAAAATGCTGAAGATGAACAACGTGCACGTGAATTGATTGCTAAGGCCGCTCATTTACAATTGATGGCAGTGGATGAAAAACGTAAAGACCGTGCTAATACCATGAGTCCAACCGAAGCAGCACAATATGGCGATGTCATTTTAGGCGATGCTCGAGGTGATTCTATCCGTCATATCTTAAAAGAGATTCCTATTTTAGATGGTAGTATGCTTACCGACGCTAAAGTTGGTTTCAGCCAAATGCAACAACCTGTTATCAATTTTACCCTGAATTCAGAAGGTGCAAAAATCTTTGGTGATTTCACAGCCAATAACATTGGAAATCGTCTTGCCATTGTTTTGGATAATAAAGTCTATTCAGACCCAGTAATTCGTGAACGTATCGGCGGCGGTAGTGGTCAAATTAGCGGTGGATTTAGCGTTAAAGAAGCACATGACGTGGCGATTGCGCTTCGCAGTGGCGCTCTTTTAGCCCCGGTGACACTATTAGAAAAACGCAGTGTTGGCCCTTCTTTGGGTGCTGATAGTATTAAAGCAAGTCTTCTTGCATTAATCTCTGGTTTTATGTTGGTTTCTATTTTTATGTTATTTTATTACCGTTTGGCAGGTGTTATTGCGAATATTGCGTTAATTGTCAATCTCTTTTTATTGATTGCTATTATGGCTCTTTTTGGCGCAACGCTTACACTTCCTGGTATGGCGGGTATCGTCTTGACCATTGGTATGGCCGTTGATGCCAACGTTATTATTAACGAGCGTATCAGAGAGCTGTTACGGCAGGGTATTCCTATGAAGCAAGCTATTGAACATGGTTATGAAAATGCAATGAGCGCTATTTTGGACAGTAATATTACATCTATCATTACATCTGTTTTATTGTATGTGTACGGCACAGGCCCCATTAAAGGCTTTGCAATCAGTACGGCGATAGGTATTAGTGTGTCAATGCTAACAGCTATTTTAGGCACACATGGAATATACGACTACTTTATGCCGCGTATTGAAAAAAGTAAAAACCTCTCCTTGTGGTTTGGTATGAAGAGGAGTCATTAATGGAGTTTTTTTCACATCATAAAATTTACAATTTTATGAAATTAAGCCGTTTTTTCCTGGTGACAACATTGAGTTTAGCAATCTTGTCTATTGCTGTTTTTTTTACAAAAGGTTTAACCTACGGTATTGATTTTTCTGGTGGTACGATTGTTCAATTAAAATATGAGCATAAAGCCCCCATTGACCAAATTAGAACGGATTTAGCAAAAGATAAAATGTTCTCCGATGCGCTGATTACGGAATTTGGCTCCCCTGAAGAGGTTCAAATTCGTTTTGCAACCACCACAGGTGGAGTTAGTGAAGATGTGGGTGATCATGTCCGAACACTGTTGAAAGAAACTGGAACCTTTGATGTCCGTAAAGTTGATATCGTAGGTCCAAAAGTGGGTGGTGAGCTAAGACAAAAAGGTATTATGGCTGCTGTTTTAAGTATGCTAGGAATCATGGTGTATGTTGCCGTTCGTTTTGAATGGACCTTTGCGGTTGCTTCTATTATTACTTTGGTGCACGATGTCGCTATTACTGTGGGTGTATTAATCCTTTGCCATATTGAAATGAGCTTGGATGTTTTAGCTGCTATTTTGACACTGATTGGTTATTCGATTAATGATACCATTATTATTTATGACCGTATCCGTGAAGAACTTAAAACCACCAAAGAGACGGATTTGATGAATGTCATTAATACCTCCGTTTCTAAAACACTATCACGAACCGTTTTAACTGTATTGACTGTTTTCTTCGTTGTTTTTACCTTGTATGTGTTTGGTGGAAAAATTATCCACGGATTTAGCTTTACGATGTTAATAGGTTTGATTATCGGTAGTTATAGTTCAATTTTTATTTCAGCTCCTTTTATTAGTGTTTTAGGTTTTAGTATTGAAAAATATAAAAATAAACTTGCACTCAAAGAGAAAAATAGAGTTGAAAAAGAGAAAATGCGTTCAATGTATGAAAAAGGTACCGTTTAATTCGGGATGGAGTAGAGATGTTATATAACCCTTTAGAACTTGAAAATAAATGGCAGAAGCGATGGCATGAGACCAATGCGTTTGAGCCACAAAATGATTTTACAAAAAAGAAAAAATATATTTTAAGTATGTTTCCGTACCCAAGCGGACGTATTCATATGGGGCATGTTCGTAACTATACGATTGGTGATGCGATTGCTAGGCATCACCGTAAAAATGGCTTCAATGTGTTGCATCCAATTGGTTGGGACAGCTTTGGTATGCCTGCTGAAAATGCAGCGATTAAGCATGGGGTTCATCCTAAAAAATGGACATATGAAAATATTGATTATATGCGTAAAGAGCTCTCTTCATTAGGTTTGTCTTTTTCAACAACCAGAGAATTTGCCGCAAGCGATACGCTTTATACGAAGCATGAACAACGCATTTTTATTGAAATGTTTCATAAAGGCTTGGTCTATCAAAAAAGTGCGACGCTAAATTGGTGCAATACATGTCAAACGGTTCTTGCAAATGAACAAGTTGAAGAGGGATGTTGTTGGAGATGTGATAACCCTGTAGAACAGCGACTACTTCCTGGTTATTACCTGAAAATTACTCAGTATGCACAAGAGTTGCTGGATGATTGTGAAAAGCTACGAGCGGGTTGGCCAAGTCAAGTTCTTACCATGCAAGAGAATTGGATTGGACGAAGTGAAGGTTTAGAATTTACTTTTTCTTTATCTCCTGAGTCAAAGGCAAAATTAAACGGTCAATTTGAAGGGTATAATGTTTTTACAACGCGCCCTGATACCATTTATGGCGTCAGTTATTCTGCGTTAGCTCCTGAACATCCCATTGTGAATTATCTCATTGAACACAAACTTTTAAGTGAAGCAAAAATTGCACAGATAAAAGAGATGCAACGTGTGGGTGCACGTGAACGTGCGCAAGCTCAAAAAGAGGGTGTGAGTTTAGAGATTGATGTCATTCATCCTTTAACCGGACGCGCCGTGCCTGTTTGGGTAGCAAATTTTGTTTTAATTGAGTATGGCGGAGGCGCTGTTATGGCCGTTCCTGCTCACGACGAACGAGATTTTGAATTTGCCCAAAAATACAATTTGCCGATTATTCAAAGCATTGAAAATGCAACACCATTTGATGGAACCTCTGCAACAATGGAGTATGGTACGCTTGTTAATTCAGGAGAATTTAGCGGCCTTGATTCCAAAAGTGCTCAAAAGAAGATTATTGCTCATTTTGAAGCGCAAAAAAGAGGTACAAAAGTTATCAACTATAAACTTCGTGATTGGGGAATTAGCCGCCAACGCTATTGGGGCGCTCCGATTCCAATGATACATTGTCCTAAATGTGGGTTGGTACCTGAAAAATTTGAAAATTTACCAGTAGCCCTTCCTGATGATGTTGAGATTAAAGGTGAAGGCAATCCTTTAGACAAACACCCTACATGGAAATTTACAAAATGCCCTTGTTGTGGCGAAGATGCAATTCGCGAAACCGATACTATGGACACTTTTTTCCAATCCAGTTGGTACTTCCTTCGCTATACCACTGACCCTTCGTTTTGGAACGATGTCCCTTTTGATCAAGCCAGTGCAAACTACTGGATGAACGTCGATCAATACATCGGCGGTATTGAACATGCGATTTTACACCTGTTATATTCACGTTTTTTTACGAAAGTATTGCGTGATTTGGGGTATGTCAATTGTGATGAACCGTTTGCCAATTTATTGACACAAGGTATGGTGCTTAAAGACGGTTCAAAAATGAGCAAAAGTAAAGGCAATACGGTTGATCCTGATGCGATTATTAAGACCTATGGAGCCGATACGGCACGCCTTTTTATTCTGTTCGCCGCTCCCCCTCAAAAAGAACTTGAGTGGAATGATAGTGCGGTTGAAGGTGCCTTTAGATTCATTAAACGGTTTGTCCAAAAAAGCGAAAATGTTTTTACATGTAAAAGCATTCCAACTATCGTTCATCACAGTCTTTCTAAAGAATCAAAGTACGCACGTAAAAAGGTCTATGAAGCCGTCAAAAAATCCAATGAGATTTTTGAAGGTAGTTATACGTTTAATACATTAATCGCTGCTTGTATGGAAGCGTTAAATGCTTTAAGTGACCAAGAGAGTAAAGAGGTCTGGACGGAAGGGTATTTTATTCTTCTTAATCTTTTAGAGCCAGTCATTCCTCATATTTGTTGGGAAATGAGTGAGTCACTTTTTGGGTGTGCAAACTTTTCGCCTATTGTGATGAAAGAAGAAGTTTTTGTAACAGATAGTATGATTTTGGCTGTAACCGTTAATGGTAAAAAACGTTCAGAAATAGAAGTCCCAACATCTATTGGCAAAGATGAAGCTTTGAAACTCGGAAAAGAGAGTGTTTCAAAATGGCTTGATGGTGCTGAACTTATTAAAGAGATTTATGTTCCTAACAAATTGATTAATCTGGTGGTAAAGTAATATGAAACAGCTTTTTCTTGGATTTTTAATGCTGATACTCATAAGTGGATGTGGCTATAAACCCACTGCTTATTATGCAAAACAAGCACTGGGCTCTAAAATTTATGCCGAAGTTACCATATCGCGCCAAGATCCAAGAAACAGCGTTATTATTAAAGATGCTGTGAATGAAGCTGTCGTAAGCCGTTTTAGTGCAAAACTTGTTTCAAAAGAAGATGCTGATACAATCTTAAAAGTGCGTATTAATAAAACGTCTTTTTCACCGACCATTTATGACTTATACGGATATGTTATTGCCTATAAAGCAACCGTTGAGCTAGCCTTTGAGTATGAAAACACCAATGGTAAAGTTGAAAAATTACGAGCAACTGGTGAATACGATTTTACGATTGATTCTAACAGTGTTATCTCTGATACCAATCGCTTTGAAGCGATTAAGTCCGCTGCAAATGATGCTTTAGACGAGTTTGTTTCTAAAATTGCGATCAAAGGACTCCGCAATGGCAACAACAATCAATGAAATTATCAAAGAGACATTAGAGCTTATTAAAGCGGAGCATCTTAATCTCACACCCGATAATTACGCCAAAATGTTTTGCAAAGTGGCCAAGCAAAAAGGCGTTATTGTCGAAGATTGCCAAAAAGTAGATAAATATACTAAAAAACTGGACGCAAGTATCGTAACCGATATGAAGCGTTTTAATATCAGTTCAGTCGATGAATTGCTCTCCTTTTTAGTTGCAAAATTAAACCGTGCGAATGAGGGCGATACCCTTAAAATGATTAATGCCTTATCGGTTTTAAGTAAAAGGGTCTTGCAAGCGATTACTCTGTTGCACGATGCAAAAGCAACGAATTTGGCAAATGCTTCACTGGAGCGTTTGGATTTTCATCAAAATGTGCAATCCATCGAACTGGTAAAAGAAAAATGGTTTGATTTTATTTCCAATTATGATGACAGTTATCTCAAAAAATTGGATGCTTTTGGGCATGTTAGCAGAGATGATCTTGAAGCAATGGTTCGTGATATTATTAAAATTTTGAGTAAAGACAGCAGTACGGAAATCTATAAAAGCCTTATACCGTTGATTATCGCTTCTCTTTCGCCTTCTATCGCTTCTGGCATGAATGATGAGTTAGCCAACATAAACCATGAATTACGTCAATCTCCTGATGCCCTAGGAACGCCTGCGCTTCAAAAAGAGATTAAACAGCTCATTGTGAAACGAATAGAACTTGATAAATCAGAAGTGCAAAAGAAAGTTTCAACACTGGATAAAATTTTAGATGAAATCAATAAAAAAATTGTCGAACTCATCAAAAGCAGCAACTTAAGTCATGAACAAGTCAAAACGATTCGAGCGGATTTACAACGAATAGATTTTTCACACGATGGTTTTGAAACCGTTCATACAAAACTTCTGCATATCGCATCTTCACTGGAAAACGAGACAAAATCGCTCAGCGAAAAGATGATGAGCAATCAAGAAACCATTACGAAACTTCAAAGTCGTGTTTCTAAATTAGAATCAGCGTTATTAATTGCAAAGCAAGAGGTGAAGGAAGATTATTTAACTCATGTGGCAACAAAACGTGCTCTTTCGCTTGAATTAGGACGTGTTGAAGATGCTTTTATGCGCTATAAAATAGATTATACACTCTGTTTTATCGACATCGATCATTTTAAAAAAGTCAATGATACCTATGGGCATGAAGCGGGCGATGTCATATTATCGACCATTGGAAAGATTTTGCGCAAGTATATTCGACAAGTTGATTTTGTTGGAAGGTATGGTGGTGAGGAGTTTTTGGTTATTTTACCCAGTACGGACCTTGCACATGCCCTGCATTTTGCAGGAAAAATCCGTGCGATTGTTGAGCAATTTAAATTTCTTTATAAGAATGAACGTATTGATGTTACGGTGAGTTGTGGCGTATCTCAACGTTCTCATTATACTTCAAAAGACGAAACCGTCAATGCCGCAGACTCTTTACTTTATAAAGCAAAAGATGCAGGACGCAATCAGGTTATGCCAATATTATAAATGCAATTAGAACATTTTTTAGAACAAAAGCCTCTTTTTTATGATGAAATTGATTATGAACGCATGCCAAAAATTTATGCGAGCATCCAATCTCATTTCACATTACCCAAAATCATTCATGTTATAGGCACCAACGGGAAAGGAACTACAGGACGCTTTTTAGCGCAAATGCTTCACGCTAACGCATTACGTGTCGGGCACTATACTTCTCCGCATATTCTTCGTTTTAACGAGCGCATATGGATCAATGGCGCTGACGTAGATGATGAGGTCTTAGACGTGTATCATCTACGCCTTTTAACATGGCTGGAGCCAAGCATGGCAGATTCATTGTCGTATTTTGAGTACACAACGCTTCTTGCTATGGCTATTTTTTGCGATTATTGCGACTATGTTGTTCTTGAAGCAGGGCTTGGTGGAGAGCATGATGCTACTGCTATCTTCCCAAAAATTCTCTCTGTCGTTACGCCTATCGGTTTGGATCATCAAGCTTTTTTGGGGAATAGCATTGAAGAAATTGCACATACAAAACTCAATAGTTTGACGACACAGTGTGTGTTATCAAAACAGTATAGCGATGCAGTCTATCCTATCGCATTGGAAAAAACAGAAGCATTACATGTAAAGCTTTACCGAGTAGAAAACTATTTTGATGCTTGTTGGAGCGAAAAAATTGACCAATTTGTAGCACAATTTAAATTTTCATCTTTTTTGAAAGAAAATTTTACAACAGCACTTTGCGCATTAAAAGTACTTGGGTATGATATCTCTTTAGAGTTTTTTTCGCCAACTGTTCTACGTGGACGATGCCAAAAAATATTACCCAACGTTACTATGGATGTTGGGCATAATGAGATGGCAGCCGATGCGTTGTGTAAAGCATTTGATGGAAAAAAAGTTGTTTTAATTTATAATAGTTATAAAGATAAAGATTATCCAACTATTTTGAAACGATTAAAACCGATTATTGAAGAGATTTTAGTGATAGCCATCCAAAGCCCGCGTGCTGTTGAAGAAGCTGCCCTTTATAACGTTGCTCATGAGCTTAATCTTCCTATCTCTTCTTTTACAACTCTACAAGACGATAAAGAGTATTTGGTTTTTGGCTCTTTTTCTGTGGTAGAGGCTTTTCTAAAGGTATTAGGTGAAAGATAAATTTACAGTAACCATCTCCGATGTCAATGGTTCAAGGCATTTTTTACTGCATCAGCTGATTAAGAAATTTTTGCTCTATTTTACGCTCTTTGTTGCTCTCGTGATTTTAGTGGGGAGTTTTGTCATCTTATTTTTGGTTAAAGAGGTATCGCATTTAGAGACAAAAAGAGACAGAGCGATTCAAGAGCGAAATGTTTTAGTAACGCAAAATGAAGAATTACAGTCAAAAATATCTGAAAAAGCGCAAGAATATGAGAATATTCGCGATAAAATTAGCTCGATTGAAGAGATGATTGGATTGACGGTTAATGAAGATGAAAAAGATAATCTAGATGTCCGTTTAGACGAACTTGATATTAATATTATGCAACAAAAAACATTTTTCGACAATATTCCAAGTGGTGATGTAATGGCATACAGCGATTATTCTTCTAAGTTTGGTTGGCGCGAAAACCCCATTTTAAAACGTAAAGAATTTCATCCGGGCCTTGATTTAAGGGCATCTCCGGGCACTCCTGTCTTAGCGCCCGCGGATGGTGTTGTCAAATTTGCAAAGTATGGGCAAAATAGCGGGTATGGAAATATTATTTGTCTCAGTCATAATTATGGATTTGAGAGTTATTATGCTCATTTACTAAATAAACCTGTTGTGAAAGAAGGACAATTTGTCAAAAAAGGCGATTTGATTGCATATTCTGGAAACAGTGGAATGTCCACCGGTCCCCATTTGCACTATGAAATCAAATTTATCGGGCGCTTGTTAGACCCTGAGCCATTTGTAAAGTGGCGTGGTTCTAACTTCACGGAAATCTTTAAAAAGGAGAAAAGAGTCTCATGGGAATCTTTAATAAAGTTGATCAATGCTCAGTCCCCGCTTCCGAAACAACCATCATAGCAAGTGGTGCAAAAGTAGAAGGTATTTTTCATTGTCAAACACGGTTACATGTTGATGGTGAAATTATCGGTAAAATTATTTCTGAAAGCATTGTTATTATTGGCAAACAAGGGAAAATTAGCGGTGAAATTCATGCTAGCAGACTCATTATTAATGGCTTATTTGAAGGCAATGCAGAGTGTGATAATGTTGAAGTGCTAGAGGGTGGCAAATTTATCGGTAAAGTGATTTCAAAAGAACTGATTATCGAAGCCAAAGCTATTTTTGAAGGCGAAAGTAAGATTAAAGCGCAAAGCGAGACAACGCCTACATTGTCTTACGAAGGATAAAGGAAGTATTTGTTACAAGCGGCGTGTTATGAGTTCTTACAGACAAAAACAGATGTTCAACTTTTAGGTGTACAAGGTGAAAAAGAGGCATTTTTAGCTTCAGAAGTAGCCCTATACTGTGGTAAAAAAAGCTATGTTTTGCCAGATTTACGTGCAAATCATGGGGATGATTTACTCTCATTTCATGAAGAGATGTTCTCTCTTTTACGAACATTGCATGCTTTTTACCAAGACGCTTCTACGAAAAAGATTTTAATTGTTCCTGTTCGTACCTTGCTGACACCTCTGCCAAAAGCGGAACTTTTTTCCATTTTAAATCTTGAGTTTGGTTCACGAGTACATCTTGAACGCTTCAAAGAGCAGATGTATTATTGGGGCTATCGCAATGTTGATGTAGTCCAAGGTAAAGGTGAAATCTCTGTTCGCGGCGATATTATCGATATTTTCCCACCCGATAGCGAACAAGCCATTCGCATTGGATTATTTGATGATGAGATTGAAAGTATCCGTTTCTTTGATTGCGAGACACAAAAAAGTGCCAAAGACGAGCATGAAAGTATTGCGATTATTCCTGCACTTTTTGCGTTAGAGCAAGATCAATTTGAGGCGATGGAAAAACGTATAGCGCATCTTAAAAGTGATAGCTTTACGAAAGATGTTCACTCCTTAGGACTTTGGGTTCTTATGGAACATGGCGCCAATTACCTTGAGACATTTAAATGCTATTTAACCCCTTCTTTAGATGAAGAAATTACAGAAATTGCCCTCTTTAACGAAGAAGGCGCAAAAGCACTTCTTGCATTACCCACACTACCAGAAGCAAAAGCATTTCGTGAAATCGCACCCAGTAACATCAAAACGTTTTTAGAGTTACACCAAGCTAAAAAAATAACACTTCTTGCGAAGAATGAAATTTTAGTGCGTATGGCTGAGCTTGATCCTTTACATGTAAAATTTAAAGAGAGCGAACGCATCGTGAATATCATGAGTGCGGATGAGGTCATTCTCTCTTTAAATAAACCTTCGACTAAAATTAAACGTAAGCGTGTGAGCATTGTTTTAGATGAACTCAAAGCAGGGGATTATGTCGTCCATGAACATTATGGTATCGGTATTTTTAGGGGACTCACCAATACCACGGTTTTAGGGGCTACCAAAGATTTCGTTCTCATCGAATATCTAGGCGATGATAAGCTTTTATTGCCCGTTGAGAATTTACATGTAATCGACAGATACATTGGTGAAAGTGGTGGTTTAGTCAGTGTGGACCGTCTTGGAAAAGGTAGTTTCCAAAAACTAAAAGCCAAGACAAAAGAGCGTCTTTTAGAGATAGCCAGTGAAATTATTGCTATTGCAGCCAAACGAGAAATGGTGGAGGCACTTGAAATCCATGCAACACCTGATGATTTAGCACTCTTTCAAGCGGACGCAGGGTTTAGTTACACAGAAGATCAAAAGCGCGTTATCAACGAGATTCTTGTTGATTTAAACAGCGGAAAAATGATGGATAGGCTCTTAAGTGGCGATGTTGGATTTGGTAAAACAGAAGTAGCTATGAATGCTATCTTTGCAACGGTCCAAAAAGGCTATCAAGCGCTTTTAATTGCCCCCACCACGCTTTTATGCTCCCAACACTTTAAAAGCCTCTCTTCGCGGTTTGCGAAGTACAACATCAAAGTGGCACAGCTGGATCGCTTTACGACAGCGGCACAAAAACAGGTTATTTTAAAAGAACTCAAAAGTGGTGCTCTACACGTGTGTGTAGGAACACACTCCTTGTTTGACGTAGAATTGTTTAATCCGGCACTGATTGTAGTGGATGAAGAGCATAAATTTGGTGTCAAGCAGAAAGAGAAATTGAAAAATTTTCGAGAAAATGTGCATATCCTCTCTATGAGTGCAACGCCAATTCCTAGAAGCCTCAATATGGCGTTAAGCTCCATTAAACAGTACTCCCAGCTCTTAACCCCTCCAAGTGACCGTGAAGACGTACGTACGTTTGTTAAAGAGTATGATGAGAAAGTGATTAAAGAGGCAATTTTACGAGAACTCAGACGTGGAGGACAAGTCTTTTTTGTTCATAATCGAATTGCGACTATCGAAGATAAACGTAAAGAGTTACAAACGATGATGCCCCATCTTCGTATCTTAACATTACACTCGGAAATCAGCGCTACGGTCACGGAAAAAGAGATGCTTCATTTTGAAGAGAAGGCCTATGATGTACTTTTAAGTACATCGATTATTGAGTCTGGTATTCATATCCCCAATGTCAATACGATTATCATTGATTCAGCGGATCATTTTGGTATGGCAGATTTGCATCAACTTCGTGGTCGCGTGGGGCGAAGTAAACGCCAAGGCTTTTGTTATTTCTTAGTAAAAGAGAAAGACGCTCTCTCTGAGTCTGCAAAAAAACGCCTGATTGCCTTAGAATCCAATTCCTATCTTGGCAGTGGCTCTATCCTTGCGTACCATGACCTTGAAATTCGAGGCGGCGGTAATTTAGTAGGCGAAGCACAAAGCGGGCATCTTAAAAATATTGGGTATGCGTTGTATTTGAAAATGTTAGAAGATGCTATTAATGCACTTTTGGGTAAAACACCTATTGCCACCAAAGAGGTGGATATCAAACTTTCCATCAGTGCTTTTATCAGCGATACTTATATCTTAGAAGACCGTGTGCGTTTGGAGCTTTATCGTAGGCTTAGTCGTGCTAAAGTTCTGCACGATGTGTTGGAAATTGAAGAAGAAATGGTGGACCGTTTTGGAAAGCTTGATGTTCCAACAAAACAGTTTTTACAATTGATTGAGATTAAAATTTTAGCAACTCAAAAAGCCGTGAGTTTGATTTCAAATTATGGACAGAATATTACGATTAAATATGACAATGAGCAAAAAATAACCCTACAATCACGCAGTCGCGATGATGACGATGTTATCGCTACGGTGTTAATGCATTTAAGGAAAGAAGCATGAAAATAGGCTTTATTGGTGATGTGGTAGGAAAGCCAGGGCGAAGTATGCTTGAGATGCATCTTAAAAAGTTACGTCAAGAATTTGCTTTGGATGTTATTGTTGCCAATGGAGAAAATGCAAGTCATGGCTTTGGACTAGGTGCGCAACATGCTAAAGAGCTTTTTTCATATGGTGTGGATGTTTTAACAGGCGGAAACCACTCTTGGGACAAAAAAGAGATTCTCTCTTTGTTTGATGTAATGCCCATCCTTAGACCGCATAATTACCCTTCCAGCGTACCGGGCAGTGGTGTGCGCATTTTACATGTAAACGATGAACGCTTGGCGGTTGTGAATATTATGGGTCATTATACGATGCCAATGGTTGAGAATCCTTTTTTGTGTGCTCAAAAAGTGGTTGAACAGTTACAAGAGGAAGGACTTAAGACAATTTTGGTTGATTTTCATGCCGAAGCGACTTCTGAAAAACGAGCAATGCATCATCTCTTAAAAGGCAAGGTCAGTGCCATTTTAGGAACACATACACATGTAGGAACCGATGACCTTCTGATAGAAGAGGGCACATGTTATGTCAGCGATGTGGGGCTAAGTGGTTGTCGAGATGGGGTGATTGGCATGGATAAAGAGGCACCCCTCAAACGATTTTTGACAGGACTCCCTGCGACACTTGAAATCCCAAAAAAATGTAAAAAGATTCTTCAAATGATTATTCTGGATATCAATGAGGGAAAATGTATCGACGCGCAAAAAATAAGAGTCTTTGATGATCAAGAACGTCTTCTTGCAAGAGCGCTGTATGAATAGTAGTTTTGAGCTTTTGGTTGCTCTTAAAAAAGCGGGCTATCCTAGGCGTGAACGAGATAGGCTATGGTGGCCAAAATCAAAGACGTTTTGGGTCATTGTCGGGGCAATTTTAACCCAACAAACCAAGTGGGAAAACGTCGAAAAAAGTATGGCAAATTTAGAAAGTGCGGGGATTGCTTCGCTTGATGCTTTGGCAAAACTGGACGTGCAGTCTTTAGCTGATTTGATTAAACCCAGTGGTTTTTACAATACGAAAGCGAAAAATTTACATCTCCTTTCACATGCAATTAACAATGTGTTTGGCGATTTTGAATCATTTTGTTTTAATGTTGATAGAGAGTGGCTTCTTTCACAAAAAGGAATAGGCGAAGAGAGCGCAGATTCTATTTTATGTTATGCCTGTGCCAAAGAGGTTCTGGTTGTTGATGCCTATACTTCAAGACTTTTAGAAGCCTTCGGGTATGAGTTTGATTCGTACGGCGCTTTACAAGAGTGGATGATTGGTGGCCTGAGTGAAGCTTCTTCACAGATAGAAACGTTGTATGGAAGAGCAATCAGTATCAATGAACTGTATGCGAGGTTTCATGGAAAAATTGTGGAGTTTTGTAAAGAAAATAGTAGTGGGAAAAAAGTGAATATAGAAAGTTTGGGCTTATAGCCCAAACGATATTTAGATATTTTTCTCTTTTTTATAAGCAACAATCATTGCGTATGCTTCATCTTTGAGTTTTAATTTTTCTTTTTTAAGGCTATCAAGCTCTGCATCACTTATATGTTCTCTGCCTTCATCAGCATCCGTAATTTTCTGATCAAGTTCATTGTGTTTTTCAAAAATTTTTGCAAAGTGTGCATTCTCAATTTTTAATTGTGAGATAACCTCTCTGTATTCGTGTAACATACATTCTCCTTTAGTATTTGTTTTATTTTATCAAAAAGTACATTATTTTGAAATTAGGTACGATAATCCGCATTGATCTTGACGTATTCATGTCCTAAATCACAACCATACGCCGTAAACGAACTCTCGCCGATTCCGAGTTCACAGTGAATGCGAAATGACTCTTTTTTCATAACCGCAGCAGCTTTGTTTTCTGTTTCATTGTCTAAAGAGCGTTGATCTTTTGAGTAAATCAGAACATCATCATAGTGAATCACAAGGCTTTCTTCATTACATGTAATGCCACTAGCGCCAATAGTCGAAGCGATACGTCCCCAGTTTGGGTCTTCTCCAAAAAGAGCTGTTTTGACAAGCAGTGAATTACTAAGTGCCTTAGCCGCTTTTTCTGCTTCTGCCACGCTTTTAGCGCCGCTGACTTCAAACGCAACCACTTTGCTTGAGCCTTCGCCATCACGTACAAGCATCAAACTTAGCTCTTTGGTAATGCGTTTTAACGCTTCCTCAAATGCCTCTTTATCGTATGCATTGCTTTTACGAGATGCAACAAGCATGACGGTATCATTGGTGGATGTATCTCCATCAACGCTAACAGCATTAAAAGAGGATTCGATACTTGGTAATAAAAGAGCATCCATATCCGTTTTTGGAATCGAAGCATCGGTTAAAATGAAACACAACATGGTTGCCATAGCAGGATTAATCATTCCTGCACCTTTGCAAATCGCTGCGATATGAAAAAAGCTGCCATCTTCTAAAATAACTTTTAAGCAAAGTTCTTTTTTAAAGCGGTCTGTTGTCATAATCGCTGATGCTGTTGAATGAGAATCTTTGGCATTAAAATCAAATGTGTCAAAAGCAGATGAAAGTTTCTCAACATTAAGACGATACCCAATAACGCCGGTTGAGCTCATAACAGGATTATGCAGTGTTGGAAATTTTGTTTTCAGTTGTTCAAACAGTGTGTTAATATCTTCAATACCTTTTTCGCCCGTCATAGCATTGGCATTTTTGGCATTCATCAAAATGAAATTGGTTTGAAAGCCTTTTGGGTAGCGCAAAAAATGTTTAATAGGTGCCGCTTGAAAGACGTTGGTTGTAAAAACTGCTGAAATGTCATAGGGTTCATTAGATCGAATAAACGCGACATCTTCTTTGCCATTGGGTTTAAAGCCTGCCGATACGCCTTGGCAGAAAAAACCTGCAACATTGTCCAGACCATTTTTAAGTGGAAGAAGTGTAAACATCGTTATAAATCCTTTTGGATTTGGTTAATTGTGAAGAGAAAGTATTTTTAATTAAAGCGTGTATGAAAACAGTAAAATTTCCCCAAGTTATGGAGAAATTTTAGCCGTTTTTCTTCATAGTGCGAAGTGTCGAAGCAGCAATTCTAATTTTTTGAGTTGTTCCATCTTCAAGTGTCACACGGACAGTTCTTAAGTTTGGAAGGAATCTTCTTTTAGTTTTGTTGTTCGCATGGCTTACGTTGTTTCCAACCATTGGACCTTTTCCAGTAATAGCACATTTTCTTGCCATATCGATATCCTTGTAATTTTTTACCTCGAATTGTACACTAAAGAAGCAAAAGTTATACTTAATTTAGTGAGCCGATGATTATATCGAAATTTTTATAAATTTTGATACAATTTCATTAAATTTATATATGAGATGCCTTAAGTTGTCTCATGTAATGTGTAAAGGTGAACTATGTTAGTGGCTCCAAGTATCTTATCTTGCGATTTTGGAAAATTAAAAGAAGAGATTGAATCAATTTGTAAAGCAGGGTGCGATCTTGTGCATGTGGACGTTATGGATGGTCATTTCGTTCCTAATCTAACTATTGGACCTGTGGTTGTTAAGTCTGTGGCACAAGCGGCTACTAAACCTCTTGATATTCATTTGATGGTCGAAAACAATACTTTTTTTGTTGAACTTTTTGCACCTTTAAAACCCAAATACCTCTCTTTTCATATTGAAGAAGAGAAACATCCGCACCGTTTAATTCAAAGAATTCGTGATTTAGGTATCTCTCCAGCCATTGTTCTTAACCCGCATACGCCACCTTCTGCGATTGAATATTTACTGGAAGATTTGGACATGGTTCTTTTAATGAGTGTTAATCCAGGATTTGGCGGTCAAAAGTTTATCCCCAATGTTTTAGAAAAAGCGCCACTGCTAAAAGAGATGATTCTTAAGCGCAACGCTAAAACACTCATTGAAGTGGATGGTGGCGTTAATAATCAGAATATTCACGCTTTAGCCAATGCTGGGGTTGATATTGTGGTGGCTGGCAATTATGTGTTTGGGGCGAGTGATTATAAACACGCTATTGATTCGCTTAAAGTTTAAACCATGTGGGTTAAAATCTGTGGTATTACGAACCTTGAAGATGCTTTGTGTGCGATAGAAGCGGGAGCAGATGCGCTGGGATTTGTTTTTTATCCAAAGTCGCCTCGTTATATCACGCCAAACGATGCTAAAGCCATTGCGGAAAAATTACCATTACATGTAAAAAAAATCGGGCTTTTTGTGGATGTCTCGCCAGAAGAGGTGAGTTTTACATGTAAAGAGGCGCACATGGATATGGCTCAAATTCAGTTTGACGTCGATGAAGCCTTTTTCAATGCACTCAAAGTACCTTATGTCCGTGTCGTACGTGCGCGTGAAGCAGACGATGTTCGCCAACAGTATAAAGGCTTAATTAGGTTGGTTGATGCCTATGTTGAGGGCTATGGCGGTGCTGGTAAGCGGATTGACCTTTCATGGTTTGAAAATGCAGATTGTGACAATATTATCCTTGCGGGCGGGTTGAGTCCTGAAAACATCGAGCAAATCAAGCCTATGGGATTTTATGGCGTGGATGTCAGCAGTGGCGTTGAGCGAGCCAAAGGCCTAAAAGATCATGCTAAAGTGAGAGCATTTATTCAAAAGGCGAAGGCGTGAGAGCCATCGATAGCTTTATTTACAAAATAACTCAAAAGCCTATTTTCCACAAAGAGTTTTTTGCGAAGATGCGAACATTTAAAGAGCTAGAGCATGTGGATGTGGAAGATTTATCGATGTTAAAGCTTTTGGGACTTCCCATTGCAAAGTACAATAATTATGCGTTTACCATTGAAACCGTCACGACAAAAATCGAAGATGGAAGATTTTGTATTGTCGATATTGAAACGAATGGTTCTAAGCCTAGTGAATATCAGATTATTGAAATCGGTGCTGTGATGATAGAACATGGAAAAACAGTAGCAGAGTTCTCCTCTTTAGCCAAGGCGGATATTTTGCCTGATAGTATTGAACAACTGACGGGCATTACACTAGCTGATCTTCAAAAAGCACCTTCACTCACCTCTGTGTTAGAGGCTTTTCGACTCTTTATCAAAGACGCCGTTTTTGTAGCACACAATGTGAATTTTGACTACTATTTTATTTCTTATGCCTTGGAGCAAGCGGGGTTTGGACCTCTCTTAAACCGAAGGCTCGATACGATTGACTTGGCTAAAAAATGCATCGAAGCTCCTAAATATGGACTCAGCGCTCTCATGCAACACTTAGGCATTGTATTTGAAAATCACCACCGCGCTTTATTTGATGCCAAAGCCACTGCAATTGTTCTGGCAAAAGCGTTAGAAAATTTGCCTGAAGATGTGCGAAGTGTTGAGGATTTGATTGCGTTTACCAAACCCCAACAGCAACGTAAAAAGAAAAAAGAGAAACCTACTGGTACTTCGCTTTAAACGAAATATAGTTTGACGCCGACACGTAAAGCGAAGCTACTTCTTCATCATTTAATTCTCGTATCCATTTGGCGGGATTGCCCATAATAAGCGAACGTGGGGGAAATTTTTTATTTTTTGTGACTAAAGAATTGGCTCCTACAATAGATTCTTTGCCAATGACAGCGCCATCTAAAATGGTAGAACTCATACCAATGAGACACGCATCTTCAATCACACAACCGTGCAACATGACACGATGACCAATCGTGACATTATCGCCTATAAGCGTTGTAAAACCATCACTATGATCTTCTTTTGTATAATGAGTAACATGAATCATGCTGAGGTCTTGCACATTAGTGTTTTGACCGATTTTAATGCTATTGACATCGCCTCTGATGACACAGCCAAACCAAATGGAGCTATTGTCTCCTATGCAGACATCCCCAATGATATCTGCGCTAGGAGCAACAAAGACGCTGTTTCCAACGGTTGGCATAATGCCTTGAAATGCCATCAGCATCCTTAGCTCTCTTTAAAAAGTCTCTTAACGAGCTTTTCGGCTTTATGCGTGCTGTCTTTTTTCTGTGCTTTATAGATTTTGTTCATATAGTCTTCTAAAATCGTATGGTTATTGATAGGTTTATCATCACCGCATACCACTTCAGTATAGTCTCCATCATTGCCTAATATCCAACTAAGAGAGTTGTCACTCAGTTGAAGTTGTAAAATCTCAAAAAGTTTTTGTTGCAACGCTTTGTCAAAAATCGGCGTCATCAGCTCAAGTCTTCGTTCAAGATTACGTGGCATCCAATCGGCGCTTGAGATAAATGTTGTGGTTGGCTCCGCATTTTTAAAGTAAAAAATACGAGCATGTTCTAAGTATTTACCTACAATCGATTTAACGCGAATGTTTTCGCTAACACCTTCAACACCTGGACGCAAGCAGCAGATACCTCGTGCGATAATATCAATCTGTACGCCTTTAATAGACGCTTCATAGAGGGCTTGAATGACATCTGGATCGACTAGTGAGTTCATCTTAACAATAATGCGTCCTTCATTTCCAAATCGTGCTTCATTCTCAATCAGACTAATAACTTTAGGTTTGATTTGCGTTGGCGACATCGAGAGAGTTTCTAGTTTTTTGTGTTTGGAAAACCCTGAGAGAATATGAAAAAATGTGGTACTGTCTTTTGCAAATTCCTCTTTACATGTAAAAAAGCTGGTATCGGTATAAACCTTCGCCGTAGCGCCGTTGTAATTGCCGGTACTAAAGTGCATGTAAAATTTTAATTTTCCATCCTCTTCTTGGCGAATGACTTGTGCGATTTTGGCATGAACTTTAAAGCCCGTAATACCATAAACAACATGTGCTCCAGCTTGTTCTAACGCTTTTGCCCAATGCAAGTTGTTTTCTTCATCAAAACGTGCTTTTAATTCAACCACCGCGGTGACTTGCTTCCCTTCGTTAGCCGCGTCAATTAAGGCTTGGACAATTTGTGAGTTTTTTTCAACACGATACAGTGTCATACGAATAGAGATAACTTTAGGGTCTTTAGAAGCTTCTCGAATCATTCTTAAAACAGGGTCGAAGCTTTCATAAGGGTGAAATAAGATGACATCATTTTTGTCAATCACTTTAAACACAGACTCATTGTTGTCAAAGGGAGGCAAGACTTTTGAGTTGTACGGTGGCAAGGTCAAATGTGAAAAATCTTTATTGCCCACAATTTGCCATAAAGCACCCAAATTGAGCGGAATTTTATAGGTGTATATATCTTTAGAAAAAATTTGCATGTGAGAGTTTAAAAATTCTAAGATATCGCCATCGGCATTGTCTTGAATGTTAAGGCGCACAAACGCACCTTTTCGTCTTAGTTTGAGCCCTTGTTCCATAATCATCATAAAATCATCGGCTTCTTCCTCTTCGATGACCATGTCAGCATTTCGGGTCACTCTAAATGCCGCAGAAGCGATAAGCTTATAACCAGGAAAAATCTCTTCCACATGTTTTTTGACAATCGTCTCAATTGGCACATAGATGTTATCCCCTGCTTGAAAAAAGCGTGGTAATACGCGAGGAATGCGAATCATGCCGTATTTATAATTGCTTTCATCTTCGCTTTCGCTATCTTGCAATTTGACAGCAAGCGAAAAGCTAAGATTGTTAAGATGAGGAAAAGGATGGGTTGCATTGACGGCGATAGGAACAATCACAGGCAAAATATTTGAAAAGAAATACTCATCTGCCAAACGTGCAAGTACGGGACCTAATTCATCGTATGCTTTAATAAAAAGGTTCTCTTTCTCTAAATCAGCAACAATTTCTTCATAACTGTTTTGAATGACCTCTTTTTCACTCGCAAGATAGGCTCTGATTTCACGAAGTTGATCGAGAGGTGTTTTTTGATCGGCTCCTGTCTCAATAACGCCCGCGCTAAAAAGTTGTTTAAGACCTGCCACACGAATCATATAAAATTCATCCAGGTTGGTAGCATAGATGGCTAAAAATTTGAGTCGCTCAAAAAGGGGTAACTCTTTTTTCATGGATTGAGCAAGGACTCTGGTGTTAAACTTGAGCCATGAAAGCTCGCGGTTAAGGTACAGACTAGAGTCGTTTAAATCAGGCACGTTTTATCCTTCATCACAAAATAATTCTAATTATTTTATCAGAAAAATGTTATAAAAAGGTAACGACTTACAATGGTTTAGGCGTAGTTTGAAAAAAGCGGCTCACTTTGGGTGTTATTAGCGGCGTAGCTCTCTTGAGGCTTGGCGAGCAGTTCAGCTTGTTTGGCACGTGCTACTTCAAGTCTTGCTTGCATTTGTAGCATAGAAGCGGTGGATGCGACTTGGTAGTCTGCAGGACTTGGATCAGAAGGTGCAAGAGCGGCAGCTCGAACGGTTTGCATCTTTGCAATCGTCTCTTCAGGCGTGCTGCCTGTTGATGTATCAATACCCACTTCACCTGCGATGGCATAGAGGTTGTTATCGGCTGCTTTTTCATACGTGAAAACGGCACCGCCTCGAATAACACCAGCACCAGCGGCAATATGTGCACGCTCATGCGCATGTACGGCAGTGTCGATAGCACGGAGTTCTGCAATTTGTGCTTCTTGAGCCGCAGTTAGTTTAGGCGTAATAGAAGAATGCTCTTTTTTTTGAGACGACGAATCCGTCTTTGTGGTCGATGAGGTATTGTTGATGCGTAAATATGAGCTATTCAGAAAACTGCCAATTTCCATCGAAAATCTCCTAAGTTGATTTATTATACAACTTTTTGGAGATTACATGTAAAAAAAATTATGCTTTTTTGAGTTTTTCAATTTGGTCGCGTAATTTTGCTGCTTTTTCAAACTCCAAAATTTTTGCGGCTTCATGCATTGCTTTTGTCAGCTCTGCGATAATTTTCTTTTTCTCACTTGGCGGAATTTTATCTTTTTTGTCATACGTGTTATAAATATCTGCATGCTCTTCAAGCTTAAGATTTTCATCCATTTTACGTTTTGTACTGGAAGGCGTAATACCATGTTCTTTATTGTATGCCTCTTGCAAAGCACGCCTTCGCATGGTCGTCTCGATAGCTTTTTGCATCGAATCGGTGATTTTTTCTGCAAACATAAGTACTTTTCCATTGAGATTTCGAGCAGCGCGTCCCATAGTTTGTATGAGGCTCGTCTCAGAGCGCAAAAAGCCTTCTTTGTCGGCATCTAAAATAGCGACCAGTGAGACTTCTGGTAAGTCAAGTCCCTCACGAAGAAGGTTGATTCCCACAAGCACGTCAAATTCTCCCACGCGTAATGAACGAATAATCTGATTGCGCTCGATGGCATCAATATCTGAGTGCATGTATTTGATTTTAATCCCAAGGTCAGCGTAATAACGCGTAAGCTCTTCTGCCATTTTTTTGGTCAATACCGTGACGAGCACTTTCTCATCTTTTGCTATGACTTCTTTGATTTTGTCAAAGAGCATTTCAACTTGGTTTTTACTGCTTAAAATTTCCACTTCGGGGTCTAAAAGTCCTGTCGGACGAATAATTTGTTCCGCAGTATTTTCCCCGCTCAGTTCTAATTCTAACTCTTTGGGTGTGGCACTGACAAAAAGATAACGGGGCGCTTTATGAATAAATTCATCAAACATCAAAGGTCGGTTATCAAGGGCACTAGGAAGTCTAAAACCGTACTCGACGAGGACTTCTTTACGGCTTCTATCGCCTGCGAACATGCCGCGAAATTGCGGAAGGCTGACATGCGATTCATCGACAATGACCAGATACTCTTTATTCATCGCTTCAAAGTAATCAAACAGCGAGTAGGGTGTACCGCCAGGTTCTATTCCTGTCAAATATCGTGCATAGTTTTCGACGCCTTTGCACGCACCTGTACTTTGAAGCATTTCTAAATCAAACTCAACACGCTGTTTAAGGCGTTGGTACTCGACCAGTTTATCTTCTTTCTTGAAATACTCTAAACGTTCATCTAACTCTTGCTCAATGGATTTAATGGCTTTTTGAAGTCTTTCGTGTCCAACGATGAACTGGTTTGCGGCGTAGATAACGACTTTGTTTAAGTTTTGCAATTTTTTATTGAGAAAGACTTCAAAATAGTTGATGCTCTCTACTTCGTCCCCAAAAAATTCGACTCTGATGGCTTCTTCTTCGCTGTAAGCGGGGTAAATGTCAATCACATCCCCACTGACCCTAAAACACCCTCGATCAAAAAAGGTATCGTTACGTTTATAGCCCATATCGACAAGGCGCAACAACAGCTTTTTTTGATTGATGCTCTCGCCCTTTTCGATGACTTGAACCATCTCTTTGTATTCGCTAGGATCACCCAATCCGTAGTTGGCAGAAACCGAAGCAACACAGATAACATCATTAAAGCTGAGTAGTGAAGCCGTGGCACTTAGACGCAAACGCTCTAACTCTTCATTAATGGAGCTGTCTTTTTCGATAAATAAGTCACTTCTAGGAATATAAGCTTCAGGCTGATAATAATCGTAGTAGCTGATAAAATACTCCACATGGTTATTGGGAAAAAAGCCTTTAAATTCACTATAAAGCTGCGCAGCAAGTGTTTTATTATGCGTCATAATGAGGGTGGGCATTTGAAGCTTTTGAATGATTTGAGCCATCGTATAAGTTTTTCCACTACCCGTAACGCCAATCAAGGTTTGATACCGATTGCCTTTTTTGATAGATGCCGTTAGTTTATCAATCGCTTGCGGTTGATCGCCTGAGGGTTGATAAGGACTTTGCAGTTTAAGATTGCTCATAGACACCTTTTTAAGAGATATTGATACTTTTTATTTTTTTTTGTTACAATTATACCAAACAACGCTAATGGAGCCATGAATGTTTGAAGAAGAACGATCAATTAACACACTTAGCCAAAAAATTACTGAATTAGTTGAAAAATATAAAGATCTTTTGGCACAAAATGAAGCGCTTCGTCAAGAAGTTGTTAAAGCTAAAGCACTCAATGAGGCTAAAAGTGTGCAAATAGCCAAACTTGAACAAGATTTGATTAACAAAGATGTGAATGCCGATGATTTACTCAGTAAAATTGAAGCAGTTTTAGGCAAATGAATAAGATAACAATCAGTCTTGGTGGCAAAGATTTTGACATCAAACTAGAGGGCGATTTTGCTTTGAAATTTGAAGCGGATTTCAAAGAACAATTCAAAGGTCGAAGTTCCATCGACCCTAAAGATTTGCTCATGGCATACGTGGGAAAGTGTTATGATAATTTTGTGTTAGAACAAGAGATTACAGCGCTTGTTACCAAAATAGAAGAGGTTTAAGTCGGGCTTTAAAAACATTGTTATAAAATGATTTCTAAATGCTCAATAAGTGTATTGAACATACATACAATTCAAGGAGAAAACATGAAAAAAGGTTTCACGATGATCGAGTTGATCTTCGTTATTGTTATTTTAGGTATCTTGGCAGCAGTGGCATTACCAAGACTTACATCAACTGCAACCGATGCAAAAATTGGTGCAGCAGAAGCATTTATTGGCACACTTAATCGTTCTGTCGCTCCAGCAATGTGGTCTCGTTCAATGAGAGATAGTAATGGTTCAATTAAGACAAACTTTACTTTAGCTGATTATACAGATATCCCTAAAGGTTTTGCTTTAACTGGGAATGGATTGGGTGATTGCCGTAATACTGGTGATGGTAATGGTTCTAAAGTAGCTACTTTTGGATCTCCTGGCTTACCAGCATCAGAAGATGTTTATTGTCGCGATGGCAACTCAACTTCTGCTCCAATGTTTGGTTTTTCTGCTGACTTAAACGTTTCTGTTCAAACTAATAAAACAAATTAATAATATCTATAAAGAGAGGAGAGTGATAGACTTTCCTCTCTTTTATAACGTAATTTTTTGATATCAAAGGATAGTATTGAAAAAAGCTTTCACAATGGTAGAATTAATTTTTGTATTGGTTATTATCGGTATTCTCTCTGCTATTGCCATTCCTAGACTTGGTGGGGTACGTGAAGATGCTATTATTTCAAAAGGTAGAGCAGAAGTCTCTTCTATTCGTGCTGGTATAGCACTTTTGAGATCACAAAGATTATTAGAAAGCAATACTACGCGACCACAAAAACTTGATGATACTACTGACCATACACATGAAACACCATTATTTAATGGGGGCTCTCAAGGAAATATTCTCTCCTCTCCTATTTATGCCATGAAAGAAAATGGCAGTGATGGTTGGTATAAAATGAGTGATACGAGATATGATTATTATATCAGTGGTACGGCTGTTGAATTTACATATACGCCTAATAGTGGTACATTTGATTGTAATGCTACCAATGCCACAACTGGTAAAAATTGTAAGCTTTTAACGCGATAAAATGTGTTTTACTACCATATCTCTCTTTTAAAATCCCCGCTTTCTTTTTTAACCTATCAGTCGGAGCAATCTTACAGCATTGGGAGTGTTGTGGATGTGACACTTTCAAAGCGAACGACACAAGGTGTTGTGATAGCTGAAGTTGAAAAGCCAAGCTTTGAATGCGAGAGCATCTCTTTTACATGTAAAACATTTTACAGTGATAAAACGATAGAGCTTGCTCGTTTTATCGCCGAGTATTATGTCTGTTCTTTGGGGGAAGCATTGGCGCTGTTTATTCCTCAAAAACGTGAAAATGTTTTACATGTAAAAGAGTTACTGCATACCACTATTGTGTTATCTTTAGAACAACAAAACGCTTATGATTTTGTGCAACACCATGCTTCTTCTCTTCTTTTTGGTGATACAGGAAGTGGTAAAACTGAAATTTATATGAAGCTGTTTGAACAATGCATTAATGAAGGCAAACAAGCCATTTTTTTACTGCCAGAGATTGGACTAACGCCTCAAATGCGTCATCGTTTAAAAGAGCATTTTGGGAGTCGTGTTGGTATTTGGCACTCAAAAATCAGTGCGAAGAGAAAAGAAAAAATTCTTGAAGAGCTCGAAGAGGGTACTATCAACATTATAGCAGGTACGCGTTCGGCACTTTTTTTACCGATGCAACGCCTTGGATTAATTGTGGTGGATGAAGAACACGATGAAAGTTATAAATCAGGCTCAAGGCCTCGTTATAATGCCAAAGATTTGAGTTTACTGTTTGGTCAGAAATTAGGCTGTAAGGTTCTTTTAGGCAGTGCAACGCCTACACTTGCAAGTTTTTATAAACTTCCTTCGTTTAGGCTTCAAGGAACTTTTTTTGATTCTTCTAGCCATATACTGTATGATGAAGGTGAACACGGTATTAGTGCTATGATGCTTCAATCCATTCAAAAAGCGCTTGATGCTCAAAAGCAAGTGGTGGTTTTTCTTCCCACACGTGCTAATTTTAAATACATTACATGTAAAGCATGCGGCGCGCACGTTGAGTGTCCTTATTGTAGTGTTGGTATGAGTTTGCATCAGCATATGAATGCCCTAAAATGTCACTACTGCAACTACACCGAAATCATTCCTACGGTTTGCCCCAAATGCGGACATGAAGAGATTGTGGCGCAACGTCTTGGTACAGCCGAAGTGGCCCAAAAACTTCAAGCGTATTTTAATCACTCTGTTGTTCAGCAGTTTGATAGAGATATTGTGCGAACGGAAAAACAGTTGAGTGAAATTTTGGAACGTTTTAATGAGCATAAGATAGACATCATGGTTGGGACACAAATGCTCTCAAAAGGGCATGATTATCACGATGTCAGTCTTGCCGTTGTTTTAGGGGTAGATGCACTTTTAGGCATGAGTGATTTTAGAGCACGTGAAAAAACGTTAGCTTTGGTCAAACAAATTGCAGGAAGAAGCGGTAGAAAAGGCTATGGTGAAGTGTTGATTCAAACGCAAAACCGTGATTTTTTTGAAAAATATATGCGCGATTTTGATCTGTTTTTGCATGATGAACTTGTCTTTCGTAAAACGCTTTATCCTCCTTTTAAAAAAATGCTTCGACTTATGAGCGCGCATAGCAAAGAGGAAAAAGCTGAAGCGTTAATCAAAGAGGCTTCTATCATTGCCCAAAAATTTCCTTTGGTTGAAATTGTCGGATTTGGCAAAGCGACCATTGGTAAAATCGCAGGAAAATACCGTTTTGAACTTTTAGCCAGAAGTGATTCGAGTAAAGCGTTACTCTCTTTCGCACATAGCCTCAAACACTTAAAAATTGAAGCAGATATGGATCCTCTTTCGTTTTCTTAATTCCAAAAAAGATATAATCCTTCTAATTTTAAACAGCTAAAGCCATGGATACGCAGACGCGTTGGCTTATAAATGAAAGCGATATAACATGATAAAACGATACCCCACCAAACAAATTTTTGTTGGCAAAGTGCCTATTGGAGGCGATGCCAAAATCCCTGTACAGTCGATGACGTTCTCAAAGACACATGATGTAAAAGCCACTTTGGAGCAAATCAGGCGATTGCATTTTGCCGGATGCGATATTGTGCGACTGGCTGTGCCTGATTATGACGATGCGCATGCGCTTAAAGCCATCAAAAAAGAAGCAACACTTCCCATTGTCGCGGACATTCATTTCAATTACCGTTTAGCACTTATTGCGGCTGAAGTTGTAGATTGTATTCGCATTAATCCTGGCAATATTGGCAATAAAGAGCGTGTTAAAGAGGTCGTAAAAGCCTGCAATGAGCGCAATATTCCTATTCGCATTGGTGTCAATAGTGGCAGTTTGGAACGTGAATTTGATGAAAAATACGGTCCCACAGCCAAAGGTATGGTAGAGTCTGCTCTTTATAACATCAAATACCTTGAAGACTTAGGCTTTACCAATATGAAAGTCTCTCTTAAAGCCAGTGATGTGGAACGTACCGTTGAGGCGTATCGTATGTTAAGACCTCTTGTGGAGTATCCGTTTCATTTAGGCGTCACAGAGGCAGGAACGTTATTTCACTCAACGATTAAATCTTCGATTGCGTTGGGTTCACTTCTTTTGGATGGTATTGGCGATACGCTTCGTGTTTCTATCACAGGAGAGCTTGAAGAAGAGATTAAAGTCGGGCGCGCTATTTTAAAAGACAGTGGCGTTGAGGCTGAAGGCTTAAACATCATCTCGTGTCCTACTTGCGGACGATTGGAAGCCAATCTTGTCAATGCGGTTGCAGAAGTAGAGCGTCGTACAAAACACATTAAAGCGCCTCTTAATATCTCTGTCATGGGATGCGTGGTCAATGCTATCGGTGAAGCAAAACACGCGGATGTCGCCATTGCATTTGGTAAAGGACAAGGACTGGTGATGGTTAAAGGTGAAGTGGTTGCAAAGCTCAAAGAAGATGATTTGGTCGATAAATTTTTAGAAGCAGTTGAGCTGGCCGCCAAGGAGTATAAAGCATGAGTAATTTGCACAATGTCAATATCGAACGTTCCGTTTTAAGCTCAGTTTTATTTAATCCTGCGACGTTTGAAGATGTTGCCGCAATGCTTAATGCCAAAGATTTCTATTTACCGAGCCATCGTTATATCTTTGAGGCGATGGAAGCGTGCGAGAGAGAAGATTTGCCGATTGATGAAGAGTTTATCAAGAAAAAGCTCAATCAACAAGGACGTTTTGATGAAGATGCGATGCTGGAAATTCTCTCAACCAATCCTCTTCCAGCAACCAAAGCCTATGTAGAAGAGATCAAAGAAAAAGCGATTAAGCGAGAACTTGTTCAGCTGACAAGTGATATTAAAGAGATTGCCGTCGAAAAAGATTTACCTTCCACCGATGTTGTGGACTTGGTGCAACAAAAACTCTACCAGATTACGCAAGAAAATGGAAGTCGCGAATTTCGTGAATCACCTGAAATGACACATGCCACCATCGCACATATCCATGAGATGAAAAAACGTGGCAATTCAGGGGTTGTGGGTGTCGATACAGGATTTGTGGAAATCAATAAACTTACAACCGGTTTTGGTGAAGGTGACTTAATTATTGTAGCGGCACGTCCTGCTATGGGTAAAACAGCGTTTTGTCTTAACCTTGCTCAAAATGCATTGGACCGCAGTCGTGGTGTGGCTATCTTCTCGCTTGAGATGCCTGCTGAACAGTTGATGCTCAGGATGCTCAGTGCAAAAACCTCTATACCCCTTCAAAAGCTTAAAGTGGGCGATATGAGTGATGAGCAGTGGGGGCATTTAACCAGAGCGGCAGATGAGATGAGTAAACGCAAGTTCTTCGTGGATGATAATGGCTCTGTTGATATTCACCAAGTGCGTGCAAAACTGAGAAAACTAAAAAGCCAGCATCCTGAAATTTCATTGGCGATTATCGATTATTTACAGTTAATGACCTCTGGTGGAAATAAAGATCGTCACTTAGAAGTCAGTGACATTAGTCGTGGCTTGAAACTACTTGCTAGAGAGCTACATATACCAATTATTGCGCTTTCACAGCTCAATCGTGGACTAGAGGGTCGTAGTGATAAACGCCCAATGCTTAGTGACCTTAGGGAATCGGGTGCCATTGAGCAAGATGCCGATATGATTTTATTTGTGTATCGTGATGATGTGTATAAAATCCGCGAAGAAAAAGAAAAAGAGCAAAAAGCCAGAGCTGAAGGCAAAGAGTATAAAAGCAACTTTTTTGAAAAACCAGAAGAGCATGCGGAAGTCATCGTAGGAAAAAATAGAAATGGACCTGTAGGTGTTGCAAACTTAATGTTCCAAAAAGCGTGTACGCGCTTTGTCGATGGCGGAGCAAAAGTGCCGATAGAAATTGTATATAACGATGCTAATTTAGACGTTAAAGAGGCGAAGATTAGCTTGCCTCCTCTCTAACAGATGCTTAGTGTTCCACTCCTTAGCAACAAAAAAGAGTTTTTTGTTCTTTTAGGGGTGGTCATTAGCATTGCTCTTTTTTCACTCATTTTTGAATTTTACCGCTATACAAGACTCACACAAGAACCTTTACATGTCAGCAAAGCTACTGTTTTAAACCATTATGAAAAAACAAATGTTCAAGGGCGAAGTTACGATGTTTTGAAATTGAAATTAGATGACAGTGGCGCACAGATGTATACGACTTCATGGAAGCAAATCAATGTTTCATTTCAAGACCGTGTTAAAGTTAAATTTAAAACAGATAAACTCACGTTTATTGATTTTTTAAAAGGTTTTTACGCACCTTCGCTTTCGTTGTATCCTATCTATGAAGACCATCCACCTTTTAATGGCAAAAAATTGTACGCATGGATAGATGAACAACATGAGAGTGAAGTCATGGCAGAAGTGTATAAAACACTTTTTTTTGCAACGCCTCTTTCAAAAGAATTGCGAGACGATGTCCAAAAGTGGGGCATTTCACATTTGGTGGCAATCAGCGGATTTCATTTAGGGGTACTTAGTTTTATTCTTTTTACGCTTCTAAATCCACTCTATCGTTTTTTCCAAAACAGATATTTTCCTTACCGTAATGCAATGGCGGATGTTGGTATCATCGTCTTTATTTTGCTGTACGGTTATATGGAATTGATACAATTTACCCCTTCTTTCATGCGCTCTTTTGTGATGAGTGTTGTTGGATTTTTTCTGTTTTCACGAGGTATAAAAATACTTTCTTTTGGGACATTGGGGCTGAGTGCGATGTTTTTATTGGCATTTATCCCGTCGCTCCTTTTTTCACTCTCTTTTTGGTTTTCGGTTGCAGGTGTTTTTTATCTCTTTTTATTTTTGCATCATTTCTCTCATCTCAATCGTTTTATGTTACTGGCTGTGATGGATTTAGGTATATTTTTCTTAATGGTTCCTATTGTGCATACTTTTTTCCCTGTTTTTACCTTTTTACAGCTGACGTCACCTTTTAGCAGTTTAGTGTTTATCGTTTTTTATCCCTTGTCACTTTTTTTACATGTCATTCATTGTGGTGGCATTTTAGATGGGTATTTGCTAGCGTTTTTACATGTAAAAACGCTCAGCTATACTTTAATTTTTCCTGTGTGGTTTTTGGGAGGATATATTGGATTGTCGCTGTTAGCTATTCGGTTTCGATTCGGTGTTTTCCTCTGCTTGGGCATCAGTTTTTTGAGTCTCTTTTTCATTCAGTAAAAAACAGAATTTAAGACCATAAAGATAGATAAACCATGAAAAATAAATCCATAAAAAGAAGAAAAGTAAAATACTAAATGAGCCATAAATACTAAGATAGGTTTTGTTGTAACTAACATAATAGACAAAAAGTATTTTAGAAATATACCAACAAAGTGACGCTACAAATGAGGCAATAAGAGCGCTTTTTAAGTGAATTTTTGTTTTGGCAGAAACGCTGTACATGATGAGAAAAAGTAACCAAATAATAAAATACGGTGTAAAGCGTACCAAGTTTATCGAGCTTGTCATCGCATTTTTATCAAGAAATTCCTGCACCAATGAAGAGCTATAAAAAAAGATAATGAGTCCTAAAGGCATCAGGGTAACCATCGTCCAATATGTTGAAAGCGCTTCCCAAAAACTGCGTCTGGGTATCTCAAAAATTTTACTTACAATTTTTTCATAATCTAAAAAGAACATGATGGAGATGTATAACACAAAAATCATTCCGACAACACCCATATTGCTTGTGTTGGCAATAAAATCACGCAAGTACTGAATCATAATGTCTTGTTGCGTTGGAATAAGTGAGCTAAAGATAAAACCTTGCAGTCTTTCATAATAGACTTCAAAAAGAGGCATTTTAGTAAAAAGGCTAAACGTAATCAGAAGAATAGGGATGAGGGATAAAATCGTATGAAAGCTAAGAGAAGAGGCGTAGTGCGCTAGCTCTACGTCTCTTAATTTTTTGAAAAATTGGACACAATTTTGAGTGCTGAACACATCAAAGTCCCATTTTGGCTGGGTTTAAGATATTATTGGGGTCAAACGCTTTTTTAATGGAGCGGAAAAGTTCCATTTCACCTTCGCTAAATGCTAGATGCATAAAAGGCGCTTTACTAAGCCCAATACCATGCTCACCACTCAGCGTTCCACCCAAAGCAACGGTTGCTTTAAATATCTCTTCAATGGCAAGATGTCCGATTTCTAATTGTTTTGGGTCACTGCCATCGACCATAACATTGGTGTGAACGTTGCCATCACCCGTATGCCCAAAACAAGGAACGGTTACATTGTATTTTTCAGCAATCATCTTAATGTCACGAAGAAGGGCTGGGAGCTTACTACGTGGCACAGTGATGTCCTCATTGAGTTTCTTACTGCCGTAAATTGTGATAGATTGACTGGCATTACGTCTAGCGAACCAAAGATTTTTGGACTCTTCTGGTGTGCTTGCTCTTTTAAAGCCACTACATCCATTTTCATGAAACGCTTTTTCAATGACATCTAATTGTTGGGTCAGTTCATCTGGTGAATTACCATCAACATCGGTGATGAGAATAGCACCCGCGTCTTTTGGTAAGCCTTTGTTAAATTTTTGCTCAACAGCATTGATGGAGAGATTATCTAAAAACTCCATAGCCACAGGCGTAACACCTGCTGCCATCGTTTTATAAACAGCATTCATGGCATCTTCAACGCTTGGAAAAATCCCCATAGCTGTTTGAGACATTTTAGGTTTTGCAATGAGTTTGAGTGTGATTTCCGTAATAACGGCTAAGGTTCCCTCACTGGCAATAATAATACCAGCGATGTTATAACCTGCTACATCTTTAATGGTACGTTTTCCCGCACGGATGATTTCACCATTGGGTAAAACAGCGCGAAGCGCCATCACGTAGTCTTTGGTAATGCCATACTTTGCCGCACGCATACCACCGGCATTTTCACTGACATTGCCACCCAGTGTTGAATACTCTTCACTGGCAGGATCTGGCGGATAAAAAAGTCCCTTAGCTTCAACGGCACGTTGCAATGCCATGTTAATGACACCTGGTTGAACAACAGCAACCATGTTTTCCATATCAATTTCAAGGATTTTATTCATATGCTTTTCAAATGCCAAGATGATGCCGCCATTTGCGGGCAATGCACCCCCTGTAAAGCCGCTTCCGGCTCCACGAGGAGTGATAATAATGCGATGTTCATTGCAATACTTTAAAATTTCACTGACATCTTTCTCATCACGAGGAAACAAAACAGCGTCAGGCTCATAACGTGTACGTGTCGCATCATAACAATAGGCAATCAAATGTGCTTTGTCATCATAAACATTTTCATTGCCAAGAAGGCTTTTAAAATAAGTAATGTGTTTTATTTCCATAATGTATCTTTTTTCTCTACAACCGTAAACGGTAATTTTAAAATAACGCCATCAATACCTTGACCTTTGAGTGAATCGGCTTGTCCTAAAAGATATTCATAGTAGTTGTTGTAATCTACGATAGTGGAACTATCCCAGCTAAACCATGATGATTCAATATTGTTGATACGTGTATAAAAAGGGAGTTGGATTTCTCCAGAGTTTTTAATAGAAATCGTTTGAAGTGTATTAAAGTTATTACAATCTACAAAGTATCCTTTGTCTTTAATTGCAAATAAAATCAATGAAGCGGCATTTTGATAACACGCTTGTTGAAAGATTTTTTTATCTGGATTTGGGCGATACAATTTTGTTAAATAAGCCGCAACAACATCCGGGTGAATCCATGTAATATCGCTGTATTGTTTTGTAAGTTCACGGTAAACGTCGTAATTTGGTGCAACAATGAGTGCTCTATCGTACAAATAATTAATGACGACATCATCGCCAACCGCAGGTTTAAGGCCTGTATCTGGGAAAGCGCCTTGAGAAAGCATGTCAAATTTTTCAACTTTTAAAACAGCTTTAGTTCCATCTTTTTGAATAACATCTGCACGAGCAATAATCGTTTTTGTTTTAGCATCAAATGTATGGCTGATAATACCACTAGCTCCGACAACAATGTCGGGTGAGTCAGCGATGATGACTTGATTGTTTGATGTTTCCAAAACTTTTGTTTTATACTCTTTAAAAAGCGATTGCGCTTGAGCAAAAGTTCCTAATACACATAACGTTAAGACCAAAAACAGCTTATTCAATACGAACTCCTTGAAGGGTGATAGACCCTTTTTATTTTTCTAGAGCAGATTATACAATAAGTGTTTTAAAAAAACTTCTTTTTCGTTAAATGGTCTATTTTAGGCATTTTGTAAGATTTGTTCCGCTAAAATCTGCCAATATGAGGAGGGATAAATGATCAGACTAACGTTGCTATGGATGCTTTTTTTGTCTTTTTCCTGCTCCGCATACCTCGATGAATCAAAATGGCCAAAAGGTGAAACATTTTTAACCTTTTTGGAAAAGAATCAATTACCACAAGATATTTATTACTCCCTCGACAAAGAAGAACAAGAGCTTGCCGCTGAAATTATGGCAGGCGTTAAATACCAAGTTTTACGCAATGACAACAAAGAGTTAGAACAAGTACTGATTCCCATTGGAGAAGAAGTACAAATGCATATTAAGAAAGTGAATGATAAGTTTATTATGGAAATTGAACCCATAAAGCTACAAGAAGAAGAGCATGAATTGGTCATTAATATTCAACGCTCGCCCTATCTTGATATTGTCAATGCTACCAATAACTATCTTTTAGCCAATGAATTTGCACAATCGTTTAAAGGTGGCGTCAATCTACGCAATCTTCAAAAAGGCGATAAACTCGTTTTATATTATCAACAAAAAAGACGGCTTGGTAAGCAGTTTGGTTCCGTGAAAATTGAAGTCTCTATGGTCGAAACAGGTAAAAAAGAGCATTACATTTTTTATTATAAAGAGAACTACTACGATGAAAAGGGACAAGAACTCGACAATTTTTTACTTAGCACACCTGTCAATTATACGCGCATTTCATCTCCATTTACACAGATGCGATGGCACCCTGTTTTGCAAAAATATCGAGCGCATTTAGGGATTGATTATGCTGCTCCCGTGGGTACGCCTGTTCGTTCTGCCGGCAATGGTAAAGTAACGTTTGCAGGTCAAAAAGGTGGTTATGGAAATGTGGTAGAAATTAGCCATGATAGCAGTTATAAGACATTGTACGGGCATCTCAATCGCTTTGCAAAAGGGCTTCGCAGTGGACAACGTGTCAAACAAGGCCAAGTCATCGCTTATGTTGGAAATACGGGACTTAGTACAGGACCACATCTACATTTTGGACTTTATCGTAGCAATGTTGCTATCAATCCAGCCAGTGTTGTCAAAATTGCGAAAAGTGCTTTAAGCGGTAAAGATTTGAAAATTTTTACGGAGTACACCAAAGAGTTAAAAGAGAAAATTCAAAATGCGTTTGATAACAATCTTCCTCCTGTAAAAGAAGATAATTTTGACTATATCTATCCTCTTGAAAAAAGTTAATGTTACATGTAAACAAAATATAACCGATTTGCGATAGAATTCTAAAAAAAAAGAGCGTAGCATGGTAAGATGTTTTTTAAGAAATAATAATAAGCTCGAAGTCATCACGGATTTGAGCGAATTCGATAATGATTCAGACAAACAGAGCAAAGTCGTATGGCTTGACATGCTTATGCCAACATCAGATGAAATCACATTTGTTGAAACAACGTTTGGGATTGATTTTCCAACCAAACAAGAATCGGAAGAGATTGAGATCAGTTCACGTTATTGGGAAGAAGATAAAAAAATAGAAATCAATAGTTTCTTTTTGATTACCAATGAAGACAGTGCTCATAACGAAACCGTTTCTTTCATCTTGCAAGGTAACGTGCTTATTTCGATTCGTTATAAAGAACTCAAAACGTTTGAAGAGTTTAGCAAACGGTTCTACTATGCACCGCGTGAATTCAAAAACGGCTACTATATTTTTTCACAACTGCTTGATATCAGGGTCGATGCGGATGCCGATATTATTGAAAAACTTTCAAAAGACATCACCCGTCTTCGCAAACATGTTTTTACCGACTATACAAATGATGATGAAGAGATGTTGGAGAAAATCTCATCTTTTGAAGATTTGAACATGAATATTCGTGAAAACTTGATGGATAAACAGCGCATTTTAACCTCGTTTTTAAAATCAACAAAGCTTGATACAACGCTACGCAACGACGTTGTGATTATGCTTAAGGATATTAAGTCGCTGATTGATTATACGGAATTTAATTTTGAGCGTCTGGATTACTTACAAAATATCTTCTTAGGTGTCTTGAACATCGAACAAAATAAAGTCATTAAAATTTTTACGATTATGAACGTTATTTTTCTTCCACCGACATTGATAGCAAGTATTTATGGTATGAACTTTAAAGTTTTACCTGAGCTTGACTGGCAATACGGTTACGCTTTTTCGCTTGTACTCATGGTCATCTCTGCAATTTCGCCATTGGTGATTTTTAGAAAAAAAGGGTGGATTTAAGCTATGAAACACACGATTGAAGTTCTTAAAATTGAAGAGTGTGTGAGTTCTGAGTATATCAAACCCAAAAGCATGTACTATTTGCACAATAGTGTTGAAAAACGTTGGGACATCGTCGATACCCACAACAGTGTTGCTATTTTACTTTACCACAAAGACTTAGACTCGTTTGTCTTTGTCAAACAGTTTCGCCCGTCCATTTATGTGAAAAATAAAGATGGTTTTACGTATGAACTTTGTGCTGGCATCGTCGATAAAGACAAAAGCCTAATCGAAATCGCTAAAGAAGAAGTCTTAGAAGAGACAGGCTACGATGTACCGCTTGATAAACTGCAAAAAATATCGTCTTTTTACACCGCCGTTGGTTTTGCAGGTGGACGCCAAACGCTTTACTATGCCATACTCGATGATAGTATGAAAGTCGATGAAGGCGGCGGCATCGAAAATGAAAACATCGAAGTCATCTACCTTAAACGCGAAGAGACCATTGAATTTATGTTCGACGAAAGCATCGCCACCACCTCAGGCTTAATGTTTGCGTTGATGTGGTACTTTAAAAACTTCGAAAAATAGTCATTTTGAAAAAAAAGGACAATAAATGGAAATTATGACATATTCTCAAGATTTGATTGCCATCACAATTATTGCAATTTTGATGGCAATAAGCCCTGGCGCTGATTTTGTAATGGTAACACGAAATAGCTTGAGTTATGGAAAATCATCTGGTATTTTTTCCGCACTTGGTATTAGTGTGGCACTTTGGATTCATGTTTTCTATTCTATTGCTGGTTTAGCGCTTATTATCTCCCAATCTATTATTTTATTTTCTATTATTAAGTATTTAGGTGCAACTTATTTACTTTATATTGGATGGAAATCGCTTCGTTCTAAATCACATCTGAACATTACAACAAAAGCAAGTGTCGTAAAAGGGATTTCTCGTTTGCAATCATTTAAAATAGGGTTTATTACCAATGCCTTAAATCCAAAGGCAACGCTATTCTTTTTAAGTATCTTTACCCAATTTGTCAATCAACAAACACCATTATGGTTACAAATCATGTTTGGGGCGATTATATTGGTAGCGCATTTTATCTGGTTTGCTTTTGTTGCAAGTTTCTTTAGTCATCCTGTGTTGTTGCAAAAATTTACACAGTACAAGCGCGGCATCGAAAAAACAATCGGATGTGTTTTGATAGGATTGGGACTCAAAGTCGCTACGATGAGCCAAAAATAAGGCGAGAAATCTTTTACATGTAAAAATATTTAGATGATTTCGAGTTGTTCAATTAATAGAGACCATATGGCTTCATACCGTTTATTCCCACATCGGTTTTTGATAAATCATGCCATTGCAGTTCAGCTAATAAAACTCTTTCAATCAGTATTTGCCATTTTTCAACCATGTCAAATAATTTTTCGGGCTTATTATCGTCACCGTGAGCAATATCATTTCTAATATCAATCAAGTTTTGTATAGGAACTAAATCAGATATATCAATAATTCGTTTCAATAAATCTTCTTTTTGCTTATCATTCTTTTTTTCAAATTTACGTTTCAATACTTTTTCAAGTAAAGAGTTCCATAAAATTATTTTGGCATTGACAGAGTATTCCATCCCTGAGAGATAAGAGCGTAAGAGTTTTGTAATATAGTCTATATTTTCAAATTTTATTTTTTGTAATGAACTTTTTAAAAAATTTTCAAATTCAAAGCGGCTGATTAAGAGAGTTGCCTCTTTGTCTTGGTAAAACAAAGTTCGTGTGTTATATGTTTCAATATAATTATCTCCGACAAAGCCATCGCATTTGCTCCAGTTTAATCTACGCCTTTCTGCAAATGATGTTAATAAAAGTACAAGATTGACAATGGGTGTGACACGTTTATAAAATGCAAGCATAGTATCAATCGAAACATCAGGCGTGATTTCTAAGATATTTGCTTTTTGCTTGCCGATGTATCTGTCTGTTTCAATGGTTTGTATCCCTAAATGTTTTACTTCTTTTTCAATCAAAATTTTTGAGGAAATATCACGTGAGATTTCACCTGTATAGTGTTCTGTGGTTGAAAGAGTTGTTGTTAATAATCTGCTTTCTAATATAAAAAAACGAAATTTATTACTTTCTTTTTTTGCTATTTGAGTTGTAATAACATACTTTGGGAAATGGCATTTTATAAAACATTCATGCCAATTTTTTGAAATTAGTCTTGCTTCTGATGATGAAAAATAAGCTTTTTTAATAATGTGTTTTTTGTTGATTGTTCCATCTATAAACGTAACATCAATTTTCACATTAATCAAATGAATAGTATTTTCTATTAATATTTTAAAATGTTTATATTCCTCAAAGTTTTCTAAAAAGAAATAAAAATGAGGTTCTTCCATCGTATTCTTTGGTAACCATAACAAACATTTTATTTTTGTCGTTTTTAAAGGTTTTGTGCCTACAAATATTTCTGCTTCATATTTTGAATATTCTTCGTAAGGTTTTTCAAAATTCATAATGAGCACTCCAAAGGTTTACATGTAAAGCCTAAAAACTTTACATGTAAAAAGGTTTTAGTCGATAAAGCGTTTCGTCAAATCCCCATACGTCTCGATTCTACGGTCACGTAAGAATGGCCAGATGCGTCTGACGTGTTCGCCTCTTTTTAAGTCTACATCGACGATGAGGACTTCTTCTTGGTCGTGGCTGGCGCGTGCGATGATCTCGCCTTGGGGACCTGCGACAAAGGAGTTGCCCCAAAAGCGGATGCCGTCCAGTACGCCGTGGTTGTCTTCTTCTTTGCCGATGCGATTGACGCTGATGACGGGTAAGCCATTTGCAATGGCGTGACCTCGTTGGATGGTTTCCCATGCGTCGCATTGTCTTCGTTTTTCATCTTCCATGTCTTCGTCAAACCAACCAATTGCTGTGGGGTAGATGAGCATTTCTGCACCCTTAAGCGCCATTAACCTAGCGGCTTCGGGGTACCATTGATCCCAACAGACTAAAAGACCTAGTTTGCCCACACTGGTTTGGATGGGGTTGTAGCCCATGTCGCCTGGGGTAAAGTAGAATTTCTCGTAAAAGCCTGGGTCATCGGGGATGTGCATTTTGCGGTATTTGCCTGCGACGCTTCCGTCTTTTTCAAAGACGACGGCGGTGTTATGGTAGAGACCTGCCGAGCGTTTTTCAAAGAGTGAGGTGATTAAAACGACGTTGTTTTCTTTGGCGATGCCTGACCAAAAAGCGATGTCTTGCTCCCAGTTACTTGCGAGGTCAAAACACGCGACATCTTCGTTGATGCAGAAGTAGCGGTCTTGGTGAAGTTCTTGTAACACGACAAGCTCTGCACCCTCATGAGCGGCTTTTTGGATGAGTGAAACGGTTTTGGCTATGGTTTTTTCTTGGGTAGTTTCAATGGCGTGTTGGATGAGTCCGACTTTCATAAAATTCACCTCTATAAAGACTTAATTTTGTTGTATTTATTATACATTAATGAGCTTTTAATCCGTTTTAACTTACAATCTTGATGAGCATTATCAATTAAGGATTTTAATGAGAGCACTCTCAGATATGAATGCAGGCGAACAAGGAATTGTAAAACGAATTGATGCGGATGGCGAGTTAAAACAGAGACTTTTTTCATTTGGTCTTCGCAAGGGAAGCGTTTTGCAAGTCAAAGCCACAAGTATGGCAAAAAGTACGATTGAAATCGAAGTCGGTACCACGCTTTTAGCGCTTCGTTTTGAAGAGGCAAAGCGTATTGAGGTTGAAGGACTATGAAAGAGCTGATTATCGCCCTTGTCGGGCAACCTAATGTGGGCAAAAGTATGCTCATTAACTCCATTGCCGATGCAAGGCTAAAAGTCGGTAACTTCTCAGGCGTGACGGTTGAAAAAGCCGAAGTGCGTTTTAATGCGCAAAACCATGCTATCAAAATCGTCGATCTTCCGGGAACATACTCGCTCAATGACTACACGCAAGACGAACGTGTTACCAAAGATTTTCTAGAAAATGAGCATTACGACCTTATCATCAATGTTGTGGACTCTACCAATTTAGAACGCAATCTTTATCTCACCACACAACTTTTAGAACTCGACAAAAAGATGATTGTAGCACTTAACATGATGGATGAGGCGCATAAAGAAGGCTTGTGTATCGACCATGAACAGCTCAGTTCTATCTTAGGCGTGCCGTGTGTTAAGGTTTCAGCTGCTACGAAAAGAGGCATTGGAAAATTACTCAATCGTGCGATTGATGTTTCGTTGTTTCCGTTTGAAAAATCCAAACTAATTTACAGCGATGTCGTTGAAGAAGAGATTTTAAATCTATCGACTTTTTTGAGCGAAAAACGGTATAAAACGGCTTTGTCGTATCGTGATGTGGCGCTTAAGTTGTTGCAAGAAGATTCGATGACGTACCAACAAATGCATGAAGAGCCGATTTGGGTCGAACTGTCGGGACGATTGAAAGAGGCGCTGGAGCATCTGTATTTGCATTATGAGACAAAAGATATTGGTGAGATTTTTGCAGAAGAGAGAGCTTCATTTGCGAAAGGCGCAGTGTTTGAAACTCTTACATGTAAAAAGCATTTATCACGCAGTGTGACCGAAAAAATCGACGCGCTTTTGATTCATAAAGTCTATGGTATTCCCATTTTTATCTTTCTTATGTGGGGGTTATTTCAACTCACCTTTACCTTAGGTTCGATTCCCATGGATTGGATTGATGCGTTTTTTGTAGCACTTGGAAATTATGCTAAAACGATTTTTGGAACAGGTGAACTTGGCTCTATTATTGCCGATGGCGCAATATCGGGTGTTGGGTCTGTGGTGATGTTTTTGCCCAACATCGTCATTTTATTTTTAGGCATAGCGCTGTTAGAAACGACAGGGTACATGGCAAGAGTGGCGTTTTTGCTCGATGGCTTTTTCCACCGTTTTGGATTGCACGGTAAAAGTTTTATACCGCTCGTTACAGGGTTTGGGTGTTCTGTACCTGCGTATATGAGCGCACGAACGCTTAAAAACGATAAAGACAGACTCATAACATTGTTTATCATCGGGTTTATGAGCTGTGGGGCTAAACTGCCTGTGTATGTCCTTTTTTCAGGTGCATTTTTTTCTAAAGAACATGCGGGTAATGTGTTGTTTATTATCTATATCGCAGGTGCGCTTGTTGGTCTTTTGTCGGCTAAATTTTTAAAACTTTTTGTATTTAAAGGAGTAGATGAGCCGTTTGTTATGGAGATGCCAAAGTATCGTTTGCCTTCTTTTAAACTCATTTGGCATACGGTTATTACAAAAGCGATTATGTATCTTAAAAAAGCGGGAACGTTCATTTTAAGTGCGTCATTGCTGATTTGGTTTGCGAGTAATTACCCTAAATATCCTGAAATAGAAGCTTCTTACACTCAAAAAATCGAACAAACGAATGATGCGGCGATGAAAGTTACGTTGGAAAATGAAAAAGCACAACACCTTTTGGAAAAAAGTTTCTTGGGAAAAATCGGCAAATCAACGGATTGGTTGTTTGAGCCGATTGGGTTTGACTGGAAAATGACCATTGCGCTTGAGTCTGGTTTGGCAGCGAAAGAGGTGGTCGTTTCGACGTTAGGGGTTTTATACGCACTTGGCTCTGACGTGGATGAGGGCAATGACAGCCTTATCGGAGAACTTCAAAAACAAATTTCCGTTGCGTCGGCTGTTTCGTTTATCATCTTCGTGATGTTTTATCTACCGTGTATGGCGGCGTCCATTGTCTTTGTGAAAGAGAGTGGTGGGTATAAATACCTGTTTTATCTGTTCGTTTTCACCACTATCATTGCTTGGGGATTGGCGTTTATAGGCTATCGCTTGACGTTATTTTTCGGCTAAGAATAAGGATAAAAAGCGTAAAGTGTCAAAAGCACCGAAGGTATTTAAACGTTCTTGCAACATTGCAAGAACGCTTATGACTTAGTCCATCTTTACCAAACGCATGTCATTGATTTCTGAGTCATCATACGGGTCAAGATGTGCGTTAATAACCCATTCACCATCTGGAATCAACTCTTTAATCTTCTCTTCAATTCTATCGCCTGCGTGGTGTGCGCGTAAGAGTGAAATGCCCGGGCTAAAGACAAAGTGAACATCGACAAAGTTAGTATTGGCAGATTTTCTGGTTTTGAGGTAGTGAAAATCGCTAATCTCTTTTTCTTCTAAAATAATGCTTTTAATCTTCTCGACAATAGCTTCATCTAAAGAGGCATCTAGCAAAATATAAACACCATCGCGGATAATTTCATACGCTGAATGAATAATATAAATCGAGATAATCACACCCATGATGGAGTCGATGAGTTCAAAATGCGTGACTTGAATCAGAATCAGTGAGACTAAAATAGCGCCATTACTTAACACGTCCGTTTTATAATGTAAGGCGTCTGATTTGACGACCATACTACGCGTTTTCTTGGCGACATAGTTCAAAAAAGTAACCAAAGCGATGGTAATGACCAAAGAGATAATCATCACAATGATAGAGTGTTGTAAAAATTCAACAGGTTCTTGGTAAATGGCTTTTTTAATGGCAGTATAAAAGATGAAAATACCCGAAACCGTAATGACGGTGCCTTCAATGACACCTGCAAGCGCTTCAATTTTCCCTTTGCCATAGTTAAAGGTTTTATTAGCAGGTTGCTCGGATTTTAAAATCGCAAAATAATTAAATGCTGAAACAATGAGGTCTAAAACCGAATCAATAGCCGAAGCCAAAACGGCAACAGAACCACTCATAATGCCGATGAAAAGTTTAATAATAATCAATAAAGTAGCAGTAGCACTCGAAACTACGGTAGCCTTTTTCTGAAGCGTCATTTGTTGTCATCCCTCTCTTTATATACATTCATAGAAGCACAGTGTAAACTACCGTGTTCACGGATGAGAACAGAAGCTTCTATGCCTACAATCTCTCTTTCGGGGAAATAATGTGCAAAGGTTTTGAGTACCTGTGCATCATAAGCATCGCTGTACGTAGGAACTAAGACCGCATTGTTAATCAATACAAAATTCATATACGTCGCAGGAATGCGGTGGTTATTAAAATATTTTGCAGAGGGAAGCGGCAACGGAACCAACTTAAATGAAGTTTTCTCAAGCTCTTTTTCCATTTTTTTAAGCTCTTGGTAGTGCTCATCGTTTTTGTCATAACATTTGACATACGCAATCGTATCTTTATTGATAAAACGTGCCAAAGTGTCGATGTGCGAATCGGTGTCATCACCCATCAATGCGCCGTGTTTTAAGACAATCAACTCTTTTAACCCAAAAAGCTCTACCAAGGTTTGCTTGATTTTCTTTTTGGAAAGATGCGAATTGCGGTTTTGTTCATACAAACAATACGCCGTACTCAGCATCACGCCGTGTCCATTGGCATCAATACTTCCGCCTTCGAGCACAAAGTCGAAGCTTTTGAGTTTTCCTTGCAAATGCCCTTCTTCAAAGAGGCGTTTGGTAATGGTATTGTCCATACTGGCATCAAATTTATTGCCCCATGCGTTAAAAATAAAATCGTAGGTTCTTCGTTTATGATTTTTATAGACATTGATGCCACCAAAATCTCTGACCCATGTGTCATTGGTGAGCATCTCAATCAATTCTATATTTTGTAAATGAGGTAAAAGATTGGCAAGTGCTTGTTTGTCTTCACAGATGACAATGCATTTTTGAAAACGAGCAATCGCATTGATAAACGTGAGATACGTCTGGTGAATTGCTTCAATGGAGTGTGCCCAGTCACTTTTTTTCGGTGGAAAAACGACAATTAAAGCCTCTTGTTCTTCCCATTCGGCGGGTATTCTTAGTTTCATTTGTAACTCCATGTAGCTCTATTTTAGGATAAATTATACCAAAATTGCTTTTGCATCTTCTTTTGATTGGGAACAAGGTAAAATATCTCCTAATTATTTTACATGTAAAAAGGAAATCAGTGTTACTCAAACGCAAAGATACCAAAAGCATCAATCAAATCAACTTTACAGCGATTTTGTTTGCAGGATTTTTCGCGTTTATTTTTGCGTGTTTGATTATTGTCAATGAGTACCTTGAATTTAAAAAAGAAGTTCAAAAAATCGAAAATAATTACATTCAAATGCAAAAGAAGAATGTTGAGTTTCAGATGAATCAGCTGTGGCGCATTGTTGAGTACCGTTTTATGCAAAGTGGGTCACTTCCCAAAGAGGTGATGTATAACAAACTCAAAGAGGATTTGCATGCGCTGATTACACCGCTGGATGAGACGCATTATATTTTTTTAGAAAAAGCAGGCGGAGAGATGTTCTTTCGTTCTTCTCCCATGAATGATGATGAAACGACCAAAGACATCATTATCACCAAAGAGTATGCGCCTTTAGGCTTGATTCTTGGAAGTGGGGTTAAAACAAGCAGTATTGAAGATGTTTTAGCGCAAAAAAACAAAGAATATGAAGATAAAATCATTAACTTTATCATCAAAACCTATATGCTAACCCTTGTTTTATATATGATTAGTACGATTGAGTATCGTTATGTCAGTGATATTATGACGCGTGAAATCCGTTTTATCGTTGATTCGTTTAAAAAAGCTTCACAAAATTATCAGTTTATTGATATGCAAAAGATTAAATTTAAAGAGTTTCAAGAAATTGTGAGTCATGCCAATACCATGATAGAAGAGATACGCGATAAAAATGGCGCGCTGTTGAAGCTCAATAGCAACCTTGAAGCGATTGTTGAGCAAAAGACGGAAGAGTTAAAGCGCTCCGTTGCTTTTACGCAAGAACTTCTTGAAAAACAAGACCGCTTTGTTAAAAATGCCATTCACGAAATTAATACGCCTTTGTCGATTATTTTGATGAATATTGATTTGTACAATCTCAAATTTGATAAAAACCCTTATCTCATTAAAATTGAGGCCGCGGTTAAAGTATTGGATAATATCTATGAAGATTTAGCCTATGTGGTCAAAAAAGACCGCGTGGTGTACGAGAAGTCGATGATTGATTTATCGGCATTTGTGAAAGAGCGCGTGGAGTATTTTGAAGATGTCGCAGAAGGCAATAAGCTTGTTATTGAAACACACATTGAACCTGATCTGTTTATCTTTTTTAATGAGATAGAGTTGCAACGCATCTGCGATAATAATATCTCCAACGCCATTAAGTATAGTTATGAAAAACAGCCTTTACATGTAAATGTTTATGCCCAAAAACAATACGTGATGTTTGAAGTTGAAAACAGTGGCGAGAGGATAAAATCACCTGAGAAACTCTTTGATCGCTATTATAGAGAAGATGAAGCAAGGGGTGGTTTTGGGCTAGGACTGAATATCGTCAAAGAGATATGCGACCATAATGAAATCAACATTGAAGTGACGTCCAATGAAAGTACAACACGTTTTTCTTACCGATTTTTAAAAGGGTAGTGGATGAAAATAGTTTTATTAGAAGATGAATTGATGTTACGAAGCTCTATCGAAGAGTATTTAGAAGCGCTAGGGCATAAAGTGATTGCGTTTGGTAATGGGGAAGAGGCGTACGAAGCGATACAAAATGATGTCTATGACCTGTTAATCTTAGATATCAATACACCCAAACTAAATGGTCTTAATCTTCTTAAATCCCTCAATGAGATAGAACATACCTTTCCAACGATTTTTATTAGTGCCAATGTGGATATTGATGATATTTCTAAGGCGTTTGAATTAGGAGCGTCTGATTATCTTAAAAAGCCATTTCACCTTAAAGAACTCGGCCTTCGCATTGATAAAATCAAAAAAGAGTATGAGATTAAAAATCTACAACATATCATTTTAAGTCCCAAATACGTCTTCTCCAAACAAGAGCAGATGCTCTTTTATAATAACAATGTCCAAGTGCTCACAAAGAAACAGTTACAAATAGTTACATTATTGTGTGAGAACATGGGCGTGGTCGTTGATTTCGAAAAATTCCGCAGTTATGTCTGGAACGATGAACCCGTCGATAACGCCACAATTAGAGCTGAAATCAGCCGTTTTCGCAAGCTTCTTAAGGAAGATTTTATCATCAATCTTAAAGGTGTTGGCTATAAGATTGAGAAGTATTTCCCCGAACAAAAACGCTAAAAGTTACATTTTTACTCACTTTTTTTCAAAATAATCTTACTTATTCTCACTTTTCGCAAATGCTACGATAATGCTACGTTACTTCTTTACAATGTCATCGTGTACCTAATCAAAAAGAAGGAGCATTTATGAGTCAGCATGTCTATGACAGAGTCAAAGCTAATCCGAAATTTGCAGAACTTGTGCAAAAAAGAAGTAGTTTCGCGTGGGGACTATCCATCATTATCTTGGTTGTTTATTACGCGTTTATCCTTGTAATTGCTTTTTCACCTGCCACCTTTGGGCAGAAAATTGGAAGTGGGGTAACAACTGTTGGTATTCCTGTGGGATTTGGCGTTATTGTTTTATCCTTCATCTTAACAGGTATTTATACTAAACGTGCTAATGGTGAGTTTGACGACCTTACCAATCAAATTAAAGAAGAAGCAAGGGGTGAAAAATGAGATGGGGATTGTTGCTTTTAGCATTAACCAACGTGCTCTTTGCATCAGGAGCGGCAGAAGTTTCAGGAAAAAGTGAAGTCAATATGTCCGCAATTGTTATGTTCTTAGTCTTCGTTGCTGGAACACTAGGCATTACCTATTGGGCGGCGAAGCGTACAAAAACGGCAAAAGATTTTTACACCGCAGGCGGAGGCATTACAGGCTTTCAAAATGGTTTAGCCATTGCAGGCGATTATATGTCCGCAGCATCTTTTCTTGGTATTTCAGGGTTGGTTTATACTAAAGGTTTTGATGGACTTATCTATTCTATCGGTTTCTTAGTCGGTTGGCCAATCATCCTTTTCTTAGTCGCTGAACAACTTAGAAATCTTGGAAAATATACCTTTTCAGACGTTGCATCGTATCGTTTACGACAAACGCCGATTCGCACCCTTGCCGCATTTGGCTCACTTGCAACCGTAGCTCTTTATTTGATTGCTCAAATGGTAGGTGCGGGTCAGTTGATTCAAATTTTATTTGGTCTTAATTATGAATACGCCGTTGTTATGGTTGGTATTTTAATGATTTTATATGTTACGTTTGGTGGCATGTTGGCAACAACATGGGTACAAATTATTAAAGCATGTTTGTTACTCTCCGGTGCAACATTCATGGCCGTGATGATTATGTATCAAATGAATTTTAGTGTTGAAACACTTTTTTCACAAGCCGTTGCTGTTAAAAATAGCGATGCGATTATGAGCCCCGGCGGTCTGGTAAGTGACCCGATATCGGCTATTAGTTTAGGTATCGCCTTGATGTTTGGAACGGCAGGTCTTCCACACATTTTGATGCGATTTTTTACGGTAAGCGATGCGAAAGAAGCTCGAAAATCCGTCTTTTTTGCAACTGGATTTATAGGTTATTTTTATATTTTAACCTTCATTATAGGTTTTGGTGCTATCGTTTTATTGACAGGTCATCCTCAATATTTTGATTCTGTAAAGAATACATTAATTGGTGGCGGCAATATGGCAGCGATTCACTCTGCGCATGCTATTGGTGGTAATATGTTCTTAGGATTTATTTCAGCCGTAGCATTTGCAACGATTCTAGCCGTTGTTTCTGGCTTGACATTAGCAGGTGCTAGTGCGGTAAGTCATGACCTTTATGCAAATGTTTTTGCAAGAGGCAGAGCGGATGAAATGACAGAAATGCGCGTTTCAAAATATGCAACGATTGCGCTTGGCATTATTGCGATTTTCTTGGGAATTGCATTTGAAAAGCAAAACATTGCGTTTATGGTTGGTTTAGCCTTCGCTATTGCGGCAAGTGCGAACTTCCCAATTCTGTTCTTATCAATGTTTTGGAGTAAATTGACAACCAAAGGTGCTGTAAGAGGCGGAACATTAGGTCTTTTAACAGCGATTATCTTGGTTATTTTAAGTAAAGCAGTTTGGGTTGATGTATTGCACAATGCAGCACCGCTTTACAAATACGGTAACCCAGCGATTTTCTCAGTTGCGATTGCGTTTATTGGTATTTGGTTCTTCTCCCTTATCGATAATTCACAAGACGCTGAAACTGAGAGAGCAGCGTACGAGCATCAGTTCATCAGAAGCCAAACAGGTATTGGCGCTGAGGGTGCTTCAAGTCACTAAAAAACATCTATAGGTTTGCCTCGAAAGAGGCAAATTTTGCCTTAAGATTTCGATGAGGCGTTATAAAATTTATAGCAAAGGATAGTAACGATGTCACAACTTTTTGAACCAAGTAGAGCGCTTAGCAGAGAAGCCAGAATTAAGAACATGTGTGAGTATAAGGAGCTTTGTATCCAAGCTGATGAGGATTTTGAGGGATATTGGGATAAGCTAGCACGTGAAAAAATTGAGTGGTTTAAGCCTTATGATAGAGTGTTAAACGAAGATAACGCTCCGTTCTACAAATGGTTTGAAGGTGGCAAATTAAACGTTACACACCAATGCTTAGGGCGTCACTTAAAGAGCCGCAAAAATAAAGCGGCCATTATTTGGGAAGGTGAGGACGGTAAACGCCGTATTATCACCTATTTACAACTTTTTTATCGTGTTAATCGTCTCGCAAACTTGATGAAAAATCGTTTTGGCATCAAAAAAGGAGACCGTGTTGTTCTTTATATGCCAATGATTCCTGAAGCGGCATTTGCAATGCTTGCATGTGCAAAAATTGGTGCGATTCACTCTGTTGTGTTCGGTGGATTTTCCGCAGACGCATTAAGAGACCGTGTCCAAGATGCACAAGCAAGACTTGTGATTACTGCCGATGGTGCTTTTAGACGTGGTAAACCGTATATGCTAAAACCCGTCGTTGATGAAGCTTTAAAAGAAGGCTGTGAATGCTGTGAAAAAGTTTTGATTGTTCAGAGAAACTTTGAAGACATTGAGTACGTTCCGGGGCGTGATTACGTTTACAATGAAATTATTATGAACGAATCACAATACTGCGACCCTGAGTGGATGGACGCTGAAGACCCTCTTTTCTTGTTATATACTTCAGGCAGTACAGGCAAACCAAAAGGTGTACAACACAGCAGTGCAGGTTACATCCTTTGGGCGCAATATACCATGGAACATGTTTTTGACGTAAAAGAGAACGATACGTTCTGGTGTACGGCGGACGTGGGCTGGATTACGGGACATACGTATATTGTTTATGGACCACTCGCGATGGGTGCAACGACCATTATGTATGAAGGTGTTCCAACCTTCCCCGATGTAGGTAGATGGTGGAGCATGATTGAAGAGCATCGTGTCAATCAGTTCTATACCGCACCAACAGCCATTCGTTTGTTACATAAAGAGGGTGCTGACGCGCCATCTCGTTATGATTTAAGTTCACTTAAAGTGCTAGGAACCGTTGGAGAGCCTATTAACCCCGATGCGTGGATGTGGTATTACAATGAAATTGGTGGTGGTAACTGTCCGATTGTCGATACATGGTGGCAAACCGAAACGGGTGGTCATATGATTACACCACTTCCTGGCGCAACACCGATTAAACCAGGCAGTGCGACATTCCCGCTTCCAGGCATTAAAGCGGAGATTATTGATGAGCACGGCAATCCAACGCCAAAAGGCGAAAAAGGATTTTTATGCATCACCAAACCTTGGCCTTCCATGATTCGCAATATCTGGGGCGATAGTGACCGTTTTGTGAAGTCTTATTTTGGTGATTGTAAGAAAGATGGTAAGCCTGTTTACTTCTCAGGTGATGGCGCGATGTACGATGATGACGGCTATATCGTCATTACAGGACGTACGGATGACGTTATCAATGTTTCAGGACATAGAATTGGAACGGCTGAGATTGAAGCTGTACTTGGGCATCATGAAAACGTGGCAGAGGTGGCTGTTGTTGGCAGACCTGATCCGATTAAAGGGGAAGGTATTTTTGCTTACATTGTCATCAAAGGTGCCGATAGTCTCAGCGAAGAGGTTTACATGATTCAAGAGCTTAACAAGCTCATCGTCAAAGAAATCGGTAATATTGCAAAACTCGATGCCATTCGTTTCGTTCCGGGGCTTCCAAAAACGAGAAGCGGTAAGATTATGCGAAGAATCTTACGTGCGATTGCTAAGAAAGAGCCCATTACACAAGATATCTCAACCTTGGAAGACCCAAGCATCGTTGAGAAAATCCAAAACCTCGTTCAGTTTTAATCTTCCACAGCGGTTACATGTAACGTGTAACCGCTACCTTTTTTTCACATACTCCATCTACATTTTGTTACAATATCTTATTGATAAATATTTACATGTAAAACTAAAAAAGAGAAATGATGAAGATAGCCATCCTTGTTTTTTCGGGAACGGGAAATACACTGTATGTCTCACAGCTTTTATCAAAAGCGCTTCAAACATTAGGGGCAACGGTTGATATTCTAACGTTGAGTGTCAAACAAAAAGAGGTGGAAGCGCTGCAAAAATTGAGAGATACTCTTGCAACATATGATCGCTTCGGTATTGCTTTTCCTATACTTGGCTTAGGTGCACCTACGAATGTTTTAGACGTTGCATTGTCCCTTCCTCGTGGAAAGGCTAAAGTATTTCTTTTCAAATCAGCCGCAGATAATCATCAAATCAATAACGCCGCCTCAGAAGAATTAGAACGTATTTTGGGCGAAAAAGGGTATGATGTTTTTCATGATTTTCTCTATCTGATGCCATGTAATTTTATAGTGAGCTATCCAAATGCTTTAAATCTTCAAATGATAGATACGGTAAATATAAAAGTTTCCCTTCATGCTAAAGAGTTGATGGAAGGTAAACGCTCGAAACTCTTTATTTCCCCGTTATGGCATTTCATCGCAAAATGGGTTCATATTCTTGAAAGTCGTTATGGTCGCCAACATTTTGGGATGGCATTGCATGCAACATCGTCGTGTAAGCTCTGCCTGACGTGTCTTAAAAATTGTCCTGTCGGAAATATTACACAGGAGGGAAATGTTCTGGTCTTTCATAATCAATGCCTCTTTTGTATGCGGTGCATTTACCAGTGTCCCGCACATGCAATCCATGCTCAAAAGTACCATGGATTTGTCATCAAAGAGGGGTATCATCTTCAAGACTATCTAAGCTCAAAAGAGCGCAATAGAGTTTTTATAACCCCAGAAAGCAGAGGTTTCTGGAAGCACTTTCGCGACTATTTTTGTGTATAGACATATTTACATGTAAAGATAAAATCTACCAAAGGAACGTGAATGTATCCCCAAGGATTAGAAGTAGCTTCGCCTTCTGTGTATCGTATTTGTTTAGCTACGGTTGAAGATGCAAAAGAGATTCTTGATTTACAAAAATTGGCTTATCAAAGTGAAGCTAGACTGTACGAGGATGAGAACATTCCTCCTTTAACGCAGACTCTTGGAGCAATAGAGAAAGAATTTTCAAGCCACGTTTTTTATAAAGCAGTTATTTCAAAGAAGATTATTGGTTCTATTAGAGCAAGGATTCACGATAATACCTGTTTTATCGGCAAATTGATCGCCCATCCTACCTTGCAAGGCAAAGGAATAGGAACAGCGTTAATGGATGCTATGGAAAGTTACTTTCTTGATGTCAAACGCTATGAGCTTTTTACGGGCACAAAAAGTTTAGGAAATATTCGTCTTTATAAACGCCTAGGATATCAGCCGTTCAAAGAAGAAAAAATCAATGATACGCTCTGTTTGCTCTACCTTGAAAAAGAAAGAAGTGAAATACACTGCTAACATGCCATTGTACACATTTACATGTAAAGCCAAACAACTTTACATGTAAAGAGGTGAGTGTTTAATGGGGTGCATTTTCACTTTCGTAAGTAGCAACAGCGCCTTGTGTGCAAAACCTAACTCCCATATCGTAGGCTTTTTCGCAATCTTGGGGGAACACTTCTTTGCGTCTTTTTGCTTTAAGTTCCTCACTAAAAGCGGTCACTTCGTATTTGGAATAGTCTTTAAATTGATACGTGTCGGTGACATACAGTGCTTCAGAGGAGCCAAAAATGCTTCCCAGCCTTTTTTCAAGACCACTGAGTGCTGCGACATATCCCCATTCGTGCATTCTCTTTTCATCCAAATTCATCGTATAAATAAACCCAATGGGTATTTTTCTGGGAAATAATGAAGAGTAATTGGCATCGTAAAGGGTGTATTGAAACGCAAAGCGTTCGATGAAAGAGCGCATCATACCCGTGATATTACCAAAGTAAATGGGAGAGCCTAAAAGAATGGCATCCGCATCTCGTAGTTTTTCTAAAAGAGGTTTGAGTTCATCTTTGTGCGCGCATTTTCCATACGATTTCCCTCCGATAAGCTTACAGGCAAAACAGCTCACGCATCCTGTGTAATTGAAATCGTATAGATGTACGAGTTCTGTGTGAGCACCGTTTTTTTCTGCACCTGCAAGAGCGTGTTTCAGTAAGGTTGCGGTGTTGGCATTTTTGCGAGGGCTTCCATTGATGGCGACAATGTTCATATCTTTTCCTTATGTCAGTTTGATACGTGAAAGTATAGTCCAATATATGACTTAAGTATAGAATGAACTTTTTAGTTATATACTAACCAAAAGGGAAGTAAAGGAAAAAGTGATGCAAAATTTTAGCGATAAATACGAGCAGTGTCCGATGTATTATGCGATGTCGGTGCTTGAGGGAAAATGGAAGTGGATAATTTTATGGAAGATTCATAATGAGGGCGTGATACGCTACAATCGCTTAAGAGAGATTTTAAAACCGATTGCCCATAAAACTTTAAGCCAGCAACTCAAGGAGCTTGAGAGTGACGCTATTGTTCACAGAGAACAGTACAACCAAGTGCCACCTAAAGTGGAATATTCCCTGACCGAAAAGGGTAAAACGCTCATTCCTATCCTGAGTTTGATGTATGAGTGGGGAAAGGAGCACAGGGTATCTGATAATAACCATGAAGCTTCGTGTACACTTTAGCGCTAAATCGTTTTTACATGTAAACATTTTCTACGATGCAAAAGCCACATAAATAAGATTTTTATAAGTTACTCTTAACTTCTTTGATGTTACGATAATACGTATTTTATATAAGTATTATTATTAATCTATAAAAATAACATCGGAGAAAATGATGCATAAGATCCTTTGGCTCGTGAGTGTAGTGGCGACATTGATATGGGCTCAGCCATATACCGATATGTTAGGGCGTGTTGTGGATATCAACGCAACATCCAAACTGGTCTTTTTAGGACCTGGCGCTTTGAGACTGGGTGTGTATCTTGGTTTGGAAGATCGTCTTATAGGCATTGAAAAGATTGAAAAAGAAGCCTCTATGCTTTCGCCATACCGTACATTTTTGGGCAAAGAGCGTATTGCAAAGCTTCCACTAGTTGGCACGGGAGGGCCTGGAAAAATGCCAGACCTTGAAGCGTTGGTGACCTTAAAGCCTGATGTGATTATCACCTCTTTCGTTGATAAAAATATGATTGATTTAATCATCGCCAAAACGGGCATCCCTGTTTTAGCACTGAGTTATGGCACGACGTATGGCGGCAATGCAAAACAGCTGCAAAGTATGAAAAATTCCTTGCTACTCCTAGGAAAAGTCACCCAAACTTCTTCCAGAGCAGAAAAATTGGTTGCCTTTTTAAATGAGCAAGAAAAAGCATTGGCCTCTTTAAAAATCACTCCCAAACGAATTTATATAGGAGGCATCGGATACAAAGGTGCCCAGGGCATAACCAGTACAGAAGCGACGTATCCTCCCTTTGAGATGTTAGGTTTAAAAAACTGTCTTTTTGAGGGAACTGAGACGATTGGGCATCAGTTTATTGATTTTGAAGCGCTTTTAAAAGCCAATCCTGAGATTATTTTTCTGGATATGTTTGGTAAGGCCAAAGTGAACGAAGAATATGAAACGAAAAAGGCTCTGTTTCATACGCTTAGTGCGTATCAAACAGCTCATGTCAAAGAGGTACTAGGGTATAACTTTTACAGTACCAACATTGAAAATCTTTTTGTGATTGCCTGGCAAATCGCTTCTATTATGGGCGCTGATATCAATGTCACGCAAAAGGCCAATGCGATTTATAACGCGTTTTACGCTGAAAAAGGAGAGGCACTTTTACGTACGCTTCCCTATGGATTTGGCTCTTTATGAGTATTGCCAAAGCGTATGCGCAAAGAGCTTTTAAACGCTCTTTAACCACACTGATTTTAGTAGGTCTAGGCATCGTGTTTTTATGGCTCAATGTGATCAGTGGTTCCAATGGTGTGGTGGTTTCAGACACCATGAAACTTTTTACATGTAACGAGCAATTGGGGATGATTATTGAATCGATTCGCTTACCAAGAGCCCTTGGCGCTTTACTCGTAGGCATGCTTTTAGGGCTTTCAGGTGTTGCGATGCAGGGTGTTCTGCGCAATCCTTTGGCTTCTCCGTTTACCCTTGGTATCTCCCAAGCGGCTGGGTTTGGTGCATCGCTAGCGATTATTTTGATTGAGCCTGAGATGGTGCTTCATCCTTTTATCTCCAAATTTAGTGTGGCACTCAGCGCTTTTGGTGCGAGCATGATATGCGTTGTCTTGATTATTTGGATTGGCAAAAAAGTGGGGATGAGTCCTACCAGTCTTATCTTAGCAGGAGTGGGGCTAGGCTCTTTATTTCATTCTGGAACTATGTTTTTACAGTACTTTACAACCGAAATCAATGCCGCGGCAACCTTGTTTTGGACATTTGGAGATTTAAGTAAAGCGACCTATCCCATGTTGGGACTTTTGTGTGCGACTTTATGCGTGTCACTGTGTATTTTAGGAGCATCGCATTGGAAGTTTGATGCCCTCGGCTTTGGCGATGAAAGCGCTTTTAACAAAGGAGTCAATGTCAAAACCTTTCGTATTATGACGCTACTGTTTGCTTCGTTTTGCTCAGCGATAGCCGTGGCTTTTTTTGGCATCATAGGATTTATTGGCTTGGTTGCACCCCACCTTGTTCGCTTAGCAATAGGAAGCTCCCATAGCGCATTGATTCCTCTCTCCGCACTGAGTGGGGGCGTTTTACTGCTAGGGGCAGATTGGTGTGCAAGAATGATGCTTTATCCCTCCATCTTGCCTGTGGGTATCTTGACCTCTTTTATTGGGGCACCCATGCTCTTGTATTTATTGGTGTTTGGAGGCAAAATTAAATGAAGCTTTGTATCAAGAATCTTAGCTATACGGTAGCGCGTAAAACACTTTTAGAGGAAATTTGCTTAGAGGCAAACGAGGGAGACGTGCTAGGTATTATTGGTCCTAATGGCGCAGGTAAAAGTACGTTCTTAAAGCATATTGCAGGTATTTTACCGTTAAAACCTTCCACTGTCACTTTAGATAGTACCGATTTTAGCCTCTTAGAGCCAAGAGCTTTGGCGAAAGAGGTGGCTTATCTTTCACAATTTGCCAACACGCCTCGTATCAGTGTTTTAGAAGCGCTAGAACTTGGCAGACGCGCTTACAGTGGAATGCAATTAACCCATACCGATAAGATGAAACTGGATGAGAGTGTGACGCACTTTGCACTAGGTGATTTGTTAAGTCGTCATTTGGAGAGCTTAAGTGGAGGCGAGCGGCAAAAAGTCTTGATAGCCAGTGCATTGCTTCAAGAGCCTAAAGTCCTTTTGCTTGATGAGCCCATATCGCACCTTGACCCTAAAAATCAACTAGAGATGTTATCTGCTATGCGTCATGTCACGCAGGAGAAAAAACTGATTACGTTCATTGTTTTGCACGATATTCAACATGCGATTCACTATACCTCGCGTTTAATAATGCTCAAACGTGGAAAAATTCTACACGACATCGCAACGAACACACTTAATCCTTCTATGCTAGAAGCCCTTTTTGAGGTAGAAGCAAGTTTACATGTAAGCCACGGACATACCTTTGTTTACTATGGGCACAGTCATGATGAACAGCATACACAGCATCAACATTTAGTATAAATAATATAACTTTGTCTTTTAAATATTACTAAAATTTAATTAGTATTACAGCTTTCCCTTGTTATAGTAACACCAAAATAAAATTAGTATTACTAATGTAAGGGAGAGGTCGGTGTTGCATATCAAATCAAGGAATCAATGGATTTTGATAAGTTCGTTCGTACTATATTCGGGTACAGTCCTAGCGGCAGATATTGAGAAAGTGACGATAGAAGCTGAAAAGCTAGTAACTCCCACAAAACAAGCCAATGAGAGTGTCTATACGGGAACGGAAGTGACCAGTAAAGGCATAGAACTTCAAGGCGCAAAAGCTTCCACAAGTGTGTATGAATCGCTAAGCGTTTTGCCTGGCGTTAATGTTGAAAATCCCGATAGCAGTGGCTTGGCGATTGAGCAAGCAAGTGTGCGTATGCGCGGTGTTAAAAGCTCTATGGGAGCTCTAACAGTAGAGGGTGTGCCAAATTATGGGGGCAATCCCATAGGACCACGTGATTATCTGTACGATATGGAAAATATGGACTCGTTATCGGTCTATAAAGGTGGTGTGCCAGCTGATATTGGAACAGGCGTAGGCTCACGTGGTGGTGCTATTACTTTACATCCTAAATGGGCTTCAAAAGAGTTTGGCATCGACATTGCTCAAACCATTGGCAGTAATGACTATACTAAAAGCTATTTTAGACTTGATAGTGGCATGCTCAATGAGAGCGGCACGCGTTTTTCGGGGGCAGTTTCGTATGCACAAGCGGATAAATGGCGAGGCGAGGGTGATTTGGGACCTAGAATCAATGGTAATTTTAGTGTGGTTCAACCCCTTGGTGAAGCGACGACACTAAAATTGTGGTACAACCATAATGACCAAGACCAATACCTTTATAAACCTCTGACGTATGCACAAATACAAAACTTAAAAAGCAATTACAAGCTGGATTATAACAGTGCTTTAACAGGCGTTGTGGCTACGGATATTAATTATTATGGCTACAATAAAGGTAGTTATAAAAATGATGATTTGATGGCTGTTTTAACACACCAAATAAACGATACCTATGTGATCAATCTAAAACCCTATTATTCCAAAGAGGATGCGGAGATTTCTCAAGGGACGACTTCAGGTGGAGGAAAGATTCAAAAACGTATTCGTGATATTGAGCGATATGGTGTTATGGCAGATGTTGAAGCCAATTACGAATGGTTTAAAGCGGTTTTAGGTTACCACTTTGAAGATGCTTTGATGAACATTTCGGCACAAAACTATGCGATTACCCCTTCAGGACTTTCATACCGCGGCCTTGGTATCGTAGGCTCGTCTGGCGATACGTATACCAATACGCCCTACATGACACTCTCAGGAAAAAATGGCGCTTTTCATTGGCAAGGTGGACTGAAATATTTTCAATTTCAAGATGCCGATAGTTTGGGATATACGACCAATACTTCTGCCCCTTATAATTTAATACGAGCGACTGATTTAGATAGAACGGGAAAAAATTATACGAAGGTGTTACCAACTTTAGGCGCTTCGTATGATATGAATACGGATTGGCAAGTGTACGCAAGTTACGGTAAAAACATTATCCGTCCTTACTCGTATATGCCGTTGATGAACTATTATCAAAACAATCGTGCCGCGTTTCAAGCCATCGGTATGAGTGCGCAAGACCTGTTTGATGGCTATACGATGGAAGAGTCCGATGATTTTGATTTGGGTGTTCGATACAAAGGCGAAAGTTTTGAAATCGCACCGACACTCTTTTACGGCAAACATAAGAACCTTTTAACGACGATTATTAATGATCAAAACAGTAGCTTGAGTTACCAACAAAATGTTGGAAAAGCAACCAGTTATGGACTTGAAACCGAAATCAATTTTTTCATCAACGATACCACGACACTGTTTATCAATCCTACGTATACAAACTTTACCTACGATGATGATATTAAAGGAATGGCGACAAAAAATAAATACGTGGTCGATTCACCAAAATGGATGGGCAAAGCAGGTGTCATTTATAAAATAGGTCAGTTTGAAATTGTTCCGATGGTGCGTTATTTAGGAGAGCGTTATGGTAATGCTGTCAATACTGAAAAAGTCGATAGCGCATGGTTAGCTGATTTTAGAGCGACCTATACACAGAAAAATTTTTATGAAAAATCGACACTGAAAGTCGCTTTGGAAGTCGATAATCTTTTTGGAAAAGAGTACATTTCTGTCATTAATGCCAGTGATTATGAAACGGGCACAACAACCTATCAGCAGGGTGCGCCAAGAAGCGTCATGCTTACAGTGGGGGTACATTTCTAATGCAAGAGTTATGGGAAGAATGCGTTGCATTTCATGGGCATGCGTGTCCTGGTTTAGCGATTGGTTTTCGAGCATCTGAGGCTGCTCATGTGTGGTTGGGAATGGTGGGCTTTAGTCAAGATGAAGAGCTCGTTTGTGTCACTGAAAACGATGCGTGCGGTGTGGATGCAATACAGGTGCTTTTGGGGTGCAGTTTTGGCAAAGGCAATCTCATCTATAAAGATACTGGCAAACAAGCCTTTAGTTTCTTTGATCGTAAAAATCATAAAAAGGGACGTATTGTTTTTAAACGTCCTTTTGGTAAAACGATTGATAGGGCGCAGTTGCAAGAGCTGATTTTACATGCGCCTCTTGAGGAACTTTTTGAGCTTAAAGAGCCGATGTTTGAGGTACCAGAGACAGCACGTCTGTTTACATCGGAGGTGTGTGAGCTATGTAAAGAGAGTGCGCCTGAACATAAAATGCGATTACAAGGTGGAAAAAAAGTCTGTTTAGACTGTTTTACGCATTACAGTAGAGGTTTTTAGGCGATGGCTGAACTCAAAGAGATGGTGGACTATGCGATTTTTGGGATATTAGGCTTCATGAGTGTATTATCACTGACCTATGCGTTGGAGCGATGGTTTTTTTACCGCCATGTGGATGTGTTAGCGTATCCTGTGGTGGATATCTTTGAAAACGATTTGACCAAAAACCTCACCGCGCTTTCCATCATCAGCTCAAATGCACCTTATGTTGGATTACTAGGAACCGTGATTGGCATTATGATGACATTTTACGATATGGGACAAGCAGGAAATATCGATTCCAAAGTCATTTTAGTTGGGCTTTCCTTCGCCCTCAAAGCAACTGCTTTCGGGCTTGTGGTAGCCATTCCTTCCCTAGTTATTTATACGGCATGTCTACGAAAATGTGATGTTTTGATGGCACGGTGGAAAGTGGCCCATGCGTCTTAAGCGACCTGAGGGGATGAATATCATCCCTTTTATCGATATTATGCTGGTGTTATTGACCATCGTTTTAACTGTTTCGACGTTTATCGCGCAGCAGGTCATAAAGCTAGAACTCCCAAAGGCAGAACAAAGTTCTTCTTTAACGAATCACGCTTCGCACGAGATTCTGATTTCAGATGAAGGTGCACTCGTATATCAAGAGCAAAGCGTTACATTAGAGGCTTTAAAATCCTCCTTAGAGAGGCTCTCTTTAGAAGATAACATTGTTGTAAAGGCTGATACCAAAAGCCCTTTTGGTGTTTTTATCTCTGTGGTGGATATGCTTAAAATGTTGAAATTTCCGCATGTTGAAATTCTCGTACAAAAAGACTAAGATGCGTTTTTTTCTTTTTTTCACTCTTTCAGCCCTTCTGCATAGTCTTGTTTTTGCCTGCGTTGGAGTGTTTTTTGAAGAACCTCTTTTGAAAACTCACCACCCTGAAGCACCTCTTGCTTTAGATATACGTACCTTTACGATACATGAGTCGTATCCTACTAAAAGCGAAGAAGTGCTTGGCAAAAAAGTCGAACAAACGCCCAAGCCTCTACCAAGACCGAAACCAAAGGCGATACAAAAACAGGTTGTTGCACCTATCAAAGAGTCTGTGAAAAAAACAGAAGTGCTGGTCAAAGATGAAGCAAAAACATTTCAGCCTGATGTGTTTGAACAAATCCCTATAAACGCGGTTGAGCCTTTACATGTAAATCAGCAAGAAGAGATCACCGATGCGATACAGCAGGCTATTTTACGTTATAAACAGTATCCAAAAAGAGCCCAAAGAGACGGAATACAAGGGGATGTTATTGTCCATTTTTCGTGGTCCTCTTTGGGGCTTACCCATCTTAAAATTTTAAAACCCTCTGCGTATGCTTTGCTTAACGAATATTGCCTTGAATTAATAGAACACGCTTCTAAGGATTTTCCAAAAGTAGAGCAGAATGTGGACATCACCATCCCAATAGGATTTAAATTATTATAAACATTCAAAGGAAAAAATAATGACTATATTCCAACACCTTAAAACAAAAGCACTTGAGTACGCTCAAACGCAGCATATGATGCTTGTCGATTTTGGCGTCAGTGCTAGTATGATTTATGCCATAGTGGCAGACAAGGAGAAAAAAGCAATAGGGGTGACGTTAATTCCTCATGGAGAAGGCGAATTGTGCGCACTTCAAGGAACGAGCATTGAAGAAGTTTTTGAACTCTCTTCCGCTTTTAATCCGCTTCAAAGAGCCTTTGCGTTGGCCGTGATCAATGCATTAGGACAACATGCCCTAAGCAATGATGAAAAATGTGATGTTTCAAATAAGGGCGTACAAGCGTTACTAAGTGAAAAAATATTAGACGTTACCCAAGAGGGCGATGAGGTTGTTTTTGTAGGAAATCTTAGGCCTGTTGTGACAAAACTAAAAGATAATGGACGAAAGCCTATCGTCTTTTGCCGACAAAAACAGCATTATGGCGATGGTGTTTACAGCGATATTTTTGAGTATGAAGTAATTCAGTCTGCTCCCATTGCTATTATTACAGGAGCTTCTTTAATTGGCTCGACACTGGACGCTTTAATACATTTAAGCCCCAAAGGCTCTATGCGCATCCTAGCAGGCTTTTCAGCAGGGGCATATCCTCAATGGTTTGAAGGCAGTGGATTAACGCATAATATCTCAATGAAACTGGATATTGCGTTTAAAGAAGCATTAATCAAAAATCGTTGGGAAGAAGTTTTTACATATCCAGGTTATTGGAATCAAATAAAGCATTAGTATCGTTTACGATACTAATGCCGCGTGAATAACGGTTTCATCCTGTTCAAAATGAATCGTACAATTGCTTTTTGTGGCCACTTCTTCAATGCTTTTTTCGTAATTTCTATCTCGGCTATCGCCTTTAATGGAGATTGAAAAAATAGGGTATTTTTTATTGTTGAAGCGAATATATTCACCAGTAATCAACGCTAAGCGTGTGGTAATGGTGGAAGAGAGCAGGTGTGATTGATAGACTTTTGTCAAGAGTTTCATAAAATCTTCAACTTTTAGGCGTACATCGGGAAATGTCGGGTCAAATTCTTTACGAAATTTGATGTTAGAATTGGTGGATGAAGCGCTAATGCACAAATCTAAAAGGGCATAGATATTTACGCTCTCACCATACTCTTCGACATTAGCAAATTTCTTTGTGGCACTTTTGTACAATTTGATACCAATAGACGTTTCATCCGAATATCCAACCGTAATGGCATAAAATTTGTATGAGCCAAAAGCAATATCAACAATCGTTGTTTTAAACCCATAAGTCATACTGGCATAGGTTTGTGCGATGTCAAAAACTTTTTTATGATTCACCTCGCCAAGAAGGTATTGCGCTTCTTGGTTGAGTGATATAATTTTCCCAGTGCTATCAAAAACGATAAAAGGATTGTAGTCATGCTCAATCCACGCTTCAGCAAATGTCATTCTTAGCTCTCGATGTAGTTTTTAAGTTTTCGTCCCACTTTTGGGTGTTTTAGCTTTTTAATCGCAGAGCTTTCGATTTGTCTAACACGCTCACGTGTCACATTAAGCTCTTTGCCTATCTCTTCAAGCGTTCTATCACTCTCATCGTGCATCAAGCCAAAGCGCATGCGAATAACGGCTTTTTCACGATCATTGAGTTGGTCTAACACTTCATCAATTTGATCTTTGAGGTCTGATTTTAAGATATGATCAATCGGCGCAATGGAGTTTTTATCTTCCACAAAGTCACCAAATTTACCGTCATCTTCATTACCGATAGGAGCTTCCAACGAAATAGGCTCTTTAGTGATTTTGATAACATTTTTGACTTTATCCGCACTGAGTCCCACTTCCAAAGCGATGGTGTCAATGTCAGGCTCTTTTCCCTCTTCTTGAAGGTGTTTACGAATGATTTTATTGATACGATTGATGGTTTCAATCATGTGAATTGGAATACGAATGGTACGTGCTTGGTCTGCAATAGCACGAGAAATGGCTTGACGAATCCACCATGTCGCATAGGTTGAAAACTTGTAGCCTTTTTTATACTCAAATTTATCAACCGCTTTCATCAAACCGATGTTTCCTTCTTGAATTAAATCTAAGAATGGCAAACCTCTGTTGGTGTAACGCTTTGCAATAGAGACAACGAGACGAAGGTTACTTTTTGCCATACGCGTTTTAGACTCATCGGCTATTTTTTTACCGCGTTTGATTTGCTCCAAAATTTCTTTGAGATTTTCTGGGTCTAAGTCAAAACCTTGTTTACTTGCTTCTTTGGTTTGAAATAGTTTTTTAATCTCCATGTAGGTTGAAACCATGGTGGCTTCTGGAACCATAACGGTGATGTCTTCTTTGTTCAAATCAATGATACTTTTTAAAATCTTAGCGTGATTATCGCGCAAAGAGTCGTTAAATAATGGCAAACGATACTCAAGGCGTTTGAGTTCTTTATCGAATTCAAAGTCGCTTTTGAGTGCTGTTTCCATTGATTTTACCAGCTCGTTGATAAGCTTACTGGTTGGTCCTAAGTCCATCAATGCTTCTTTGAGCAATTTTTTCTTATATGCTAAAGAGAGGTCATAGTTCATCATCTCTTCAGGATCATTGAGGTCTTCTTCTGGTGGGCGAGAGAAACTTTTGAGCCAATCTTTTTTTGCCTTTTCTAAGGCTTTAAAACTTTCAATAACTTTTTCAGTACGGGTATTGTCTTTTTTAGAGAAGGTCTTTTTCTCTTCTCCATCTTCATCGTACTCTTCGTCGGTATCGTCGTCACTATCGTCGCTGTCATCATCGTCTTCAAAGGTTTTAAACAGCTCTTTTACACGACGTTCACGGTTGATTAGCGCTTCTTTATAATCTAAAATAAAATCGATTAGATACGGGACAGAACAAAACGCATCGATGATAATATCTTCACCGAATTCAATTTTTTTACTAATATCAATTTCTTCATCTTTGGTTAAAAGTGAGATTTGTCCCATTTCCCTTAAGTACATTCTGACAGGACTATCACTTCTAGACCACTCTAAAAGTTCTTTTTCACTGGCAAGATCGAATTCGTCTTCTAATGCTTCGTCTTGCAGTTTTTGGCGTTCTTCTTCTCGCTTCTTTGCCTCTTCTTTATTTCGGAGTTTTGCAATTTCGGCGGAGGAGATAAGGGAAACTTTGTATTTTTCAAGAAGCCCCATCAATTTTTTAACGTTTGCCGGTGTAGGAGGTTTTGTAAAAAGTTCCATCACATTTTCATACGTGACATGTGATTTTTCATTTTCTGCAAAAAGCTCTTCTAATGCTGTGTAGAGTTCTTTTGAAGCCATATTAATAACTCTCCTTGAGTGAGTGTATAGGAGTTTGATTTTCTTCTATAAGTTGTATAAAAAGATGTGGATTATACCGAGTTTTTTTTTAAATGTCGTTAAAAATATAAAATACTCAATGTGGAACAGGAGTTGCTTTAGTGATATAACGAAATTAAAATTGTGGGAAAAAGCATGCAAAATGGCTATTATAGCGTTACTGGAGCGATGGTCACCGAGTTTAATAAACTTGATCTTATTTCCAATAATCTTGCCAATTTAAACACAACTGCTTTTAAAAGAGATAATGTGGTTGTGGGTGATTTTAAGAGAATTTTTCAAGAATATCAAGACGAAATGCCCATTAAAGATAACACGAAAGAGGCAAGTAAATTTATTAATGCTTCCATTGCAAGAGTGCCGCAAATCATTGAACAATATACCAAATTTGAACAAGGCGGCATTAAAAATACAGGCAATCCGTTAGACTTTGCGCTCAAAAGAGAAGACGCCTTTTTTATGGTTGAAACACCCAATGGTATTCGTTTGACGCAAAATGGAGCATTTTCGATGAATGAAAATGGCCTTTTGACCACCAAAGAGGGTTACCCTGTTTTACCATCAACTTATTTTCAAAACAAACAGTATATTGCAATACCTGAAGACGGTGAGTTACGCGTCGATAAAACGGGTGCTGTTTATAATGGAGATGACCAACTCGGTCAATTGATGATTGTTTCGAGTGATGATATTAAATCATTACTCAAAGAAGGTGATAGCCTTTTTAAATTTAAAAGCCCCGATGAACTCACTGAACTTGAAAATGGTGATATCGTCGCACAGGGATTTTTAGAAACGAGCAATATCAATCCTGTTAATGAAATGGTCAATTTGATTGAATCCAACCGATTGGTTGAAATGTATCAAAAAGTCATGAAATCACATATGAATGAATTGAACTCAGATGCTATCTCTAAATTAGCATCCACCAAAGCATAATTTTAAGGAAGAGACATGATCCGATCTTTATACACCGCAGCAACAGGTATGATAGCGCAACAGACGCAAATCGATACCACATCAAATAACATTTCAAACGTTAATACCATTGGTTATAAAAAACAACGTGCTGAGTTTGCGGATTTGATGTATCAAACGATGATGTATGCAGGTACTTCAACCAGTGACACCACACGCTCTCCTACGGGTATGGAAGTTGGTCTTGGTGTGCGCCCAACGGCGATTGCAAAGCAGTTTACACAAGGTAACTTTAAAGAGACAGGTAACTCTTTAGATATGGCAATTACCGGAAATGGTTTTTTCCAAATTCAGCTTCCTGATGGAACAACGGCTTATACAAGAAATGGTTCGTTTAAACTCGATGCGGATGGCAATGTGGTCAATAGCGATGGTTACCAATTGATTCCACAGCTTACTATTCCAGCAGATGCCACAGAGATTTCTATTGGTGTGGATGGTACGGTTTCTGTTTTACAAGCAGGTGCTACGGCAACAACGCAAATCGGACAAATTGAGCTTGCCAACTTTATCAACCCAGCAGGTCTTCACTCCATGGGCGATAACAATTACATCAACACCTCTGCATCAGGCGATCCGATAGTAAGTACACCTGGTCTTAATGGTCTTGGTCAAACCAGACAACAATTTGTCGAGATGAGTAACGTTGAACTGGTAGAAGAGATGACCGATTTGATTACGGGGCAGAGAGCTTATGAAGCCAACTCCAAAGCAATTACAACGAGTGATGAAATGCTCCAAACCGTTAATGGCCTCAAAACGTGATTTGAGGCGTTAATGCTTATCCTTGTTCCCATTTTAATTATCATCGCACTGATTGTTGCGGTTGATCATATCTATTTTAGCAATGTCGTACCCAAAGATGTGCCTCCACAAAAAGAGGTGCATCGTTCATGGAATGATGCCAACGCAACGCAAGAGTATCTCAACCGTTACATCAAAAAATAATTTTACATGTAAAAGAAGAATCATGCAATTTTTAATGATTGTCAAAATGACTATTCCTGTTATGATGGGGTATATTCCTCTTGGAATGGCATTTGGATTATTGCTTTCTAAACTGTTAATTCCTTGGTATTATGCTTTTTTTATGAGCGTTTTTATCTTCGCTGGCTCAGGTCAGTTTTTGGCACTGACACTGTTTGCTTCACAAGCAACCATCCTTGAAATTGGCATTGCGACCTTTTTGCTCAATCTTCGCCATACCTTTTATGGGCTTTCGATGATTTCAGCGTTTAAAGACTTTTCATGGAAAAAACATTACTTGATTTTTGGACTCACCGATGAGACCTTTGCCCTTTTAAAAACCAGTGATGTTCCAGAAGAAAATCGTGAAAAAGTCTATTTGCTGATTACGTTTCTCAATCAATGTTATTGGGTCATTGGTAGTGTCATTGGTGCGCTGCTTGGCAATATTGTGCCGTTTAATTATGAAGGCATAGAGTTCTCTTTAACAGCACTGTTTGTAGTTCTTTCCATTGAGTTGTATAAGAAAAATAGATTGCATAAACCCTTTTTTGTGGCACTCATCATTGGGTTGTTTGGCATGATTTTATTTCCACCGCAAAAAATGCTGATTTTATCGCTTTGTGCCGCAGCGTTTGTGTTGATTGTGTTTAAAAGGAGTATGGAAAATGGAAAGTAGCTACATCATCGGAAGCATCGTTATAGCGACACTTGCGACCTATGCGACCCGAGTCATTCCATTTTTGCTGTTTCGCACCCGTGAGCCTTCGCCTCTGATTAAGTACATTGAGCTCAATATGCCTTTGATGATTATGGTCATTTTGGTGTTTTACGCACTCAAAGATGTGAAGTGGGAGAGTTATCCGTATGGCATGGCAGAGCTGATAGGTGTGGGGGTCGCGATAGCTTTACATGTAAAGTTTAAAAACGCACTTTTGAGTATTTTTATCGCAACACTCACCTATATGATTTTAATTCAGAATGTCTTTTAAACGCAAAATTCGGTAGATAGATTTTAAGCTTTTTTGACGAACTCTGATTTTAGACCCATCGCACCAATACCATCGACTTTACAGTCGAGGTTATGGTCGCTCTCAAAATTAAGACGGATATTTTTTACTTTTGTGCCACCTTTAATCACCGCGGATGAGCCTTTAAGTTTCAAATCTTTAATAACAACAACGGTGTCACCATCGCATAAAACCGTTCCGTGAGCATCTTTAATCACAGCGGTTGATTCTTCATTTGAAGAGGCGTTTTTAGACCATTCGTGTGCGCATTCAGGGCAGATAATCATCTCCCCATCTTCATACGTATATTCACAATGGCATTTGGGGCAAGGAGGAAGTTGGTTCATAATGAGAGTACCTTTTTTAGTTTAAGTATGTCATACCTTCCCCAAAGAAGAGCTAAAACGCTAACGTCTTAGTAAAATGAGAGGGTACATGCGGTCTCTTTCATAACGCTTCATCTTCTCTTCATACGAGTTGATAACATCAATCATGTCGGTAGCAAATTTATTATCAATGATATAGTCTCTTTGATTTACATGCAGAGGAATCATCCCTCTATCCGCCGCTGCGTACATCAGAGCATCTTTAATGGTTTCAGCATGATTGTGGGTGAGTCTTCGTAAATCATGACCTAACCCTGTGACCCACAAATCCATAAATTCAACCCGAAATGGCAACACTTTGCCCCAATCGCTTTCTACCAATCGCGCATCTTTGAGGAAAAATGAGTAGACGATAATCATATCGCGGTCACTATCATAAACGCTAATCGTCTCTTGTTGTAGTACATTTAATACGGGATTAATTGTGGCTAAATTGACCTCTTTGGGAGCACAACCACTGAAAATAAATGTGAGAAGTATCACTATTGTTGTGAAAAAAATACGCATAAAAAAGTCCTTACATGTAAAAACACTCTATGCAATTGTACATCAAAATTGATATGAATAAGAAAAAAAGAAGCCCTTTTTTCAAGAGCTTCTTTGTGGTTAAAGTGCGAAGAGGTCGCTAAATTCGTTGAAATTCATTGCCTCAAGCGTGGCTTGGTCTTCACAAACATGCTCTATGGTCACACACTGTTTGGGGCTGAGTCTGCCTGTTAGGTTGTGTTTGAATTTTGAGATTAAAAGCGGAATGCCCTCGACGCGTCTTCGCTTATGCCCGATGGGGTATTCAACTTCGACTTTTTCACTACAACTACCATCTTTGTAGAAGATTTGTACCGCATTGGCGATAGAGCGTTTATCGGCTTCTAGATACTCTTTGGTGTAGCGTTCATCAACGACGACTTGCATTTTATCTCTTAATGCATCGACACGAGGGTCATTCGCATACGCATCTTCATAATGTTCCGCCACTAAATTGCCATGAATGAGTGGAATCGCGACCATGTATTGAATGCAGTGGTCACGATCCGCCGGGTTGGCAAGCGGTCCTACTTTGTTGATAATACGGTGACCTGATTCTTGGGTGGTGATGATGATTTTTTCAATAGTATCCAGCTTATTTTTGACTTCATCGTGCAGTTTTACCGCACACTCAACGGCTGTTTGTGCATGAAATTCGGCTGGGAAGCTGATTTTAAAGAGTACATGCTCCATGACATAACTACCAAACGGTTGAGGGATGGTGAGTTTTTTGCCTTTCATTTTGACATCTTCATAGCCCCAATATTTGGCACTAAGAGCTGAGGGGTAACCCATTTCCCCTGCAAGTGCTTTGAGTGCTAAATTGACACCACGGCTACTGGCATCACCTGCCGCCCAAGATTTGCGAGAACCCGTGTTAGGTGCATGACGGTAACAACGCAGTGCTCCACCATCAATCCATGCATGTGAAACCGCATTGCGAACCTCTTCAAAACTTCCCCCTAACATTGCCGTAGCAACTGCGGTAGAAGCGACGCGTACTAAAAGGACGTGATCCATGCCTTCTTTATTGAAACAGTTTTCAAGCGCTAAAATACCTTGAATCTCGTGCGCTTTAATCATCGCCGTTAAAATGTCTTTCACTTTAAGGGGCGCTTTACCTTCGCTAATGTTTTTGCGACTAAGATAATCACCCACCGCCCAAATAGCACCTAAGTTATCACTAGGATGTCCCCATTCTGCCGCAAGCCATGTGTCGTTAAAATCAAGCCATCGTACCATCGCACCCACGTTAAAAGCGGCACGCTCTGGGTCAAGTTGGTACGACGTTCCTGGCACTTTGGCTCCTAAATATGGCATAGAAGCGCCTGGAACGACAGGGCCTAAGAGTTTGGTACACTGTGGAAATTTAAGGGCGAGTAGCCCGCAACCAAGGGTGTCCATAAGACAGTAGCGCGCCGTCTCGTAGGCATCTTTACTGGTGATGGCAAAGTCAAAGGCATAGCGTGCAATGTCGGTTAAAAGTGGGTCAAACTCGGGTCGCTTGGTATCTAAAATACCCATATCTGTACTCATAGAATTCCTTTTCTTATCTGTTTTTAATATCAACATAGGCGCGATTCTCCGGTCCTATGTACTCTGAACTTGGGCGGATGAGCTTGTTATCACCTCGTTGTTCCACCACATGTGCCGCCCAGCCCGCTGTGCGACTCATCACAAAAATAGGCGTGAAATACGCTGTAGGGATGCCCATAAAATGGTACGTCGATGCGCTGTAAAAGTCAAGATTGGGGAAGAGTTTTTTCTCATCCCACATCACTTTTTCAATGGCTTCAGAAATTGGAAAAATGGTAGCATTTCCCACATCATCGGCGAGTTTACGTGACCACTCTTTGATAACGATATTGCGTGGGTCATTGCTGACATACACACGATGCCCAAAGCCCATAATTTTAGCTTTACTTGCTAATTTAGCATGAATGCCTTGCGTTGCGTCAGCAGCATTTTTGTACTCAGAAATAAGCTCCATTGCCGCTTCATTCGCTCCACCGTGCAACGGTCCTCGAAGCACACCAATCGCCGCAGTGATCGCAGAGTAGATGTCAGAAAGCGTAGAGGCTCCAATGCGCGCTGTAAATGTGGAAGCATTAAACTCATGCTCTGCGTAAAGAATCAACGAGACATGCATCGCTTTGATCCAAAGTTCGCTGGGTTGTTTGTTGTGCAGTTTTTCTAAGAAATAACCACCAATGGTATCTTGCGCGCTGTTGGTATCGATCTCTTTGCCATTGATGTGGTAGTGATGCCAATAAAGCAAGATGGAAGGAAAAATGCCCATCAAACGGGTAATCTTCGAATCTTGGTCGCTAAAGTCATCGGCTTCTGGCTCCAAACATCCTAATGCCGAACAGCCTGTGCGCATGATGTCCATCGGATGAGCGTTTTTTGGCAAGCTTTTGAGAACGACTTTAAGCGCTTCCGGTAAAGTACGTGCTTTGATTAACTCTTTTTTATAGGCGTCAAGTTCACTTTGTGTGGGTAACACGCCTTTGGTTAAAAGATATGCAACTTCTTCAAACGTTGCATTTTGAGCCAAGTCATAAATGTCATAACCTCTATAATTAAGCCCGTGCCCCGTTCCTACCGTACAAATGGCAGAGCGCCCTGCGACAATGCCTGCGAGTCCGCCCGTTTTTTTGTCTCTTTTTCTTCCATGGTTTGTATCCTTCCTAATTTTACACGAAAAAGAAGCCAAGCTCCTTTTCTTACGTTAGCCGTGAGGGCGCTAAAACGTGCCAAACGTATTGGCAGAGTTACATTTTTATACGGTAAAGAAGCCAAGCTCCTTCACCTACGTTAGTTACTATGACACTAAAGCTTGCCAACGATGTTGGCAGAACTTTTTTACATGTAAAAAGTTACTGTTTGGTTTTACATGTAAAAAGAGCGTCAAGCTTCTCTTCAAAGCTGTGGTAATTGAGCATGTCGTAAAGCTCAGCGCGTGTTTGCATCAATGGGATTGAATTTTTTTGCGTACCGTTTTTCAAAATATCTTTAAAGACGCTCAGTGCGGCTTGATTCATTGCCCGAAATCCAGAAAGAGGGTAGAGCACCATTGAGATTCCAACAGAGTCCAACTCTTTACATGTAAAATAAGGTGTTTGCCCAAATTCAGTAATATTGGCAAGGACTGGTACTTGAATGATTTTTGTAAATTGTTTGTACTCTTCTAAGGTATGAATCGCTTCAGCAAAAATCATATCAGCACCCGCTTCAACGTAGGCTTGGGCTCTCTCAAGCGCGGCTGCTTGTCCTTCCATCGCGTGTGCGTCGGTACGTGCCATCACTACGAACTCATCGTCGATTTTACCATCCATGGCGGCTTTGATGCGGTCACACATCTCTTCTTTGCTGACCAACTCTTTATTAGGACGATGACCGCAACGTTTTTGAGACACTTGATCTTCAATATGACATGCCGCCGCACCTGCACGGGTCAGTTCTTTGATAGTCCGAGCGATGTTAAAAGCGCCTCCCCAACCTGTGTCCGCATCAACCAAAAGAGGAAGCGAACTTGCACTGGTGATGCGCCTGACATCAATGCAGACATCTTCTAAGTTAGTCATACCAAGATCAGGAAGTCCAATGCTCGCATTGGCAACGCCTGCGCCGCTTAAGTAGAGCGCTTTATGCCCGACACGTTCGGCTTGCATGGCGCTGTAAGCGTTGATAACACCCACAATTTGGAGTGGGTGATTTTCTTTGACGGCTTTTCTAAAGAGTGAACCTGCACTGATGATACTCATTTTTTTCCTTTTTTAGGGATAGGGTATCCCAATTTTTCGATAGATTGTTGGATACCTGTTAAGACACTTTCGTCTTCAATGGTGGAAGGCATACTCCACTCTTTACCATCGGCGATGGAGCGCATCGTGGCTCGCAAAATTTTACCGCTACGGGTTTTAGGAAGTTTTTCAATCACCGTTGCAAGCTTGAGTCCTGCCACAGCGCCTATTTCTTCACGCACCAATTGGATAACACCATCGGCGATGGAGCGATGATCGCGTTCGATGCCATCTTTGAGCACCACAAACGCCATCGGCACTTCACCTTTAAGCTCATCATCCACACCGATGACCGCGCATTCGGCAACATCGGGGTGTTTAGAGATGACCTCTTCCATCTCCCCTGTGGAAAGACGATGACCCGCAACGTTGATAACCCCATCCATGCGTCCCATAACCCAGACATAACCGTCTTCATCGATGTAGCCGCTATCACCCGTGAGGTAGTAGCCAGGGTAGAAGTTCAGGTAGGACTTTTTATAGCGTTGATCGTCCGACCAAATGCTCATTAAACACGAAGGCGGAAGTGGGAGTTTTAAGACAAGATTGCCCAGTTGATTGGGTTTGCACTCATTGCCTTGTTCATCCAAGACTTTGAGGTTAAATCCTGGCATCGGTTTGGTGGGTGAGCCTGCTTTGATAGGAAGTGGGTCAAGTCCCATCGGATTGGCGGCGATTGCCCAACCCGTTTCGGTTTGCCACCAGTGGTCAATCGCTGGTTTATTGGTGATTTTAGTAATCCACTCAAGCGTATCGCTATCGCAACGCTCGCCTGCTAGGAAAATGCTTTTAAGGGAACTAAGGTCGTATTTTTTGACCCATTCGCCTTGGCTGTCCTCTTTCTTAATCGCACGAAATGCGGTGGGTGCGGCGAAGAGAATATTGACTTTGTACTCATCGCACACTCTCCAAAATGCACCTGGATTGGGAGTTCGTACGGGTTTGCCCTCATACACCACGGTAGTACAGCCGTTCATCAGTGGTCCATAGACGATGTAAGAGTGTCCTACGACCCAACCGACATCGCTTGCCGCCCAAAAGACATCACCGGGTTTGGCGTTGTAAACATTATCCATCGACCATTTCATAGCAACGGAATGACCGCCGTTAGAACGAATAACTCCTTTGGGTTTGCCTGTGGTTCCTGAGGTATAGAGAATGTACAATGGGTCGGTGGCATCAACAGGCACGCACTCAACTAGACCTGCTTTTGCCTCTTCTTCTTCCCAATCAATATCGCGCCATGGAAGCATATTGGCTCTCTCTTGTGGACGTTGCCAAATAACACAGGTGGTTGGTTTATGAGTCGATTGTTTGATGGCTTCATCCAGAAGGGGTTTGTATTTAATCAGCTTGCTGATTTCAATACCGCATGACGCACTCATAATGACACGGGGCTTTGCATCGTCGATGCGCGTAGCAAGTTCATGTGCGGCAAATCCTCCAAATACCACAGAGTGAATCGCACCTATGCGTGCACACGCTAGCATCGCAATCACCGCCTCGGGAATCATCGGCATATAAATAACGACACGATCACCTTTCACGACACCTTTATTGACTAAAATGGAGGCTGTTTTAGAGACTCTTTGACGTAGTTCTCTGTAGGTATAGGTTCGTTTGGTATCGGTGACGGGTGAATCATAAATCAAGGCAAGTTGGTCACCTCTACCGTTGTCAATATGCAAATCCAGCGCATTGTAACAGCTGTTCATGCACCCACCCACAAACCATCGGTAGTGGTTATCGACTACATCTAAGACTTTGTCCCATTGGTGATACCAATGAACTTTTGTCGCCGCTTGTGCCCAAAATTTTTCTGGGTCTTCAATGGACTCTTTGTAAGTTGATTTATACTTCATTGACACTGGCGTTTCCTATAGTACAAATTTTGAACAATTATATAACTACTTAAGGTTTAATTCAGTGTACTAGTTTTGATTTTTTAATGCAATTTTCAGACATAGATGCTAGACTTGTACAGTTTTCATACAAAATGTATTAAAAAAGCACTAAGGTAGATGTAATGTACGACAATGCCATTGATAAAATAGTTGCTATTTATAACCGCTCTGGTCTTAGTATTTCCAAGTTTGCTGCTATCATCAATAAAGACCGCCGAACGCTCACTGCTTGGATTGATAGACTGGTCACCAAAGAGCCTTCAAACGAAGTCAAAGTCGCAATCTCTAAGTTCTTTCGTTACCCTGCTAGTATTTGGGAAGAGGAGTGCAATGGGGTTGATTTTGAGGATATGCTAGAGCATGTTCCCAAAGAAGAGATACGCATTATCGACCAAGGGTATGAAGGCGGGCTTCGTTACATTTTAGACAAAGAGGCGCAAGACCGTTTTGTGATTCACCCGCAATTTCCAGGACCTGCGTATCGCGATAAGATTGTTCCTACGCCTTATAAAAGAGTTATTTCAGCCGAAGCGGTTGAGCTTAAAAAACTGCGCTATGAGCAGATTTCAAACTATGCCTTTGAATCCACCGAGTGGTACTCCATTGAATCGCTGCTTCGTTTTGCTTTTTCACACATCGGCAATTTTTACACCAAGAGTGAAAAGATACAAATCTTAGAGTTGATGCACGACACCTTTTACGACAACTACAACAAAAGCCTCTATTTTTTTGATTCGCACTCCACGAAAATCTACGGTATGGACACGGCCTACATCTCCATTAACGTAAAAGAGAATTTTATGTTTTTTAAAATGCCTATTGACTCATTGATTGTTGAAATTCGCAATAAAAAGTTGATTTACCGAATGCACCGTTATTTTACTTCTGCTTCTCAAGCGCCACATCATGTCAATCGAGAAGACGCCGCTAAGATTCTTCGTATTATTAAAGGTGCGATTGTCTCCGATAAATCTTTGATTGATTGCTATTATGACATCGAAAAACAGACACCGCACGGAGCTTTGTTTCTCAACAATATTTCTCCCTTTGAGCCACGCAGCGAACATTCGTAAGCTTTTACATGTAAAGAAAGTGTAAAGGAAAAGTCAATCCTTTATTGACACTGTTATCCTAAGATTTCAGTATCAATAAAGGAGAAAACGATGAACAAAATACTCGGATGTGTCTTTGTAACGCTTTCATTGCTAAATGCGCAAGAGTTTAATGCACCGATGAAAGCATATATGAATGAGTTAGGTGCAGAAGCAAAAGCGCAAAATCCAAATTTCAGCGGCTTTGATGCGAAGCGAGGAGAAAATCTTTTTGTTTCAAAGCATACGGGAAAAAAAGGCAGTGAAATAAGCTGTACGACATGCCACACCACCAATCTTAAGCAAAATGGGCAAAATGTCAATACCAATAAAACCATCACGGCACTTGCCCCTTCGGTGAATGCCACACGACTTACAGATGTCAGTGAAGTACAAAAATGGCTGAGACGCAATTTTAATGATGTGTTTGCACGCGAAGGCACTGCGCTTGAAAAAGGCGATGTTTTAACCTATATCATCACACAATAAGGAGAGGGCGATGAAAAAAATTTTATGCATATGGACAATTTTGTTAGGAACTCTTTTTGCGGGAAATGTTGCATCCGCAAACGATGCATTGTATCAAAAAGAGTGTGCCAGTTGTCATTTTGGGTATCAACCCGCACTCCTTTCAAAAACATCATGGCAAAATGTTATGGCGCATTTAAACGACCATTTTGGAACCGATGCCTCGTTAAACCCTAAAGAGCACGATGCTATTTTGGCGTATCTGCTTCAAAATGCAGGTGGAAGCAAACTCGCACGTGACAACACCTCCATGCGGATTACGCAATCCCCTAAGTTTATAAGGGAGCACCGTGAAATACCGACACGGTTGATCACACAAAAAGAGGTGGGTTCACTTTCTAATTGCAGTGCATGCCATACGCTTGCTATAGAAGGCAATTACTCAGAACGAGCGATTAAAATTCCAAATTACGGGAGATGGGAATGAAAAAGATTTTAGTCTGGAGCATCTACACCAGAGTCTTTCATGTACTCGCTATGGTGATGATGTTAGGAGCGTATCTTAGTAGCGGTGAAGATAAATGGCTGAGTGTTCATGCCAGTTTTGGTTATGCCATGGGAGCGCTGTTTTTAGGAAGAGTTTTGTGGGGATTTTTAGATATTCCGTATTCAAAATTTAAAGATTTTAATTTTAGTTTTGTTGAATTAAAAGCGTATGCCCTCAATGTGTTTGGAAGTAAAAAACAGTATCTTGGGCACAATCCTGCTTCAAGTTATGCCATCATCGGCATGATGGTGCTTTTGTTACTGAGTATTATCTCGGGTGCTTTGGCGTATGGGGTTCAAGAAGGCATGGGGATAGCTTCTTTTTTAAACCACACCGTATTTGCAAAAATGAAAATTTTTAAAGAAGTCCATGAGTTTTTTTCCAATGCGTTGGTTTTCCTCATTGCGGCACATATCGCAGGAGCCTTACTTGACCGTTTATTGCACTCAAAACTCATTTTGCGTTCTATGGTTGATGGGTATAAAGAAGGAGAAGGGAAAAGCGTTCAGCTCAGTTTGGTTCAAAAAGCATTTGGCATTGTGTGGTTGGGCTTAGCGATGTTTGCACTTGTCTATCTTTTAGCATCTCCAAAGTCCGTTTTGCTGGCCGATAATAACCCAAGGGTGGACTATGCCACCCTTCATCCCGCTTTTGCAAAAGAGTGCGGCAGTTGTCATATGCTCTATCCTCCGCATCTTTTGCCAAAGGCTTCATGGGATAGCATGATGAGCTCACTTGAAAATCATTTTGGGGACGATGCCTCCTTAGATGCGAAGACTACGCAATCGATTAAAACGTTTTTAGATGAAAATAGTGCGGAACACTCTACCAAGGAAGCGGCTGTTTATATGCTTGCAAGATTGAAAAATGGTACAATGCCCGAAAGCATTACACAAACACAATTTTGGAAAAAAAGACATCAAGGAATTGAAAAAGTGGCGTTAAATGACCCAAAAATCGGCAAAATTTCTAACTGTAAAGCCTGTCATCCTTATATTGAGCAAGGCTCAATTAACGATAGAGATATCAAAGGCTAATGATGAAATGGTTGATGATTCTTTGGTTGCTTTTGGGAGTAGCGTATGCAAGTGAGCACGATAAAAAAGAGCATCATTTAAGTAAAGACCTCTCTTATTTAGAACTGAGTGAAACCCAACAAGAGAGTGCAAAACGTATTATTAAAACATACCGACATGATTTAAAGCAGTATCGTGACTTTAAAGAAACGGTTGAAAAACAAAAAGAACAGCTTTTTAGCGCCAATACTCTGAATGAAGAGGCGCTTTTGGCATTGCAAACATCGATTTATCAAAAAGCCAATGCCGTTGAAAATCGCTTTTTATTACAAATGTACCAGCTCCTTACACCCAAACAGCGTGAGAAATTTGCGCATAATCTTGAAGAGTGGGAAGTCGAATGAGTGACAAAATTTTGCTGATAGAAGATGACTTAGAAATGCAATCTCTTATCAAAGAGTATTTGGGCAATTACGATTTTGACGTGACCTGTTTTGATAAGCCCAAAGAGGCTCTTATCCACCTCAAAGCGCATCCTAGCGAGTACAGCGTGATTGTCCTAGACTTGATGCTTCCTCAAATGGATGGTTTTGATGTGTGTAAAATGATACGTTCCATTAATGAAGAGGTGTATATCATCATCTCTTCTGCCCGCAATGAACTGAGCGATAAAATTTTAGGTTATGGCGTGGGCGCGGATGATTATCTCTCCAAGCCATATGAACCGCGTGAACTTGTCCTCAAAATCAGCTCCATCCTTCGTCGCCATATGCATTCGAAAAAAAAGGTCGGTGATTTTGAAATTGATGAAGAGAAAATGGAGATTTATTTAGAAGGGTATCGGTTAGATTTAACGAAAATCGAGTTTGATATTTTGCTGCTTTTTCTCAATAATGTCGGTAAAGTTTTTTCCCGTGAAGTTTTATTTAATGCTATTAACGGCATCGGCTATAACACGAAAGACCGCACGGTGGATATGCACATCAGTAACCTGCGCGCAAAACTAGGGGACGACTCTAAAACACCAAAATACATCAAATCCGTTTGGGGTATTGGGTATAAGATGGTAGGCTAATATGTCTATTTTTACAAAACTGTTTCTTCTGTTTCTTGCGAGTTTTGCTTTGATGTTTTTTGTAGCCAAAGAGACCAATCAACTTACCCAAGCGAAGATGGAATCGTTACTGAAAGAGAAATACCTTCAAGCCTCTAATGAACTCTTTAAAGACCTCGCAAACAACGATGAGGCAAGCCTTGCTAAAAAAGTACAAGCGCTGGGATTTGAAATGGTCTCTAATGCCAATAACGTTGAAAATGAAATCGTTGTTTATGAGCAAAAGAGCTCTTTTGGCGCAATCAAAATTGTCAAAGACAGTCATGATGAAACGATGCTTATCATGACTTACTTAGATGAAGTCATTCGTGTTAAAGCGAAAGACCAAGCAGAGTATTTAGAAGATCATAACAAAGTAGGGTATCTTATTTATGCGGATATCGCTGTTTTAGTGATGATTTTTTTGATGATCACTAAACTACTGTTTCCTTTGAAAAAAATGACGCACATATTACAACGCTTTGGCGAGGGCGATTTACATGTAAGAATGTCACCCGAAGGCTCCAATGAGCTTGGCAAACTGGTCGATACCTTTAATGCTATGGCTTCCAACATTGAAGCATTGGTGCATTCGCGCCAGCAATTGCTTCGCGATATCGGTCATGAATTGCGAACCCCCCTTGCCAAATCAAAATTGGCTCTGGAAATGATGCCACACAATGCACATCAAAAATTGCTTCAAAAAGCCATTTGCCAAATTGATATGCTGACCAATGAATTGTTGCAGATTGAGCGTATTAATGCCAATATGGAAGAGCTCAATGTGCAGCATTTCAATGTTGAAACACTGATTTCTGAGGCTTTGAGCAAGCTCATGATTGAGGATGAACGTTTAGTAGATATTGCTATCAACGAAAATTTCAGCATAGAGGGCGATTTAAATTATTTGGCGATAGCGCTTAAGAATTTGATTGATAACGCGCTCAAGTACACAACGCGCTCTCCCATTCGAATTGAAGTGTCCAAAAATGTTTTACATGTAAAAAGTTATGGCAAGGCGTTAGAGCACTCTTTAGCGTATTATTGTGAGCCTTTTGCGCAAGGAGATAATACACGCAATACGCAAGGTTTTGGTTTGGGATTAAATATCGTTCAGAAGATTTTAACCAAACAGCAGTTTAAATTAACGCTTAGTTATGATGAGGGTTACAACACGTTTAGCATTTTTTTTAAATGATTTTTACTTCGTTTTTTGTGCTTTTTTTCACTTCATACATCGCTAAATCGGCATCTTTTAGGATGTCGTTGATGGTTTTATTTTCATCGACAAAGAGCGTACCGCCGATGCTTGCTGTGCAGATGTAGTCGTAATCGTTGAGTGCAAAAGGCTCATCAAGAACATTTAAAAGTTTATAGCCAATATGGGTTAATTTTGCGTGTGCCTCTTCTTCATCGTTACCCAATTTGGTGACTAAAACGACAAATTCGTCCCCTCCAAAACGCGAAATCGTATCGCAAAGGCGCAAGGTTTTGTTGAGACGTGACGCAACTTGTTGTAAAAGCAAATCGCCGTATTCATGTCCTTTGGTATCATTGAGCGTTTTAAAATTATCCAAATCAATATACAAAAGACCACAATATTCATGTGTTCTTTTTGTCGCTGCAATGGTGTATGCCAAATGATCAAGCAGCAATTTTCGATTGGGAAGTTCGGTGAGTGAATCGTAATACGCTAAATGTTCAATCATCTCTTTTGTTCTTTTTTCATCGGTGACATCACGAAAAATGAGCACGGAACCAATTGCTTTATTGTCTTGTAAAAAAGGGGTTAGATTGATATGGACAATCACATGTTCGCCGCTTTTCTTGCTAAAAATTTCTTCCCCAATATAGTGTTTTTCAAGTGTCATATTTTTTAAAATGGGACAGACATAAAGAGGGTCTGCTGTGTTGTGAACATGAATAAGTTGATGCGCGTTTTGTCCTATCATCTCTTTTTCATGGTACCCAAGCAAGGACAACCCCGCTTGGTTAATAAATTTAATCGTACCATCGGCATGTAAGAGCATGATACCATTGGCTGAGCTTGTCACAATGGTTTCAAACTGCATTTTTTCAACCCAAAGGCGTTTTCGCTGTACTAAGAGGAGATAAACGCCTATCCATAATAGGCTTATGGCAAAAAAACCTACACAATAGACATAAAAATATTTTGTAGTGATTTCTATCAGTTCTGGTAATTCTCCATACGTCGTAACATAGCCTGCTAAGGTATTGTCAATAGTAAAGATGGGATGAAAATTAACGCAATAGCCTTGAACATCATCAATGACAGGGAGTGAAAAGTTTTGACCACGTGCGAGTAATTCTTCTACATGATAATTCTTTTTAATCAGCGCATCTAAACGAGCAATCAATGAGGACTCAAGTGCTTGGGCACTCAGCATAGATATTTTAGGGTTCTCAATGGTATATAAATCCGACAGCGTTGATGGAACAAAATGTTCTTGGTGTTGTTCAAAGGCTATGTTGGTTGTGACATCTTTTTTGAGCAGTAAAATATAGTATTTGCACGTCAATAATTTTGAAAGTTCCAAAACGATGCGTTCATATGAAAGCGATAATTCGACGGTTCCTAAAAAGAGTTGATTATCCATAATAGGATAGACATAACGAAATCCAGGATATACACGCCCACCTTCAAATCCAGAGACAAATTTATGTTCTGTTGCTGCTTTTTTTATCGTTGGTCGCACATCAAAAAGTGAATCGCCATTTTCCGTAGGTTGATAAAATCGTAAAAAACTTTCACCTTTATCGGTATGAAAATGCAACTGGCGAATGCCATGTTTGAGAAGTTCATGTTGATAAATCGGATACAACAATCGGTACAGTTTGCCTCGTAAAAGCGTTCTTTCTTCTTCATTGGCTTTTGGGGCTTTTTTTAAAATCTCAAGGACGGCAGGTTGCATCATGACATATTTAAAATAATTTTCAATGGAAACTTGATACATCGAGCTGACAGCTTTATACGAAGATTCGAGGCTTTTATTTTTACTGCCTAAGAGTATCTCTATCTCATGTTCTTTTTGGCTAGACGCGTTAGTAAAAAAGATAAAATAGGTGAAACAAACGGCAATAAATGTTATCCAAAAATGCTTCATTAAAAGTTACCTTTTTGAGGAATTTCACTCAACTTTTTAATATCAAGACGCAAGTAATCTTCTTTACGTGCATCACTCATTCCATGTGAAATAGATGTCCCCCACGTGCTATACACAGAAGAAGGGGCAGACAATAATGCTTGTTTGATGGCATTTATTTGTTCAGGCGATACCGTTTGAGTGTTGATAACCAGCGCAAATCCCGGGACAAAATCAGAGTATGCAAAGATGCGTAATCCTAACGAATAATACTCCTGCGCAAGGCTCTCTTTCATACCACCAAGTAAATAATCGCCCCTAATCACAGAAAGGGCTACTTCATCGTGGCTATTGACATAACGGTACTGTACCTTTTTTAAGGGTAAATGCAAAGAAGAGTTGAGCAGTATATCGCTCATAAAGTATCCACAGGTTGAGAGCGGTTGTGTTAAAGAAACCGTAATGGTTTTGGGTTTGCTCGCATCAATGGTATCTTCTGGAAATTTGATTAAAACGCAACGATAATTTGGTTTTCCATTTTTTTCATTAAAAGAGACAAGCGGCAAAGCATCTGGAAATTCTTCCATTAAAATGCGCAAAGGTAAAGGTCCTAAATAGGCAATATCAATCTTGTTTTGTACAAACGCTTCAATGAGATGGTTATATTTTGATTCGTAACGAAACGTAATAGAAGTATGAAGCGTTTGCTCCAAATAACGAAGCATCGGCGAAAAATCTTCAAAAAGGTCTTCTTTATGAGAATAGGGAAGTGGCGCAAAAACCAAAGGTCTTGCTTCAAGAGGTATCAGTAAAAAGTATATCAAAAACAATATATGAGCTAAGCCACGCATAGTGTCTCACTTTTAACTTTTTTCTGTTACTAGATGATACAGTATGATAAATAAATAACAACTTTAAGAACATAGTACACAATTTTACTTAGCTTTGACTCCTAGTTCATTTACCTTGCAGCAATGTTCTTTTCAATAAAACTTAGATACAATAAAAGCTTATTACACAATCAAAAATAGTAAAAAGGAATAGGATGGTATTTGAAAAGCTAGGCTTAATGTCAGTCATTCAAAAAGCGGTTGATGAGCTAGGTTATGTCAAACCAACCCCAGTACAAACAAAAGTAATCCCTGCGGTACTAGAGGGAAAAGATGTGATGGCGACAGCCCAAACGGGTACCGGTAAAACAGCAGCGTACGCACTACCGCTTTTGCATCTCTTGACAAAGCGAACCCAAAAAGCAACACCTTCAAAAGTCGTTCGTTCATTAATTCTTGTACCAACGCGTGAATTAGCGTCTCAAGTATGGCAAAGCATGCAAGCCTATGGAAAATATACCGAACTCAGTAGCGTTGCGATTTATGGTGGTGTGAAGTTTACACCGCAAGTGAAAAAATTAGAAAAAGGCGTGGATATTTTAATTGCAACACCCGGGCGTTTGTTGGAGCATGTGAAGCTCAATAATGTGGACCTTTCGCGTGTTGAAATGTTGATTTTTGATGAGGCGGATCGCATTTTAGATATGGGCTTTTGGGATGAAGTGGAAATGCTGTTATCTTTACTTGGTAAAAAACGTCAAACCCTACTTTTTTCTGTCAGCATGTCAAAACAACTCAAGCGTTTATCTGAGATGAGTTTGAAAAAACCGATTAAAATTGACATCAACAATCAAGGCGATTTTGCTAAAAAAGTAGAACAAAAAATCTATCTTGTCGATGCCGAGCGCAAGTGTGAACTTCTTTCTTTTATGATTGGCTCTCAAAATTGGCATCAAGTGTTAGTCTTTACCAAAACCAAACAAAGTGCGGATGAGGTTGGAAAATACCTCGAAGAGAGCGGTTTAAAAACGCTTGTCTTGCATGGCGATAAAGCCCACTCTAAACGTACACAAGCCATTGTGGCATTTAAAGAGAATAAAATTCGTGTTCTGGTTGCCACAGACATTGCTTCTCGTGGACTTGACATTGAAGATTTGCCGCATGTTATTAACTATGAACTTCCAGGCGATGCAGAAGATTATATGCATCGAGCAGGACGTACAGGGCGTGCAGGCAAAGAAGGTATGGCGATTTCTTTAGTCTCCCAAGACGAAAAACCGAAACTCAAAGAGATTGAAAAGATTTTAAAATACGCTATCAAAGCAGATTTTTATCCGGGGTTTGAAACAAAAGTTTGGTTGGAAAAAGAGTCGAAAAAACATACGATTAAAGCAAAGATTGAGCGTGAAAAAGCCAATAAACGCCCTATAGGACTCAAGAAAAAACGCGAAGAGATTAAAGCGGCAAAAGCCAAAAAAGCGAAACAAGCTCCAAGTTGTGGCATTGGTGCTAAAAACTGTAAAGTCAAGTAAAAAATTTTGATAGATAAAAAAGGTTTGGAAATGATTGAGATGCAAAAATTGCACTATTTTAAAGATTTTATCGAAAAAGAGGAAAGTCCTCTGGGTAAAAATCTTTATATGATGGTCCTTGCCATTGAAGCGTATTATGAGTTTGTCGCAGAAGTTTTGATTCCAAGTTCATCACGCAGTATGACACAGTTTAAATTGCTTGAAGAGCTACGAGCGTTAAAGATTGTCAGTGAGAGCGAATTTGTCATTATGAATGAGACACGAAAGCTTAAAAACGACCTTGCCCATCGTTTGGATTATCAAGTGAATATGACCAATGTTTTTGATTTTTGCAACAACTGTAATGTCAAAGATAAAATCGTGCCTAACGATAAAGACAATCAAGAAGAACTGAACTATGCTCTGCTAGATGGACTACTTAAAAGCTATAAAGTGATTGATTTAAAACTATACTCCAAGGTGCGAAAAGAGCTTGAAAAGGTACATGGAGTAGGGGCGTGAAATTTAAAGTAACGGGAAAACAGCATATTTCTAAAAACTGTTTGGTGTGTGGCGTACAAAATCCTTTTGGATTAAAAACGAAGTTTTATGAACTGGAAAACAAAGAGATTGTGGCATATTTTACGCCGCATACGTATCTGCAAAGTTACCCGGGCATCTTGCATGGCGGTATTTCCGCAACGATTTTGGATGAAACGATTGGCAGGGCGATTATGGCGCATTACGGTCAAGAGAGTTTTGGCGTGACGATAGAACTGAACCTCAAATACAAAAAGCCCGTTCCTTTGGATGTTGAACTCAAGGTTATCGGACGCATTGTGAGCGATAAAGGGCGCATTTTTGAAGGTACGGGTGAGCTCATTTTACCTAATGGTGACGTCGCCGTTACCGCGTCAGGTCGCTATATGAAACGTAATGTAAATCAAATCGTCGAAAACGATTTTATCGCAGATGAGTGGTTTCCTAGTGATGGTATTGATAAAGACGAGATAGACCTTTAAGTGACTGAGCCGTACCGCATTCTTCAAAGTGTCTTTGGACACCACCATTTTAGAGCGTATCAAGAAGAGGCTGTTAATGCTATCTTAGCGCACAAAGATATTATGATGATCTTGCCCACAGGGGCTGGAAAGTCACTTTGCTATCAGCTTCCCTCACTCGTGATGGAAGGACTGAGCGTGGTAATTTCACCGCTTTTAGCCTTGATGCATGACCAAATCACCGCACTTTCTACCTTTGGTATCAAAGCTTCGATGATTTCTTCCATGCAAACTCCCCACGAAATCCAAGAGACGATGCAAGCGTGCCAAAAAGGTGAGATTAAACTGTTATACGTTGCCCCTGAGCGCTTAAAAGGTGAGTCCTTTTTACACTTTTTGCAAACCCTTCCGATTAATTTTTTTGTGATTGATGAAGCACATTGTGTGAGTGAGTGGGGGCATGAGTTTAGGGAAGATTACCGACAACTTTTTCGTCTTAAACTTTACTTTCCTCAAACACCCATTGCCGCGTTTACCGCGACAGCGACGAAGATCGTTGAGCACGATATTTTGCATCAGCTCAGCCTCTCAAATCCTCTCATCATTCGTGCCAAAGTAGAACGTGATAATCTCACTATCAACGCGGATTATCGCAACGCCAACGGGCGCGATCAGCTTCTCTCTTTTTTGAGTGCGTTTGAAAATGAAAGCGGCATCATTTACACCTTAAGTCGCAAAGAGACGGAAAGTTTGGCGCAGTTTTTAAGCACACGCAATATCCTCGCACGTGCGTATCATGCGGGACTTCCGACTGAAGAGAAAAATGAGACGTTTCGCGCTTTTTTAAACGATGAAATTCAGGTCGTTGTGGCAACCATTGCCTTTGGAATGGGCATCGATAAGAGCAATATTCGTTTTGTGGTACATATGTCTCTGCCTAAAACCATCGAGAACTATTACCAAGAGATCGGGCGCGCAGGGCGTGATGGCTTGCCGTCTTCGACCCTGCTACTTTTTTCCAACTCGGACATCGTGGGGCACAAGCGTCGCATCGGCGAACAGCCCGCTTCAAAGTACCAAACAGTTGCGTATGAAAAGCTCGAAGCAATGGCAAAATTTGCCTCATCGCAAGTGTGTAGACATCAACAAATCGCAGCCTATTTTGACGATACGATTCTTATATGTAAAACGCGGTGCGACAACTGCATCGATGGTGAAAAGCAGAGTGTGGACATTTCGCATGAAGCGTTAAAACTTCTCTCAAGCATCTACCGAACGGGGCAGCGTTTTGGACTGCAATATGTGGTTGATGTTTTAATGGGTGCTACTAGTGAAAAGATCGAGCAAAACGGACACCAAAGCCTTTCTGTTTTTGGCATCGGCAACGATAAAACCAAAGCGCAGTGGCTCAGCATCGGCGATCGATTGATGGAGCTAGGTGCGCTCAATGTGGGCGAATACCGCGTAGTGAGTTTGAGTGAATATGGCGCTCAAATCATCAAAGAGCGTTTAAGTGTCAGCATTCATGCAAAACGTTTGGAAGAGCGTCAAAAAGTCAAAAAAGCCAAAAAGGTTGTGTTGGGTACGTTTGAGCTCTCCATTTTTGAGAAGTTACGCGCGTTGCGATCCGAAATTGCGAAAGAAAATAGCATTCCTCCGTATGTCGTCTTTAGCGATAAAACCCTTAAAGAGATGGCAGAAAAATTGCCGCTGGATAAAGAGGCGATGTTAGAGATCAGTGGGATTGGTGAAGTGAAGTTTGAGCGCTATGGCGAAGCGTTTTTAGAGCTGTGTGCAAAGCTTTCGTAAGTTTTACATGTAAAGAAAAAATGTGCAATAGGGTACAATACACTTTTACATGTAAAGGATAAAAATGAGCGCAGGACAGATTCGCAGTAACATCCACAAAGGTGTGAAAGTGCAGATCGTTTTAAAAGAAGACCAACGCAGTGGCAAACTAACAGAAGGTGTCGTGAAAGACATTTTAACCAATTCCGCCAACCATCCTCACGGCATTAAAGTGCGTTTGGAGAGTGGCGAAGTAGGGCGCGTCAAAGAGATTATTCTCTAAAAATTGACATGATGTACCTCTTTCAAAAAATGAAACGCGTATTTCTTGGAATACTTTTTTTTAACACGCTTCTTTTTGCTACGGAATCCTCTGTGTTTCTAACCTCTCAACAGATCTATAATACAATGAAGCGTTCTTCGTACGAACATAAGCGTTTTGTTGATGAAATAAACGGTACTTATAATGTGGATTGCTCCTCTTTTATCGGTTTTGTTATTGAAAAAGTCTCCCCAAAAGCCAATGCAATTTTACCCATCGATGCTCCTCATAAGCGAGCACTTGCTAAAAATTTTTATGAATTTTTACATGCGTTAAGTGCATCGGAAGTCAAAGATGGATGGATGGGCATTGGTCGGATTGTTGATTTGGACAAAGGCGATATTATCGCATGGAAGTATGACCCATCGCTTCATAAAACCGATACCGGGCATGTGGTAATGGTCTATGAAAAACCTATTTTTGAAGCCGATGGACGCTATAAAATTCGTATCATGGATTCGAGTAAAGGAAAACATGCTAATGACAGTCGTGATGAAACACGTACGGGGATTGGCATTGGTACGATGTGGTTTCGTGTGGATGAACACGGTGTTCCTAATGGACTGTATTGGTCTGATAAAAGTAAAAAAATCAGTGAACATGCAATCGCTATGGGGCGTGTGGTTACGCCATAAAATGTTTTACATGTAAATCTTTTAAGATTATTCTAGCATATGGAGTCTATCGTATAAATCCAATGGTTTTTGCGTAAAACCCACAATCGCATCGTTTTTGGTTTGTTGAGAAGAAAAATGCATAAGACTTTGTTGAATCTGCTTTAGTAACGTTGGATTGAGCTTTGAAGAAGCAAGCATGACATCCAGTGGTATCTCTTCGCTGATAGCAATAATACGAATCTTCTTTTGCTCATCTTTGGATAAATTATAATACGCTCCACTTGCCACAGCGCCTGCATCAATCGATTTTTCTAAGAGAGCCTGCAATACTTTTGTATGCTTTTTGAGCATAAACGTTTTGCTAAAATCATGCGAAGAGTCGATACCGCTTTGTTTCAGTAAAAAATGTGGGTACAAATACCCAGAAGTAGATCCAACATCGGTAAAGCCAAACACTTTTCCTTTTAAATCACTGAGCGTGCGAATAGAACTCTCTCGTCGTGCCACAATGAGTCCATGGTAAGAACTCTCTTTTTGAGCGTTTTCGTTGAGCATCTCCAGTGTCGCTAGGTAGTGTACATTGATTTTTTTCTGTCGTAATGAAGCAAAAAGTTTAGGAGAGACAGAGGCAATATCAACGGAACCATTCTCAATCAAATTTGTAAGATGGTCATAATCTTTAGAAATAACAAAGATGATCTCTTTATGCAATGATGTTTCCAAATACGCAATCAATTCACTATAAAGTGCGCGAAGCTCTTCAGGATTTCGATAAGGATTGACACCAAATACCAGTTTATCTTGAGCAAAAAGTGGTGCGGTACATAGCCATATTAAAAGGACTATTATCGTTTTAATCTTCATGAAACACTTTGTTCCTTCCACTGTTTTTTGCTTTGTATAACGCTGTATCTGCTCGATGTAAAAGGGTATTTGACGTATCTTGTGCGCGGTAGGTTGCGACACCAAGGCTAATTGTCACAGCATGTGGATAGGTTTCAAATGTGAGTGTAGCGATTTTTTCACGCAACTCTTCCGCTAGCACGAGAGCACCTTGCAAAGGCGTTTCGGGTAAGATAAGTAAAAACTCTTCTCCACCCCAACGTCCTACAATATCACTGCCTCGCATCGCCTGATGCATGGTCTGCGATAGTTGCACTAAAACACGGTCTCCAATTTCATGCCCATAGGTATCGTTGATGGTTTTAAAACGGTCAATGTCGAGCATGATAATTGAAAATTGAAGCCCTCTGTTGGCCTCTTTGAGTTTATGCTCCAAAGACTCTTCAAGTTTGCGCCTATTGGCAAGAGATGTGAGTTGGTCGGTAGTGCTGAGTTTTTCAAGTGCCTCTTGGGTATCGGCTATTTTTTGACTCATTTTAAACAAGGCTTCCGCAATTTTTTTAACTTCAGGCGCGGTACGGTCATGAATCACTTTTTGCGTTCGTGTGATAACATCTTTGATGGTGATGTGGTTTTCATAAAAATTTATTAGTAATTGGGTTAAGTCTTCATAATCTCTGAGATGTTTGAGTAAGATAAAATGTAAAGCGATGAAGAGCACCACAAACGCTAGAGCGATACCGAGTAAAAAATGGGTGCGGGCTTGTTCTAGGGCACTGAGCTCTTCTTCGGATGTGAGCCCTATACGAAATGTGGCTTCTTGTTCTCCAACGGTTTGAAGACTGACTTGCAAAGAAGAAGCATTAAAGAGTCTTCTGCCGTTGGTGGTTGAAAGGTTTTGATACGCTGAATGATAGGTAATGCTCATATTGGTGCCTATAACCATTTTATCCAAAAGCTGATGGTCAATGGCAATCGCAACGCTAATCACGCCAATGGGCTTTTCGCCGTACTGCTTAATACGTGCGGCATACACCAAACACTCTTGCTTATCAATGGTATCAATCCCTAAAAATGTATCGTTATTGAGTGCTTGTTGAAAATAAAGTGTTTTGGAAACATCATCACCAAAGCGATATTCTGCTTCGCCTCTGCTGATGATAATACCGTTTAAATCCATAAAATGGATTTTATCACTGGCTGAAGTTAAAAAGAGTTTTCCCCAGTTGAACAACAAATCGGTGTCATTACTGATAACGCCCGTTGTTACTTCTTGAGAGTTCATTAAAATATGGGCTGTTTTTTGTAAATTTTGAATCATCTCTTCAAAGCGTGCTTGAACCATCTCTGTTTGAATGAGCGTTTTATGGTCAAATGCTTTGCGCTGAGTGAGGTAAAGGGATTGGATTTGGTAGATGCCAAAAATAAAAATAGCCACAAGTTGAATGATGGTTAGTGTGAGGATTTTATTATACAGTTTCATTGATGATGCGCGTGTAGTATCTGTCTAAAATTTTCATAAAATGCTTCATCTTTTTTTACAAATCCGGCGCTATTCCATCCTAAATGGTCTACTAGAGCTTGATTTGATGGAGACTTTAACGGTATGTCTTCTAGGAGTGAAGTTATTTTTTTGCATTCGCTTTCTGAGATTGTGTCGGTTGCGATGATGACATCGAGGGGAATGGGCTGTGAGGTGGCAACAACATTGAAAATATCACCGTATTTTGCAAGCCCGTTATAATATGTTCCATCGGACATCGCACCTATATCAATGGAGTGATTGATGAGCGCTTCGATGACTTTATCGTGCTTTTTAAGAAAAAAGACTTTTTTGAAAAACGTGTATGGCTCAATATGGTTATCTTCAAAAATCATCATAGGATATGCATACCCAGAGGTCGAGTCTTTATCGGTAAAGGCAAAATTTGTCTCTTTTGCTTCTTGAAGGGACTGAATATGAGATGTTTTTAATGAGACGATAAATGCTTGATAATAAGACGTTATCTTCCCTGATTTTGAAACTTCTTGGTAGGTAACAAGGTAATGAAGGGAAGGGATTTGTTCTTTAATCAGCACGTAATTTTTGGTATTAATCCATGCAAAATCAACACTTTTTTCTTTAATGCGCTGTGTCAGTTCGTCATAGTCTTTAGTGACAATCAGTTTGAAGGTATCGCCACTTTTTTCATGCAAATAATTCATTAAAGGAGTTAAGGCTTGAATGATTTTGGAAGGGTTATTGGATGGATACATCGCAAAAATATACTCATGTGCTCCAAGGCTTGTCCAGATAAAAAAACAAAGAAGACTTAATTTTAGAAGCATCTATTTCTCATTAGTGAATATTATAATGATTGTAACATATTTTGGTTACACCTTTTTTTATAAATGTCTATTTTTTAAGTCTTGCATCAATGGGTTGGTTTAAAGTGGAGGTGTTATAATGAAAAAATATACTTCAATGTGCGAGGTTAAACAATGAATGAAATTATCCATCAAGAGTGGTTTATTATCTATGGTATTCCTCTACTCATTGCGCTTGCAAGGGTGTGCGATGTCAGCATTGGGACATTGCGTATTATTTTTATTGCCAAAGGTTTTAGGCTTTGGGCGCCGATTCTTGGCTTTTTTGAAGTCAGCATTTGGTTGGCGGCAATTACGCAAGTTATGGCAAATCTTACCAATGCAACCAATTTTATCGCATATGCACTCGGGTTTTCTTTGGGGAATTACCTTGGAATGTATATTGAAAACCGTTTGGCGATTGGCATGGTGGTTGTACGTATTATCACGAAGCGTGATTCTCAAGCGTTGGTTTCAGCTCTAAGAACGTTAGGATACAGTGTAACGGTTGCGGATGCAGAAGGCAATACCGGTGCTGTGAATATCGTTTTCACGCTGATTAAACGCTCTAACATTAAAATTATTACACCGATTATTTTACATTACAATCCCCAAGCAGTCTATTCGATTGAGGATGTCAGGCATGTGAGTGACGCAACATTTCCAACAGAAATTTCACGACGTTCACGTTTTAGCCAGTTATTTCGAGGTATGAGAAAATAAGACAGAAACCCTAAAACAGGCAGGTCTTAGGGCTTTTACATGTAAAAGTTTAGCGTACAAAATTGGTCATAATTTTTGCTTCTTTAATCGGTGGAATGATGTTTTGCTCTTTCGCCGATTGCACCATTTTAAGTGTCCACGCCATATTCTTTCCCAACACTCTTGCTATTTGAATACCTTCTAAATCTTCATGCACTTCACCCGGAACTCTTCCGTGCGCAACATTCCAATAGTTTGTGGTCGGCATAATCATCTCAGCATAAGTGAGGTAGTGGTTCATCGCATCAAAGGTACTCACACCGCCTGAGCGTCTAACAGCGACGATACTTGCGCCCACTTTATGACGGAATAGATTGCCATTGGCAGAGGAGACATAAAAAGCTCGGTCTAAGAACGACTTCATTGTTCCTGCAATGCCAGCCCAGTGAACAGGCGTTCCAAGAATGATACCATCGGCTTCTTTCATTTTTTGGATGCATACATTGACGTATTCGTCATCTTTGGCTACACAGCGTTCATCTTGATTTTTTGCACAGCCGCCACAGCCAAAACAGCCGCGAATCGTTTTGTTGCCAACATGCAACACTTCCATTTCAATGCCTTCATGGGCTAATTCTTGCGCAATCGTATCAATTAACTGTGCCGTGTTTCCATTGTTTTTTGGGCTACCATTGATGGCGACAACTTTCATTTTTTATTTCTCCTCTATATTTTGGTACTTAATTGATTGAATTGTAACATGAGTCTCAATAAAACCGATAGATAATTCATAGATATTTATTGCCTAATGCTGTACAATTCTCTTTTACATGTAAAGGATTGTTTATGCATTTTGAGACAGAGCGTACCACATTGATTCAACGATTAGAAGCACTGATGACACACGATGGTGTCACGCAGACAGAGATTCCAGGACTTAGTCTTTCACGCATTTCTCAATCATCTGATTTTACCTGTTCTATTTATGAGCCTTCGGTTTGTTTTATTGCGCGTGGTGCAAAGCAGGTTAATCTTGCCGACCAACTTTACACGTATGATGCAACGTCGTATCTCATTTCATCGGTGCATTTACCTCTCAATGGCAAGATTTTAGATGCCAATGAGACGTCACCGTATTTAGCGGTCAAACTGACATTTAATCTTGATGAAATTATGGAAGCGGTCAGAGATATGAACACTTCTTTCCAACCAACATGCACGACAAAATGTGAGTGTGCATTGGTAATGGGAAGAATGGATGAAGCTTTATTTGATGCCTTGATTCGCTTAATCTCGCTTCTTCACACTCCCAAAATGATTCCCACACTCGCCCCTTTAATTACCAAAGAGATTTTATACCGTCTTTTGGACCATCATCCTCATATGTTTATCAAACAGTTTGCAACGATGGGAAGTTACGCTCATCGTATTATGCAAGCGATTCATCAAATCAACACGCATTTTGAAGAGCCTTTACGTATTTCGCATATGGCACATAGCCTTGGTATGAGTAACTCTTTATTTCACAGACATTTTAAAAAAGTAACAGCCCTTACACCCATACAATACCAAAAAAAAGTGCGCCTTCAAATGGCACGAAGACTCCTTTTAAGCCAACATGTTGATGCGGCAACCGCTTCATTCCAAGTTGGTTACGCTAGCCCTTCACAATTTAGTAGAGAGTACACGCGTATGTTTGGCTTACCTCCTAGAACCGATACTAAACACGCAACAGAGCACATGGAAATTTAAAGAGAAATCTCTTTATAGTGAACGTTTGGATTCGTTTTACATGTAAAGCATACCTGATACTTTACTCTGATTTTCATCGCTTCTTTTGAACACACATTTGATGATATTATTGTGATAATTTAAAATATAACGCGTTTGCAACATTGCACTGTTATGATTTTCTCATGGAAACACACAAAGGAGTTTATCATGAGTATTTCAAAACAGCTTTTAATGATGCTTGCCATCGCAATCCTTGCCACAGGTGTTATCTTTGGTATCAGTTTTCTAAAAATGGACAAAGTCTTTGAAGAGACAAATTACAGCAATGTCAATTCTCTGCCTAGTGTATTAGCGTTGAATGATGCTATGCGCAATGCCTATACATTAAGACTTGATATATGGGAACATATCTCTCAATCTGAAGCAAAAGAGTGGGATAGAGTCGAAAAAAACATTGAAAAAGCCAATATCGCACTCAAAGCAAGTTTAAAACAGTATGAACTGCTCCTTTCTGATGACAAAGACAGAGAACTTTTCAAAAAAGACAACGAAGCACTGGATAAATATTCTGTTCTTTTAAAAAACTTAATCAGTTTGTCACGTGAAAAAAAACAAGCAGAAGTAAATGCCATGGTAAGTGCCAATAAAGAGGTCATTTTAAACTTAACACAGACATTAGCAGAGCATATGCAGTATAACGCAGAGCTTGCGAAAAAAGGGGCAGATAACGCCATCAGCGAAAAAAACAGTGCGACAATCATTATGGTTTTGGTCTCTTTGGCGTCTGTGATGGTACTCCTTGTGATAGGCTTTTCGATTCGACGCAATATCATTCAAGGTGTGCATATTATCCGCGATAGTATGGGCGCATTTGTCCAAAATAAAGCACTTAATTTTAGAATCAATTACGACAAAAAGAATGAGCTAAAAGATATCTCCGATAGTTTTAACGCTTTAGTGACCACGTTGGAGCAGACCATCGTTGATGCCAAAAACTCTTCAAGCGAAAATGCTTCCGTATCGCATGAACTCAGTTCGACCAGTATGCAAATAGGGCGCAACGCAGAAAAAAGTACGTCTATCGTTGAGACGACTATTCAAGAGATTGCCACGATTAAAAGCTTTGTGCAAGAGACAGCAACACTTTCTGAAGAGATGAAGCAAAGCATCACCAATGCAGGTCAAAAACTTGATAATGCGAAAAATGAAGTTATTAGGCTTCGTAATGAAGTAGGCCTTGCCAGTGAAGCAGAAACAGCTTTAGCTTCGAAGTTGGAGCAGATGAGCCATGATGCGGAACAAGTCAAACAGATATTAATCGTTATCTCTGATATCGCCGACCAAACGAATCTTTTAGCACTTAATGCTGCTATCGAAGCGGCTCGTGCAGGCGAACATGGGCGTGGTTTTGCCGTTGTTGCCGATGAAGTACGCAAACTCGCTGAGCGTACACAAACATCACTGACTGAGATTAACGCGACGATTAATATTATCGTGCAATCTATTGTGGACTCTTCCGAGCAAATGGGTAAAAATGCCAAAAATATTCAGCGACTTTCTGATGTTTCAACGGGTGTTGAAGAGACGATACTAGGAACATCAAGTGTGATGCAAGAGAGCGTGACTTCAGTAACCACCAGTGCTGAAAATTCGATTCGCATTGCGAGTGATACCGATAGAATTATCACAATGGTGAATAATATTAACACACTGACCAGTGAAAATGCCAGAAGTGTTGAAGAAATCGCTTCTGCAGCAGACCACCTCTCTAAATTGGCTGAAAACCTTAATAGTAAACTGAACCAGTTTAAATCGTAACTGCGCTAATACTCCTCTAACTCCGCGTTTGCTGAGGAGATAACGTGAAAACGTTCTCTCCTCCTACAATCCAAGTACCGTAAAGGCTAAAGAGAGCATCACAACACCGATAAGCACTTCAAGAATTTTCCATGAAAGGGGCTTTTGGAAAAGAGGCGTTAAAATCCTTGCGCCATAGCCTAGACTAAAGAAAAACGTAAAAGAAGCACTCATCGCGCCGAGTCCAAATAGCGGTGCTAGGTTGCCAAATTTCGTCGAAACAGAACCCAATAAAATGACGGTGTCTAGATAAACATGGGGATTAAGCCATGTAAATGCTAACGTCAGAAGAATGGTTTTTTTCAAAGAAGTGGTAAGTTGCGTTGAAGGGTTTAGCTCATGCGTCATACTCCACGCAGAGTAAAAACTCTTGAGCCCATACACCAATAAAAAGGCAAATCCTCCGTATTTTGCAATGGTTTGCAAAGATGGAAACTGCTCTATTAGATACCCAAAGCCTGAAACCCCTGCAAAAATCAAAACAGCATCGGAAAGGGCACACACTAAGCAGATGATAAAGACATGCTCTTTTTTTATACCTTGTTTTAGTACAAAAGCATTTTGTGCCCCAATGGCTAAAATCAGCGAAAACCCTAAACTAAAACCGGAAATAAAAGCATTCATAAAAGTTCTTTCTACTAAAAATAAGTGGTTATGGTAACACAAAAGAAACCTGAATGCAATTTTTCGGTATTTTTTACATGTAAATCTTTTGATGTCACAGTGATGGTGGCGATTAAATGACAATAATTATAGATGCTTTTAGTTATTTAACAGTAGTTTAACACAGTGCCTTTATACTCTTTCCCTTAAATAAAGGGAGGTTGTATGAATAAGATTGTAGGATTGTCTTTGGTCGTATCGACGTTTTTAATGGCAGAAACGATTGATTTGGGTGCTATTACGGTTGTGGGTGAAACGCTTACAAAAGAGGTGAATGATATTCGTGGTGAAGAGCTAAAATCAGCAGACCTTGCCGATGCACTTTCTCGCAATAGTTCGTCTATCACGATGATTCGAGGCAGTGGTGTTGCAAATGATATTATCTTACGCGGGCAAAAAAGAGATAATATCAATGTCTTGATGGATGAAGCTAAGATTTATGGCGGCTGCCCAAATCGTATGGACCCTGCTATCACGCATATCAACTCTGACAATATCGAAAATGTCAAAATTGTTGAAGGCCCTTACGATGTGGAACATTTTGGAACACTGAGCGGTTTGGTCGTGGCGGAGACAAAAAGCCCAAGTAAAGAACTCAATGCCGATGTAAACCTTGGTATGGGAAGTTACGGCTATAAAAAAGCCAGTGCCAGTGCGGGTGGCGGAAATGAGTATGTGCGTGTTCTCTTTAGCGCTTCAACCGAAGAGAGCGACCAGTACAAAGATGGCAATGGCAATACCCTTGCCGAGCAAGTTTTACTCAATGACCCTACGAAAAGATATATTAATCCAGACTTGAAAGCGTATGAGAAAAAGACATTTATGGGCAAAGTGTTCATTAATCCTGTGGAAAATCAAGAGATTCGTTTAGGTTACACGCTCAACCGAAGTGACAATATTTTGTACCCTTCACGTACGATGGATGCAGATTATGATAACAGTGACATTTATACTTTTGGTTATAGTTTCTATGATTTAGGAACCTTCTCTAAAGAGTTAAGTTTGGAAGCGTATCGTTCTAAAGTTGATCATCCGATGTCCACGAAAGAGCGTGTAACTGGCTCTATGATGTACATGACTGCCAAAATGAATACTGAAATGGAAGGTGCAAAACTTAAAAATATCGTGGATGTAGGCGGCGGCGAACTGACATACGGCATAGATGTGAGCAAGCGAAATTGGGATGGCGAAAGCTATATGACATCGGTCGCGACAGGGGCGATTTCAAGTCAGATGGATTTAAAAACAATTCCTGATGTCGATACAACCAATAGAGCTTTGTTTGCGCAATACACCAAAAACATTGATAAATTTAATGTTCAAGTAGGCGCACGCTACGATGATACCACCATTAAAGCGCATCGTGTCGGACAAGCGATGGTTGAGCGTTATGAAAGCGACTACGATGCACTTTCTGCCAACACACTATTAACCTACAAAGCAAACGACAATGTGGATTATTTTATCGGATTTGGTAAAGCTTCACGTGTTCCTGACGCCAGAGAGTTATACCATCCGGCCAATTCGACAGGCATACTGGACCAAGTAACGAACTATGAGGCCGATGCAGGCTTTAAGACGCATTATGATGGCTTTGGCGTGAAAGGTAAAGTGTTTTACTCTTTGTTGAAAGATTATATCTACTATAACGCCAATGCTCTCAAGTACGTCAATGTCGATGCGGCGATTTATGGAGCGAGTTTAGATGCTTATTATGATATCAGCAGTACATTAACATTTAATTATGGAATGAGTTATCTAAGAGGCACTAAAGACGAACCACTCGCAGGCCAAAGCGATAAAGACTTAGCCGACATCGTGCCACTTCGCGCCGTTACCTCTTTAACGTATCACACCGGTGAGCACGCATTGAAAACAGAGATGGTGGCGGCAAAACGCTGGAGTGCCATCGACAGTGACAATGGTGAACAAGAACTTGCCGGATACGCTGTATTTAACGTCAAGTACAACTACCAAATTACCAAACACTTTGATGTGACCGTTGGTATGGACAATATCTTCGATAAAACCTATGCCGTTTCCAACACGTACAGAGATTTAACGCTGATTACAGGGGTTGATGGCGATTTGATGCTCATCAATGAACCAGGTCGCTACGCGTATATAAATCTACACTATGCGTTTTAATGCTTTTCGTCACTCATCGGTTAAAAGATGAGTGGCGGCTTTTAGTTGTAAAATTTTTACATGTAAAAAATTTAGAGTTTTATGGAAGTTGAAAAAGCATTGGTATGTAATTGAGTGATGTCCTCGTAGCTAATAAATTTGACTCTTTCTTTGATACTTTTTAAAGCGGCATAATTTAGTTTTGTATTAAATTCATTTTTGCGTGCTTCATCAGCAACGATGTACATTTTTACATTGAAGTCTTGTAAATCAGTATATTTAAGTAAGGAATTTTGAATATCCGTTGAGTGTTCTACTTCAAAAAAACTATGAGGCATTTTGCGGTCATTAAACCAGATGCAATCTATCGTTTGCGCACGTTGAACCAAAGAAGGATAACTAAACGAAGGCATCGTTTTAAAGGAACGAAGCTCATCTAGTTTAACACTTTTTTGCGAGCCAAGATATAGTTTATTTTTATCTTGATTTGGGATAAATGTTTCAAAAGATTGCTTATGTCCAAGTTCAGCAATCATCCCTTGGTAAAACGTATGATTTTCTTCTTTGATAGCATTTGAATTTTTATTCTTTTGTGTTTCTGGAGTAAGTCCTAGCTGTGTAAGATAGCTTTTAAGCGCCCATAATCCTGGTCGTATCTTTATAATTTCTGGTCTTTCTTGCACAATACGTCGAATAGAAGCAAAGGGCGTTTTCGTTTTCCATTCACATTCTTTTATTTTTAAAACTTCTTGGTTCAGCAGACCCAATGTAGCTTTCCCACCCAATTTTTCCAATGTTTGAATCACCGCTTCATATTGCTTCATTCTTGACCTTAAAAAATTTTTCAACGATTGATTTATGATAACCAATAGCACGTTGTGTTTTACTTAAGAGTGTGAACTTCTTCTCCACGCCAAAACCCGCTCTCCTAAAAGCACTATACCGATAGCAACGACGCTGTATTCAAAAAGACCAGCGACTTTTTGCGCCCAGAAGCTGTGAAGCAGGGCAAGGGTTAAGGCGAGATAGACTGCTTTATGGTAGTTTAAAAACTTTGCGAAGAGCTTTTTAAACGAGGTGAGTGCCATCAAAAGGAGGATGATAAAAGCAATTGTTCCCACGTAAATAAAGGGTTTTTTGAGGCTTTTTTCAACGATGGTGATGAAGTCAAGTTCGCTGTCTAAAATGACAAAAACACTTACATGTAAAAGTGCGTAAACAAACGCAAGTAAGCCGATGGTTTTGCGGTATTTGATAAAATTGAGGTGACAGATTCGTTTGCATGATGAGGGGAAAAGCGAGAGTAAAAGCAGTGAGATTGCCCCAACGCCCGTGTAATGATAGAGCATTTTGATGGGGTCAATCGCACTTTCTAATTTAAAATACGCAACGCCAAGTGGAAGCAGTGCGATGATAGCCAGTAGCCATTTCAAAAGTTTTTCCTTAAGTCCATCCCCGCATAGAGATGTCCTACTTCTTTTTCATAACCATTAAAAAGAAGGGTGTCTTGCTTGAAAAGTTTGCCTAAGAGGCGCTCTTTAGCCTGCGACCAACGTGGATGATCAACGCTTGGATTGACATTGGCATAAAAGCCGTATTCATCAGGCGCCATCGCTTGCCATGTGTTTAAGGGTTGTTCTTTAACGCACTCGATAAGGTCAAGCGACTTAATGGATTTAAAGCCGTATTTCCACGGAACGACCAAACGAATAGGTGCGCCGTTTTGTTTTGGAAGCGGTTTGCCATACATGCCGACAGCTAAAAACGTGAGCGGATGGCGCGCTTCATCCATACGCAAGCCTTCGACATACGGGTGTTTGATGGAGGCAAAAAGACCACGTGCTTGGTCAGGGAAAATGTCGGGTTCGTGACGTGTGGTAAATTTGACGTATTTTGCATTGCTGTTTGGCTCTAAGTAATCGAGTAGTTTAGACAGCGGAAAGCCAATCCACGGTACGACCATCGACCAACCTTCAACACAACGAAAACGATAAATGCGCTCTTCCAGTCCAAATTTGGCGATGAGGTCATCGACTTCGACCATCTGTTCGGTTTTGATTTCGCCGAAAAATCCTAAGCTCCACGGTTTGAGTTTCATCACTTGCGCCATTTTGACAGGTGCGGTTTTATCGGTAGAGAACTCATAAAAATTGACATAGTTTGAGACTTGCTCAAAGGTGTTTGGCGTAAGTTTTAAAGGATTGGGGTCAGGGGTATAGTTTAAACGTGCTTCTTGGGGTAAATCAGCCAATAAATTGGAAATAACAGTGCTACTCACAAGCGCACCCGCACCCAGTTTTAAAAAGTGACGGCGTGCCTCAAAAAGGGCTTCAGGGGTAATGTAAGGCGTTTTCATAATTCACTCCTTATCAGCATATACCCCATTGTAACATAGAAGTAACAATAAAAGTTAAATGAAAAAAATTACTGTTTATCAAGCCATGCTTGAATCATTTTATACGAAATACTGGTGCTATAAGGCATGATAGGAAGTGTCTCTTTGGTGAACCATTTCGCATCTTCTATCTCTTCTTCTTGAATTTTGATTTCACCGCTTTTGTATTTGGCGAAAAAGCCTATCATAAAAGAGTGTGGAAACGGCCATGACTGCGTGCTAAAGTATTCTAAGTCTTCAATTTCAAGTCCGACTTCCTCTTTTGCTTCACGAATGGCACAGGCTTCTGCACTTTCACCTGCTTCCACAAATCCGGCAATCAGGCTGTAAACGCCTTTGGCAAAATGCGGTGAACGTGCCAACAAAATTTCATCTCCGCGTGTGATAAGGACAATGGAAGCAGGAGAGAGTTTGGGAAACGTCATCAGCCCGCAGTTAGGGCATTTTAGTGAAGACATCACCGCATCATAACGAAGCGGTGTTGCACAGCGTCCGCAAAATTGGTTGTCTTGGAGCCAATGTACCAGTTGTTTGGCACGATTTAAAGGCTCAAAAAGGTGTTCTGGAACAATGTTCAAAATGCTTCTAAGGTTGGTCTTTTGCAATGGCTCTGGAACGAGGACACTCTCTTCCCAAAGATGCAGGCTAAAAGTATATTGTTCACTTTGCGCAATGTCATAGGTGTGTAAAGGCTCACCCAAATGTTTAAGTGCCTCTTTACTTGGAAGGTCTGTGGTCGCTTCAAGTGTGAGGAGCATGTCGCCGACAAAAGCCAAAATGATGTTTTCGTGATGGTGTTTTGTTGGTTTAAAAAAAGGGACGATGGAATGATTCACGATGATTTTCCTTTTACATGTAAAGATGCATGAAACATCTATCCTCTAGGCATTAAGAGGATAAAATGTGATAACAAAAGCAGCAAGTGCCAAGCCTAAACGTACCCAAACAGAGTGTTTGTCATGAACCAGTGCGTATGAAATGAAAAAGAGCCCAAGAGCGATTTTGAAAAAGGCGAGAAGCGCTAAGAAAAAGTGAGTTTGTGGAAAAATCAGCACGGAATTGACAATAAAGGCGGCAGGAATGATGTAAAGCCCGACACCCAGTTTCATGGACTTCCCCGCAACACCAAGCCAAGGGGTTTGCGCCATACCTGCGGCGATGAAAACCGTCCCGCACACGGGTGGTGTAATGGTGGAGAGTAGGGCGAACCAAAAGATAAAAAGATGCGCATGCAATGAAGAGAGTCCATACTCTTCTAAAATAGGTCCTGCAACCGAAACACAGATGATGTACGCCGCGGTTGTAGGGACTTCCATGCCAAGTATCAAACACGCAAGTGCTGTTAAGACCAAGGCAAGCCAAAGTTGTCCGTGCGAAAGGTACAAAATTGCCGAGGTGATTTTAACACCCACACCTGTGATATTTAAAACGCCGATAACAATGCCCGCGCAAATAATCACCGAAGCGATAGAGGCGATTTGCCTTGAAGCGGTAATGCACGCATCAAAAAATTTGGTGATGAAATTTTGCCATGAAAGTTTCCAGTCTCTATCGACCAACAATAATGCGATACTGACAAAAATAGCCAATGCCGCGGAGTACTGAGGCGTTCTATTTTGCGCGACAAGGGTATAAAGGAGCACGCCAAAGGGTAGAAGGAAAAAGGGACTGAGTTTTAAAACCAGACGTAACGGTGGAATCTCTTCTTTGCTCATCGCAACAAGGTTATATTTTCGTGCAAAAACATCCATGCCCACCCATACGGTAAAAAAGAAAAGAATCGCTGGAAAAATAGCCGCCGCCATAATATTCGCATAGCTAATTCCCAAAAGTTCCGCCATGATAAACGCTCCTGCTCCCATGAGAGGTGGCATGATTTGCCCACCGGTGGAAGCAACCGCCTCAACCGCGGCAGCGAGGCTGGCTGGATAACCAAGACGTTTCATCGTAGGAATCGTAAACGCTCCTGTGGAAGCAACATTGGCAGAAGCAGAGCCTGAGATGGAGCCAAAAAAAGCAGAAGCCAAGATGGAAACTTTTGCCGCACCACCTCTTAGGCGACCTGCTAATTTGGTGGACATCGCCATAAAGGCATTGCCGCCTTCACCTATTCCCACAAGAGCGCCTAAGATAACAAATATAGCTACCACATTCACTGAAATACCCGTTAATGAGCCATAGATGCCGCCTTCTGCAATCACTAATGTCCCTAAAAAACTCTCCAAAGGAATCTCTTGGTGTCCAAAATTTCCCGGGATATAGTGTCCAAACATGCCATACAAAAGCGCAATGGTTGCCGTTAAAGGAAGGGCAAGTTTAATGGAGCGACGTGCCATCTCTAAAACGCCAATGAGTAAGGTAAATGCGATGACGTATTGAAGCCAACCTTCTAATGAGCCGTATTGGTCGCTGAGTTCATTTTGAAACGCGATGATGTAAAACGACGCTAAAAGGGCGCACACTAAAATGACATAGCCCATGTAACGGGTAAAGGGTAAAACGTTATCTTTTCCCAGTAAAAATACCCACGGTAAGACAAGTGCAAGGTGCATAGGACGGCTGATAAGATTAGGGATAAGTCCTGTAAAAATCAAATAGACATGAAACGAAACCGTAAACAATGCTAAAAGCGCTACCAGTGTATAGTTTAAAGAGGGTAGCTTCAAAGATGCGTTATTCATCACAGAAGGCTACTTTAACTTCTCAGGAATGTTGGCATGAATTTCATTGTAGTATTTCAGCGCACCCGGATGAAGTTTGGTGTTAAACATACTAAGATTTTCAAGACTAATGGCTTTCCACCAGACATTTTGCTTTTCCAATTTTGCTTTGGATTCCCAAAAGGCTTTGGTGATTTTATAAGCGAGTTCATCACTCATTTTTGTGGTGGTGTAGAGTCCTACTGGCAGTGTCGTGGTTGAAACATCATAATCCACATCGGCATAGGTTCCAGAGGGAATGATGATTTTATCTTGTTTCGTTAGCGCAATTTGCGCATCACTCATGCTCAAAATGCGAATCGGCATAGACGCCGCCGCTTCAATGACATTGGGAGCAGGGAAAGAGCCTGATGTTGCAAAACCGTCAATTTGACCGTTTTTAAGTGCCGTGACTGCACCTGAGAGTTCTGCATCAATGAGTTTTGTCTGACCTTTTAGTCCAAAAAGTTCAATGTACCGTGCCGCTTCTTTCGCGCCAAAACTGCCTTTGCCAATTAAAAGAGACTTCCCTTTTAAATCATCAAAGGTTTTGATGTTGGAGTTGGCATTGACCACGACATGCATTGTTAAGTAAGGAATAGGAAACAAAGCGCGAATCGATTCATAACTTTTTGGGTCATCTTTTTCAAACATGGCTTTGCCACTTTGCGCCAGTGCGATTAAGCCAGGAGGCGTTGTAAAGATGTAATTGCCCGTTCGTTTTGGCGCTTCTTTCACGTTTTGAACAGAACCTTGACTCTCTTCAATCGTTAGCATAACGCTCTTATCGGTTGCTTGAGAGATGTTTTCACCTACTTGAACTGCCATCTGATAATACGATGATGAGGACTTTGCCGCTTTGTAGGTGACACGCTCTTGTGCCGCGGAAACATTCATGGCAAGCGAACACGCAATCAATGCTATAAGACTTTTAGAAATCTTCGTCATACCGACTCCTTGCTTTTATGATGAAACGATTATAGCTAGATAACGCTAAAAATTCTTGAAAGTAACAAGCGATTTATGCCGTTATCTCGGCTTTTCTTCTACTGTTCCAACGCCTTAAGCTTATTATTTTAAGAAATTTTTTTGTAACGCCAATACAACACGTGATGGGTAAAATACGTTTTAAGTAAAGAAATGATGAAGGCTTTCAAATGAAAAAAGAGTACGCAGATATTTTAGAATGTGCAGGACATGGCTTTTGGGAATGGAATCCCACAACCAATTTAGTCTATTTTTCAAAACAATGGGTAGGGATGTTAGGGTATGACTACACACAATTTCCTCAGAGTGTCGATGAGTGGATAGCACGCATTCATCCTGATGACTTAAGCAATTGTCTTAACTCTTTGGCAGCACTTTTAGGAGGAAAGACAACATTTTACAAGCATCAGCATCGTATGTTATGCCTGGATGGGACATATAAATGGATACTGGATCAAGCGAAAATTACTGCATACAATCCGCATGGCTATCCGTGTAAGATTGTCGGAACGCATACCGATATTGATGATTTAAGACAGGCTGTGGAGTTTTATAAAATCAATCATGAAAAGGTATCTTAAACACGAAAAAGTTTTACATGTAAAACCTCTCCCCTGTCCCATAGAAACGATACAGTGCCCAAAGCATTGCTTTGGGCAAAAGGCTTATGCCGTTTTAAACTGAGCGAGTGTTTGGCTAAGGGTATTGGAGAGTTTTGAGAGGTGTTCTGCTGCTGCGGCAATCTCTTCGACACTTCTTGCATTGGAACTTGAAAGCGTATTGATTTCTCCTATTTTTTCGATAACCGCTGTTTTGATGAGCACTACATTGCTATTGGCTTTACTAACCACTTCATCGGTTGCCTCAACACTTTGGTCAAGCATGCTTACGGCGTCATTGGTTTGCGTTGTCACTTGGTCTGAAAAAGCTGAAAGCTCTTGGATGCGTTTGGCATTTTGGTTCATCTCTGTGCTGATGTCGCTGATAGACTGGACGATGACATTGACCGTTGCATTCGTCTCAACAAGGCTTTTTTGAGTACGTTCTGCGAGTTTGCGAACTTCATCGGCTACCACGGCAAATCCACGTCCATGTTCACCAGCGCGTGCCGCTTCAATAGCGGCATTAAGGGCTAAAAGATTGGTCTGGTCGGCAATGTCTCCTATGACATCTAAAACGGATTTAACCTGTTCTGCTTCACCCGAAAGATGGTTAAGACGTTCATTGATAAGCGATTCTACTTGCGCTGTTTGCCCTAATTGTGTGATGGTTTCATTGAGGAGTGCTTGTGCGCTGTCTAGGCTTTTTTGTGCTTGGGTTGTGACCTCTTTGACATGTTTGGTTTGCTCGCTCGTTACGGTTATCTCGTGCGCGACGGTTTTAGCATCGCGTGAAGTTTGAAAAACGACTTTCGACTCTTCTTCGGCGCGTTTGCCAATTTGTAAGCTGGTGCTTGAAAGCTCTTCCGCAACCGAGGCATTCTCTGCGGCATTGTTTTTCGCATCATTGAGCGCTTGTGCAACATCGGCAAGTAATGCATTGAGTGAGTTTGTGATGTCATTAATCTCATCTTTAGAACCTGTGTCGATTTGCATACTCAAATCTTTAGAATTTCGCATCCTCTCACAAGCAATTTTCGCGCGTACTACGGAGTTTCTAATCGAGCGTGTGACGGTAATAAAAATAATAAAGACCATCACTAAAACAATGCCTAATGTAACTTGGGAGCTGAGTTTATTGGTATCAAGTCGGTTAAAGTTGTTGGTTTTAACAGCTTTGGCAAGGTCATCTAATTTTTGAATCACAATGACAAACGTTTGACTGCTTTGTTTATAATACTCATCAAGCTTTTTGGCATCTTCTGGATAATTTTGTGCGAAATTTTCCTCATGAATACGCGCGCCATATTTTTTAAACAGCTGCATACGTGGTGTGTTGATATCGTGCCATTTTGTCAATATCGTTTTAAGATTTTCGATGCGTTCATGGTTCTTTGGACTCATTAATATCGCTTTGAGTGCGTCAAGGTCATGGATGAGCTGTTGATGCACTTGCTCGAAACGCTCTAAATTTTTGGGTTGGAAATAGAGCTGGAAATCACGTTGTTCAATGCGTAATTCCATCGTCAGTTTTTCGATTTCGGCGATGTCCGTCAAGCGAATAGCGGCCAATTTTGCATCACTGCCTTCTTTTAAGATTTCAATTCCAAGCGCACTAAAGCCTAAAAATATGATAATGAGTAAAAACGCGAGCTTATTTTTGATAGAGGAGAGAAACATAGCATACCTTTGAAGTTTTTGGAGCGCACTATAATTAATGTGTGTAAATTATAAGTAAATTTAAAAGAAAAAAAGAGGAAATATGAGGAAAAGAGCTTAGAAGTTAAGCTCTTGCGTGGTTATAAATTGATTTCAATGCCCACAGGGCAGTGGTCTGAACCTTCAATATGATGAAGAATAAAGGCATCCACAAGAGTGTCTTGCAGCTCTTGCGAAATGAAAAAATAGTCAATTCTCCACCCCACATTGCGTTCGCGCGCTCCAAAACGATACGACCACCATGAATACGCATCTTTGACATCGCCGTGAATGTGCCGAAAGGTATCAAGATAGCCTTTGTCTAACAGCAAATCAATCCATGCACGCTCTATCGGTAAAAACCCCGAAGTCTCTTCATTGGCTTTAGGATTTTTCAAATCAATCGCGCGGTGTGCCGTATTGACATCTCCACAGATAATAATGCCTTTGCCCTCCGCTCGTAACGCTTCGGTGTGGGCAAGAAAATCACTGTAAAATTTCATTTTATGCGCCAAGCGCTCTTCACTCTGCTGACCGTTGGGAAAATAGACGTTAAAGAGAACGACATCGCCAAAATGATGCTCCAAAATGCGCCCTTCATGCGTATGGTCGATGGCGTGCGCCGTGTCGGTTTTATCAAAGTGGATGGTCGAAAAACTCATGGTGCCTGAGTAGCCTTTTTTTGAGGCGGAATTGACATATTTACAGCTAAACGTGTGGTTAAAAAGAGGTTCAGGAATTTGCGCTTCTTCAGCTTTAATTTCTTGCAAGCACAAGATGTCCGGTTTGAATTCATCCACCCACGCAAAAGCGTTTTTATTGGCAACGGCGCGAATGCCATTGACATTCCACGATACTAATTTCATTGATGTTCCTTTTACATGTCACTATCTTAACGTTTACATTTTCCTATCGTCCAATTTGTACCACCTTTTTCAGAAGGTGTAAAACAAAACGACGTTTCTAGCGTGTTTTCACACTCTTTGACCGTCCACTTCTCTTCCCACTTTGCATTTTGAGCGGTTTGTGGCATTGTTATTTCGGTATTGAGCACGTGCGCTGTTTTACACGATGTGGTGCTTTGTGCGTTATGCAACGCTAAATTTGCATAAATGCCATTATACGCATCTTTGATTAACAGCGGGTCACAGTTGGTTGTGCCCGGTACGAGCGATACGATTTGAGGATTTTGGTTCTCTCGCGCGATATTAAGAGCGTTATAAATAATGGATTCTCCACAGCGTGTAAATTTATATCGGTATGTCCATGCCCCTTCAATAGGCGTAGCACTGGTTGCAGAGAACTTTAAGGGTTTCAGTATAGAAAAGGAGATGGGATTGATGGTGTATTGACTCGTACAATTTTCTTGGAGGTTTAATACTTTTCTATCCCAATAGACGCCAAGGTTATAAAGTAATTTTTGATACTCCTGCGAACCAAAATATTTTGCTGTTTCGTTTTCAGCATTTAATTTTGTGGTGGAAGAAAAAATCACAAAAGAGGCTAATACAATGGCTTGAATTGCTTTCACGGTTCATTCCTTAGGGTTATTTTTTTTTACATGTAAAAACTAAAGTAGGCTTAAAAGCACGATAAAAAGAATTGGTGGTGTGACGATAAGACCAAATTTTGAATATTCCCAAAAGCTTATTTTGACTCCTTTTTTTGCCATAACATGTAACCACAAAAGGGTGGCAAGCGAGCCAAAAGGCGTCATTTTAGGTCCCAAATTACAGCCGATGATATTGGCATACGCCAAAGCGGAGTTAGGAATGTCGTGAAGGGCGATGTCCATTATCATTACACTGGGAAGATTGTTCATGAGTGCGCTTAAAATAGCGGCGATAAAGCCTGTTCCCACAACGGCAATACTATTGCCTTGTGCGTTTAAGATGTTTAAAATGTGCGTTAAGTACGTGGTGAGCCCTGCGTTTTTCAGTCCGTACACGACGATGTAAAGCCCGATGCTAAACCAGACCACTTGCCATGGAGCCGTTTTGATGGTCATCCACGGTTTTGCTGCTTTAAAATAGGTTGCGATGGCAAGAAAAAGAAGCGCACCTCCTAGAGCGATAAAGCTAATGGGGATGTGGTAGTGTTCACCCACAAAGTAGCTTCCCATAAGAGCGGCGATAAAAATCCATGCGAGGTAGAAAAGCGGTTTTGACTTTAACACATCATCTGGATTGTGGAGCAATGCTATGTTTACATGTAAAGGAATTTCTTTGCGTAAAAAAAGCCATAAAATAACGACAGATACGAAAGTACTGACCACATAAGGCGTAAACATCGTACTGAGGTATTGCGCAAAGCCAATGTGAAAGTAGTTTGCCGTGACAATATTGGTTAAGTTTGAAAAGATAAACGGCAGTGACGCTGAGTCGGAGATAAATCCGCCTGCGAGCAAAAATGCCACAATCGTTTTAGGCTCAAGCTTTAAAACGCGCATTTTAGCGAGTAAAATAGGCGTGAGAATGAGCACCGCGCCATCATTGGCAAAGAAAGCTGAGATGATGGAGCCTAAAAGGAGTGAATAGACAAACATTAAATGCCCATTGCCTCGTGAAAATTTTGCCATCCAAATCGCACACCATTCAAAAAAGCCTATTTCATCAAGCACTAACGAGAGGATGATAATGCCAATAAATGCGAGGGTTGCATCCCAAACGATGCTCGTAACCACTAAAACGTCGGCAAAACTGACGACACCAAAGAGGAGGGCAAAGCCTGCTCCGATGATAGCAGAAGTACCGATTTTGAGTCCACGTGGTTGAATAATGACTAAAAGAAGGGTCATCAGAAACAGTGAAAAGGCAAGAATCACTCCGCATCCTTACACGCACATGTCGGTGTTACCATGGGCATTTCTAAGTAGCTAATTTCTTCTAAGCATTCCAGTCTAAAACGATCTAACGGTGCGCGAACTTTATAATATGCCCATTTTCCACGACGATCTACCCGTAAAAAACCAGCATCTTTGAGGATTTTGAGATGGCGTGAAATGCGAGATTGAATCATTGAAAATGCTTCTTCGATTTCACAGACACATACTTCACCGTTTTGGTGAATAAAACGAAGGATTTGAAGACGCGTCTCGTCGTTAAGCGCTCCAACTGTTTTTAAAAAGTTTTCCATAGGTGCCTCTCAATTTTTTTTTGATAGTATATCACAAGAACATTTTATATCAAGATATATTGATGTATAAAAAACTCTATTATCAAAAAAAAGGATGCATTTATGGAACTTCACACCTGGTTTTTATACGTTACCGTTGCGCTCGTTGCTATTATAAGCCCTGGTCCTGCGGTACTTTTAGCGATTAATAATTCAATTATACATGATATAAAAGCCACCGTTTTTTCATCGCTTGGCAATGCCTTAGGTCTTTTTGTACTCTCCAGTGCAGCGATGTTAGGGCTGGGTGTGGTTTTAAAAACATCCATAATACTCTTTACCGTTTTTAAGATTGTAGGTGCTTTGTATCTTATTTACATTGGCGTAAAACAGTTTCGCAATCTTAACAATATTTTTGAACAGGTTCATTTAGCGCATACAAAAAGCGTGGCACACTATTTTGCTATTTTTCGCAAAGGGTTTTTAATTTGTGTGACCAATCCAAAGCCGATTATTTTCTTTACAGCGCTCTTTCCTCTTTTTTTAGAACCGGCAATGCCGATTGTACCGCAGTTTTTCATCTTAACTTTGACGTTTATGGTACTTTCATTTATGACATTAATGAGCTATGCTTTTTTTGCGCGCAGTCTTAAACAGTGGTTTTGCACTCAAAAACGCGCCACAGGTTTTAACCGAGTGAGCGGCGCGATTTTTATTGTCTTAGGTTTTGGGCTTTTGGGGTTGAAACGCACGTAAAAATTTCTCTTTGCCTTTCATAATCAAATAGAAAAAGAGCGGTACGAAAATGACACCAATGAGTGTCAGACTTATCATGCCGCCGACAACGGTAGTTCCAATGATATGACGGCTATTAGCACCTGCACCGTTACTGAGTGCCAGTGGCAATGTTCCCGCGATAAAGGCAAACGAGGTCATGATAATGGGGCGGAAGCGAATCTTCGCCCCTTCGATGGTGGCATCCAGTAAGCTAAATCCTTCTTCCATCTTTTGCAGAGCAAATTCCACCATCAAAATGGCATTTTTAGCCGATAATCCCACGAGTGTGATCAGTCCTATTTGAAAATAAATGTCGTTTTGAAGTCCCCTGAGCCATACACCGCTGTATGCACCTATGAGCGCAAAAGGAACCGCCAAAACAATCGCCCAAGGAATGAGCCAACTTTCATACAGTGCCACTAAGATTAGAAAGATAAATACCACCGCGAAGATAAAGGAGAGATTGCCTTTTTCTAAGAGTCTTTTTTCTTGCAACGATGCGCCACCCCAAGCAATCGAATAGCCCTCAGGCAAGACTTCATTAGCAATTTGCTCCATGATTTTAATTCCTTCACCCGAAGAGTAGCCCATGTTGGTTTCCCCTAAAATTTGAGCGGAAGGGAACATGTTGAAACGTTTTGTGATATTAGGGTTGATAATGCGTTTGAATGTGATTAAATCACTTAAAGGAATAAAACCGCCATTGCTTGATTTGACATACACGTCGCTGTAATTTTTAATGTTTTCACGAAAGTCTCCCCGTGCTTGCACATTGACACGGTAATTACGTCCAAAGAGATTGACGTCATTGACATAAACGCTGCCAAAGGTCGCTTGAAGCGTGGTATAAATATCGGCAATATCTACACCATACGATTTAGCTTTAGCATTATTCACTTCAATGCGGTATTGTGGTGTTCCCGCACTCAATGTTGAGCGCACGGCTTTGAGCTCTTCTCTGCTTGATGCGCGCTGTACAATCTCTTTGGCGTAGGTTTCTAACGCGGCATAATTACCATCATTTTTATCTTGAATGTACATTTCAAAACCACCCGATACACCTAGTCCACTAATGGCTGAAGGCGTGACTGCGACAATGCGAGCTTCTTTATTTTTAGAAAAATCTTTCATCATCTCTTTGGCTAAGGCATCGACACTTTGATTGGCATTGGGGCGCATATCCCATGGATTGAGTCGAATGTAGCTGTATGCGGCATCTGTGGTGTAGGCTTTTGAGCTAAAATCGCTGCCTGAAAAACCGCCTACTTTTTGCACGTCAGGGTACGTGAGTGCTTTTTCACCCACTTCTTGATTGACCTCATGCGTGCGACTCAGTGTTGAGCCAGCTGGCATCGTTGTAACGGCAAAAAAGACCCCTTTATCTTCTTTGGGAATCAATCCTGTGGGGATGATATGCATCAAACGCGAAATCGCAAAAAGGATGATGGCAAAGAGCAACAAATTAAAAAGACTAAAACGAATCGCATTTTTGACTATCTGTCCAAAATGGTGAGTGATGTAATCAAAAAGCGCATTAAACTGCCTGATAATCCAAAGGGGAGGGTGTTCCTCCTTTTTAAGCAATAACGCACACAATGCAGGCGTAAGCGTTAAGGCAACAAACCCTGAAATACTCACCGAAATAACAATCGTCATTGCAAATTGACGTGACATCGTGCCACTGAGTCCGCCCATAAATGCCGCGGGAATAAATACGGCACTGAGCACCAAAACGATGGCAATAACGGGCGCGGTGATTTCTCCCATCGCCTTAATGGTCGCCTCTTTAACGCTAAGATTTTCTTTGCGCAAAATCCGTTCAATATTTTCAATCACGATAATAGCATCATCCACCACCAGACCGATGGCAAGGGTGAGCCCAAAAAGAGTCAGGAGATTGATTGAAAAGCCTGTGAGGTAAAAGCCTGCAAACGTTCCGATAATTGAAACGGGAATTGCCAGCAGTGGAATAAACGTCGCACGAAGGTTACCTAAGAAAAGATAGACCACAAAAATTACTAAAGCGATGGCTTCTAAAAGCGTTTGGATGACTTCATGGATGGAAGCGCGAACAAACATGGTAGGGTCATACGTCGCATCAATGCGTAATCCTTCTGGAAAATGTTTGGAAAGCTCTTCTATTTTTTTATCGAGTAGGTCAGAGACATCTAAGGCATTGGCTTTTGAGGTGAGATACACACGAATCATCGCCGTAGGCTGTTTATTGAAAAGTCCCTTGAAAAAATAGCGCTCAGACCCCAGCTCAATCGTCGCGACATCTTTGAGATTTAAAGAGGAGCCATCGCTGTTGGTCTTAATTAAAATTTCACCAAATTCTTCTGGGGTTTTGAGTCTTCCTTTTGAAGTTACCGTGTAGGTAAACGCGACATTTTGGTCGATAGGTTCTTGCCCCAATTGCCCTACGGGATATTGTTCGTTTTGTGCTTTAATCGCGTTAATCACTTCCGCGGTAGTGAGTTCGTAAAATGCTAGTTTTTGCGGGTCAAGCCACACGCGAATGGCATACTCTTGGTTACCCGCCACAGTGGCTTCTGCAACACCTGGAATCCGTTTAAACTCTTCTAAGATGTTGTTGATAGCGTAATTTGCCATAAATGCGGTGTCATAGCGATTGTCTTTGGAGGTGAGTGCTAAGATACGAAGTACATCGCTTGATTTTTCAGTGACATCAACCCCTTGTTTTTTCACTGCATCCGGTAGTTTATTCTCTGCAATACGAATGCGGTTATTGACATCGAGTTTTGCTTGAGAAATGTCTGTATCGACTTCAAAGTACAGGTTCATGGTGAGTGCGCCACTGGGTGAAGTCGTTGAAATCATATAGAGCATGTTCTCAACACCGTTGAGTTGTTGCTCTAAGACTGAAGCTACCGTGTCTTCCAAGGTTTGTGCATCAGCACCTGAATAAGTGGTTGAAACAACAATTTGTGGCGGCACAACATCGGGATACTCTTGGACAGGTAAGGAACGAATGGCTAAAATACCTGCAATAATAATAATGAGCGATACAACGGATGCAAAGTTGGGACGATTGATAAAAAATTTGGAAAACATTCAAGCCACCTAAGGCATAAAATTTTGGTATGAAATCTGTGATGAAATATTAGTATAACTCGGTATAAAAACTCTTTAGAAACTTTATATTTCATGCTACAATAAAAAAGTATCTAAAAAGTAGTTCACGAGGAGTGAAAAGTGGAAATTATTAATTTTGAACATATTAACGTTGCTTATGAAGATGAAAACGTTTTGCACGACATTAATTTATGCATTAAAGAGGGAGAACATACCGTTATTTTAGGGGCAAACGGTTCTGGAAAATCAACGCTTTTGAAGCTTTTTTCAAACGACCTATATCCTCGTTTTAGTGAGACGATGAAAAAAGAGGTGTTTGGCAAGTCTGTTTGGGATATTTGGGAGCTTAAAAAGCATTTGGGTATCATCACCAATGATTTACACTATCAATTTAGTGAACGAGCGCCCAATTTGAATGCGTTTGAAGTGATACTTTCAGGCTTTTACAGTAGCTTTCATATTTATGAACATCAAGAATTTTCACCTTTACATGTAAAAAAAGTAGAAGAAGTTTTAGACTTTTTAGAGATACGCCATTTACGGCATAAACGCATCTCAGAGATGTCCACGGGAGAGCTTAGAAAATGTATTATCGGTAGGGCATTGGTTCATGAACCCAAAGCGATGATTTTGGATGAACCAACGGTTGGGTTGGACATTAAAGCACAGTTAAATTTTATAGAAACCATACGCAAAATTGCTCAAAAGAGAACGATTATTTTAGTAACGCATCATCTTGAAGAGATTTTTGAAGAGATTAGCCATGTTGTTTTGATTAAAGAGGGAAGAATTTTTGCGCAAGGTGACAAAAAAACACTTTTAAATGATAAAAACTTGAGCCGTGTTTTTGATTTACCTTTACATGTAAAATGCGAAAAAGAGCGCTATTTTGTACAGAGTGTTGGGTGATTGTGTCAAATTAAACTTTTTCACAACCCTGTTTCGGTAAAATTTTAAGCAAATCAAGAGACCACTAAGGATAATCAATGAGTACTATCAGCGGAAAAGTATGGTGCTTTGGCGATAATATCGACACCGATCTTATCATCGCGGCACGTTATCTTAATACCTCCGATCCTAAAGAGTTAGCCAAACATGTGATGGAAGATGCAGACCCAGAGTTTGTTAAAAAAGTAAAAGCGGGTGATATCATCGTTGCGGGTGAAAACTTTGGGTGTGGCAGTAGCCGTGAGCACGCTCCTATAGCACTTAAAGCTGCGGGTGTTAGTGCCGTTGTTGCTAAAAGTTTTGCACGCATTTTTTACCGTAATGCGTTTAATACAGGACTTCCTATTTTTGAACTTTTGGAAACAGGCGAAATCAAAGAAGGCGATAGTATTGCTATTTCTATGGAAAGCGGTGAAATCAAGAACGGCGCAAAAACCTATAAATTTACACCAATTCCTCCGTTTATGCAAGAGTTGCTCGATGCTGGCGGGCTCATGAATTATGCGAAAAAAGAGATAAAATAATGAAGAAAACCTATACGATAGCCGTGATTAAAGGCGATGGCATTGGTCCAGAAATTGTGGATGAAGCTATTAAAGTATTGAACCGTGCGTGTGAAAATGAAAATTTTGAATTACGTTATGAAGAGTATTTGATGGGTGGTGTGGCGTACGATGCCAAAGGTACACCGCTTCCTGATGAGACCATTGAGGGATGTTTAAAAAGTGACGCTGTTTTATTTGGTGCCATTGGTGGAGCTAAATGGGATACATTACCGCGTGAATTTCGCCCTGAAACAGGACTGTTGAAACTTCGTAAATCATTAGGGCTTTTCGCCAATCTTCGTCCTACGGCAGTTTTTGATGAACTCTTAGACGCCAGTACGCTTAAACCAGAAGTGTTAAAAGGTGTGGACCTTTTTGTTGTTCGTGAACTCACAGGCGGTATTTACTTTGGTGAACCCAGAGAGAATGACGGCTTTAAAGCCTATAACACGATGGTTTACACCAAACCAGAAATTGAACGTATCGCACGCGTAGCCTTTGAATCAGCGATGAAACGCCGTAAAAACGTCTGTTCTGTGGATAAAGCCAATGTCCTTGAAGTCAGCCAACTCTGGCGTGATACGGTCACTGAAATCGCTAAAGAATACCCTGAAGTAACCCTCAGTCACATGTATGTGGACAACGCTTCAATGCAACTTGTGCGCAATCCTCGCCAATTTGATGTCATTTTAACGGGCAATATTTTTGGTGATATTTTAAGCGATGAAGCGAGTATGATAAGTGGTTCTATCGGACTTTTACCTTCTGCATCTATGGGTGGAAAAGTAGGACTTTTTGAACCTATTCATGGTTCTGCTCCTGATATTACGGGTCTTGGCATCGCCAATCCTTTAGCAACGATTTTGAGTGCATCAATGATGCTTCGTTTCGCTTTAGGCGAAGAAAAAGCGGCAAATCGTATTGAAGATGCCATTAAAAAAGTACTCCAAGATGGTTACAGAACGAAAGATTTAGCAGCGTTTGGTGCAAAAGAGGTGTGTTCAACCACTCAAATGGGAACTGTTATTGCCGATTATGTTGCCAAACTATGAAAACATTAACCCTCGCTTCTATCTATGAACTTCAAGGTCTCAAAAATGAGGCTTTGGAGATTTACAAAGAGTTGTTGCGCGAAAACCCCGATAATAAAGAGGCTAAAATCGCCATCAAACGACTTTCAGGTATTCGTAAAAAATACCTTGGCGTAGATGAAGAGATGAAAAAGTTTTTTTTAACGATGAACAGCGAAGTGGAATTTTTAGAATTTGAAAGGTGGTTGGTAAAACTATGGAACTAAAAGAGATGATCCTTTCGACGCTTAAAGAGCTCGATGAAGTGGTAACAAAAGAAGAACAACCATCCCATAGCAACGCACTCGCTCATGAATCTTTTGAGCCAGAGCCTTTACTCGAACTCACAGAAGAGATTAATACACTCAAAGCTTACGCTCCTTCTTTTAGCACAGAAGAAGAAGGATGCTCTCCTGAGAGCCAAAAACAATTTTATCTCAGCTTACGAGAGCGTATTTTAGTTTTATTTGAAGGGTTTCAATCACCCAATAACAAAAATATTGAAGCAAAAATTGATTTGACGCTCAACTTTTTAGAGTATCTCTTAGCCACCATTGATGAACAATTGGAGCATATGGATCGTTCAAAGCAATGAAACCACTGTGTGCACTTCCTGCGCATTTTTATGAACAAATCAAGCATGCAATTGAAGTATTAACGCCGTATACCAAACGGGCGTATTTGGTGGGTGGTAGTGTTAGAGATTTGTGTTTAGATATGCCTTTATATGACCTTGATATCGAAGTGTATGACATTGAACCCGCCGCGTTTGAAACGCTGATGAATCGCGTTGGGGCTGTTGGCGTTGGGAAAAGTTTTTTTGTTTATAAATTGGGCAATATAGATTTTGCACTCCCACGCGTTGAACGCAAAAGCGGTGTCGGACATGCTGCATTTGAAGTGCACGTGTGCAACGATGAAAAAGAGGCATCTAAAAGGCGCGATTTTAGTATGAATGCGATGATGCTCAACATCTTTGATGAAACGTTGCTCGATTTTTGGGGTGGCAAAGAAGCGCTTGCGTCTAAAACGCTCTGTATGATTGATGCGGTTTCGTTTCAAGAAGACAGTTTACGCGTGCTTCGCTCTATCCAATTTAGTGCGCGTTTAGGCTTTAAGATAGAAGCAAAAACGTTGGCGTTGATGCGAAGTATTGACCTGTCAGATTTGAGCCGTACACGGATGTTATGGGAATTTGAAAAGCTCTTTCGCGCACCTTTTTTGCACTACGGACTTTTTTACATGTACGCGCTAGATGTGTTTCAAAAGTGTTTTACATGTAAAGTTGAAAATCGTTTTTTAAGTATCGCCTTTGAATTGATACGATCTAAGCAAAATTTTGAAGAAAAACTACTTTCATACTATTTTGTTTATATCGTAGCCAATCGACTAGGACAAGACCCTTTGGTGTGGCTAAAGCTTCTAGAAGCGCCGAATCATTACCTTAAAACCTTCAAACATCAGCCTTTTTTTGAAGGAGACATCCGTGATGAAATGCTGTACCATGTGAGTCTTGAAATGCCACTGTGTGAATGGCTAGGACACTACCGTCATGGCATGAAAGAGCGCGCCCAAAGACTTGGAATTTGGGATAAGCCTTTTGATGGCGGTATTTGTGTGCAAGATGTGATTCACGATGGTTTTGAAGGGCGTGCCATTGGCGAAGAGTTATTACGAAGAAAGATTGAAATTATCAAACAGGTGTGTGAACATGGAAGAGATTAAAAATTATATTTTGAAAATTGATTGCTCTGATGAAAAAGGGCTTATTTACCGTATTGCGGATGTGGTTTTTAAATATCAACTCAATATCATTAAAAACGATGAATTTGTTGATCGTGAAAACGGCAAGTTCTTTATGCGAGCGGAACTCAGTGGTGAAGTGGATATGGGTGCGTTTAAAGGCACCCTTCAAGCGTATCTTCCCGCACGTGCCAATATCTATCTAGCAGAAGCACGCAAAAAAGATATCATCTTGATGGGAACCAAAGAGACACACTGTTTAGGTGACATTTTACTGAAACACGATAGCGGTGATTTAAACGCCAATATTTTAGCAATCGTATCAAACTATGACGCGCTTGAAGGGCTCAGCTCTAAATTTAATATACCGTTTCATTGTGTGAGCCATGAAGGTTTAAATCGCACGGAACATGAAGCAAAAGTGTTAGAAGTGCTTAGTCAGTACGATCTTGACTACATTGTTCTTGCAAAGTATATGCGTATCTTATCCAGTGAATTTGTCAGTCATTATGAAGAGAAGATGATTAACATTCATCACTCTTTTTTACCGGCTTTTGTTGGTGCAAATCCATATAAACAAGCATTTGCGCGTGGTGTGAAGATTATTGGGGCAACTGCGCATTTTGTCAATAACAATCTTGATGAAGGTCCAATTATCGCGCAAGATGTCGTACGTGTCAATCATGAGATGACATGGCGCGATATGCAACGTGCAGGTCGCAATGTTGAGAAAGTAACGCTTTCCAATGCGCTTGATTTGGTCTTTGAAGAGCGTATATTTGTACACGATAATAAAACAATTATATTTTGAGAGCATTTTTACACGCTTTATAGGCAAAGCTCATAAAGCTACGTTGCCCTAGACACTGAAGCTAGCCTCTTGCGAGGCAGAAAAGTTGTCTTCATAGACTTTACATGTAACGTTTGAAACGTTATGTTATTCTAGGTGTTGAAATTCTTGCTACTCGCGTGGCAGAAAGAAAATTGTGATACGTTTTGTTACTTGGGAGATTCATTTATGTTTAATATCGTTTTAGTTCATCCACAAATTCCACAAAATACAGGCAGTATTGGACGGATGTGCGTGAATGCGGATTGTAAATTGCACATCATTAAGCCTACGATGTTTGAGATTAGCGATAAAACGGTCAAGCGAGCAGGGCTTGATTATTGGCCGTTGCTTGACTTAACCGTTTGGGAGAGTTTAGACGCTTTTTTAGAAGCCAATAACGACCAATGGGATCACTTCTTTTTTGCCACAACCAAAACGAAAAAAACCTATTTTGAAGTCTCTTTTAAGCCAGGGGATTTTCTCTTTTTTGGCGGAGAATCCACAGGTCTTCCTATGGAATTGATGCAAAAAAAATGGGAAAATGCCATTACCATTCCCATGGGAAAACATGGTCGTAGTCTTAACCAAGCTACGTCTGCTGGCATTGTACTCTACGATGCGATTCGTCAAAATTTTGAAACGTTTAAGCAAACGTCCTTATCATGAACAGAGTGGTATCACACTATAAAGGAGCCATAAAAGATGCGTAAAAACCATTTCATTTTTCTTTGTCTTTTGCCAATCATCGCTTGTGCACAGATGAATATTACGACCAATGAGCGTGCTAGCAAAGAGCTGATGCCAGATGTTTTGCAAACACATTTTAGTTTTGAAGAAGAGTCAAAAGATGCCAATGTCATTAAAGAACATCTTAATGCATTGGTCGCTGAGGTAAAACGCTTTGATTCCAAAGGCGAAGTGTGTCGTGGTGGAGGATATTATCTCTCTCCTCGTTATAGCTATAAAGATCAAAAACAGCTCTTTATGGGGTACAGTGGTTCCCTCTCTTTTACCTGTGAATTAAACACCATAGAGCAGTACAATGCCCTTATGAAAAAACTCGATGAACGTAAAGCGCCTAATGTTCGCGTAAATCTAGGTGCTTTAGCATGGAGTGTCAGTAATAAAGCACAAAATGCGGCTCTTTTGAGTTTACGTTCAGAAGTCTTGCGCATCGCTCAAACACAAGCCCAAAATTTTTCGAATGAGACAAAAATGCAGTGTAACGTAAGTGCCGTTTCCTTTGAAGGAACGCAGCCCATCCGACCTGTGTTCATGGAGAACATGCGCGCTAAAGCAGCCATCAAAGCCGAATCTGTTCCTATGGAAGAACCACTACAACGTAATGAGACGCTTTCATTGAATGCTACGGTCAATTATACGTGTTTGAATGCCAAATAAAAACAAGTAGTTTGTGTGAAGGTGTATGATATCGTTTTCATTGGAGCGGGTGCGAGCGCTTTAATGGCAGCTTCTCATTTGGTAGGGCATGATGTCGCACTCATCGATTCCAATCCAAAAATAGGCGCTAAACTTCTCATCTCAGGTGGAGGAAAGTGCAATCTTACGAACCGTTTTGCCGATAGTTCGCATTATGTAGGCGATGCGGATATGATAGCATCTTGTTTTAAAACCTTTGATGCCTCTTCTATGATGGCTTTTGCTAAAAAACATGCTTTGGCTTTAGAAGAGCGCGCGCACGGACAACTGTTTTGTGCCAACAGTGCGAAAGATTTAGTTAGCATTTTTGCACGATTAAGCGCTTTTTGCACCTTTTATCTCTCTACAACCGTTTTACATGTAAAAAAAGAGAATCATTTTATCGTTACAACAAATCGCGGTGACATCGGTGCGAAGAAGCTCATTGTTGCCAGCGGAGGACTGAGTTACGCAAGTATAGGTGCGAGCGATATTGGGTATAAAATTGCGCAAACTTTTGGACATACGATAGAGACGCCTTCACCTGCATTGGTTGGGCTAACACTGCAAAAAGAGCAGTTTTGGATGAAAGAACTCAGTGGCATTGCAATCCCCGTTTGTATTGAAATCGAAGGAAAACGCTTTTGTGAAAACCTTCTCTTTGCGCACAAAGGTATCAGCGGCCCTTCCGTGCTCAGTGCCTCTTTGTACTGGAAAAAAGGTGCGATGCGTATTGATTTTTTACCACAGGTGAAAACGCTTGAGGCATTATTGAAATGCAACGCTAAAAAACAAATCACAACGGCATTAGGGCTTCCAAAACGCTTTTCAAAAGCTTTTTTAGACGCCAATGGAATTGAAGACAAAGTCGTCTCACAATTAACATCTCGTGAAAAAGAGATACTTGCTACGCTAAAAAGTTATACCTTTTCACCTGCAGGTAATTTTGGCTATACCAAAGCTGAAGTGACACGAGGAGGGGTGCGTACCCATGAAATCAATCCAGAAAACTTTGAAAGTCTCAAATGTAACGACCTGTATTTTATCGGCGAGGTCTTGGATGTTACAGGAGAACTCGGTGGATTTAATTTTCAGTGGGCCTTTGCTTCGGCAATACGTTTAGCAAAAGCAATTTTTTGATACAATCAACGAATATCGGTGCCAAAGGATGTATGTGAAGCAAAGGCTTTTTTTGCAATTAAATGACCCAAAGACTGTGCTAGTCGTTGTTTTTATGCTTACTTTTTCACTTCTGTCTTTGGGTATTTTTAAATTGCATTCACTCGAGCTTGAAAAAGAACGTACCCAAGTTGCGACAATTGCGGCAAATTATAGCTATGATATTAAATTTAATTTAGATAGAGCCCTTTCTTCAACCTACACGCTCCAAGCACTTTTAAGCCAAAGTAAAAATGGCATTATTGATAACTTTGAAACTTTAGTGAAAGAGATATTGCCTTCCTATCCTGGTGTCATTGAACTTGCAATTGCGCCAAGAGGGATTATTCAGCAAGTCGCTCCTCTTAAGGGCAATGAAAAAGCATTGGGCCTTAATCTTTTTGAAACGGCAAAACAAATCAAAGAGTCCACCTTAGCCAAAGAGAGTGGAAAGCTTACTTTAGCGGGACCCTTGGAGTTAGTGCAAGGCGGTATCGGCGTTGTCGGGCGCTTACCTATTTTTGAACTTGTGAATCAAAAAGAGAAATTTTGGGGACTTGTTGCTTCTGTGATTCGTATCTCTGATATTTTTGATAATGTCAAAATTGCACAGCTTGGGCATGAAAATTTATCGTATGAGGTGTGGCGAATAGACCCTAATACCGGGGTAAAACAGATTATTGCCCAATCAAAAAAGAAGTTTTTAATAGACCCTATTGAATATACCTTTGATGTTCCTAACAATCAGTGGACGATTACGATGGCTCCTGAAAATGGTTGGGGAAATGTCTCAGAATTTATGTTTAGAGAACTTATCGCTTTAGCTTTTGCCCTCAGCCTTGCCTATATGGCAAAATTTTTAGTCGATTTGAAGATTGCAAAAAGAGCGCTAGAGACCAAGGTCATCCAAACAGCGGGTGAAAGAGACATCTTAAAACGACAGCTTGAAATTATGCTAGATGCCATTCCTGACCTACTTTGGTTTAAAGATGTAAACGGTGTATTTTTATTTTGCAATAAAGCGTTTGAGCGTTTATATGGCGCTAAAGAAGCAGATATTATTGGTAAAACAGACTATGATTTTGTAGAGTACCAGTTAGCTGATTTTTTTAGAGCCAATGATTTAATTGCAATGGATGCGAAAGCTTCTGTGCGTAATGAAGAGGAACTTTGCTTTAAAGACGGTGGTTACAATGGGCTTTTTGAAACCATAAAAACACCTGTTTACGATATGCAAGGTGAATTGATCGGTGTCTTTGGTTTGGCTCGCGATATCACTGAGCGTAGAGAAAGTGAAGTAAAAATCCAGCAATTAGAATATTTTGATCCTTTGACGGAACTGCCCAATAAAGTACAATTACGCTTAAGAACAGAACATGATTTAAGCATGATGGAGCGAAAACATGAGCAATTGGCAGTCCTTTTTATCGACTTTGACCATTTTAAAAATATTAACGACACCCTTGGACATGCAGTAGGGGATGAATTACTAGTCAAAGTTTCCAAACGACTCAAACAGCTTTTGCGTCCTGTCGATACCCTTTCACGTCAAGGCGGTGACGAGTTTGTTTTAGTCTTACCAAGTGTGAGTGTGGACGATGCCGCGCATATGGCAAAGCGCTTGTTACAAACTATCGAACAGCCCATTGAGCTTAAAGAGCATGAGCTTATCATCACCGCATCTATTGGTATAGCGCTTTATCCTAATGACGGCCAAGATATTGATACTCTTTTTAAATGTGCAGATGCTGCGATGTATTTGGCTAAAAAAGATGGGCGCAATAACTACCGCTTTTTTACTGCGGAGATTCAAAGTCGTTCTTCTCGGTTGTTAAGCCTTGAAAATGCGTTGCGCTATGCACACACAAGGGGAGAACTCAGTCTTCATTATCAACCCCAAGTTTCCTTATGTGATGGGAAAATTGTGGGGGTAGAGGCATTACTGAGATGGAACCATCCTGAACTTGGAATGATTCCTCCTTCAGAATTCATTCCGATTGCAGAAGAGAGCGGTCAAATTCTGCTGATTGGTGAATGGGTCATGCGCTCTGCGGCCATGCGTATGAAACAGTGGATTGATATGGGATACCCTGCGATGAGCGTTTCTGTAAACCTTTCAACCGTTCAATTTCACCATGCGCATCTATCAAAGTTGGTGAGTACGATTATTGATGAAGTGAAATTACCGCCATGGTTTTTTGAAATCGAACTGACTGAAAGTGTCGCGGCACAAAACCCGATTCATGCCATTGAAACGATGAATGAGCTTTTTGAAAAAGGCATACGTCTTTCAATTGATGATTTTGGAACGGGGTATTCGTCTTTGAGTTATCTAAAACGGTTTAAAGTCTATAAACTCAAGATTGACCAGTCCTTTATTCGTGATATAAGCATTGACCCTGAAGATAAAGAGATTGTCAAAACCATCATTGCTTTAGGAAAAAGTTTAGGACTTAAAGTGATTGCAGAAGGGGTTGAAACCAAAGAGCAGCTAGATTTTCTAAAAGAGAATGGATGCGATGAAGCTCAAGGGTACTATTTTAGTAAACCCTTGAACATACCTGACATTGAAGCGTTGCTACGAAATCCTGAGATTATTGAGCGTAAGAACAGCAGTAGTCTGCTATCTTTATAACATTACATGTAAAACTAGAATTGGCCGGTACATGAAAAATACCTACGCCGTTTATTTTTAGAGGTTCTTTGAGATTAGGAAGAAGGACTTCGACTTCACCGCTTAAAAATTCCATGATTTCAGCGGCACCTGTGTTAAATGTATAACTTCCTACTTGCATAAAACCCAGTGTTTTTGTCGTGCCATCACTGAATTTAACGGTACGACTCACGACTTTACCATCGTAGTAAACATTCGCTTTTTTGACAACACTTACATTCTCGAATTCCATTTTTTTCCTTTACATGTAATTTTGAAAGCTTCACAATGCTTATGAAGACTTCTTAAATGAAATAGTTCGTAATTATAGTAACTTTGTGCTTGTAATTTCTTTTTCATTCTCTTTGTATATAATTGCATATTTTACAGCCTTGGAGAGTGTCATGAAAATAGCGGATTTGATTAGTGGATACGAGAAATTTAAGGATACAAAGTTTAAAAAATATGAAAATAAATTTTTAGACCTTGTTAAAAATGGACAACATCCAAAAGTTCTTTTTATCGCATGCAGCGATTCAAGGGTTGATCCTTCGCTTATTACCCTATCAGCACCCGGAGATTTATTTGTTCTTCGAAACGTTGGCAATTTTGTCCCTCCTTTTGCTCCTGACAATGACTTTCACGCAACGGCTGCTGGTATTGAGTATGCCGTATCGGTATTGGGTGTGACTGAAATCATTGTGTGTGGGCATTCTCATTGTGGTGCGATTGAGACCATGTACACCAAAATTACAGACATTAATTTAGTCCATGTCAAAAAATGGTTAGAACTTGGGCTTGATGCGAAAAAATATGTCGAACAAAAATTGAGTAAAGATGTCGAACATGCTAAACGACTTGAATTGACTGAGAAAATATCGGTTCTGTTCCAATCCAAAAATCTTTTAACCTATCCTGACGTTGAGCGTCGCGTGAATGAAGGTGAGCTGTTCATTCGAACATGGTATTATCATCTTGAGACAGGAGATTTAGAGTATTTTAATACCGATAGCGGTGAATTTGAACCGATGCATGGAAGTGATAATTAATGCGTTTTTTACTGCTTTTATTGCCTTTATTTCTAAATGCTTTCGATTTTAAAGTCGCAACGTACAATGTCGAAAACCTGTTTGATGCCTCGCGTGCTGGTAATGAATATGAAGAGTACATCCCCAATAATAAACACGGTTGGAATGATGCGATGCTTCGCCTCAAAATTGCCAATCTTGCACGGGTTATCAAAGATTTAGATGCCGATATTATTGCGCTTGAAGAAGTTGAAAATAGGGCTGTCTTGGAACAGCTCAATCAAGCTCTTGGCGACAAGGCGTATCCTTATTTTTTTTATCCTAAAAAGAAAGAGCGTGTTTCTATCGAAACGGCTCTTTTGTCACGCTTTCCTATTGAAAAGACACAAACCTATTGGCTTCCAGACCAAGCAAGAGGGATTCATAAAATTACATTCCGTATCGATGAACAGTCTTTAGATATTTATATCAACCATTGGCCCGCATATAAAGAAAGAGAAGATGAACGTCTGGTGTATGCAAAAACACTGCGTAATCTTTTGGAGAAAGAACGTACAAAAGAGTACATCATCATGGGTGATTTTAACTCACCTTATGAAGAACGTAAAGAGCATTGGGGTATGGGACTTGTGATGTTTTTACAAGCAGGAAACATGAAAGCACCTTTGTATAATTTATGGTATGAACTCCCACAAGACAAGCGTTATTCTCACAGTTACGGCAAACAAAAAGAGACGCTTGATCACATCATCATTCCAAAAACATTGATGGATAATCGCGGCATTGATTACACCAAAAATTCGTTTTCAGTGTTTATAAAACCTTATATGTTGGATGAAAATGGCAATCCCAATCGTTGGCAAATCAGCAATCGTGGTCGGGGAGAACACTTAGGAATAGGCTATTCTGATCATTTTCCTATCTCTGCATTTTTCCATACGCAAAAATTGTAACACAAAAATATAACACCTTTTTAAGCGCTTTGCTTTTATAGTTATACATTATATTAATTATAAAGGATAAAAAATGGCATGCGCTGAAAAATTGCAACGTTTGATGATGGCAGTAGTACTTTTTATTGCTTGCTGTTTAATGAGTGTTGGCTCAATCTATGGCACGATTCTTTTGGGTTTTGTGATTGCGATGATCCTTGTGTGGGCAATCACAGATTTTTGTCCTTCCATTTGGGTTTTCAGTAAACTCGTAGGACACTGCAAAAACTACCGCTAAAGAGCGTGTGACCTTTACATGTAAAAGGACGATTTAACCAAGTCTAGGTTAAAATAAGTCTAAATTATTTACATGTAAAGGTCGATCAATGATCAAACCTCTTTTAATTGAAATTGGCGTCGAAGAACTCCCTGCGATCCCTTTTTTAAAAGAACTTCCCAATATTGAAACATTATGGCTTGATATCTTAGAAAAAAATGCTCTTGGATGCGAGTTTGAGTTTTACTACACTCCTCGTCGTTTAGTCCTTTGGCATAATGCGTTTCCAACATCTCAAGAAGCGCGTGAAGAAGAATTTTTTGGTGCACCACTTAGTGTCGCGCTTAAAGACGGTGAACCAACTGCTGCAGCACTTGGTTTTGCAAAAAAATGCGGCGTTGCATTTAGTGAAATTTCACGAATGATGAAAGATGGCAAAGAAGTGTTGTATTATAAAAAAGCCATTGCCGGCCAAGAGAGTAAAGCACTTTTAAAAGAGATGATCGAAAATTTCCTCAAAGGACTTAATTTTGGAAAGTCCATGCGTTGGGGATTTTTAGAAGAGAGTTTTATTCGTCCTATTCGTTGGATTGGGTGTATGCTGGGTGATGAGCATGTTCCTTTTTCTCTCTACGGCGTTGAATCTACTCCTTTTTCCTATCCGCATCGTACAATTTCTTACGAGCCGTTTGCCTATATGTTCGCAGGCGATTATTTTGAGCGTTTGGCCGAGCGTGGGGTTATTTTGTATCCTCGCAAACGTGAAGCGATTATTTTAGATGAGTTTAAAGCGATTGAAGCAAAAGAGGGCGTTCATATTGAAATTGACCCTGATTTATTGGCAGAGGTTGTGGCAATTACCGAGCATCCAAAAGCGCTTATGGGAACATTTGAAGAGCGATTTTTACGTTTACCGCCAGAAGTCATTATTACGTCTATGAAAGAGAACCAACGTTATTTTCCTGTGTTCAAAAATGGAAAGCTCAGTAACCATTTTATCGTGGTTTCAAATGCCATTAGCGATGATTATGATTTAATTGTCAGAGGTAATGAAAAAGTACTGCGTGCGCGATTAAGCGATGCACTATTTTTCTTGGATAATGACCTTAAAAACGGGCTTCATTACGAAGGACTCAAAGACATCACGTATCTTGATGGATTAGGCTCACTGCTCGATAAAGAGTTGCGTGAAAAAGAGATTGCCTCTTACTTGATGCATAAATACCAAAGGACGCTTATCGCTCAAAATGGACGTTTGAATGCAGCTTCTCTGGATGCGTTAATGCAAAAAGCGGTGATGTACTCTAAAAGCGATTTACTAAGTGAAATGGTGTATGAGTTTACGGAACTTCAAGGGTTAATGGGCTATTACTACGCCAATGCCGCAGGTGAAGATGCTTTATTGGCATTGGCACTGAAAGAGCAGTACCTTCCTAACAGTGAAGAGAGCGAGCTTCCGAGTACACTTTTTAGCTCCATCGTTGCATTAGCGTATAAATTAGATTCACTCATCGCGCTCTTTAGCATCAATAAAATTCCAACAGGAAACAAAGACCCGTATGCTTTGCGCCGTGCGGTGAATGGTATCATTAAAATCGTCTTGGAACAACAAGTATCCTTTGACATCAAAAATGACCTTGGGGCGTTGGCGAAAAACTATCAGGCATTTGATTTTGCACCCTTAGAGACATTTTTCTTAGAACGTCTCTATCAGTTTTTTGATGTAAATCCTTCAATTATTACGGCAGTTATCAGTAGTGGTGAACGCGATATTTTACGTTTATCTCAAAAAATTAATGCTTTGGCAAGTATCGTACAAAGTGAAGGCTTTAAAGAGATGTTCTCAACCTTTAAGCGAGTGGCGAACATTATCAAAAATCTAGAAATAACCGATACGATGAGTGTCAATGAAGCCTTGTTTGATTCTCAACAAGAAAAAGCTCTTTTTGAAGCGTTTAAAGAGGTCAATGAAAAAACCTATGCCTCTTTTGAAGAGAACCTAGATGCTCTTTTTGCGTTGAAACCTTTGATTGATGCTTTCTTCGATAACGTTATGGTCAATACGGATGATGTGGCAGTTAAAACCAATCGTCAAAACCTCATTGCTTCTGTTTATAACGCGTTTAAATCTATTGCTGATATTAAAGAAATTAGCATTTAAAGAATATAAGTAGGTACTTTCGTGCCTACTCCCCTCTCTTAAATCGTTCATTAAGTTTACATTTGGCATAATAGGTTAAATTTATTTAACTACATTAAAAAAAGATTACCAAATATTATGTCAGTAAGCAAACGTATTAAATACTTCAAGCAAATTGCTATTTTATTAACAATTTTTTGGACTATTTTAACATCTCTTTTTGTTGTCTATCAGTTCTACAATGAAGAAAAACACATTGAAGAGAGTTCTTTAGAGAAGATTAAAGGCGTTGCTGAACAATCCATGGCATTTGTCTATTGGGCCTATGAGCAAAAGGCGAATGCGCTCAGTGAAAAAGAACGGTATGGGATTCGTCAAAATTTTTCATTGCGAACTCTCTTAGCCGCTTTAGCCAGTCATAGTGATATGGAACTTAATATTCACTCTATCTACAAAAACATTGATATGTTTTCCGCTCCTTATAATGTCAAACAGACACTTAAAGAGATGATTGAGACCAAAAAAGATAGTTTCACTGTTATTCAAAAAGAAAATGCCAAAGCGCTTTTTTATACCAAGCCAATGCCTGCAAATGCTTCATGTATCTCTTGCCATGTGCATAGCGACGAAGCCATTGGTTCAGTGCTAGGGTTTATGACAATTCAAATGCCTGTTCCTAGCTTCAAAGAGGCCAATCCTAAGAGTTATTATTTTTTAATTTTGATGTACACAGGCACATGGGGGTTGGGTATCTTTGCGATTTGGTGGATTCATGCAAGAGGGCGTAATTATCTAAATGAAAAAACGAAGATGTATGAAGAGAGTATGTACGCACTCATTGATATGGTTGAAAAAAGAGACAGTTATACCGCAGGTCATAGCCAAAGAGTCGCAGAATATGCCAAAATGTTGGTCCTTGCCATGGGCTATTCACACGATGATGCAGATTTTATTTATAAAGCAGGCATGCTTCATGATATTGGTAAAATAGAAATTCCTGATGCAATTTTACTCAAGCCTGATAAGCTAAATTCTATGGAATATTCATTGATAAAGCGCCACTCTACGGCAAGTTACGAATTGCTTTCACGCGAACCATTTTCGCTTTTAGCCAGCGTAGTGTGGCATCATCATGAGCGCTACGATGGAGGAGGGTACCCTAAAGGTCTCAAGGGGGATCAGATTCCTCTCTTCTCGCAAATTATTACGGTTGCCGATGCGTTTGATGCTATGACAACCAATCGAGCGTATCGTAAAAGCCTCACACGTGAAGAAGCAATAGACAATCTTGAAGAAGAGAGTGGAAAACAGTTTAATCCTTTTATTGTCAAAATTGCCAAAGAAGTGTTTAAAGACATTACGTTACCTGAAAATACAACGCAGATGCCAAAAGATTTGTTAGAAGAGATGCGTTTTTCTTACTATTTTAGAGACCAACTCACAGGCTTTTACAATGTCAATTACCTGAAATTCTTGTTTGCACATTCAAATGATTGTCAATTTAAAATCTTGTGTATCGACCATCTTAATTGTATGAATTTTGCGACCTACAATAAAAAACACGGTTGGAAAAAAGGTGATATCTTTTTACGCCAAATTGCTCAAGCCATAGAATCAATATACCCTGAAGCAATCATTGTACGCGCGTATAGCGATAATTTTTTAGTTTTACATGTAAAAGAACACACACATATGGAGTACGAAACAGTGGATAAACTGCTACGTGAGCAAGGGCTGATTATGCACTATCAACATCTTAAAATTGAAGAAGATGAAGTATTAAGCCTTGAAATATTAGAAGATAAACTGCTTCATTTAGATAACTAAGGTATAATTCCCGTAAAACTCCATATTTGAGGGTATAACGATGCATTTTACTACCTGTCCGTTAGATTGTTTTGATGGGTGCAGTATTGTTGTGGAAGAGGACTTAAAGCTCAAAGGCAACAAAGCGCATCCCATTACCCAAGGTTTTTTGTGCCATCATCTGAATCATTACTACCATTTTGATCGTATTGAAGAGGCACGCTATCAAGGTCAAAGCGTTTCATTGGAAAAAGCCTTAGAGCTTTTGGTCGATGCGCTTAAAACGTACGCTCCATCTCGCACGCTTTTTTTTAAAGGCAGTGGTAATCTTGGTGTGATGCAAGGTGTCACAAAAGCGTTTTTTGCCAAACATCAAGCCGTGCTTGCTTCTGGGTCATTGTGTGATGAAGCAGGCGACGCGGGTGTAGTGCAAAGTAGAGGTGCGAATTTATCGCTTTCGCCTTTACATGTAAAAGAGTCCGATGTCGTGATTGTATGGGGAAGAAACCCGAGTGTCACGAATTCACATATGCTTCCTGCGTTAAAAAATAAAACACTCATTGTGATTAATCCTGTAAAAATTGACTTAGCATCCAATGCGGCATTGCACATTCAAATTAAGCCAAAGGGTGATTTGTATTTAGCGCTTCTTTTATGCCGCTTGGTGGCGATGGAAGAGATGGAAGATAAAACGTTTGTACAAGAGCGATGCGATAACTATAATGATTTTTTAGAATTTGTTAATGCGATTCCGATGCGTAAACTCATTGATAAAGCAGGTGTCAATTTAGATGATGTTGGACAATTGCTCTCCCTTGTTAAAGGTAAAAAAGTATCGATTCTTATAGGTATCGGTGTCCAAAAATACAGTTTTGGGCACAGTGTTGTTCGCTCTATCGATGCGTTTGCCGCCATGTTAGGCTTGTTTGGTAAAGTTGGATGTGGGGTAGGGTATCTTTCTAACAGTGGATTTGGGTTTACTTCACCTTTTAAAGTGAACGCTAAAAAAGAGCCTTTACCTATAGCCAACTTTAGCAAATACGACCTTGTGTTTATTCAAGGCGGAAATCCTCTTAACCAAATGCCCTGTTCCAAAAAAGTCCAGGAAAATATCGCCAAAGCAAAGTGTGTTGTCTATTTTGGTCTGCATGAAAATGAGACATCCGCTAAAGCGCATTTGGTCATACCTGCACTCTCTTTTTTAGAGAAAAACGATGTAAAACTCAGTTATGGTCACCATTTTGTAGGACGTATGCCTAAAATTGTCGAGAACAGCGCAGGCATCAGTGAATATGACCTTGCACAAAAATTATTGCAGGCTTTTGGACATGAGGCATTGCCAAGCGATGAAAGCATCATCGAAGAGGTTATCGCTTCAAACAGTGTTCTGCAAGACGGTTTTTTAATTTCAAAAACGTATGAAGAGATTCCTTATGCAACGAAGTTTTATACACCAAGCGGAAAGTTTGAATTTTTAGAGGAATTTGATGATGATATGGAAGAAGAGGGGGAAGGTTTCTTCCTGATTGCCGCAAAACAAAACAAATCTCTGAATTCTCAATTCGTCACCAATGATTATTTGTATGTGCCGACTTCTTTGGGATTCAAGCAAGAAGAACGCGTTAGGCTTACCAATCGTTATGGCTCCTGTATTTATTCCGTGATGCCGAGTGCAAAGCTTCGAGATGATTGTTTATTGCTGTATAGCGGTGCTAAAAATGCCAATATGCTCACCCCTAATGCGATGAGTCAAGAAGGTAATTGTGCGATTTATCAAGATATGAAAGTAACATTGGAAAAGATACAATGAGCGATAACGATATTTTGCTTGATGATGCGTTGTTGTTGGTTGAGCAAAATTTTTATTTTTTGCATATGGGTGAGTTTTTAGGAAAACTCTCTAAAACAGAAGACTTAGTCAATCGAAGTTTGTTTGTTGTCAAAAAATACGATGATGAAAAAGCCTATTATTTTAACTCTGAGATTATTCACGAATTGTTGGTGAATGCTAGGGAAACAAAAAAAGAGGATATATCGCTTTTTGAGTATTTTGTTGAATTCAATGCGTTTCGAGGTATTTGTATGGCAATGGTTGAGAGTTTACGGTTTGAAAGCCCGTTTAAAATTTTCATGCAACAGCTCTTCGGCGATCAGTTTGAGAATTTTTTCGATATTCTCTCGTTTGTTCGCAATGTACTCTCTCATAATATTCACTCAGAAATTTGTTTGAGTGAAAAAGACTACGAAGGAACACTCAAACGCATCCGTCGTATGGGGCGTAATCCTGAGATGGCTTTTGCCTTTCAATACTCCATGACACTCCCTGAACTAGGCGCTCCCAATGATGCGTATACGTTTACATGTAAAATCAATTTTGAAGCACTCACCGAAGGGATGCCTTTTCTAGAAATTCTTTCTATGTGGGAATTGTTGATGCTCAGTGAACTCTGTTTTAATTTGGTAATGACTTACCGTATGAAAGAAGAAAAAGCGTTAAGAGAAGAGGAAGTATGGGCAGAAGAGTAATCTTTCTGCCCATAGGAGGTTTTATACAGCTTCGTTATCAAGCTCACCGGTTCTAATACGAACACTTTTCTCAACATTGGTAACGAAGATTTTTCCATCACCAATTTTGCCAGTGCGAGCACTTTTGACGATAACGTCTATAACTTTATCAACAAGATCATCGACAACAACAACTTCGATTTTGATTTTTGGTAAAAAATCAACGACATACTCAGCACCTCTGTAAAGTTCTGAGTGTCCTTGTTGTCTTCCGTATCCTTTGACTTCACTGACTGTCATACCTGTGATGTCAAGTTCAGCAAGTGCGTCTTTTACATCTTCAAGTTTAAATGGTTTGATAATCGATTCGATTTTTTTCATCTGTTATCCTTTGCGCTTATTATCTTAAGTTAAATGATTTTTCGCCGTGCGCTACTTCATCTAAACCTTGAGACTCTTCTTCACTTCCAACTCTTGCACCACCGGTTAAGATAGATGCTATTTTAAAGACAACAGCAGTCACGATTGCTGTATAGATAATTGTCACGACAATACCTTCAGCTTGAATGAGAAGTTGGTCAGCTTTTCCATAAAGTAAGCCTGTTCCTAATTCATTGACTTCTGGGTTTGCAAAAATACCCGTAGCCAGTGCACCCCAGATACCCGCAACACCGTGGATACCAAATGCATCGAGTGAATCATCGTATTTGAGCGCTTTTTTAAGGCCATTGACACCGTAGAATGCTACGATACCTGCAACGATACCGATAATTAAAGAGGCACTTGTATCAACAAAACCAGCCGCTGGAGTAATGGCAACAAGACCCGCTACGATACCAGAAGCGATACCAAGTAATGTGAATTTTTTATAGGTAACATACTCAATAACCATCCATGAAAGACCAGCAACCGCAGCAGCAGTGTTTGTGACAAGGAATGCACTCGCAGCAATACCATCAGCACCTAATTCGCTACCTGCGTTGAATCCGAACCATCCGAACCATAACATACTTGCACCAAGTACGGTTAATGTGATAGATGATGGGAACATTGCTTTACCATAATCTGAACGACGACCTAGCATAATACACATAACTAAACCAGCAACACCCGCATTGATGTGAACAACGGTACCACCAGCAAAGTCAAGAACGCCAAGCTCAGATAAGAAACCGCCGCCCCATACCCAGTGCGCGATAGGTGCATAACATGCAACAATCCAAAGTGCCGCAAAAATAATCCATGTAGAGAATTTTAATCTCTCAATAATTGCACCGCTTGCAAGCGCTACTGTAATACCAGCAAAAGTCATTTGAAATGCTGCAAAAAGAAGTACCGGAATGTTTCCAGTTGCCCAAATGTCGGTTACTTTAATACCACTCATAAATAGGCTATCAAAACCGATAACGCCACCGATGTCTGTACCGAACGCCAATGTATAACCACAAATAACCCATACGACAGACGCTACGATGTAACCCATAACACTCATCGCAATGGTGTTCAGTAGGTTTTTAGAGCGAGACATACCGCCATAAAAGAGTGCCAAGCCAGCGGGTGTCATAAACATAACTAGCGCAGTTGCAGTTAAAACCCAAGCGGTATTTCCCACGTCAAGTGTTAATACCTTTTCGGCAGCATCAGCAGCAGCTTCGTCAGCTGCCCACAATGTTGATAGTGGCAACAAAGTTGCAAGAGCAAGTAATTTACTTCTCATGAATTTCCTCCTAAAATGTTGAACTGATGAAATTGTATCACTAGTCGTATTTTAATATATGCACCAATTTGATTAATTTTTAATCACTTTTGAGAAAATGAAATTTTTACTGCATTTGCTCCATTAGAAGATATAATTCGATTTATTTTTCCAAAGGGTCACAAATGACAATGAATTTCTATTTATGGCTCTCTATCTCTTTCTTTGTTGTATCGCTCCTTTTATCTCGAAATCGTACACGAAATCGCTACTCTCTCTTCTTGGGCGCTGTTATTATCTTTTGTTACATTATTTTAACAGGAGCTTACATTGTTTCTGATTATTTTACAGGTGAGGGCATTAATGACGCCGTTATTTATCACTTACGGTATGGACTAGAAGGTTCTGGTTTTGGTGATTATTATTTAATCATTTTAATTGGATTTGGTTTTTTTCTTGCCAGTTTTATTCTCTCTTTCTTCTATTTTCGTCTTTTAAAGAACGATATCTTTCCTAAAGAGAAGCGCATACGAAGGATTTTATCGAGTCTGTGTTTGCTTTTGGCGCTTGTATCCCATCCAACACTTGTAACATTTTATGATGACGTGTCTGAGGCTGTGGGGATTGAGAATGAACTGAGTGTTCAAAACAATTTCGCAGAATACTATAAAACGCCGACGATTCAAAGTGTGAGCGATGAGCATCTCAATTTAGTCTATATTTTTGCTGAGAGCTTTGAAACTACCTATTTTGATGAATCGCTTTTCCCTTCTTTGGTGACGCATTTACGACACATCAAAGAGCAAACTACCTATTTTACTGATATTCGGCAAGTCAAAGGTACGAGTTGGACGATAGCAGGTGCAACAGCCGTGATTTGTGGGTTACCTTTAGTGACCCCTTCTTCAAGCTCCAAATCGTCTCAAGGCAACTCGATGTCAAAGATGGATTCGTTTTATTCTGGAGCAACGTGTTTGAGTGATTTGTTGCATAAAGAAGGCTATAAGATGGCAAGTCGCAGAGGCGCTTCTTTAAAGTTTGCAGGGACCGATAAATTGTATCGTACCCATCACTTTGATGATATTAAAGGGCTTGACGAGTTAAAACCCTCCCTCAAAAATCCAAATTATTTGACACCTTGGGGTTTGTATGACGATACGCTGTTTGATATCGCCTTTAATGATTTTAAAAAGCTCTCTTCGTCAAAGCGGAAATTTGCACTTTTTGTCTCTACGATGGATACTCATCATCCCGCAGGGCATGTCTCAAAAAGTTGCCAGAACAACAGTTATAACGATGGTAGTAACAGTATGCTAAATGCCGTGTATTGTTCCGATGAGCTGATTGCTAAATTTATCAAAAAAATCCAAGACTCTCCGTATGGGAAAAATACGATTATCGTTGTTGCAAGCGACCATCTTGCGATGCACAATTTAGCGATAGATACACTGAATAAAGGTGAGAGAAGGGATCAGTTTATGATTATTGATCCACGAACGCCAGTTGAGAAAAAAGTTGAGAAAACAGGTTCTACTCTTGATATCGGTGCGACGCTATTACCTCTTTTAGGGTATAAAGCAGAGCTTGGGTTGAGTCGAAATCTGCTTGGAAATGATACCTCTTTAGTCAAAGTATTTGACGATTTTGATGAGCAACTTGATGCATGGACAAAAGATATCAGCTTATTTTGGGAGTTTCCTAAAATTGAACACGATATGCTCCTAGAAGCGAATGGTCGTGGTTTTAAAATTGGAAAGACGTTTTATCGGTATCCGATTGTTTTGCGCATCAATGATGTCAGGGAAGTCAATCCTTTTTTTGAAGTCCAACTCAAGTATTTTGAGACGCCTAAATTGTTTGAGTATCTAAAAGACTTTCAATCCAATGACCTTTTCTTATGGGTCGATAAATGTTCGCGTATAGCCGCATTCAACGATGCCAATGTTTCCATCAAAAGTAAGTATTGCTACGCTTTGGGCAAATTAGGCAGTGAAATTGTGAGTGAAGGGCTAAAGACCGATACCTCCATCTCTCTTGAGCAATTAAATCACTTTTTAAACCTGCCAACGGATGAAAATATCACGGCACAACGACGAGAGCGTTTGATGCATCTTCAAGACAAATAGCTTTTACATGTAAAAAGATTAGTGTCGCATCAAACGGTATTTTTGCAAGACTTTATCGCCATAAAGATTGACCACTAAGCCAGTGATAATCATCATGGCGGCTATCATTTTCCATTGAGGCAATGCTTCGTGCAAAATAAATGCGGCTGATGAAAACCCAAAGATCGGCACTAACAGAGTAAAAGGTGTGACGATGGTTGCTGGGTAACGATTGAGTAGCCAACTCCACACCGCAAAGCCAAAGAGTGTGACAGGATACACAAGGTAGGCAACCGCGCCCATACCGGTCAATGAGAGATGCATCAGTGTTGAGGCATTCCACAGATGCGATTCTAAAATAAACGATAAAAGCAATAAAAAAGGTGAGGCAATCAAGCTTCCCCAAACAACAAGAGAGAGCATATCGACATTGCCAATGTTTTTAGAGACCAAATTGCCAATGGCCCATGAAAGAGCGGCTAATTCAACCAAGATTAATCCAAAAAGGTTTAGGTCACCGCCGGTGTGCATCCCTACATAGCCAATACCTAAAAAAGCGATGCACGCCCCTATGACTTTGCTATAACTCATAGACTCTTTGAAAAAAATAACTGCTAAAAGCGCTGTAAAAAAAACTTGTGTTTGCAAGCTTAATGAAGCAAGTCCTGCACTAACGCCGACGTACATACCTGAAAATAAAAAAGCAAAATCAAAGACAAGCATACTCATCGAATAATTGAACAGTTTTATCCAAGACGTTTGTGGTCGTTTAATAAAAAAAATGGCTGGAAATGCGGCAAAGAAAAACCGTAAAAATGTCAGCAAAATAGGAGGTACTTCTCGTAAAGCTACTTGAATAACTACGAAATTGACTCCCCAAATCATTACAACGAATAAAATCAAAAATGTATGTCTTAAAAGCATTGTCCTACCTAGTGATTATTAACGATTATTCATTGCAAGTTTAATGCCAAATGCAACGAGTGCAATACCGGCTAAACGAGTGGCAAGTGTACGTGCAAATGGAAATGCTTTTAATTTAAGTGCTACCGTATTACCCACAAGGACTAAAAGTGCTTGATACATAAAACTAATGAGACTTACATGTAAAATCATAGCGATTAAGGTTGCTTGCGATGCATCTGCTTTTAGAAAAAGAGGAAAGAACGCCACGAAAAATAGCATGACTTTTGGGTTGGTAATACTGACAAAAAAGGCTTGTCTTAAATAACGCCACGCAGATTTTTTAGGCTCGTGAGATGCCGTGTCTGCTGTGATTTTTGTTCGTACAAGTGTTATTCCAAGCCAACACAGATACCCTGCTCCAAAGTATTGAAGTAGCGTAAACAGCAGTGGGTTTTCTTGCATGAGTGCTGCCAGCCCAATAAGTGCTGCAATCATAAAAACAAAATCCCCCAACAAGGTGCCAACCACAGCTCCAAGACCCGCACCCACGCCATTACGTGCTGTTGCATTTAAGATAGCAATGGTGCCAGCACCGGGAATGAGTTGAAAAAGTATAATGGCCATTACAAAACTGTAATAATTCTGAATGTCAAACATGGTTGCTCCTTGTTTAAAAATTGTTTTTATTATACAACGATTTCAAAAAGGCCATTGCCTATTTTTCGTCCTATTTTTGTCATACATTTTGCTTATAATATCCAAATAAAGCATCGCTTTATCAAGAATGAACTAGAATACAAGCACTGTAAAACGTATAATTAGCATCATCTCATTGATACGATTTATCTAACGGGACAAGGGGACATACATGAGTGTTAATTTACTCTTAATTGGGGCAAATGAGGCAACGACTGCGGAGTTGGTTTCTTTAGTGGATGCAACATTATCAACAACAGCAGTTTATGAAAAAGCGACGCTGAGTAACTATCAAAATTTCGATGTTTCCAAATTTGACTTAGTCGTGTGTTTCGCCAACCGTTACGATGAAATGGTCAAAAAATATGGAAAAGAGATCGTTGTAGCGGTTGAATTTGTCCCTCCAACGGATTTCTTTGTTGCCGTGAGTCGGATTCCTGCGGGTGAAACGGTTGTTATTTTTAACAACAGCATGTCAGGGGCGAATGTAACACTCAAATTTTTAAAATATTATAAACTCGACCATGTAAATTATAAAATCGTACCTTTTGATGAATGCAGTGATGCTGAGACAAAAGAGGCGTTGAACAATGCCAATTATATCATCGGAACCGATGGCTACGTTTCTGCGGGTAAAGCCCTTTACACTAAATACAATCACTACCTAAAACCTGATGTTATCGTAATTCCAAGTCCTCCTCGTTCTGCTACGGCTGAGAGTGTCAGCGCTCTAGCCCAAGTCGTTACAGCGATTAATAACGACAAAGCTTTGCAAGAAGCGCGTGATATTTCTAAAACGTTGGCTGAACAAACCAAAGAAATTTCACTCATCACCAAAAGTGCTTCGCAATCTATTGAAGACACTGCAAATACCATTGTCGTCGTTAATAGCAAACTCGCTTCTGAAGTTCAGAACGTTCAAGTGACCAACGACATGGCACAAGAATTGACCAATGCTGTCGAGCAAATTGGCACGATTACCACTGCGATTAAATACATTGCCAGTGAAACCAACCTTTTAGCGCTTAATGCGACCATAGAAGCGGCGCGTGCGGGAGACCATGGACGCGGTTTTGCCGTTGTAGCAAGTGAAGTTCGCAAACTCTCCGACCAAAGCAACAAATCAACCGATAGCATTCGTGTGTCCATTATGGAAGTTCAAAAAGTGGTTGATCAGATTGTTCCTGCTTTACAACGCACGGTGGATGAGATTATCAAAACACAAGCCGAAGTGGAGCGTATTAGCATTGCGGCACAAGAAGAGAGCAAAGCTATGAATGAAATTATTAAAAAACTTCAAATTATTGTGGATGTCTCTGAAGCGCTCAATGCCGCTGAAAACAGCCATAACGAATAGATTTCTTCTTTAAAAGGGCGCAAGCCCTTTTCCCTTTCAACAGTAAGCGAAGTATAAACACTACTAAATAGGTAGGAATACTTGACAATAAAGAGGCAATATGCTACACTTCCGCACATTAAATTTTAAGGAGGCATTTATGCGACCATTTTTAACACTCTCTACTCTTTTGGCTCTTTGTATGATGAACGTTTCAGCAAAAGAGATTAAAATTGGCGTCATGATGCCTATGAGTGGAACCCTCGCTTCATACGGACAAACAACGTATGAAGGCGTTGAATTAGCCCATGCGCTTCAACCGACATTGAAAAATGGCGATAAACTAACATTGGTTCTTGTGGATAACAAAGGGGACAAAGTGGAGTCTGCCACTTCGGCAACAAGGCTGATTACCTCCGATAAAGTCGTAGGTATATTAGGTGCGATTACCAGTACCAACACCGCGCAAATTATTTCTATTGCCGATAAAAAGAGTATTCCTGTGATTGCTCCAGTCGCAACTAATGATAAATTGACCTTAGGTAAAGCGTATGCAAGCCGTGTCTGTTTTACAGACTCGTTTCAAGGCTCCGTGGTAGCGCAGTATGCGACACGTGATTTAAAACTCAAAACGGCTGTCGTTTTAACCGACCAAGCACAGGTCTATTCGTTAGGGCTTTCAAAAGCATTTACCGAAGCCTTTGTTAAAAACGGTGGCAAAGTACTCAAAGAGATTCGTGTCAGTTCAGGCGATAAAGACTTTAAGGCCGTTGTGGCGCAAATCAAATCACTCAATCCCGATATGATTTTCTTGCCAATTTATCATGCGGAAGCCTCTATGATTGTTCGTCAGGCAAAACAAATTGCGTTAAATAAACCATTTTTATCGGGCGATAGCGTTGCAAATCCAACGTTTATTGAACTCAGTGGTGACGCGGCTGAGGGACATATGTTCACAGACTTTTTTGACCACAATGCACCTCCTACCGAAAAATCAAAAGCGTTTATAGCGGCGTATGAGAAAAAAACGGGTAAGAGAGAGGTCAATTCGTTTGTAACGCTTGGTGCTGATACGTATAACGTCATGGTCGATGCCATCAATCGTTGTGCCAATCCAGAAGACAGCGTTTGTATCAACAAAGAGATTAAGCACACGAACCATTTTGAAGGTGTTTCAGGATTTATCTCCATCGATGAGCAAGGCAACGCGACACGTTCTGCTGTTATCAAAGAGATTAAAAATGGCAAAGCCGTTTACAAATCTACGGTCAATCCCTAAGGTTTTACATGTAAACGTAAAAGAGGCAAAGCGCTTCTTTTACGTTTGATTAGGATTTAAATTTCCCCAACTCATTTTTAAGATTTTCCGTCATACTGTGCAAGTGGTCTGATGCTTGCGAAACATTGCCAATGTTCGAGACATTCTCATGCGAAATGGTATTGATTTTATCAATTTCGATGACCATTTGTTTGACTTTTTGCGCATTGTGGACAAAATTGGTGACGGCATGGTTGGTATCGACAATCGTGTTAGCGATAACCCCATTAATGTGATTCATTCCCCCTTGTACTTTTTGGGTAATCGAAGCGAGCTGATTGATTTCATGGGCATTGTTGGCGATGTCGGTATTTGCATCCATAATGGACTGGACGACGACATTAATGGTTGCATCAATTTCCACCAAGCTTTTTTGAGTACGCTCCGCCAACTTTCGCACTTCATCGGCAACGACGGCAAATCCTCGTCCATGTTCTCCCGCACGTGCGGCTTCAATAGCGGCATTGAGTGCGAGCAAATTGGTTTGGTCGGCAATGTCTTTAATAATGTTTAAGACATCTTTGATTTCGCTAGCATTGTGACTGACGTTTTCAAGCTTTCTGACCAATTCTTGCTCTTTTTCGATGGTCATCTGCATGGTTGATTCGAGTTGTTCGACGTGTGATTTGACAACACCAATGTCATCTTGTGTTTTTTTGAGCGTACTTTCTGAGGTTTGCGCTGTATGCACAGAGAGCTCTAATGCTTTGGAAATATCTTCGCCTTCTTCTTTGGTGTGTGCGACAATTTTTGATTCTGCTTCGACGTTGGAAACAACATTGAGCGCTGTACGCGACAACTCTTCGGAGATAGAAGCATTCTCCTGACTAATCATTTTCGAATTTTGGACAATTTCGTGCAATTTGGCAATAAACGTATTGATATAAGAAGAGACTTGCGCAAATTCATCATTGCCATGAACATGCAATCTTTGCCTTAAATCACCTTCTGCGCTAGAGAGTTCATAAGCGATTGAGCCTAAATTTCTGAGGGGTTTAAGAAGCGCTCTCATCAACAGAACAATCACCACGATAGCACCAAAAAGCATTAAAGAACCCATCATAAAAAGCTTTTGCATTTGGGCATTTAAAAAGGAATACGATGTCTCTTTATTGTAAGCAATGCCCACTCTCCACCCACTTTCTTTAGAGGTGGTAAAGGCGTAGAGTTTATCTTCTTTATTAAATGTGTAGTTAATCAATCCTTCTTTTAAATCGCCAAATTGAGAAGTGAGGCTTGGCGCAAAATTTGCTAAATCTTTGCCAATAAAATCAGCATTAGGATGCGCAAGCACAATGCCTTTCGTGTCTTGTAAGATGCCATACCCGCCTTTAAATTTGATACTAGCGATAGTTTGTACCAAAGCATCTAAGGTGATGTCCACACCTAAAACACCCACGAGTTCTTTATCGACATTGTAAATGGGTGTCATAAGGGTGACCATTAAGACATGATTGGTTGCTCCCATATACGCATCGGTAATGCTTGTTTTATGGTCTTTTTTCGCCTGAATATACCATGGTCTTGTTCGTGGGTCATAGCCAACAGGACGTTGTTTCTCACTGCCCCAAATCATATCGCCGTCTTCAAAACCGACGTATGAGTCAATCGCGCCAACCGTTTTGGTGGTTTCTTGAAGTTTTTCAACCATTTGGTGAAGGCTTCTTAAGTCTATATCTTGAAAGAAACGAGCAGAATTTTCAATTTCATTTTTTTTCGTCGATAGCATCAGGTCAATATAGTCTGTAAAGGAGTGTGTCGCCATTTTTAAACTGGATTCAATTTGATGGATGCTGTTTTTCTTTGTATCGTTGTAGCTAAAGATACCAAAAGAGATGAGACTAAAAAACATGAGCAGCGAGACTGTAAGGATAATTTTTGTTCTAAATAGCACGAGGAGGATTCCTTTGTAATGTTCATTCAATGTGAATTTTAAACCATAATAGATACAAAATAGTTACAGCCACATTACTGATAAGAGTTTTACATGTAAAAAAATTGCTGTATGAAAGGTAAAAAAAGGAGTGAATGTTTTGGACTATTTTTCTCTTTTTATCATAACATTATGCGAGATTTGATACTATATAAGTATGTTATAACACACTAGGAATATCACTTGTCACCAATCAAAAAACTTATTAGCGAAAAAATTTTAATCATAGATGGCGCGATGGGTACGCAAATCCAAGCGCTAAGCATTACGCAAGAACAATGGGCAGGCAAAGAAGGGTGTAATGAACTTTTAAACGCTACCGCTAAAGAAGCAATTTTTGGCATCCATAAAGGCTATTTGCTCGCGGGTGCTGACATCATCAAAACCAATACGTTTGGTGCGTTGCCATGGGTTTTAGATGACTATGATATGGGTGAACGTACTTATGAACTTGCCCGTGCGGGTGCCCAGATAGTCAAAGAAGCATGCGAGCAATTTTCAACACCCCAAAAACCTCGTTTTGCAGCAGGCGCGATGGGTCCTGGCACGAAACTGCCTTCATTAGGGCATATTGATTACGATACGATGTATGCAGGGTATAAGATAACGGTGCAAGGATTACTCGATGGCGGATGTGACCTTTTCCTCATTGAAACTGCGCAAGACCCTTTGCAAATTAAAGCCGCACTTCATGCCATCGAAGATGTCCAAAAAGATTTACATGTAAAACGTCCCATCATGGTCTCTGTGACGATAGAACTCAGTGGTTCAATGCTCATTGGAACGGATGCTACCACGATAGCAACCATCTTAGAGCCTTTTGATATTCTAAGCCTTGGGTTTAACTGCGGAACAGGTCCTGAACAAGTTGAAAAACATGTCAAAACCCTTAGCGCTATTTGGCCAAAACCTATTAGTGTCCATGCCAACGCAGGGCTCCCTCAAAACCGCGGTGGCTACACGTTCTATCCGATGGGACCAAGAGAGTTTGCAGAGCTTCAAGAAAAATTTATCGCATATGATGGGGTGAGTATTTTAGGAGGATGTTGTGGTACGACACCACAGCATATTTTAGAACTTGCCAAACGTGTGGAGGGCAAAAAGCTTTTAGCGCCTAAAGGTGAGATGCCAAGAAGTATCGCTTCTTTGTTTGAAACCAGAAGCCTCAAACAAGACCCGGCACCTTTCTTAATCGGTGAGCGTAGCAATGCCACAGGCTCAAAAGCGTTTCGTGAACTACTGCTTGCAGAAGACTACGATGGTACGCTGAGTGTCGCGCAACAGCAAGTCAGGAGTGGCGCGCATGGTATTGATGTCAGTGTTGGGTTTGCAGGACGTGATGAACACAAAGATACCAAAGAGGTAGTTGGACGCTATGTGCAAAAAATTCTCTTGCCTTTAATGCCAGATACCACACAAGTTCCCGCCCTTGAAGTCGCCCTTAAACTCATTGGGGGCAAGCCTATCATCAACTCGGTTAATCTAGAAGATGGCATCGTCAAGTTTGATAAAGTCTGCTCCCTCGCAAAGCGTTTTGGATGTGCGCTGGTGTGTTTGACGATTGATGAAGAAGGCATGGCAAAAACCAAAGCAAAAAAAGTGGAAATCGCCGAGCGTATTTATCAATTAGCTACTACAAAACACGGCATTAACGCAGGGGATTTAGTCTTTGACTTACTCACATTTACCGTAGGAAGTGGGGATGCTGAGTATCATACTGCGGCGATTGAAACGATTGAGGCGATTCGTGAATTTCATGCAATGCACCCTGAAGTGGGTTTTGTACTAGGCATTTCAAACATCTCGTTTGGTTTGGCAAAACACGCACGCGAATACCTAAACTCCGTCTTTTTGCACCACTGTGTTGAAGCGGGTCTTAGCATGGCGATAGTCAATGTTAAAAACACGCTTCCAATGCATAAAATCAGTGAAATAGATAAAAAGGTCTGTGAAGATTTGCTTTTCAACCACCGTGAAGAGGGTGATCCACTCTTTAAATTTATAGAGCATTTTGAAGGGGTTGTGGAGAACAAAGACGAGAGTGATGCGGCGTATTTAGCGATGAATACGAAAGAGAAAATCTCGACTTTGCTCATTGATGGCGATAAAGAGCGAATGCTCACGCTATTGCCAAGTGCCAAAGATGAGATAGCCGCAGAGGTCATCGTCAATGAGATTTTGATTGACGCGATGAAAGTCGTTGGCGAGCTCTTTGGTAGCGGAAAAATGCAGTTACCTTTTGTGCTTCAATCAGCAGAAGTGATGAAAGCCTCGGTTGATTACCTACAACCGTTTTTACCCAAAAGCGAAAAGAGTACGACCACAACGCTTATCATCGGAACGGTCAAAGGCGATGTGCATGATGTGGGTAAAAATCTTGTCGATATCATCTTAAGCAATAATGGTTTTAAAGTCATTAACATCGGAATTAAGGCTGATTTAGAGCAGTTTTTAGAAGCACTTAACGAGCATAAAGCGGACGCCATTGGTATGAGTGGACTTCTTGTCAAATCGACCAATGTGATGAAAGAAAACTTAGAGGCGATGCAGAAAATGGGCATTAAAATCCCTGTCATTTTAGGTGGCGCGGCACTGACGGATGCATTTGTAGAAGATTTTTGTCGCCCGATTTACGATGGACCTATCTTTTACTGCAAAGATGCTTTTGAAGGCATTGAAGCAATGGGACGCATTGAAGCGAAAAATTACGATACCGATTTTGGGCATAAAAGCGTTGATAACAGTGTCACGAAAGCCAATAAAGAAGAGCGCGTCATTCCTCCTTTTTCGGAACTAAAAATGCCAAGTCGTGAGATAAAAATTCCCACACCTCCCTTTTGGGGCAGACGTGTTTTAAAAACCGATGTCAAAGAGCTTGCATATTTTTGGGTCAATCACAAAATCCTCTTTTCTCAACGTTGGGGTTACAGTGGAAAAGGGCAGAGTAAAGAAGAGAAGCAAAAACAGCTTGATGAGGTGTTGTGGCCAACGTATGAGCGTGTAAAAGCCGACATTGAAAGGTTAGGGCTATTTGAGCCGACCATTATTTATGGGTATTATCCTGCGCGTTCTTGTGAAAACAAACTCTATGTGTTCGATGAAAAAGAGGGCTATTTTAGTGAAGAGCAGGTCAATACAGAACCGATTGAAGCTATCAAAGAGCGTGCCACAAACGTGTTTGATTTTCCACGCCAAAATAGAGTGCCATATCGTGCATTGAGTGACTTTATTCACCCCTCTCGTCACGATGTGATTGCTTTAACGTGCGTGAGTGCAGGTGCAAAATTTTCTGCCTATGAAAAAGAGCTGTATGACTCAGGTAATTTTACCGAGTACTTTTTTGTGCATGGATTGGGCGTAGAACTTGCCGAAGCGTTGGCTGAGATTGTGCATAAGCAAATCCGCCTTGATTTGGGCATTGCGGAGCATGAAGGGCATAGTTTACGCGATGTGCGTATGAAACGCTATCATGGATGCCGTTACTCATTTGGCTATCCTGCGTGTCCGGCATTAGAAGATACGAAAGTCATTTTTGAATTGTTAAAACCAGAAGAATTTGGCATAACGCTTAGTGAAACATTTCAAATTCATCCTGAGCAAAGTACCACGGCTATCGTGATGCACCACAGGGAGGCCTTATATTTTAATGTCTGATGTATAATGCACATACAAAGGATACAGATATGAAAAAAACAATCGGCGGGTTATCGGTCTTATTGGAAGGCAATCAGAAAAATAGAGCCATCATTTTTTTACATGGCTTCCCTTACGATCACACGATGTGGCAAGCTCAAATAGCGGCGTTTAGCGAGGCATATTATTGTGTTGCGTATGATATAAGAGGTCTAGGTGACTCTTCGGTTGGTGATGGTCAATTTACGATGGAGTTATTTGTCGATGACCTTGAAATGATGATGCATGAACTTAAAATTGAAAAGCCTATCATCTGCGCATTTTCGATGGGTGGGTATGTTGCTTTGCGCGCATTAGAGCGCATGGAAAAGAAATTTTCAGCGGTTATCTTATGCGATACACTCTCCAATGCCGATGACAACGAAACCAAAATCAATCGGTCTGATTCGATTAAGCGTATTAATGCGCAAGGTTTGTCCTCTTTCTCCAAAATTTTTGTTGCACGTTGTTTTAGTGATGCGTACAAAAAAGAGCATAAAGATGCCATTGAAAAACGCATTGCCAAGTCTCGAAAATTTAATTCTATTGGCATCAAAGGTGGCTTGCTTGCGATGCTAACACGCAATGACACGACACCGTATCTCTCTTCGATTAAACTTCCGACACTCGTTCTTTGTGGAGAACACGACACGATTACACCACCCATTCGTGTAAAAGCCATGGCAGAGCAGATACCAGGCGCACAGTTTGTGCTTATTAAAAATGCGGGGCATATGAGTGTAGTTGAAAATCCAGAAGATTGTAATGAAGCAATGAGGATATTTTTAGAAAACAACTAAGGAGCATCTATGGCTAAAGTCATCATCTTTAGTGGTGCAGGCATCAGTGCGGAGAGTGGACTCTCCACCTTTCGTGACACGGGCGGATTGTGGGAAAAGTACCGCATCGAAGAGATTTGCCAAGCGGGGTGTCTGTCTTGGAATAGAGAAAACACCTTAACCTTTTATGATGCAAGGCGCGAACAACTCGCCTCTGTCACGCCCAATGCTGCCCACTACGCCATCGCTAGACTTCAAGAGCACTACCCCAATGACATCGCCATTATCACTCAAAACGTAGATGACCTTTTCGAGCGAGCAGGTTGCAAGGACGTTTTACACTTGCACGGTTTTTTGCCCAGACTCCGTTGTGAAAAGTGCGGTGACACTGAACTTGTCGGCTACGCCAAACAAAAACGAGACGTTACATGTAAAAGCTGTGGAGGCTCTCTACGCCCCGACATCGTCTTCTTCGGCGAAGCCGCCCCAATGTACGAACACCTCTACGAAGCGATGGAAGAGTGCCAGTTTTTGGTCATCATCGGCTCAAGCGGAAACGTCGTAGCAATGGACAATTTCGCTTTACATGTAAAGGTCGCAATTCTCAATAATTTAGAAAAAAGTGACGCGATTAACGAGAGGGTTTATACGAAAGTGTTGTATCAAAAGGCGACTGAGGCGATTGATGAGATTGTGGCGGATGTGGAGAGGTTTTTACAAGGGTAATTTTTTATAACTTTACATGAATAATACGAAAGTTAAAAGTCAAGACTTTTCTATTTTTTTATTTTGTGCAAAAATTTAGATTTCCTAAATTTACAGAGGTTGTTTTGACTCTATGTAAAACTTTTTGGACAAATTTTCGCTAGAATTTAATGCACTAAAAAAATAAGATAATGAAACTAAAGGGTTACTCTGCTTTTTTCTATATTCTTATTGATAAAACAATGTCATACTAAAAAAGAGTGTAGAAAATTAAAATTTTACTCTATGATTATCTTAATTTGAATTAATAAGTAGGCTAAATTTATGGCAATAATTACAGATTATTTACGCATTAAAAGAGTCCTTGGGAAAACTGACTTTGGCGGGTGTAAGCCTGTATGGGTTATAGCTGATGATAACAAAGAATACTTACTCAAATTTCGCCAAGATGATAATGAAAAAGACATCTCAAATTTTAATGAATACGTAGCTTATCAGCTTGATAAAGCACTCAATTTTAATCTATCCCCTCAAGCAATAAAATTTATTATAATCGACGATGGCGATATAGAATTGTTTGAAAAAGCACCAATAGAGTATGAATCAATCGAATTTGCCAAAAAGTCTATAGGGCTTAATATTGCTATAGAAAAAATACCAGATGTACAAAAAGCAGAAGATTTGAGTGTTAAAGCATTTAGAAAAAAAATAGCGAATCTTGACAATATCATCTTGAATTCTGATAGAACAAGCCATAATCCAAATATACTTTTTAGTCCACAAACCAATAGGCATTATGTCATTGACTATGGGTTGGCACTTCTTGACCATAGGTTTTATAATGCTTTGAAAAATGGTGATGATCTTAGCACTCATGAGATGAAATTACAAAATTGCAATGTTACCGCGAATGATTTTTATATTTTTAAAGGAGAAGCTAAAATAAATTTTGCTAGCAGCTTTAAAGAAATTTTTGATATAGTTCACACTATAATTTTGAAATGTCCCGATGATTGGGAACCGTTACAGTTTAGTACAGAAATTGCCGATCTTATTGCAAACAGAATCTTAAACAAAAGGTTGTTCTTAGCAACCAATAAATGCCCATGTGAGTTATATCAATGAATGAATTATTAAACTACCAAATAGTCCATTACTACCACAACAAAACTGCTTTAGAATTTATCAATATTGGTGTTATTGCCTATAATTCGACTGCATTCTCATTTAAATTTATTCAAGAAGATATGGAACAATTTTCATGCTCATTATTTAATAAAAAATCTCTTATCAATACTATAGATTATTTACAAAATATCCTTTATTCATGCAAAAACTATGATGATTTTAAGAAAAACACTTTATATATGGATAATTTTTCTTTTAGTAAGCCAATGATAAGCAAGATATACAGTAGTTTTAATGACGAAATGAACTATATATATCACGATTATATCGCATATAAATTTGAAAAACCAAAAGAAGTCTTTGATAGAAAAGAAGAGATAAAAAGAATCTCCAAAGAAGTAATTATTAAAAAATTTAAAAAATATGCTAGTTACACTGAAAAAGAAAATTTCGATTTTGTAATTGATGTTAAAAAGAATAATACTAGAGAACAGTACCCAACAGTTATTGGTAGTTTACTGAATAGTAATGATATGTCTCGCGTTCTCAATATCATTTTACACCAAGATATAAATCGAGGTATTTATGCCTACACTAATACAAACGATGATTTATTGAGGCACCAAGAAAGAGCTCAAAAAGCCAGCTTAACACTTCAAGATAAGCTCAATTTTCTACCAAAAGATTTTAGTACAGAAGATAATATTACTGCAAGTATCGATAGGCTGATAGCATAACTAAAAATTTTACATTACATTAGAACTATTACTGTTGTAGAATAAGGAAGCTTAATTTTAAATTTTTCCACTAATAAACCTTTTACATGTAAAAACATTCAAGAAGTATAAAATCTCACTTGCATGGGCGAGGAAACTTTTTACATGTAATAAAAAAGTCTCCTCTTTTTGCATTTTTTAGGCGCTTATATTTTATAAATCGCAATCTCTTCTTTGAGTTTGACGCTCATGCCGTACAAGGTATGAGCAGAAGTGGATATAGCTTCGGCACTTTGGGTGTTTTCGGTGGACAAACCGCCGACAACGTTGATTTGGTGCATGATTTTCTCCGTTGTGTGTACATTATCTTGTGTGTCGTCATAGAGTTTTTGGATAAGATTGATTGTATCTGCAAGGGTTTGGGTGGTGGTATCGGTATGGTCATTGACCGTCAGCGATGAACTCACAAGGTTTTGGATGCGCTCGATGTTATGGTTCATTTTTTCCGAAATATCGCTGACGGATTGAACGATGATATTGATGGTCGCATTGGTATCGACCAAGCTTTGTTGTGTTCGCTCCGCCAACTTTCGCACTTCATCGGCAACAACGGCAAATCCGCGTCCGTGCTCACCTGCGCGTGCGGCTTCAATGGCGGCGTTGAGCGCTAGCAAATTTGTCTGGTCGGCAATATCGGAAATAATCGTAATAATTGCTTTAACTTGGCTTGCTTCTTCTGAGAGGGTTCGAAGATGGGTGTTGATGTCCGATTCGATGTGCGATGTTACATTGAGTTGTTCGATGGTGTAGGAGAGCGATTTTTTGACTTCGTACATATTCTCTTTCGTGATGGTTGCTTTTTCCAATACATTTTGTGCTTCATGCGATGAGATTTCCATTCCCGCTTTCATGCGATGCGAATGCGTCGTAATGTCTGCAATAACGTTTGATTCTTGATCGACGGAGTGTTGAATCGCCGAGGTAGTGGTCGAAAAGGTTTCTGAAACGCTGAGGTTATTACGCAGTAAAACATCGATGGTGTGGAAAGACTGGCGCAGCATTGCTATGAGTTCATTGAGTTGAACGCTCATACGTGCCAATTCGTCTTTCCCTTGGATGGTAAGATTTTGCGTAAAATCTTTATGGCGAGTGATGTGCTCAATACTGCGTCCTAGATTTTGAATGGAAGTGACAATTTTAGTTGCGATAATGTAGAACACGCTCATCGTCAAAAGAATGCTCAACGCGACAATGATCGAAATCGTCACGGAACTTTGCTGCATGATGGCGAGATTGCTGGTTTGGATGTGTTGTAAAAGCGTGTCTTGTTCTTTTTGAATGCTCTCTTTTAGTGCATTGGATCGCTTCGTTAAAGCGGTCAGTTTGCGATTGTCTTCGCTTTCTTGAAACGCTTTGGTTTTCATTTGGTCTTTGTTTTGGATGACGATTTCAGAGATAGCGTAACGAAGGGCGTTCCACTCTTTATAGGCTTGCGATAAGCTTACAAGTTTTTCTGTGAGGCTTTCTTCATCAAAAACTTTGGACAGTTCTTCTAGTTTTGTAACGATGGCATCGGAATCTTTTTTAAATTTATTCAAAAACTTTTGCTCTAAAAAAAGTCTAAATCCGCGCAAATCGGCAGATGTTTCGCTGGCAAGCGTTTGAATTTCACCTACTTTGAGCAATCGCATGGTGATGGCTTGCGCTTGGCGATTGTTCTCATATGAGATATATCCTATCGAGGCATAGGTTATAAAACATAAAATGGATAAAAAGGCTAATTTTCTTTTGATGGTACTTAAATCAATCACGTGTATCCTTTTTTATTGTTGGTATCATTTAAAAGATTTTATCAAGCAAAAAGGAGAAAGTAGAGAGAAAGCCGTTTGTGTTTAAACTACCTCAACATCAACGCTTCAACGTTTCGCTTTTGTATCATAAAACAGAGTAGGCTATAATACAAAGCAATCTAAGATCACAAAAGGGGGAGAGGATGGATACGTTTTTAGAAGCAGCCATAGAAGAAGCCCAAAAAGGGTTACAAGAAGGTGGTATTCCGATTGGTGCTGTGCTTGTGATAGACGGTAAAATCGTCGGGCGTGGGCACAACAGAAGGGTGCAAAAAGGAAGTGCTATCTTGCATGCGGAGATGGACTGTTTGGAAAATGCAGGACGTTTGAGTGCTCGTGATTATCAAAGAGCCACGCTTTATTCGACGTTATCACCTTGTGATATGTGCAGTGGTGCCATTTTACTGTATGGAATTCCAAAAGTCGTTATCGGTGAAAACCAAACGTTTCGCGGACCAGAGGAGTACGTGAAATCCAGAGGGGTTGAAGTTGAAGTTGTCAATCACCCAAAATGTTGTGAATTGATGGAAGCTTTTATCCACGATAACCCTAAACTTTGGAATGAAGATATCGGGGTGTAACAAAGAATCAAAGCGGTATTTGTAACGTTTTGTCTTCCTGAAATTTTTACATGTAAAAGCGATTATCCCAAAAATTTGCCCCGCTTCATCTAAGCTTAGATACAACAGTTTTAGCTACAATAGATTCCTATACCCATGCAATCTGCATGATTTTTACTTCAACATTACGAGGTGCCCTGACATACGAGTTGCCCAGCCAAAGGGTTTTGCACAACAAAATACACGGAGGCATATATGCTTAAACAACAACACTCTTCTTCGTTAAATTCAAACTCAAGTGTGGTTCTTGCAACCGATTTAGATGGTACGCTGCTTGCAGGTCCATTGCCCGCAAGGCGCTATTTACGTGAACTTTTCAGCGGAAATATTCCTGATGCTAAACTTATTTTTGTAACAGGTCGCGGACTAGAATCCATCTTGCCGCTTTTGAATGATCCGATGGTTCCAAGACCCGATTATATCATCGCGGATGTGGGAGCGACGGTGGTGCATGGTGACACGTTATTGCCCATTTTTCCTTTGCAACAGAGCATTTCCGATGTTTGGCCAGGTACGCAACACGTACTTGACGCACTTGAGCCTTTTACCTATTTGGAGCGCCAAAGTGTGCCACAAGAACGACGTTGTTCGTTTTTTGTACGTGAAGGATTGATTGACGATGAACTTCGAGCGGTTGTGGAAGCGTTAGGCTGTGAACTACTTTTTTCAGCGCAAAAATACCTTGATATTTTGCCCAAAGGCACAGGCAAAGGCTCAACGTTAAAAAAACTGTGTGAGCACCTTGCGTTTAGTCCGCACCAAATTGTCACCGCAGGCGATACACTCAATGATCTTTCGATGTTTAAAGAGGGCTTTTCAAGCATCGTTGTGGGTGGTGCCGAGCCTGCTTTGATTCATGAAGTGCGTGAATGTCAAGCGGTTTATCTCTCCTCAGGTGAGGGGTGTGCGGGCATTATCGAAGGGCTAATGCATTATGAATTTTTAGAAAGTAAAAAACCCTCCATCCTTCACAAAGCAGGTCAGTCAGACTTGGTGATGGTGTATCATCGTTTGCCTTTTGATGAGATGAGTAACGGCAAACGCCACAGTCCTAAAAGTCCTAATGGGATTATTCCAACTCTGCTCAATTTTTTTACGTCGGGCATTGAAGGCTCATGGGTTGCGTGGTCATTGCAAGCAAGCAGAACGCCTGAAGATTTTGAGGTACATGTGGATGTCGATGTTGCCAAATACCCGCATTTACACGCCGCGCGAATTCCTCTTTTAGCCGAAGATGTGGACCTTTTTTATAAGAAATTTTCCAAAGAAGCCTTTTGGCCGATTATCTTCTCGTTTCCTGATAAGGCGGAGTTTAAGCAAGACCATTGGGAACATTACCTGCAAATTAACGAAATTTTTGCGAAACAAACGGCATTAGAAGCAGCCTATGGGGCGTTGGTTTGGATTCATGATTATAATTTATGGATGGTTCCTGCTTTCTTGCGCATGTTACGACCCGATTTGAAAATCGCCTTTTTTCACCATACCACGTTTCCCCCTTCCAATATTTTCAACATCATTCCCTGGCGCAGAGAGATTATCGGAAGTTTGTTGCAGTGCGATTATATAGGCTTTCATATTCCTCGTTATGTGGAGAATTTTGTCGATGTGGTGCGAAGCTATGCTCCTACGAAGATACTTTCAAAAACACCATGTGCGCCACGTTTTATGACGTATGGCTGTGCGCTTGGCGTGGATAGAGTCACCAATAGCATTCAGGTGAGTGGACGGGAAGTGCATGTAGGCGCACATCCTGTTGGTATTGACTGTGCTCAGATAGACCTTTTACTGAAAAAGCAAAGTGTTCGCCATAAAATCGAGAGCATTCGCGCTGAATTTGTGGGCAAACGCGCCATTCTCTCTTTGGAGAGGCTCGATTATGTCAAAGGCGCACTTGAAAAACTTTTAGCCTTTGAAACACTGCTAGAACATCATCCTGAGTTTGTCGGAAAATTGGTTCTTCTCAATTTTGTAACACCTGCCGCACCAGGTATGGAAGTCTATGAATCATTACGCATAGAAGTCGATAAGATGGTCGGACGCATCAATGGGCGTTTTTCGACGCTGGATTGGACGCCTGTGCGTTATTTTTACCGCTCTCTTGCGTATGAAGATGTCATTGCCTATTATGGTGTGGCAGATGTCGCGTGGATTACGCCCCTTCGTGATGGGCTGAATTTGGTGGCGAAAGAGTACGTGGCGACGCAAGGAAATGTGGGTGGTAAAGGCGTGTTGGTGCTCTCCGAATTTGCAGGCGCTGCGGTGGAACTGCATGGCGCACTGCTCACCAATCCGTATGATGCAAAAAGTATGGAAGAGACACTCTACCTTGCGCTTACCTTAGGCGAAGATGATCGAGCATATCGTATGTCAAGGATGAATGCGATAGTGCGCAGTAACGATGTTCATACGTGGGGCGAGGGCTTTATGGATGCGGTTAAATGAATACTTATACGAGGCACAATGGGGTTGTCATCTTTTACATGTAAAACATTTTTGCATCCTTTCTATCTTTTGTACGTCTTTATTTATATAATTATAGAGGTAAAAAGGAGTGTGTATGTTTTCGACCCTTATTGCAATGTGCATTTTTTCATTGGTTATGTCCATCTCTCCAGGACCTGTTAATCTTATCATCGTTTCATCGGGTGCTAATTATGGCTTTAGAAGAACGATGTCTTTTGTCTCAGGTGCGACGATTGGCTTTACGCTTTTACTGATATTTATTGGCTTTGGATTTATCAAAATCATCCAATCTTATCCGGTTTTATTTCATTACCTTAGCCTTGCAGGTTCCTTGTTTATCATCTACATTGGTTATAAAATCGTGACAGCTTCCTCTTCTGCGATAGAAGTTACGCATGAAGAGCGCGTTCCTAAATTTTATGAGGGTTTTTTATTGCAATGGCTCAATCCAAAAGCATGGATAGCCGCGGCTTCTGGTATTTCACTGTTTTCATCAACCCATCATCATCTTTTAGCCTTTATCGCTATCTATTTTTTAATATGTTATGCGTGTTTAAGTACTTGGGCTATCTTGGGAAATGCTACGACAATGCTTTTAAAATTTAACAATGGTTTGAACTTTTTTAATAAAGCAATGGGCTTGGTACTTATAGCCATTGCCGTTTATTTGATATACCTACAATTCACAACAACAGGAGGCATAACGTATGGATGATTTGGCAACCATTTGGCAAGAGTACCACAACCAACTTTTACGTTTTATCAGCTCTAAAGTGAGCGATAAAGAGATGGCTAAAGATATTTTGCATGAAGTGTTTATCAAGATTCATACCAAAATTCATACGTTAGAAGACCCAATGAAGCTTAAAAGTTGGGTCTATCAAATTACGCGCAATACCATTATTGATTATTATCGCAGTCGAAAGGTACATTTAGATGTCCCAGAATGGCTTGAAGATGAATCTCCTTTAAAAAGCAATGTTCACGTGCAAGAAGAGTTGTCGCTCTGCCTTGGATTACTCATTGCCAAACTTCCTCAAAAATACCGTCACGCCATAGAGCTTTCAGAGATGGAAGGCAAAACGCAACACGAATTGGCTCACATTGAGAACATTTCACTCTCAGGCGCAAAATCGCGTGTGCAACGTGGACGAAAAATGTTGCAAGAGATGCTTTTTCAATGTTGCGAGCTTGAAATCAGCCGTTACAATGAAGTCATTAGCTTTGAACTCAAAGACAAAAACTGTAAATTAGAGGGCTAAAATAGTTTGTACATGTAAAAAAAAATCGACACGTTTCTTAAAATCTCACGGAATAGTTCTTGTATAAGACCTCACAGTCAAAACACAAAGGATACACGATGTCGATAGTACAGTATATCAAGGAAAATAATCTAGCGTGGCAACCATCGTTTAACGGTGAAATAGGCAATGGTTTCGTTGGTTACCGAGGCGCTTTAATTGTTGAAGAGGGGAAACAACTCTCACCCGATAGAATCTTGCCGCCTAAAGTGCAAGCAAAGCAAGTTTTATTGGTTGCCGATGATGCAAAAGTCTCTTTTTTTGCTGCGGAGTTAGAGAGCATTTTGCATTTTGAAGCATTTTTTGAAAAATACAAAGCGTTTTTTACGCCTGAAACATTGGTAGTACTTTATGTAACGGATTTAGATAAAAATGGCACCTTTACGTATGAAGGCATTACGATTCATGCCTATTCTTTGGCAGAGAGTTCTGTGTGGAATGAGCTTTTAGACCTCTCAGGTTTAGACAAAAGTGACCTCAAAAAACTTGACAATAAAAAGAAAATAGAGGTGCTGTATGAAGGACTCTTAAAAACAGATTGTTCTGCAAAAGCAATGAGCTATGAAGAAGTTCTCAGTTATAAAGGTGAGAGTTCAAAAAAAATCATGGGTGCTGTGTAATACGTACTTCAAGAAGGCTTTACATGTAAAGCCTTCTGTGCTATTACTTAAAGTTTGTAGCCAAATTTCTGCGCAACTTTTTCGTACTGCGGCAATGCAAGATAATTTTTTTTGCCTAAGCGTACCACTTCAAAGATAAGACCATCCATCTCACTCTGACCCCCTTTTTTAAGGTCACGTTGCATCGATGCAGAAGCCGTTGGTGCTAGTGCATCTAAAATAGCAAGATTTTTTTCAACGGTATCGTCATTGAGGTTAATATGCAGTGCTTTAGCGACCATCATGACTTCTTTCATTAATTCAAGCGCCATTGTACGCTCTTCGCCTTCATGCTGCATTGCTTCTACGGTGACATCAAAGTAAGCGCCACATGCTGCCATGGGTGAGACGAACGAGAATTTTTGCAGCGCATCTTTTTGAATGTTATCGGAGAGAATGCCACGAATGCCACTTGCGTTTAAATCATTGGCGATGGTTTCTAAAATAGGGCGGTACTCGTTGGGGTGTCGTACGCCAAAAACCACACGGAAAATATCGCCGGTTTGCAAAATCGTCCCTGCTTCTTTAATCTCCGCCGCGATATAAATGCAACCATCCGTTACCAAAAGGTGTGGCAGTTTTTCTTGCATCATGCCGCCTGTACCATAGATATTTAAGATGGGGATGACAACCGTATCTTTATGTGCAACGCGTTTGATGAAAGGAATGATATCGTCAATGGAGTATCCTTTCACACAGACAAAAATGACATCGGGTTGTTCGTGATATGCTTCCATCGTGCAAGCTTTGATAGAAGAGAGCGTGTAGTTGCCTTTGAGGCTCGTTTGCATTTTTAGACCGTTGGTTTGTATCGCATGAAGGTGATTGCCGCGTGCAATTAAAGAGATATCAAAACCTGCCTCATGCATAAAAGCGCACAGACTTCCACCTGTTCCTCCTGCTCCAATGACAAGATATTTCATAGTGGCTCCTAAAGTATAGATGGTTTGTTGAGACCATCATATAGAAAGTTTAATTACAAGACGATGAGAAAGTATTGGGTAATCGTGTCATTTATGGTTAAAGAGAAGGGACTTTTACCATATACCCAATGCCTCTAATATTGACAATGAAGTCTTCTTTTAAATGATTTTTTAGACGATTGATCTCTGTTCGAATGGTTGCGTCATCAATATCCATATCAAAATCACTCCATACGTTTTCCCTAAACATATCGTAACTACAGACAAATCCTCTATTGTGTGTCAAAAACTCTATGATTTGTAATTGTCGTTTCGATAACACTTGTGGTTCTTCGTGAAAATAAAGCGTCATCCCTTCGCAATCAAAACTGTATGAAGGAGAAAGTCTTTTATGGCACATATTCTTTTTAGCGGTTTTGGAGATTCTGTCGATTCTAAGATTGAGTTCTTTTAAATGAAACGGTTTTTTCAGATAATCAAAACATCCTAGTTCAAAAGCGCGTGATATATCCTCAATGTCGATGAGTGTCGAGATAAAAATAACGGGCATCATTCTTTTTTGAGCGTGCAATGTCTCCAAAATCGTTAAGCCATCAATGTTGGGTACATTGATATCAAAAATGAGCAAGTCAAATTTTTCATTTTCTAAAATGCCCAAACAGACATTGCCGTCTCTGACAGACGTGATGGAGTGACCGCTGGTGGTAAGGTACTTTGTAATGGATTCATTCAAAAGAATGTCATCTTCTAAGAGTAAAATTTTCATGCATTTATAGCTTTAAATTGGTATGAAAAGGACGTTATATTTTCATTAGAATGCAGTGTTATTTTCACGTTTTCTTCCTTACAGATTCTTTTAACGAGGTTCAGTCCCAATCCAAAACCATCTTGGGCGAGTTCTTCACGATAGTATTCTTCAAAGATTTTTTCGGGTTCTTGAATTTTTCGTGAATGCGATGCTATGGTAAAGTGACAGATGTCATTGTCTAAATGTAACGAGATAGTAATTTTTTCATTTTCAAAAGTATATTTGATAGCATTGGTCAAATTATTGTCAATAATGCGTTGTAATTTTGTCTCATTAAATAAGATATAAACTTCATTGCAATTTATTTCAAAACAAAATTGCGATTTGGCTTTATCGGCAACTTGTGCAAAAAAATCGATGCGGCTACGAAGATAATCGACTAAATCAATCTTTCGTTTCATGTAGTGGATTTGGTCTTTTTTAACGAGATAACTCAAATCATCATACATCGAAAAAATACTTTTAACGGCAACTTCGATATTTTCCAAATAAATATTGCGTCCAAATTCCATCTCATGCAGTTCAATACTGCTCATAATGACACTCAGTGGCGTGTTCATCTCATGAACGGTATAACGCAAAAATTGTCTATGGGATGCTAAAAGATTTTTGGAGTAATTCATCTGCTTTTCTAAGCGCTTGGATTGTTCATTATAATCACGCGCACTTTGTTCAATAAGATGGGTTAAAGACTCAATCGTTTTAGAATACGAGGTGTTTTTTTTAATTTCTTCTCGTTGTTCGGGTAGTGGAACGGCGATAATCGTTTGTGTTGATTCGCTTAATGCAACAACGGTGAGTGTTTGATTGAGGAGTTTGTTGTGCCTATTTTGATGGTAAAACTCTGAATAGGTAAAAAAACCTGAGGTTGTAGCCGTTTTTGAAAAAGACCCAATGCCCAACTTAATAAGAAACGGCATAAACCTTCTTCGCGCCATGCATGAGAAGATAAAAAAAGATTCAACATTGAGGGTGTGTAAGTTCTCTAGGACTTCTATGGGGTCTTTCATTAAAGACTCAGCATCACCAAACCCAATTCTAACTTTATCACCTTCAGTAAAATTTCCACTGTAACTCAGACTTTCATCTTCATGTTTCGCAATGACGGCTCGTGCCATTGTCACGCCATTTTTTTCAAGGATAAGTGGAAATTCTGTTCTTGAAAAATTACTACCGAGGTATTTATCGTAAAAACAGGCGGCTTTCATATTGTCGATGAGATAAACTCTGTTATCTTGGACTTTATTAATGGTGTGTTCTAATCCTATGGGTTTCCAATCAAATTTATAATCCGTAGCGACTTTTAAAATATCAGAATTTAAAGAGACGCCGACCACACCTGCGCCGAGGATCGTATTTTGTGAAGAAATGTAGGTTTGTTCAAACTTCCCATTATCTCCCGCCATGCCGCCGCAAATAGGTATGTTTGCATCAAAAGATTCTATTCCTTTTAAAAATTCTTCGGCATTCATATGGGTGCCATCAGAAAAGAGAATAAGTAATTTGGTGTTGGGTGTTACTAAATTAGCGGCAAGGTTAAATCCGCATTGAAAAGAATCTTCATCGTGTGCAGAGGCTGTTTTGATATGTGTATGTTCAAAAATACTAATAGCAATGATGGTTCTGAGTGTCGTGATAGATTCGCCGTAAATTTCCCCATCGGTTGTGGTTCCAATACAAATCGCATGAGGGATGTGTGTGAGAATAATGTCATTGACATAGTGCAGTACCTCTTTCCCTTGGCCACAGAAAATCTGCACTAAAACATTTTTTTCGTTCGTAAATAACGCAAAATCTATCATATCTGGTAGCGATCCTGTTTCATAACAAAAATTATAAGTTTTCATAAAACGTGTCTCTCCATCATTTGAACTTGAGATAAAGATACCCAATAGCAGCTTAGAAAGAAGCTACTTTTGATGATAAAAAATAAAATATAAAACTTTAAATGTAAACATGTTACTCATATGTAATATTTTTTTTATGCAAGATTTAAACAAAAATACGATTGCTATTTTCATGCTACATTCCTCCTATATAATCATCATTGGGACAACAAAAAACACAGGTTATGGGAGGCAAAAATATTCTATAAACATGAATAATACAAGGTATGTACGTGTTTCATGGTGGGTTTTAGTTTGGTGAGTTTTTTGATGGTTCATAATAGATAATATGCATTGAATGCATATTGAGAGCAAGGAAATGAGATTTTCAAAAAGCTTATGCATAAAAATATGCTGCTTCTGCATATTTACAACTTGTAAGAAATTGCAAAACTATTTTATGAGGTAAAGAATATGTTAAAGAAAACATTAATCATTAATGGGGTCAAAACAACTTTAGTTGCAGACGTTGAAGAAAAATTATCAGACGTACTTCGAAAACAATTAAAACTCACAGGTACAAAAGTGGGTTGTAACAGCGGTGAATGTGGTACATGTAGTGTTTTACATAATGGTAAAGTCGTCAGATCTTGTCTTTTAAAAATGAAAAAACTTGAAGAAAACGATGAAATCATTACAATTGAAGGTGTGGGAACAAAAGATAAGCTTCATCCGCTTCAAGTGGCTTGGATGGTTCATGGTGCGGCACAATGTGGTTATTGTACCCCAGGCTTTATCGTTTCTGCTAAAGCACTTCTTGATCAAAATGTTAATCCAACGCGTGAAGAAGTGCGTGATTGGTTCCAAAAAAATAAAAACCTCTGCCGCTGTACAGGGTATATTCCATTGGTCGATGCTGTCATGGATGCCGCTAAACTTATGCGTGGCGAAATTGCGGTCAAAGATATTTGGAAACAACTTCCTGATGGTGCTTCATTGGTTGGTTCTGAATTTATCCGTCCTTCTGCACTTGCTAAAGTTATGGGAACATGGGACTTTGGTGCAGATTTAGGTCTAAAACTTCCTGAAAATACCCTCCATGCAAAAATCGTACAAGCTGAAGTTTCTCATGCGAATATTCTCTCTATCGACACAGAAGAAGCTAAAAAAGTTCCAGGTGTTGTTGCCGTCCTTACCTATAAAGATGTTAAAGGAACCAACAGAATTAATGGTTTGGCTTTCCCTACCAATAAAGGTGATGGTTTAGATAGACCAATCTTAAACGATACAAAAATTTTCCAATACGGTGATGCCATTGCGATTGTTTTGGCTGAAAATGAAAAAGCAGCGCATGCAGGCGTCGATAAAGTCAAAGTCGAACTTGAAGTCTTACCAGCGTATATGAATGCACCTGATGCGATGGCCGATGATGCGATTGAAATTCACCCAGGTACGCCAAATATCTATTTTACGAATCATATCAGCAAAGGTGCTGAGACAGCTTCTATCATGAAAGAAGCACCGTATGTGGTTGAAGATAGTTTCTATACACAACGCCAACCGCACTTACCACTTGAGCCAGATGTTGGTTTTGCGTATGTTGATGATGATGGCAAACTCATTATTCACTCAAAAAGTATCGCACTTCACTTCCATGCTTTGATGATTGCAGAGGGTGTGGGTATGAAAGCTGAAAATGTTTTCATCGTTCAAAACAATACGGGGGCTACATTTGGTTATAAATTTAGTCCAACGATGGAAGGACTTCTTGGTGTTGCAACGATGGCAACAGGAAGACCTGTTTATCTTGAATTTAATATGAAACAACAAATCACTTACACGGGTAAACGCTCACCATTCTGGACAACGATGAAAATGGCTGCTAATAAAGAAGGAAAAATTTTAGCGTTAGAATCTGATTGGAGCGTTGATCATGGTCCTTACTCTGAATTTGGTGACTTATTAACCCAACGTGGTTTTCAATTCGGTGGTGCTGGCTATATGATTCCTAACATTCGTGGTAATGGACGTACCGTTTGTACGAATCATGGTTGGGGTTCTGCGTTTAGAGGATACGGCGCACCTGAAATTATGTTCCCTTCTGAAGTATTGATTGATGAATTGGCTGAAAAAGTGGGTATGGATCCGTTTGAATTTAGATACAAAAATATCTACAGACCAGGCGATACAACACCAACGGGATGTGAACCAGATGTTTACTGTTTAGAAGAGCTCTTTGAAAAATCTAGACCGGTTTATGAGTTAGCTAAAAAAACGGTCAAAGAGAAAAACGCGAAAGCTGCTCCTAATAAAAAATACGGTGTAGGTGTTTCTGTCAATATCTACGGTTGTGGTTTGGACGGTCCTGACTCTTCTGAAGCATGGGCTGAAATTACTAAAACGGGTGTGGCAGTCGGTAACTCATGGGAAGATCACGGTCAAGGTGCAGATATTGGAACATTGACCTATGCGCATGAAACTCTAAAACCGCTTCATCTTAAACCTGAGCAAATTGATCTTGTCTTAAATGATATGACTAAAACACCAAACAGTGGACCAGCAGGTGGTAGTCGTTCTAACCTTGTAACAGGTAATGCGACGGTTGTTGCGTGCCGCAATCTTCTTGAAGCGTTGAAAAAACCAGATGGTACATATCGTACTTATGATGAAATGGTCGCAGAAGGTAGAGAGCTTAAATACATGGGTAAATGGACTGCCCCATGTACCGATACACCTCCAACAGACGGACAAGGAAATCCATTTGCGGGTTACATGTACGGCGTTTGTGTTGCCGAAGTTGAGGTCGATACAGCAACCGGTAAAACCAATGTTGAGAAGATGATGTTAGCATCGGATGTGGGTACGATTATTAACAAATTGGTTGTTGATGGACAAATGTACGGCGGCTTGGTACAAGGTATCGGCTTGGCATTAACAGAGGATTTTGATGATTTGAAAAAACATACAACCTTAACAGGATGTGGTATTCCAAAAATCAAAGACGTTCCGGACAATATTGAATTAATGTACACCGAATACAAACGTCCTAACAATTTCTTGGGTGCTTCAGGTGCCGGTGAAATGCCTTTGGCGGCTCCTCATGCAGCGATTATTAACGCGATTTACAATGCATGTGGTGCAAGAGTAACGCATTTACCAGCACGTCCAGAAAAAGTTTTAGCAGCGTTGGCTGATTAATGATGGTAGCACGCTGATTATATACCATGAGAGAGATATAAAAGTCTCTCTCATCATTTTGCCTTAATGCGATACTACGAGGACATAAAGAATGGATTTAGATAAATTATTGGAAATTAGTAATCAATGCATTCGCACAGAACCACCCGTATGCGTAGCATCGTGTCCTGTTCATATGGATGTCATTGCTTTTATGTCTGAAATTGAAAAAGGTGATTTTGCTGGGGCATACAAAGTGATGGAAAACAAAATTCCTTTTAGCAGACTCATTGGAAAAATATGTGACCATCCTTGTGAAGCAACGTGTGTACGAAAAGACGTCGGTGGCAGTATCCGCATCAGTGAACTTGAAAAAACCGTCATTGATTTAGGATATACCGTACCTAAAAAAGCACTACTTTTACCGAAGAATAAGGGCAATATTGCTGTTATCGGAGGTGGGCTAAGCGGTTGTGTTGCGGCGGTTGAATTGGATAAAAAAGGCTACCGTGTTAGTATTTACGAAAAATCATATCGTTTGGGTGGCTCTCTTTGGGAGTATGAGCACCACGGTCTGGATGCTCATATCATTGAAGAAGAACTCTCTCTCATTGAAAAAAAAGGCATAGCCGTTCATTATGCTACGGAAGTTTTAGAAGAAACTTTACCGAGTTATCTAACGCAATACGATGCTATCTATTTAGGAACAGGCATCTGGAGCAAAGCATACTTCATTCATCCCAGTACGTTTCAAGTCGATGAGTCGTCCTTATTTATTGGCGGCAAAATTCAAAGCCAAAATAATTCGGTTATCGCTTCTGTCAGTTCTGGTAAGCGTGCCGCTGTTTCCATAGACCGTTATCTTACCAAGACATCGATGAGCGCTTCACGAGAACGTGAGGGTGTTTTTGAGACAAAGTTACACTACAACATTGATGCCATAAACGCTGTTACGACAGTTGTGAAAACAGCTTCTGTGTATAGCGAGGATGAAGCTAAAGAAGAGGCAAGCCGTTGTCTTAAATGCCAATGTGACGCGTGTATTAAAGCGTGTGTTCATATGCAACGATTTTCCATCACTCCTGATAGTTATATTCGAAGTATTTGCCATAATGAACGTATTGTATTAGGAACACGTCGTGCCAATTTGATGATTAACTCTTGTACTGAATGTGGTTTGTGTCAAGAGGTTTGTCCTGTTGATATTGGCATGAAAGAGATTATTCATGCGACAAGAGAGAGTATGGTTGAACGCAAAAAAATGCCACTCTCCGCCCATGATTTTGCGCTCAAAGATATGGCATTTAGCCAAAGTGATGCTTTTTCGCTGATTCGAAAACAGCCGAGTAAAGAAGCCTCCAAAGACCTTTTTTATTATCCTGTTATTGCCTTTTCAGCGTATGCAAGAGGCTTATATAAAGGCTCTGGAAAAACAGGCTATCTGTTTTACCCCGGTTGCCAACTTAGTTCAACACACGCAGATTACATAGGCGATATTTATAAACACCTTGTAGGGGTGATTAAAAATAAAGACGCAGATAATGATGTTGGACTTTATTTAGGCTGTTGTGGCGCACCTGCTGATTGGGCGGGAAGGCTTGATTTAATGCCTGAAAGCATCGAGAAAATACGTAAAACGTGGGAAGAGATGGGTGAACCTACGTTTATTTTAGCATGCTCAAGTTGTGCCTCTACGTTTGAGAAATACCTGCCGATGATTAAAACAATCTCTTTGTGGGAAGTATTTGATGCGTATGGCTTACCCGAAGTCGATATTAAAAAAGGGAAGCGAGAACTTTGCATTCATGATGCTTGTGCAACCAGGCATAATTCTGCCATCCATGAAAGTGTACGCAATATCGTGAAAACGCTAGGGTATAGCGTTCACGAGCTTGAATATTCCAAAGAGAAAGCCAAATGTTGCGGTTATGGTGGATTGGTATCGTGTGCTAATCCTGAGCAAGCGGATGATTTTGTGAAAGATCGCATCAGCGAAAGTGATCAAGATGTCCTTGTCTATTGTGCGATGTGCAAAGACGCTATTGTCAAAGGAAATAAAAAAGCCTATCACATTCTAGACATTATCTACGGCAATGAAATCAACCAACAAAGTCCCCAAAAAATGCCAACGCTTTCTGAGCGACAAAACAATCGAAAACGACTCAAACATCAGCTTCTTAAAGAGATATGGCATGAAGAAGAGGAGTGCACGATGAATTCAACCTATGATTTTACGTTACATGTTTCAGACGCAATCACTTCGCTGATGGAAAAGCGGTTTATTTTGCTCAGCGATGTTGAAAAAGTAGTGGCCCATTCTATAACACACAATGAGCGTTTTTTCAATCCCGAAACATCGGATTTCCTTGCACGCTTGAGAATTCAAAATGTGACCTTTTGGGTGCAGTATGAAGAACACGGTAAGGACATCACGCTAAAAGATGTTTACAGCCATAGAATGGAAGTTGTGGAGTCTTAACATGGAAAATAAAATTGATACACACATACCCTGGATGTGCGATAAATGCCATAAAGCTTTAGTGTCTCAAAAAGTTAAAGTACGTTACCTTGACGGTAATTTTGAAGTTGAACTTTTAAAATGTCCTGAGTGCAATATGGTTTTTATCAGTGAGGATTTAGCTTTAGGCAAGATGCTGGAAGTTGAAAAAAGCTTGGAGGACAAGTAGCGTGAACGCGTATGAAAGTAGCCATATGCAAGCAGCCACGGGTGAAACATTACGTCCTGGTGGATTTAAACTCACGGAAAAAGCTGTGAAGTTTTGCGCTTTGAATGCGCAGACACGTGTGCTTGATTTGGGATGTGGTATGGGAGCAACGGCTTCGTATCTTTATCAAAATTATGCGATGAAAATCGTGGGCATAGACCCCTCTAAAAAGCTGTTAAACATGGCAAAAGAGAAAAATCCTTTTGCCACATTTGTGGAAGGTTCAGGGGATTGCCTTCCCTTTGAGCATGCTAGCTTTGAGTGTGTTATTGCAGAGTGTACGTTGTCGCTTATGAATGATTTACATGTAACGTTGCAAGAGGTACACAGAGTTTTGGAAAAAGGCGGTTGGTTTGTCATTACGGATGTTTACGCAAAAAATCCTGAAGTAACAAATCAATTGGATTATTTTCCAATTAATTCGTGCATGAGGGGAATTCACGATTTGCTCTCTTTGCAAGAATCGTTGGAAAATATCGGTTTTGAAATCATGCTCTTAGAAGATTGCAGTCAGTTGCTTAAAGAGCTGATGGTCAAAATCATCTTTTCGCACGGCTCGATGAGCACATTTTGGAGCAAAACTGTCGAAGATGAAGCACCGCAAACGTGTTGTCATTTTCAACAAATATTAAAAAAATGCAAACCCGGTTATTTTATTTTAATCGGGAGAAAAGGAGAAAAGTAATGGATGATTTATCACTACGTTTATTTAAACTCTCATCAGAGGGATTTTGTTGCGCACAGATCATGTATAAGCTCGCTCTTGAAGATGAAGGTTCACAGAATGATGATCTTATACGTGCCGCACAAGGTCTTTGTAGAGGCATCGCCGATACTCAGAAAACCTGTGGAATACTAAGCGGAGGTATTGGCGTTTTAGGACTTTATGCCGCAAAGGGAAATGAAGTTGAAGAGGCGAAAGAAGGTTTTTCTCAAATGGTCAAGGCCTATCACGACTGGTTTAAATTGGAATTTGGCTCTACAAAATGCGTCACGCTCATTGGTGTCACAGATTTTCATGGAGAAGATCAGAGTTATAAGATGAAATGCGCAGATATGATTAAAAAAGCCTATGTTAAAGTCTATGAGATTTTATCAGAATATGGCTATGAATACGGAAGCAGAGAATAAAAACGATGGCAACGACCCCTTTGATGATGCCGACTCAAAGTTTGTGTCCTATCTGCTTATGCGTTCTTGATGCGTTTATTGTGGAAGAGGGCGATAGAGCTTTTATGCTCAAAACCTGTTTAGAGCATGGTGTATTTGAAACAACGTTATGGCGAAGTCAAACGTCTATGAATGAGTGGATACGCACCAAAGAGAGAGCTTTTATCCAAAACCCCATAACCGAGGTCAAAAATGGATGCCCTTTTGATTGTGGTTTGTGCAGTGCTCATAGACAACACACCTGCACAGCACTCATTGAAGTGACAACACGTTGCAATTTAAAGTGTCGTTTTTGTTTTGCGGATGCGCTAGATAGCAAGGATAAGGACCTCTCTTTAGCGCAAATACGATTTCAGTATGAGAGCATTCTAAAGGCTTCAGGAAAATGCAATATCCAACTCTCAGGGGGCGAACCTACGGTGAGAGATGATTTAGCAGATATCGTTCGCATTGGAGTAGAACTTGGATTTCCTTTTATTCAAGTCAATACCAATGGCATTCGTATGGGTCAAGAAGAAGCGTATGTGAAAGCATTAAAAGAAGCAGGCCTGAATTCGGTATTTTTACAATTTGATGGTATTGATGATGCAATTTATCAAACATTACGAGGTCGTGCGCTGTTTGATGTGAAGTGCCAAGCGATTGAAAATTGTCGTAAATATGGCATCGGTGTGGTCTTGGTTCCAACCATTGTTCCTAACGTAAATGTGGAAAGCATCGGTGACATTATTCGTTTTGGTATCAGTCATTCTCCTGCGGTCAGAGGGGTACATTTTCAGCCTGTAAGCTACTTTGGTCGCATTCCAGAAGCTCCTAGGGATGAAGATAGAATCACGTTGCCTGAAATTATGGAAGGTATTTGCGAGCAAACCTATCACATGATTTCATTGCAGAGTATGCAACCTCCCGGATGTGAAAATGCGCTTTGTTCTTTCAATGGCAATTATTTGATAGAAGAGGGCGTTTTAAAACCTATTACGAAGCGCTCATGTTGTCCCAGCAGCAGTGAAAAAGCCGAAATAGGCGCCAACAAAGCCAAAGCGTTTGTGGCACGTAATTGGTCGTATCAAAAACAAACTCATGAAGAAAAACTCACGGATTGGGACGCTATTCTTAGTGCGATTCAAAACAATGCTTTTAGCATTTCGGGTATGGCGTTTCAAGATGTGTGGAATGTTAATTTAGAGCGTATTAGAGATTGTTGTATTCATGTATCCACGGCTGAGGGAAAACTGATTCCTTTTTGTATGTATAACATTACCAACAAAGAGGGTAGGTCACTTTATCGAACGGCAAAGAGGGACGTATGAAAGTAACACCGCTTGAGCCATGGATCGTAGAGCGTACGCATATCGCTCAAAGAAGCCAAGAGGCTTTGCGTGCGTATCAGTTGGATGCACTGATTAAAACGTTAGCATATGCAAAAGAGAAGAGTCGATTTTATCAAATGATGTTGAAAGATAGTGATATTAATGCTATCGCATCGTTCAAAGATTTTGAGCGCATTCCTTTTACTTTACCTTCGGCAATTAAAAAAAATGCCCATGACTTTTTGTGTGTCCCCGCCCAAGAAATTGAGCGCATTGTCACCTTAAATACCTCAGGTACCACAGGCGATGAAAAGCGCATCTTTTTTACGCAGAAAGATTTGGAATTGACCATTGACTTTTTCCAATATGGAATGAACTGTCTTGTTGATGAAACGGATAAAGTGATGGTATTGCTTCCAGGACCCTCTTTTGGAAGTATCGGCGATTTGCTCAAAAAAGCATTGACCCTTTCCAACATAGAGTGCATCGTGCAAGGGGTGCTAAGCGATGTTGAAAAAACGGCACAGTGTATCGAAGAGAACAAGATTACCTGTTTGGTGGGTATTCCCATGCAGGTGCTTTATCTCAGTCGTGTTAAGCCTGACATGTTTAAAAACCATATCAAAAAAGTGTTGTTAAGTACAGATTATGTGCCCAATGCGCTTATTGATGCGTTAAGTGAACAAGGATGCCTTGTTTATAATCATTACGGAATGACGGAAATGGGTTATGGTGGTGGCGTTGAGTGCGAATGTTTGAATGGGTATCACTTAAGAGAGAATGATTTGTATTTTGAAATCATAAACCCTCGTACCGGTGAATGCGTTGAGGATGGTGACTATGGTGAGGTTGTTTTTACAACGCTCAATCGCCAAGCGATGCCATTGATTCGTTATAAAACTGGTGATATGGCACGTTTTTGTGTTAAGCCTTGTGCATGTGGTACTTTTTTGAGAACCATGGAAAAAGTCCTTGGTCGCATCGAAAATAAAGTAAGCATTCATCACTATGACGTTCATTTGCGAGACGTAGATGAAATCCTTCTGCCGTTTCATGAGGTGATGGATTATACGCTTAGCATGTATGAAAACACTACTTTACATGTAAAATTGATTTTGGCGGAAAATACGCCAGAAGAGGCGCTCAAAGAGGCAATAACAAAACGCATAAGAGAGCATTTTACTTTTGAATTTACGCTTGTGTTAGAGACTGAAAAAGATGATTATTCCCCGAAAATTACCAATAGTATGATTAAACGAAAACTACATGACTATAGAAACAAAATGGAGTATAAAATATGAAAACAATCATTGAACATATTGTCGATAGTTTAAATGAACAACAAGAAAGCGTTACGGCAACGATATTGCAAAAAAGCGGTTCAGCACCCAGAGAAGCTGGAACCAAAATGGTGATTCGTAAAGATGGATCGATTGCTGGGACAATAGGCGGTGGACTCCTTGAGGCGATGAGCATGAAATTAGCCTCTAAAGTGCTTCAAACCAAACAGTGTTTCATTGAAGATTTTGAGTTATCAGATAGTGATGCTACGGCTCAGGGTATGGTGTGTGGCGGTGAAGTACGCGTTTTGTTGGAATATATAGATGCTTTGGATATTTATCAACAAAATATCTATCATAAAGCCAAAGAGTTGCAAAGTGCAGGTATCGACTTTATTCTCATTACCAAAATTCCACAAAGCAACCGAGCCATTTCAGGCAAAAACAAATGGATATGCACCGAATCAGAAGTGTATGGTGTTGAAGATAAAGAAGTCTTGAGTATCGTTGAGAACTTAAGGGATAATTTCAATCGCATTAAATTTCATCTGATTGATGGAAAAAGCACCTATATGATTGAGCCTATGTACAATACTGAGCGTCTTTATATCGTGGGGGCTGGTCACGTGTCTCAACAAATAGCGACACTGAGTAAAACGCTTGGTTTTTATACCGCCGTTTTAGACGATAGAGAAGACTTTGCCAATAAAGATCGCTTTCAAACTGCCGATGAAGTGCGCGTTATATCCTCCTATGAAGGTTTGGCTCAAGAAGTCAGCATTCCTAAAAATAGTTATATTGTTATTGTGACTCGAAGTCACTCTTTAGATAAAGTGGTTCTTACGCAAGCGCTTCAAACCCGTGCTAAATACATTGGCATGATTGGTAGTAAAAACAAGAAAAACCATATTTACAGTGAGCTTTTACATGAAGGGTTTAGTCAAAAGGATTTGGATGAGGTGCATTGTCCTATCGGCGTTGCTATCAATGCGCAAACGCCTGAGGAGATTGCTATTAGTATTGTAGCGGAATTAACACAAGTCAAAAGAAGCTAATCCATGACAAAAAATAACATCGCTGTTTTAATTATCGCTGCGGGGTATTCTTCGCGCATGCATGATTTTAAGCCTTTGTTGCCATTTCGAAAGAGCTGTGCGTTGGAGCAGTTGATTCAGACCTATCAACACTATGGCATAGAGCATATTTATGTTGTCGTTGGGCATAGAAAAGAGGAGATCATCGAAATTCTCAAAGGCTATAATGTTCACATTGTGTATAACGAGGATTATGATGAAGGGATGTTTAGCTCTATTCAAAAAGGAATTCATGCGATAGATGAAACAGAGGTGCGCGCATTTTATATGCAACCTGTGGATATCCCGCTTATAAAAGAGCAAAGCATTGCTCGTTTATATGAAGCGTATGTCCGTGAAGGCAAGGGTGTTATCTATCCAACATTTTTTGGTAAAAAGGGTCATCCACCGCTCATTGATATGAAGTATAAAGCGCAGATTCTCTCAAGCAATGGCGAAGGAGGGCTTAAACGTGTTTTGGAAATGTTTAAGGCGGATGCTTTACATGTAAATGTTTCTGACCAATCGGTTTTAATGGATATGGACACGAAAGAAGATTATCAAAAACTTCTTCTCTACGAAGCACTCAATGCTCCAAATAAGGAAGAGTGTATGGCGATTATGCTGCAAAACAGTGTTCCAGAGTTTATTGTAAAGCATTGTGAGGCCGTGGAACGTGTGGTGAGCAGTTTGTATGAAGAGATTGCTCCTTATGGTTTAGGCATTGAAAAGCATACGCTAAGTGCTGCGGCATGGTTGCATGACATTGCACGTAAAGAGAAGCATCACGCTTTAGTGGGTGCGGATTATATGAAAGCGATGGGGCATGATGCCATAGGCAATATTATTGCAACGCATATGGACATTGACGTTGATGTCAATACGCCCTTAAACGCCAATGAGCTACTTTTTTTAGCCGATAAACTGGTAGAAGAAGATGAAGTATGTGGCCTTAGAAAACGTTTTAAAAGAGCATTTAAAAAGTGCGAAGGAAATGCGGAAGCACGAACAAATATAACAAAACGTTTAGACGCGGCACATCAGATTATTCACAAAATAGAACAATTAACACGTAAAGCATTTCCGTATGGTTGAAAAAGTATATCTACTGCGCCACGGGCACATTGATAATGGGGATGAAAAAAGGTATTTAGGACAAACCGATATTTCCTTAAGCGCCCAAGGCAAAGAGCACGCAAGCGCTTTGAGGGACTATTTTAAAGATATTCCTATTGATGCTATGTTTACGAGTCCTTTAAAACGCTGTGTGCAAACCAGCCAAATCATCTGTGAAGCGAAAGATATTACATACAAGGTTGTTGAAGCATTTACTGAGATTGATATGGGAGAGTGGGAAAATGTTGCGATGTCATCTATCAAAACGGCATTTCCTAAACTGTATGCAAAAAGAGGCGAAGATTTAGAGTACTTTACGCCTCCAAAAGGTGAGAGTTTTCATGCTCTAGCAAAACGGGTTAGAAAAGCCTTTGACGCAATTGTACTTAATACCAAAGGGACTATTCTCATTGTCGCGCATGCAGGGGTCAATCGTATGATTTTATCCAATGTATTAGGACTTGCCATTAACGATATGTTTTGTATTGAACAGCCTTATGGATGTATTAATGAATTGCTATGGAATGAACAAAGCATGCAGTGGGATTATCAAAAAGTTTGAGAAAGAGACTTTACATGTAAAGCCTCTTTGGGGTTAAAAAGCGTTAATTAATCTTTGCTTTTTCGAGTTTTTTGCGTTCGACTTTCATGCGGTCTTGAAACTGTTTGCTACGATCTTTGGCAAAGATTTGCATGTCTTCAACTTCATCCATTTCATCTACAATTTCAACGCCTAAAAGTGTTTCAAGTGCATCTTCAAGTGTGACAACACCTGCTGTTTGTCCGTAGCTATCAAATACCACAAAAAGGTGAGTTTTGCGTTTGACAAATTGGTCAATTAAATTAGGTACAGGAAGATTTTCTGAGACCAAATGTACTTCGTATGATATGGCTTCTAAGGTCATTTTATCGTGGTCTTCAACGCTCTCTTCTAAAATACGCTGATTAAAAACGATGCCCACGACATCATCCAGTGTTTCGCCAAAAATAGGAATACGCGAATGAATATACATACGATCATCTTCAATCGCTTCTTCTATCGTGGTTGAAGCAGGAAGCGCGAAAACAACACTACGTGGCGTCATAATGTCTTTGGCTTTTATATTTTTGAGTTTGAGTAGATTTTCTATCAAATCACTCTCTTTACTTAAAATTGAACCGTCTTTTTCGCCCATCGCAACAACTGCCATGATTTCATCACGGGAATAGTGCGGATGTCTCTTTTTATTTTTTGAAATATAACGCGTCAGCATAGATGAGATAAACGTAAAAGGGGTCGTAACGGTGACAAAAAATGAGATAATGTGCCCAGCAGGGATTAAAAGCTTTTTCCAATACAGTGCACCAATGGTTTTAGGAATGATCTCTGAAACATACAAGATAAGCAATGTCACAGCAAAAGCAACTGCCGTTTGCCACTCTTTACCGAAGATGATTTGAGCTTGCGCTCCAACCCCTGCAGCACCCATTGTATTTGCAAACGTATTGATGGTTAAGATGGAAGAAATAGGTTTGTCAATATTGGTTTTCAAATCCTTGAGCATAGCAATGCTCTCTTCATGAGTCTCTTTTGGAAGGGTTTCGATATAAGAATTGGTACTGGAAAGCAAAATTGCTTCTAACATAGAACAGAGAAACGATACACAAACAGCGAGTGTAAGATATGAGATAAACAGTGTCATAAGATAGTCTCAAAAGCAGGGGTTAAAGTTAAGCTACACGAGTCCGGTTCGCTGGGGGGCATAAAAAATTCCTTTAAAATAAATTGTGTCAGCATTATAGCATAATTAAAAGGGGTGCCTTTATTTTGGAACAAACTGAAGCGAAATAGAATTGACACAATGGCGGCTATTTTTGGCAGTAAATCCTTCGCCTTCAAAAACATGTCCAAGATGTGCTCCACACGCATTACAAAGAATTTCAGTTCGCCTTCCATCGGCATCTTGTACGCGTTTGATAGCTCCTGTAATTTCATCATCAAAACTTGGCCATCCACAATGCGAATCAAATTTATCGGATGAACGATACAAGGGCGCATTACATCGTTTACAGTGGTACGTTCCTTCGCCTTTAAAAGCGCAATATTGCCCAGAAAAAGGCATCTCTGTTCCTTTATGAAGGATAACATGCTCTTCTTCGGGTGTCAGTTTAGTGTATGACATAGAAACTCCTCACATACGTGATTAAAAATTAAACATCTATTTTTTTAAAATCTATGCAAACTGCACGGTTTGATGTTTAAAAAGTTATAACGCATCTTGGTTGAGAGAGAGTTTACATGTAAAAGTTAGCTTTCACTTTTGGTGAGATTTCTCAGTTTTTCAATAAACGTTTTTTTGCCGATAAATGCCAACATATCGTTCTCACGAATTTTATAAGCTTTATCAACATCAAACGTCCAATTATCGCGTGTTTTGCAGGCAATCAAGTGGATTTCATTTTCAAACATAGCTTCCACTTCTCGAACGAGTTTACCTAGCAACGATTTTGTGACCAGAAATTTTGCAATTTTTATAGTACTGCTAAAATCAACTTGGTCAATGACAACATTTCCTACAAGATTTTCAACCAATTTTTTAGCCGATTCACGTTCCGGATAAATGACTTTAAAGGCGCCCAAACGTGCCAAAATTTCACCATGCGTTAAACTGATGGCTTTAGCAATAATTGTTTTATTATCCAGTTCTTTGAGCGCCATCAAGGTTAAAATGCTTGCTTCAATATTTTCACCGATGCTAATAATGACAGTATCTAGTCCGGCAACGCCTGCTTCTTTAAGCGCTTTTATATCGGTACTGTCTAAAACCATAGCATCTTCAATAAATTCACTGATTTCTTGAATTTTATGGGCATCGTTGTCTATAGCTATAATATCCATGCCTTGTTCTGCTAAACCTTTGGCAATATGAAAACCAAATTTTCCAAGACCTATGACAGCATATGTTTTCATAAAATAATCCTTCCTTCTGGGTATTGAATGTGTTTAATTTTTTCTTTTCCTATGATGAGAAATCCAACGGCAAAGATGCCCATCCTACCAATGAGCATGAGTGCAATAATGATGGATTTTCCAAAAGGATTAAAAGTGTTTGATAAGCTTAAGATATCGCCATTTCCGACAGAAACGCCAACCGTACAAAATGCCGATACAACTTCAAACAGTGTTTTCATAAAGGCACTATGTTGCGTTTCGACTAAAAGAACCGTAGACATAATCGTAATAAACGATGCAACAAGAATGATGGCCGATGAGCGATTAATCACTTCTGCAGATATGGTACGTTTAAAGGCATGTGGAGGTTGGTTGCTGATTTTAATGGTATGCAGTGTTGCGATGATTAAAACTGCCACCGTTGTGACTTTAATACCGCCTGCCGTACTGCCCGCACCACCACCAATCATCATATAAATGGTCGAACAAAAGAGTGATGCATCGCTTAGATTGGAAAGGTCAATGCTATTAAATCCCGATGTCCTAAAATTGACGGAGAGAAAAAAACTGTTTAAAAGTTTGCGATAAAGCGACATAGGTTCAAACACCCCATGGTTATCCCATTCGATGGCTAAGAAGAGAATCATACCTGAGATGAGTAAGATGGCAGTACCCGTTAGCGTGATTTTTGTATGGGCGGAGAGCATAAAGCGTTTATGGATCGCTTTGGCATGTAATTCCACTAAAACCAAATAACCAATACCGCCTAAGATGATTAAAAAAGAGACGGAACCGAGTACTGTTATATCGTTGTTGTAGTGAACAAAACTGTCTGTAAAAAGGGAAAAACCTGCATTGTTAAATGCCGAGACGGAGTGGAAAATAGCTTGCCAAAGTGCTTTTTTAAAGGACATATCAAAACTAAAACGAATGGTTAAAATCGTAGTTCCTATGGCTTCAATCAGAAAAGTAAAGAGAAAAACTTTTTGTAAAAAGGTCTGAATATCAAGGTTATGCGCATAATTGAGTGAGTCTTTTGCCATATTTTTTTCATGAATGGTCAGTGATTTTTTGGCAAATAAAAAGAAGAGTGTGACGATACTCATGTACCCAACACCGCCCACTTGCATGAGGATTAGAATAATCAATTGCCCAATGAATGTGAAATGCTCAGATGTACTTTTTACAATCAGTCCCGTCACGCATGTTGCAGACGTCGATGTAAAAAGAGCATCAATAAAATGCAGTGTTCCTACATGCGATATGGGAATCATCAATAAAACAGCACCGACAAAAACAACCATAAGATAGCTCAAAAAGATAATCTTGAGTGTCTTCTGATTCATTGTTCACCTTCTATTGATGAGAATTGGCATGTAAAACGATAGCCTATGCTTGATTCTGTCGTAATATACTGTGGTCTTGTTGAATTGGTTTCTATTTTTTTACGTAACGAGTTAATATACGTTCTTAAATACTGCATCTCGTTTTGGTATCCAATGCCCCAAACTTCTTTAAGAATCTGTTGATGAGGCAACACTTTATTGGCATTTTTCATCAAATAATACAATAAATTATACTCCGTTGGGGTTAGTTTTAAAGGCAACCCTTCAAGCAGCACTTCGCGCTTGGCAATATCTATCTTGATAGCATTACATGTAAGGATTTCATGCGTGGCATCAACATGAAATCGCCTGAGTGTGGAACGCACACGCGCAAGGAGTTCACTGGTTGAAAACGGCTTGGTGATATAATCATCCGCCCCTAAATCGAGTGCAGCGATAATCTCTTTTTCGTCATTACGCGCGGAGAGAACGATAATCGGCGTGAGGCTCTGTTTCCTTAGCTTGGTAATTAACGTTTTTCCATCTCCATCGGGTAAGCCTAAATCAAGAATGATTAAAAGAGGGTTTTGTGTCAATATCTCTCGTTTTGCCGTAGCAAGATCAGGCGCAAGACGTGTTTTATAACCGAATTCTTGCAAGGATATGGTCAAGATTTTGGCAATAGCTTCATCATCTTCAACAATCAAAATGAGTTCATTTGGTTTCATTCTATCTCTTTTTGTAGTTGTGTCGGATACTTTAATATAGGCAAGGTTATCTCAAAACAGATACCATTGTCTTTATTATACGCTTTAATTTTTCCGTGGTGTGCTAAAACAATACTTTGGCAAATGAAAAGACCGATGCCGCTACCTGAAATCTCTTGATTGTTCTCTGCTCGATAGAACTTATCGAAGATAGTCTCTAGGCTTCGCTCATTGAGTGGATTACTTTCGTTAAAAAAGACAATGGATATTTCATTGGAGGTCTGTTTTATTTTGATGTAAATTTGTCTGTTTTGATTGGAGTATTTGAATGCATTATCGAGTAAATTGGCAAAAAGGCGCCCTAAAAGATTGTAATCGCCCCAATACAATAGAAGTGTCGGGTCGATAAAAATATGCAAAGAGCGCTGGAGATGTTCGCCATCAAAATCTTTTAAAGCTACCCCTAAAAGGTCTTCTAAATCGCACCATTCCATTTTTAATTTAAGGTTTTTATCTTTGAGTCTGGCGTTATCTAAGAGATTATTAATCAAACGGTGCATCTTTTCAGAACTGTTTTTGATGTCATGTAACAGAGTATTTTTCGTTGTATCGTTGAGTTTTTGATCTTCTAAAAGAAGAGTAATAGAGCCTAAAATGGATGAAAGTGGCGTTTTAAGGTCATGAGAAAGGGTATTTAAAAATATCTCTTTAATCTCATTGTGCTTAATCTTTTTCGCTTGCCATGTAATGATATACCCGACAAATAAAAAGATAGCAAAACTCCATAAGTAAATAGTATCGTGAACGCTAAAGCTGTAAATAGGCGGAATGTATAAAACGTTAAAAAATAAAATCGTAATCAGCGCGATAAACGTGGTTGCCCAGTATTTGCCACGTAACGCGATAACCACGATAGGAATAAGATGAATCAGCGCGATATTGACTAAATCTAAATAGTCTTTGAGCATAAGGCTAATGAATGTAATCATGATGAAAATAATCAATGCGCTTATAAGATGGCGATAGCGTTTAAGCAACTATTTTTCCTTACGGGCTTGTTTTGAATGATTATAAGGCAAATTAAATCAAAAAATTATCAAAATTGTCACTTTTAAGATAAAATTGTTTTCTCAAATTTTAAGGAGAATGGATGAAAAACCTCAAAGGATTTAGAGGAAAGTATTTTAGCTTGGCTGCGATACTTGCTTTAAATACGACAATTGCTTTGGCAAGTGATGTACAAAGTGTTGTGGATAATGAAAAGCAACTAGCAACGCCAAAAGAAGATGCTACCTCTGAAAGTACGGATGTAACGCAAGATGTTGTTGCGCCTGTTATGGTCGTTTCAAAAAAGATTAAGGTCAGTGAAGTTGGTGCACCATTTGCATCTGAAATCTATACGAAAAAAGAGATTGAAAAGTCTCACTCAAAAGATATCTACGAGTTTTTAAACACTCAAACCTCTATTACTACGATGCCTAACTCAGGAAATCCTTTTACTCAAGCCATTGATATGCGCGGTTATGGATTAGGCTATGGTTATCAAAATACCGTTGTGACTGTTAATGGAAGACGTCTTAATAACATTGATATGGCTCCACAACTTTTATCGTCTATTCCTCTAGATAGTGTTGAAAAAATAGAAATTATCAAAGGTAGCGGTTCCGTTGAATACGGAGACGGCGCTAATGCAGGTGCTATTAACATTATCACAAAAGATTACGATGGTGCAGTTATTAGAAGTTATATGGGAGATAATGGTCTATGGTTTGGCTCATTTGGTATTGGCATTAAAGAAGAAAAATTTAGTATTTCTGGCTACATTGATGATTATAGCCATAATGGATTTAAAGAAATTGACAGCAGTGGTGATAAAGATGAAAGCTGGAATCGCAATAAATCTATTAAAGCCACATTCACACCTATTGATGATTTAGAGCTTCATATTGGCAAAACATTTTCCAAGATGAACGTAAATTATGGCAATGCTTTAACATTAGCGCAATACAAAGACTCTGTTTATACAATTCCCGATCTGTATTGGGGGTCGAAATTTACACAACAATATATGAGTTCAGATGTTTTAGAGTATGGATTTAAATATAAAATCAATGATAAAGTTGCGATTGAAGCACAAGCTTTTGATGAAGATAAAGTTTCTAAATTTATATCGCATTATGCTACTTCGTCTATTTCAAGAAATGACTATGATTATAAAAGCTATGAAACAAAAGTAAGCTACAATGAGGGAAATCTAAAAACACTTTTAGGACTTCAAATATTTGATGGTGAGAGAGACGGAAGTACGACAACTACAACAAAAGACAATCTTGGAGTGTATGCAAAAGCGGATTATATTCTTGATAAAAATACTTTTTCACTGGGCGCTCGTAATGAAAAAGTCGAATATGAATATCATAAAGGGGCTGTCAATCTTGAGGATAAATCTTCTTTTAATGCGTATGATATTGGGTACAACTATAAAATAACATCCAAAATGTCTGTTTTTACAAATTACAATCGTTCGTATCAGTCTCCAGATATTGACAGGTTTTTCAATGCTTTTACCGATACTTTCAATGGATTTATTGACCCGATGAAGGTCGATACATTCAATGTTGGTTTTAATTATCTAAGCTATCCGCATACGTTTAAAGCAACACTTTTTTATGCGTTGATTGACAATGAAATATATTACAATGCAGCAACTTATACTAACACAAATCTTAAAGAAACTGAAAAAAGAGGAGTGGAGTTGTCAGAAAAATATCAAATTTTCTCTAATTTGTTTACTACATTGAATTATACATATGTTGATACAAATATTATTGATGATGGCTTAGGTGGACTTTACAATGGAAGAGAAATTCCTGGTGTTTCACCACATACTGTTAAAATTGCGGTAGGGTATAACCCTATTAAGCCAGTAACGTTGTTGCTTTCCCAAACGTATAAATCTCGTTCTTATGCTATAGATGATTTTGCAGGTACTTTTGGTAAAATGGAAAGCTATCACGTAACAGATGTTTCCGTCAATTATACATACAAAAATTATGAAATTTTTGCCAAAATTAATAACATTTTTGATGAAAAAAATGCAGTTTTTGCAACAGATGGTAGTACAATAGGTGTGAATCCTGTCAATTATGAACGCACGTTTTTAGTCGGCTTTAACGCGAGGTTTTAATGCACATTCATCTACGAGCATACCTATGGTATAAACTTTTAAATTCACTGTTTTTTGGGCTTACTGTAGGGAGTATATTTGTGCTCTATACGCCCCTTGAGCCTTCAGTTTTTTCATTGGGTGGAATTGTGCTTGCCATAGGTTTGCTTTTAGTAGCAAAAGGTTACGAGAAGATGATGAATCTTCTCGTATTTTACTATGTGACGTTGCTCGTTGAGGGGATTACTCTCCTTTTGATTCTTGTTTTTTTAGGGTTTCACTTTAATTATGCTACGGCTCTTTTTATCTACTGTTCGTATCAATTTACGTTTATTTTTGGTAATTACTTGGTGCGTGTAGAAACACTGGTATTAAAGCGTGCGACATTACTCTCTTTTGCAGATGTCATGAAACAAAAAGGCTATCTTGTGGGTATGGTCTTGTCCTACCTTTTCTATAAAGTTTTAGAATATGCAGGCATTGGAGAAAAACAGGTTCAAGTGTACTATTTGCATGGTGGGTTAGTGCTACTTCAAATCGTAATTATTTTATTTGTTTTAAGAGCATTCCGTTCTCGTTAAGCTTTTTTTTTAGGAGAGAAAGATTACAATAAGCCTTATTTGAATTTATAAGGATAGTGCTTGTCTCGTGCAGAAAATACCTTGTTTCATATGTTTTTACAAACCTATGACCTCTATAAAGATAAAAAAGCTTTTATCTACAAAGTAGCCGATCAAGAATTTGAGGTTACCTATGAAAAATTATTTGAAGATGTTTTAGTCCTTTCTCGCGCTTTTAAGGCGCGCAAAGTGGAAAAAGGTTCCAAAGTGATGTTCTTGTGTGACAATCGCTATGAGTGGATGGTCACCGATATGGCTTTAGTCTCCTTGGGTGCTATAAGCATTCCAAGAGGGTGTGATACACCAACCGCGGAATTAGAGTTTATTCTTTCGCATTCTGAGGCAGATTTTTTAATTGTCGAAAATGAAAGTGTTTATGCAAAACATGAACCCATGTTAAACACGCTTAAACTTAAAGCGATTTTTATTCTAGAAGCACCTAAAGTGCACTCCCTTTTGAGTAATCTTTATTCGTACAATGATATTTTAAAAGATAGAAGTATTCATCCCCATGAAATTGAACTTTTTTATGAAGGTAAAGAACAGTTAAGCGAAGACGATACTTTAACGCTCATTTATACTTCAGGAACGACGGGGACTCCTAAAGGAGTGATTTTAAGCCATAAAAATGTGATGCAAAACGTGAGAGAACTTCCGGCACTGATTGCTCTTGAAAGCAGTGATTTGTGGGTTTCTATTTTACCTTCATGGCATATTTTTGAACGAGCGGCTGAGTACCTTTCTCTCTCAAAAGGATGTTGCACCGTTTATTCAACCATTAAAACATTCGCCGCAGATTTAGAGTACTACAAACCCACGATTGTCGCAACTGTCCCAAGACTTTGGGAATCCATGTACACAAAAATCAATACAGCTTTAGAAAAAAAAGACCCTAAAAAAGCGAAATTATTTAAAAAATTGGTAGCAATTTCAGCCGCGTATAACAGGGCGGATCGTGTGCTAAAAGATGAATTGCCTTGCTTTGAAAAGCGCTCATTTCTTTTTACATGTAAAGATAAAACCATTGCCTATATTAAGCGCTTGATGCTATCGCCTCTTAACCGAATAGCCAAGAAAAAACTTGCCCTTGTTCAAGAAAAATTTGGTGGAAGATTGAGGCTTGCTGTCAGTGGTGGCGGGACATTGCCTGACTTTTTAGACACATGGATTGATGCCATCGGAATTCGCATCGTCAATGCATACGGCATGACCGAATGTGCTCCATGCATTGCTGGACGCGCACTTCATTGTAACACTTTTTCAACCTTAGGATTACCGACAAAAGATACGATTTTAAAAATAGTCAATAAGGAAGGTGAGACTGTTATTGCGGGTGAAGTGGGCGAAATCTGGGTTCAAGGCGAACAAGTGACTTCAGGTTATTATAAAAACACGGAAGAAAATGAAAAGAGTTTTAGCGAAGACGGTTTTTTTAAAACGGGTGACCTTGGAAAATTAACCATTAAGGGTGAGCTTGTGATTACAGGACGTTCTAAAGAAATCATCGTACTTGCCAATGGTGAAAATGTTGATCCAAGTCGCATTGAATCAACCATCTCCATGTTGCCGTTTATCACCGATGCTATTTTAGTCGGACATGATAAAAAAGGTCTTGGTGCGCTTATTGTTCCTGATTTTGAGAAATTAAAAGAATACGTGGCATCTCATTTTGGTAAAGTCGTGCATAATATTGAACAAGTGATGGATGATAAGCAAATTGTAGGTAAGATTAAAGGCGAGATGAATGAGCTTTTGCACCATACTAAAGGGTTTAAACCGTTTGAAACATTGCAAAACATTCATTTTCTGGATCAAGAGTTTAAAGTCGGTGAAGAATTGACCAATACGCTCAAAAAAAAGCGTCATGTTATCGAAAAGAAATACAAATCAATTATCGATAAATTTATACATTAGTTCTTTGTTGCGTAACTTCCTCCTATGAGCTGAGGTGTTACATGCAAGTCGAAAATTTATAATTACTGTTGTTAAAAAGGATCAATTATGGCACATGTTACCAGTTATGGGGCGGCCTCTATGGTTACGGGTTCTTGTCATTTGCTCGAAGTTCAATCTATTAAGATTTTAATTGATTGTGGAATGATTCAAGGAGAGCAGTGGCGCGATAATTACGAACCATTTGGTTTTGATCCTGCTTCCATTGACTATCTCATTTTAACACATGCACATGCCGATCATATCGGGCGCGTGCCAAAACTTGTCAAAGAAGGGTTTAAAGGTGAAATTATCGCCACGGAAGCAACCCTAGACATAGCTTATATTATGCTCCTTGATAGTGCGGTTTTATTGGTGGAAGAGTATGAAACGCAGTTACGAAAAGCGTTGCGTAGAGGGGAAGAGAACAGTGTACAAGAACCTCTTTATACCAAAGAGCACGTTGAGATGGTCTTTGCCCGTAAAATGCGCAAAGTGGCGTATGATGAATGCATCAAACTTGCTCCTTTCCTTTCTATGTGCTTACATGATGCAGGACACATTATGGGGAGTGCTTTTGTCCAGATAAGCTATGAAGAAGACGCCATTCAAAAAAGTGTTGTCTTTTCAGGTGATCTTGGCAGTAAAAATCGCTTACTTCTGAACCATCTTAGTGTCATTGACAGTGCTGATACGCTGTTTGTGGAATCCACATACGGTGATAGAGAACACCGTCCTTTGGAAGAGAGTATCAAAGAGTTCAAAGATGCTATTCTTCAAACGCTTGAAGGGGGCGGAAATGTGGTGATTCCTTCGTTTGCATTAGAACGTACCCAAGAGATATTGTGGTTACTGCATCAAATGCACCAAGAAGGTCTTTTACACAATTGCCATGTCTTTATGGACAGTCCTTTAGCCATTGAAGCAACGAAGATTTATCGCAAGTATCCCGCACAAATGAATCAAACAGTGGGTTTACATGTAAGCTTGGGCGATGACCCTTTTTCGTTTCCTCAGTTAGTCTTGACACAACGAAAAAAAGATTCTATTGAGATTAATGAGATACAAAAACGCGCTATTATTATTGCAGGGAGCGGAATGTGCACAGGAGGACGTGTGTTGCACCATCTCAAACAACGTATTTGGAATCCTAAAAATGCCATTATTTTTGTAGGGTTTCAAGTCAAAGGTACGTTAGGCCGAGAAATTATTGACGGTGAAAATTTTGTACGAATTTATGGTGAAGAGATCAAAGTACGTGCCAAAGTGTACACAATCAATGGCTTTTCCGCCCATGCAGATCGAAGTGATATTTTAGCCTGGATTAAACAGATCAAAAATTTGCACCATATCTACCTTATTCATGGTGAAATAGATAAACTTGAACTGTTTAAAGCCTATTTGAAAGAAAACCTTGAAAGTAAAATTCATATTGTCAAAAAAAGCGAGATGATTTATCTTTAAAAATTGACAAGAGTGATTTTAAAATGCTATAGTTTATCTCAATATCGTTAATGTGTTTCAAATTATTGTAAGAGTCTTCGCACATGATAAAATCTATGTTATATAGAGTATCGTTATTGCAATCATTGGTCGTGATGATTGTTATCTCTTTATTGCTTCCATTGCCTATCTTATTATTGACGTATGTCAATAGTACGTATAAAAATAAGCAAGATGCACTGACGGCACTCTATACTAAAAAATTCAATCTCTCATCAACTATTTTTAGCGAATCTTTGTGGAATTATTATCCTGAGTTGGGGCAAAAGATGCTCGATCAGCTTTTACTGGATAAAAATGTTCAGTTTGTTCATGTCAAAGATAATGAAGGCCAACTTTTTCTCGGATGGGACTCAAAGGATACAAGAGCAGATAACACGCTTTTCCTTCATACGATGTTGGAAAAAGATGATGTGACAATTGGCTCGCTGGAAATGGGTTTTAAGCGGGAAGATTTGTTAGAATCCATGATGCGTGATATGACACTCTTTGGTTCTATCTTAGCGCTTCAAATCATTTTCCTCATCGGCGTCATCTCTTTGGTATATTACTACAAAATTCTCAAGCCCATCAAACGTTTGGTCTCTCATTCTCAACTTTTAGCACAGCAAAAATTAGACGAGCCCTTTGAATGGGATGAAAATGATGAAATAGGCACATTAGGGCATGTTCTGAATCAAACACGTATCAAACTCAAAAATCTTTTTGATACGCTGAGAGAAGAGAACGAATCTCTTGATGAAAAAGTAAAACAGCGCACGCAAGAGCTTGAAGATGCCAGTCGCTATAAATCGGAGTTTTTAGCCAATATGAGCCATGAGATTCGCACCCCTATGAACGCCATCATGGGCATGTCGCATCTGCTAGGCAAAACGGCAATGAACACTACCCAACAAAGCTATGTTTCCAAAATAAAAGAAGCATCTTCGTTACTGCTCCGTATCATCAACGATATTTTAGATTTTTCAAAAATTGAAGCGGGTAAAATGGACGTTGAAACGATTGCCTTTGATCTGCATAAAGAGCTTAAAAAAAGTTGTTCCATCTTCTCGGTCCTTGCTAAAGAAAAAGGAGTCGATTTTCAATGTGATTTTGTTGAAACCAACCGCTTTTTTAAAGGTGATCCGTGCAAAATCATGCAAATCGTCAATAACTTTTTGAGTAATGCTATTAAATTTACGCAAGAGGGTGCTATTGTTTTAAGTGTGTATGAAGAAGTCATGGATGAAAAACATTCAAAAGTGATTTTGAGTGTTAAAGACAGTGGTATTGGTATCGCTAAAGAAAAACAATCCTTTTTATTTCAAGCATTTGGTCAAGTAGATGCATCCATTACCCGCAAACATGGCGGTACAGGCTTAGGACTTTATATTTGTAGCCAGCTAGCACATATGTTAAATGCCACGATTTTTTTTGAAAGCGAAGAGAATAGAGGAAGTCTTTTTAGCCTTAACATTGTTTTAGAAATTGCAAAAGGACTTGATCTTAAGCATGAAAATGCAGTAGAAGCGTTTGAACCTCTTCATATCTTATTGATTGAAGATCAAAAAAAAGTGAGCGATGTGTTGTGTGAATTTATTCGTTCATTTGGCTTTTTTATCACAATTGCCAAGAGTAAAGATGCTATTGAAACAATCATTCAAGAAGATGTTAAAGGATTTCATCTTCTGATCATTGATTATGAACTTTCACATAAAAAAAATGGCTTGGATTTATATACGGCACTCAAACAAAAGATTCCTGCTGACGTCTTACCGCTTGCAATGATGATTGCTACGAACGATGATGGAGAGCTCAAAGATCGTATGTACAATGCTGGCATAAAATCCTTTTTGAAAAAGCCTATTAATGCTTCCATGCTCTACGATGAGCTCGTGGCTATTTGTTCTATCAGTGCGCATGTTCCATTGTTTGATCCCTCTAAAATAGATTTATCTCAAAAACGCATTTTAGTGGTTGAAGACAATGATATCAATCTAGAAGTGGCGACGTATCTTTTAAAAGAGACTCATGCGAAAGTGGAGGTTGCTCGCAACGGACTTGAAGCTGTTGAAATCCTCCAAGAAGTAGAATACCCTTTTGATTTAATTCTTATGGATGTGCAGATGCCTTTGATGGATGGGTATGAGGCAACACGTATTATTCGCAAGGAACTCAACGTCTTAACCCCCATTGTAGCCATGACGGCTAATGTTATGATACAAGATATTGAAAAGTGTTTAGCAGCAGGTATGGATGCACATATTGGCAAACCATTTGAAGTAGAAGACTTTTATGGTACTTTGCTTGAAGCCTTACATGTCAGTGTTTCCATGTCTCCAAAACAACAAGCTATTGCACAAAAGCCATTGAAACAACGTTTTAACAAGCAAGAGGCTATTAAACGTTTAGGAGGCAATGAAGAGCTATGGCAAAAACTGTTTAGAAGCTTTTATGAAGGGTACATAGATATTCCACATCAGTTACAAACGTTTAAAGCCACCAAAGATAAAGAGGCTTTAATAACGTATGTTCATACCCAAAAAGGGTTATGTGGAACCATCGGACTTTTTGCTCTAGAAGAGGCGTTAGCACAAGCAGAATCTTTTTTAAAAGCGCATGAACGGATTGAAAATTTTGATATTAGCGCTATACTCACTGTTCATAAAGAATTTGAAAGCACTTTGCAAAAAGAGTTGAGTAAATTTGCTTCTGTGCCAATGCATGGGCGGCAACACGATGGGCTTTCTTCATCGTTGGATATCGTATCGCTCTTGCAAGCATTATACGAGGCATTGGAAATTTCCAATGTCACTAAAATTCATACACTGCTCGAGCAATTAGCATCCCATGAGTCTTTACGTGACAATCCATCGTTTAAATCTTTGGTTTTAACCTGTAAAACATTTGATTTTGAAAAGGCCTTAGAGCATTTAAAATATTTGCTAGAGGAGATGAAACATGGCTAAGATTTTGGTGATAGAAGATACACCTGAATACATTGAGATGCTCATCTCTTTACTCAGTGATTATGAAGTTTATGCTGCAAAAGAGGGTAAGAAAGGGTTGGCATTGGCTGAATCCATTCAACCTGATTTGATTTTACTGGATATCAATATGCCTTTAATGACGGGCTATGAAGTGTGCCGAAGACTGAAACAGATGCCAGAAACACGTCATATTCCAGTGATTTTTTTGACAGCAAACGAGGGGAGTGATTTTGAAGAAATCGGTTTTAATTTAGGTGCAGTCGATTATATATCAAAGCCGTTTCATTCGAGTGTTTTAAAAGCACGTGTTAAAACGCATATAGATTTATATCAACTGCAGTCTAATTTACAGCTTCAAGTCGAAAATCAAACCAAAGAAATTCTACGACTCAATCATGAAATCACCTATATTTCTGCGTCAATTGCGGAGCTTAAATCAAAAGAGACAGGACAACATCTAAGACGGGTTTCTGAATTTTGTTATCTTTTTTGTAAATTTTTAGGTAAAGATGAAGCGGAATGCGAAAAGATAAAAATGGCAGCAGTTTTACACGATATCGGTAAAGTAGGCATTAGCGATGACATTTTAAATAAGCCTTCTAAATTAGACGCAAATGAATGGGATATTATGAAAACACATTCAATGCTTGGCTACCAAATGCTTATTGACTCCGAGTTTGAGATGATGCGATTGGCCGCAATGATTGCATTGGAGCATCATGAAAGATGGGATGGAAAAGGGTATCCTTATGGAAAACAAGGAGAGGACATCTCTTTAGTGGGAAGAATTTGCGCTGTTGCGGATGTGTTTGATTCATTGCTCGATAAACGTGTTTATAAAGAGCCTTGGGAAGAAAAAGAGGTGAGAAACTATTTTGAAATGATGTCTGGAACGCAGTTTGACCCAACAATTACCGCCATTTTACTCGATAATTTTGATATGTTTATCTATACGTGGAAATCACTTCAAAAACTCAAAGAAAGCGTATGAGATATTTTATTGTAGGGTTTACTTTTTTGCTCTTGGTGCATGCAGAAGAATTTAAAGTTTATACGGAACAAAATCCTCCTTTTAATTTTATAACTAACACAGGTGTTCAAGGTACATCGACAGAGCTCGCCAAGCGATTATTTGAAAAAGCGCACCATCAGTTTGCAGACAATACTATTTCTCTAGTCCCTTGGGCAAGGGGTTACCATGAGGTTTTACATGTAAAAAATACGATGATTTATAGTATGGCGCGTACGCCTGAAAGAGAGACTCTTTTTGCGTGGGTAGGGCCTATCGGGACAATGCGCATAGGCATACTGGCAAAAAAAAGCCACCATGTTGTTTTGAGCAATCTTAAAGAGAATACCCGTTATAAAATTGGCACGATTTTAAATACGGCTGCTGAACAATTAATGCTAGAACAAGGCATGAACAGACACACTTTAGAGTATTTTACCAACATTGATTCTCAGTTAAAAAAATTGAAAGAAGATCGTCTGGATGGTGTAGCTTTTAGCATAGATGCGATGTATCAACTCTTAAGGGATATGGGCTGTGATTTGAGAGAATACGAAGTGGTGTATGTATTGCGTGAAAGTGATCTTTACTTCGCTTTTAATCAACAAACCGATCCAAAGATTATTCAAAACTTGAATGATATTCTTCCAACCTTGGTAAAATAGATAACCTAAAACCTTTAGTTTCTTTTTAAGCGAAGAAGCGTTATAGTTCGCAAAAGAGAGTAAAAGGAGCAATCATGCAAATTAATTCAACTGCTATGATGGCGATGTCCAATTGGATGAATAATAGCGCTAATAATGTTGCGAATGTGAGTACGGATAACTATAAAGCAACTCAAACAACCATTACTGACCAAAATAATGCCGTTGTTGCCAACAGTAGCCAGACACAAAATAGTACAGATTTAGCTACAGAAATAACGGATCAAACTGTTCTAAGTAAGGGGTTTGAGGCAAATACAAAGCCAATTCAAACACAAGATGAGATGCTTGGTAGCTTACTGGATATGAAAGCGTAATTTAGACAATTAACATTGTATCGCCGTAAGAGAAAAAACGATAGTTCTCTTTGACGGCTTCTTCGTACAATTTGAGTGTTTTCTCAATGCCTATAAAAGATGCCACTAACATAATTAATGTTGATTTTGGAAGATGAAAATTCGTTAAGAGATGATTGACTCTTATTGGCGTATTTTCGGGATGTAAAAAGAGATTGCATTTTCCAAAAGGCTCATGCGTTCGAGCAAAATATTCTACTGTTCGCGTAACCGTTGTTCCCACTGCTAAGATAGGCTTTTCACTCTGTATCAGTTCACAAGTTTGAGAGGGAATAGCATACATTTCTGAGTGCATTACATGATCTTTGATATGTTCGGCTTCGACAGGTTTAAACGTTCCTGCTCCCACATGAAGCGTTAAAAAATGCGTCTCGTAGCGTTGTTTTAAGTCTTCAAACATCGTTGGTGTAAAATGAAGTGAAGCAGTAGGTGCAGCAACAGCCCCTTGTTCTTTTGCAAAAACAGTTTGATAATCAACACTGTCTTCTTCGGTATCATCGCGTTTGATATACGGAGGCAATGGAATGTGCCCGATTTTATCTAAAATTGCAAATAAAATAGTGGTGCTAATAGGTTGTGATTTTTGAAAAAAAGCGACGATACGCGTACCATCTTCTTTCAGTTCTATGACCTGTGCTTCTAAATTGTCCTCAAAATATAGGTGACTGCCTATATGTACTTTTCCACGAATGTAAACGGCATAAAGGTTGTCGTGTAATGGAGTATTGAGTAAAACTTCTATTATCCCTCCGCTCTCTTTTTTACCAAAAAGACGTGCTTTAATTACTTTTGTATCATTCAAAACGACGGCAATAGAAGTGGGTAAAAAATCAAATAAGTACTTAAATGTTGTATGTGTAAGTGTGTCTGTTTGGCGATGATACACTAAAAGCCTTGCTTCATCCCGCGGTTCTACGGGATGAGTGGCTATTAGCGATTGGGGAAGATTGTAATCATAAGTTGATTTTAGAAACGGGTCGATAACTTAATCCTTTTGCTCATTCTCATCTTCATCATCGTTTTCGTCATCAGCGACTTCTTCTTCCGGTTTATACGGATTCACCATTTTAGCAACGATAATAGAGATACCATAGAGGATGGTAAGTGGTGCTGCCATTAAAAATTGTGAAAGAATATCCGGTGGTGTTAAGACTGCTGAAACCGTAAAAATAATAATAATGGCGTAACGGAAAAAATCTTTGAGTGCTTTATCATCAACCAATCCTAGCTTGGCAAAGAAAAAGATGACAACTGGAAGCTCAAAGGCGAGTCCAAAGCCGACAAGAACTTTGCTAAAGAAACCTACATATTCACCAATACTAGGAAGTGCTGTAAAAAGAGCACTACCAAAACCAATAAGAAAAGCAAATGCTAGTGGGACAACAACGTAGTAACAAAAAGATGCACCCATCAAAAACATTAAAGAAGCTGCCAGTACAAAAGGGACAACTAAACGCTTTTCATTTTCATAAAGTCCAGGAGCGACAAAAAGCCAAAATTGCCAAAAAATAACCGGTAATGAAAAGATAAAACCAGCAAAAAATGCCACTTTCATTGCAGTGAAAAAAGGTTCTTGTACACCTGTGAAAATTACATTGCTTCCATCTGGAAGGACAGCTTTTAAAGGAGCAATCATCCATGCCAAAATAGGTTGCCAGAAAGAAAAACAGACAATAAACATGACAATAACAACAGCCAAAGAGATTGCAAGGCGTTTTCTAAGTTCTGCGATATGGGGTTTTAACTCATCAAACATCAGACATTTTCCTCTTTTTTGATTTCAGGTTTATTTTCTACAGCGACAGATGGAGTTTCACTTTTCGTTACAGGTTCATCGATAGCGGTGATACTCTCTTTCACACTGCTTTCAAGTTCTCTGAGTGAATCATTAACGCCTTGGGTCGTTTTTTTGATCTCTTCTAGTTCATCAAACGTGATGACTTTGCGAGCACTGGTCGCTGCTTCATCTAGTTTCTTTTTATAGGTTAAAGCTTCATCTTTAAGTTCTTGAATTTTCATCTCTTGTTCAAACGTACTTTTTACATCATTCACACTGTTTTTAACGGTTTTAAAAAATTTAGCTGCTTTTACCATAGCATCGGGTAGCTTCTCTGGTCCTAAAAATAAGATAGCAATAATTGCAATAATGAGGATTTCTCCTAAGCCCATTCCAAACATACCATTCACCGCCTATATCAATGTAAAATAGAAGTTTGGATTTTAGCTTAATTTTCATCAAAATAGTATAAATAACGTTATTCATTTGCTGTATAATAAAAGCGAAGAACGAAATTATAGAGGTTAGACATGCAAATGACATTGAGTATCTTACGAATAGTTTTGATTTATTCACTCTTCTCAATTGCATGGATTCTCTTTTCTGATCGTATGTTAGAATCCCTCATATCTGACATTACCATGTTAGGAACTCTGCAAACCTACAAAGGGCTTTTTTTTGTGAGTGTGACGTCTTTATTGCTTTTTATCTTAATTAAAAGGCAAATGTATAAGATTGCTGCGATTGAAAAAAAAGTAACGATGCGTCAGCAGAGATTAGAATACGTGATTCAAGGTGCGAACTTAGGTTATTGGGATTGGAATTATATTACAAATGAGCATACTGTTAATGATATATGGCTCTCTTTCTTAGGTTTAACCCGCCAAGATATTGAAGAAAAAGTTATTGATTGGGAAGACCGTATTCATCCTATGGATAAAATGCTCGCTAAACGAGCTATTGAACAAACCATTAAACATAATTTGCCCTATGTTATTGAATTTCGAATGCGGCATTCCGATGGGCATTGGGTATGGATTGAAGGCTCTGGAGCTGTAGTTGAACGCGATGAGAAAACAGGTGCTCCACTACGATTAGCCGGTACACATCGTGATATTAGTGATCGAAAAAAAGCACAAGAAAAGATGCTCTTTTTTGCATTGAATGATCCTTTAACATCTCTTCCAAATCGTACCTATCTGAAACAGCATCTTGAAAAGTTATTATTGGACAATCAATCATTGGCTTTTTTATTTTTAGATTTAGACTATTTTAAAAATATCAATGATATGTACGGTCACTCTATTGGCGATGAAGTCATAAAAATAGTTGCTAAACGTTTCTCCAATTGTTTACAAGAGACTGATTTTTTAGCCCGCGTCGGTGGTGATGAATTTGTCATTGTTACATGGGGACATACTCATGTTAAAGAGTTGGCACAAGCATTGATTGATAGTCTAGAGAGTCTCATTCATATTGAAAAAGAAGCCTTTAAAATAGGGGTGAGTATTGGTATTGCCTTGGCTCCTCAAAACGGACATACGTTTGGTGATTTGTTTAAAAATGCGGATACAGCGATGTATGAAGCCAAAAGTAGTGGCAAAAATGGTTATGTTTTTTATCAAGCTTCTATGACCGAGAATATTTTGCATATGGCTACCTTAGACAATGACCTGAGACATGCTATTGAGCATGATGAATTTGTGATCTATTTTCAACCGCAAATTCACTTTTCAACGAATCATGTTATTGGATTAGAAGCATTAGTCAGATGGGAACATCCGCAAAAAGGACTTGTCCCACCGATGGAATTTATAGGAAGAGCAGAAGAGAATCGGCTCATTATTCCACTGGGTGAGCTTATTTTTGAAAAAGTATTAAAGCAACTAAAACAGTGGGGAGAGTCTTCTGTTTTTCAAGGGGTTGTTGCGATTAATATTTCAAGTGTTCAGATAGAAGAGAGCCATTTTGTAGAAAAAATTGAGGCCATTCGCCAAAAAATTGGTATAAACGCATCCAAGCTTGAATTGGAAATTACTGAAAGCTGTGTTATGAATCATCCTGTTCAAAGTGCTCATACCCTTCAAAAACTTGAGAATTTAGGCTACAAGATTTCCATTGATGATTTTGGAACAGGCTTTTCTTCATTGAGCTATTTAAAACAATTACCACTGCATAAACTTAAAATTGATCGCTCTTTCATCAAAGATTTACCGCACGATAAAGATGATCGCGCCATTTCAAAAGCCATTATCGTCTTGGCAAAAACACTTGAACTTGAAGTTTTGGCTGAAGGCGTCGAGAGTGAAGAGCAAAGAACGTTTTTGATTCAAAATGGTTGCGATAGCGCACAAGGCTATCTTTTAGGGAAGCCTATGAGTGCAAAAGCATTGGAAGTCTACTTAGGGCAAAACTAACTTTTAGCTCCTTTGGTGTAAAATAAGCCTATTTTAATTACATCACATAGGGCAACAATCCATGGAAAATTTAGACGCAGTGTTAAAAAAGCATAAATTGACAAAAGACGAATATGAAAATATTTTAAACATTTTAGGGCGTGAACCCAATATGTTAGAAATTGGTATCTTCTCATCCATGTGGAGTGAGCACTGTTCGTATAAATCCAGTAAAAAATATCTTAACGGCTTCCCAACCAAAGCACCTTGGGTCATTCAGGGTCCTGGTGAAAATGCGGGTGTTATCGATGTAGGCGATGGCATGGCAGCTGTTTTTAAAATGGAGTCTCATAACCATCCAAGTTTTATTGAACCGTATCAAGGTGCGGCAACGGGTGTGGGCGGAATTCTTCGAGATGTCTTTACCATGGGTGCACGCCCTGTGGCAAATATGAATTCACTTCGTTTTGGTAATATCACAAATAATGACGATATTTCACGCCATCAGCGCTATCTTGTACGCGGTGTGGTCGCAGGTATCGGCGGATATGGCAACTGTATGGGGGTTCCAACCATCGGCGGTGAGACCTTTTTTGATGAGAGTTACAATGGCAATATCTTGGTCAATGCTTTTACCCTCGGTCTGGCTAAAAGTGATGAGATTTTTTACGGACGTGCGGAGGGCATCGGCAATCCTGTTGTTTATGTCGGTTCTAAAACAGGACGTGATGGACTAGGAGGTGCAGTTATGGCAAGCGATAGCTTTACAGAAGCCAATAAAAGCCTTCGTCCAACCGTGCAAGTGGGTGACCCATTCGCTGAAAAACTGTTACTTGAAGCGTGTTTAGAACTCTTTAAAACAGACTACATCGTGGGTATTCAAGATATGGGTGCCGCGGGTCTGACCTCAAGCTCATTTGAAATGGCAGGACGTAGCGGTAGCGGTATGATTATGCATTTGGATAAAGTACCCGCACGTGAAGAAGGAATGCAACCGTTTGAATTTATGCTCTCAGAATCTCAAGAGCGTATGCTCATTTGTGCAAAAAAAGGGTATGAAGATAAAGTGGTTGAAATTTTTAGAAAATGGGATTTGAACGCTGAAATTATCGGTGAAGTGACCGCAACAGGACATATGGAACTCTTCTGGCATGGCGAGAAAGTAGCTGATATGCCCGTTCAGCCTGTGAGCGAGCAAGCACCGATTTATGATAGACCGGTGAGAGAGCCTGCATACCTTGCAAGCATTAAAGATACAACCATTGATGATTTTGCGAATGTCGATAATCAAAAAGCCTTTGATACGCTTCTTAATTCTGTTGAAGTCAGTGATAAGACATGGATTTTTAACCAATACGATTCAACGGTTCAAACCAATACCGTTAAAGCGCCAGGCAGTTTGGATGCCAGTGTGATTCGTATCAAAGAAAACGGCAAAGCCCTTGCGATGAGCAGTGACTGTAACCCTCGTTATAACTACATCGACCCTAAAATGGGCGCAGCTGCTGCAGTAGCTGAGAGTGGAAGAAATGTGGCGATGAGTGGCGCACGACCTCTTGCCATTACCGATTGTTTGAACTATGGAAACCCTGAAAACCCAGAAGTCATGTGGCAATTTGCACAGGGGTGTTATGGCATCAAAGAAGCGTGTGCGAAGCTGAACACACCGGTTGTCAGTGGTAACGTTTCCCTTTACAACGAAACCAATGGTATTGGCGTTTTCCCAACACCTGCGATTGTCATGGTAGGATTGAATGATGATGCCAACAAAACGCTTCCTTCGAGTTTTCAAAAAGAGGGTGCGAGTTTATACCTTGTTGGAGATTTAAAAAGTGACTTTGGCGGCAGTTTATACATGAAAGAGCTTTTCGGTAAAGTTGAAGGTACGTTAGCGCCATTAGATTATGACCAAGAGTTAAGACTCTGGAATTTAGTCATCGAGGCAAATAAAAAAGGCATTTTAAATGCGGCAAAAGACGTTAATGTGGGTGGTGTTGCTATCGCTCTTGCCAAAATGGCGGCAAAAAGCTCCAAAGGAGCTACATGTAATATTGCAGTTTATGATGAACGCGATATCTTCTCTGAAAGTTTTTCATGTGCCGTTGTTGAAGTCAATGATGAAAAATCGTTTGAGGGTATGGCAAATGAAATAGGCATTAATGCCGTTAAAATTGGAAAAGTGGGTGGGACGAATTTTACATGTAATAATGTGTCAAAATCTGTCGAAGCAATCAAAGAGCGCTATTTTAATCGTTTTATTGAAGTGGTAGAGCAAGATATCTAAAAACATCAAGAGGTGTGAAAACACCTCTTCCTCTTTTTATTCCAATCGTTTATCTCTCTAAGAATTTAGATATTCATTTCACGGTATCAATAATACATGGTGTCGCAATTATTAAAAAAGGTCTATAACTAAATGAAAAGTATTGCAGTCTATTGTGGTTCAAGTATAGGTGCGAATGAAGCGTATAAAAAACAAGCCATTTTATTAGGAGAGCTTTTAGCCAAGAAGCAAATTACATTAATTTATGGCGGTGCAAGTGTTGGTATTATGGGTACCGTAGCAGACGCTGTTTTAGCAAACGGCGGTAAAGTGATTGGAGTCCTTCCGACACTGTTGGCACGACGTGAGATTGCTCATCAAAATTTAACGGAAATGATTCGTGTGGAAACGATGCATGAGCGAAAAGCAAAAATGATGGAATTAGCAGATGGTTTTATCGCTCTACCCGGAGGTCCAGGAACGCTTGAAGAGTTTTTTGAAGTTTTTACATGGAATCAAATCGGACTCTTGCAAAAGCCTTGTGGCATTTTAAATATCAACGGTTATTACGATAAGCTTGTCGAACTCTTCGACCATATGGTTACTGAGCAATTTGTGCAGGAAAGAGCGCGAAATGTCTTTTTTGTCGATGGTGATCATGAAAATCTTTTGAAAAAGATGTATGCATTTGTACCGCCTGCTGTTAAGACGTATCAATAAGTGTTTACGTAAGAAATCAGAGATAAACTGATTTCTTACATGTAAAATTCTAGAATGTTCCGTATGCGACAAAAAAGGCGATATTCATGCACTGTGGTTGTGCGGCACCGTTTTTGGAGGGACATCGCTTCATATAGGTGTTGATTTTCTTGCCGTCTTTATTGGTCAGCATTGGAAAATTAAAATTCATATAATCAACGATATTTTTTCCATTGGAGTGATGGATAAATTCAACCGTTCCATCGGCATCAACGCGTGTGACAATGCCAACATGCGTAATGTTTTCAGCCACTTGAACCGCAGGTGTTTTAACGGCTTTTTTGCCTTTTGTTTTTGTTTTTACAGCGGGGCGTCGTTCGGTATTTTCAAAAAAGACCAAATCTCCAATATTCGGCAAGGTTGTCTCAAATGCGTGTCCTTTTTGAGACATGAGATTAAACATCGCGCGTGATTTTCGTGCATTATCAAAACTTTTGCTCAGCTCCGCATCGTTGTAAAAAGGGTGTCCTGTTTTGATATTGACAAGATTGACAAATCCAGAACAATCGCCACCATCACGCTTTCCTAAATAACTCATGGCTGTATCGACAATACTCTCACGTTTAGAGCGTTCTGGAACAGGGCGCAGTGCAAATTCTGTATTTTCTTTAACAATGAACAGCTCTTTGGTTGGCTTTTCTTCAATATACATTTTAGGCTCTTCTTGCGTATGCTGTACTAATTCAGGCGCAGGAGGCGTTTCAATGGCTGGTTTTTGAGCGCAACCGACAAGGCTTAGAACGCTGAGGCTATAGAGCATCCAGCGTTTCATTTGATTTTTCCATAAGCACTAAAATATTCGGGTGCAAGGCACTTATTGCTATTGTTTTTGGGACATTTTTCCATATACGAATTCACCACTTTGTGATCGTAAATGGAGACAGTTGGGTAATTGAGATTCATTTGACCGATCAAGTTTTTTCCTTTGGTATGGTGAATAAAATAGACAGTTTCATCAGCGTCCACACGCGTTATAATGCCAATGTGGGTGATGTTATCGATACTTTTTGTTTTAGAGTAATGCTTGACAGTGTTGGCAAAGAAAATCAAATCGCCAACTTTGGGGTTTTCGGTGTACGTACGATTTTGGTCGGCTAAGAGGTTGTAGATGGCTAATGAGCGTCTGGAATCTTCATAGTAACCGTTTAGTTCGCTATTTTTAAAGAACGGTTCACTGCTCTCTTGATTGACAAGACTGACAAAGCCAGAACAATCAAGACCGTCTTTTTTGTTTTTATGCTTCATCGCGTGTGCGATAATATCAGCACGCAGTTCGAGCTTTTCATCGACAACAGGCTTGGGTAGCTCTGGTGCATTTTGCGTAAACTCTTTTTGAGCACAACCGGTAAATAATAGAACACTAATGCTCAAAGAAAGCCAAAGTTTTCTCATGCAAATCCTCAACAAAAATTGTCGCATATTAGCGATTTTTTCCTAAAATTTTGGCAACATAATGTTGCGTTGCAAATTTTCCACCCACTCTTTTTTTGCATGATTATACGTTTTAATTATAACACGGTCTTTCTCTAAAAAAAGTGAGTTTGTGTAGATAACTTTGTGGTTCATATCCATGTTGTGAAGATTAAGCAGATGCGCGTTGTACCAATTGATAGAGGAAGCAAAACTCTCCTCTTTTGGCGTTGTATGCATATGTCCGCTGACCCATAAAAAAATCTGAGGATTGGAGGCAATGATGTCTTGGAGCGCCTCTTTAGGTTGAGCAATAAAGTGTGGCATGTTGGCGTTTTTAGTGTAATCGCGCAAAGTATGCTCAAGTGGACCATGAAAGAACACAATCGTTGGCATCGTTGGATGTTGTTTTAATGTTTCACTCATCCATGATAACTGCTCTTTGGATAACGCCGTTAAATATTTTGGATTGTCTGTGGATAAAAAAAGAAGCAAATAAGGCTCTTTAACAAGGCTGTAATAAGGCTTTGGCAAATGAAAGAGCGTTTGAAAGTAATGCAATTTTTCCATTTGAATGTCAAAAGAGGCTTTGTGATGATGCCCTTGTTCATCCAGTGCATCCGCATACATATAATCATGGTTGCCGTTAATGACATGTAAAGGTTTTTGCAAGCGACTAAAAAACGCTTGCACGGCATCATAATCACTTTTGCTACCCGTTTTTTGACATAAATCTCCCAATGCCACGACCATCGTGGCATCATCCCATTGATTGATGTCGTCAATTACAGCCTCTTTTTGGTCAAAAAAAGTTCCGGGAATATGAGGGTCGCCTAAAAGGACAATATGCGCTAAAGGTGCTGCATAGACGCATATTGATAGAAAACTACTGATAAAAAAACGTTTTAGCACAGAGTGTCCATCGCTTTTTGCATTCGGATAAGAATGTCAATTAATAAGGAACGTTGCGTTCCAAAATTTAATCGTACATAATTTTTGTCGCCAAAAGGTTCCCCCGCACTGAGTCCCACGCCAAATTCTAAAAAAAACTCATAAGGGTTCTTTACATGTAATGCTGTTGCGTCTATCCATGCAAGAAACGTTGCCTCTTGTTCTAAGAGTTTAAGCTGAGGATTTTTTGCTACAAAGTCGCGTACAAGCGCTAAGTTTTCGCGGAGGTAAACACGCAGTTCACGAAGCCATTCATCTCCTTGTTCATACGCTGCTTTTAAAGCACACAAGCCCAAAAGATTAACGCCTCCTACCATACTGCCCATGGTTTGCGTGAAACTTCGTCTTAGCGAATCATTGGGGATAATGGCAAATGAGGCTTGAAGTCCTGCGATATTGAAGGTTTTACTTGGCGCCATAAGCGTGATGCTTTTTTGTGCAATGTTCTCATTGAGACTAGCAATGGGAATGTGTTTTACTTCTGGATTGAGCAATAAATCCGCGTGAATTTCATCAGAGCAAATCGTCAAATTGTGTTTAAGACAAAATTCACTTAAGGCTTCAAGCTCTTTACATGTAAAAACTGTCCCCCCCGGATTGTACGGATTACATAGCATGAAAAGGGTACAGTTTGGCGTCATCGCATCTTCCATCGCTTCAAAATCGAGGGTCCATCGGTTGTTTTCTTCTTTCATTTTGACGGCAATTACTTCACGATTGGCATGTTTAGGTGCTTTGATAAAGTGCGGGTAAATGGGCGTTGTTGTCATAACGCTTTTACCTTCTACTGCCATGCACGCGATGTTCATACTGCTTACAACACCGTGCGTAAAAACAAGCCACTCTTTTTTAATCTCCCACTGATAGTGGCGTTTTAAAAAGGATAAAATGGCGGTATAGGTCGCTTCATCGACGCCTGTGTAGCCAAAAACCCCTTCACCCACTCGTTTTTGAAGCGCTTCTATAACACAAGGCGGTGATTTGAAATCCATATCGGCAACCCATGCCGGTAGGATGTCTTTGCCTTTGTACTTATCCCATTTTTCACAAGAGCTTTGCGTTCTATCAATCATTTCATCAAAATTAAACATATAAATTGTCCTTATTTTTAGTGAAAAAATTGTAGCATAATTCCCCAAATTCAGATTGACATGTAAAGGTGAAAATATGAGCTATATCATTGTTTTAGCGGTGGTTATTCTCTTTTATTTCTTAACAAAAAATTATAACGCCAATGATTATCAGCATATTAACGTTGAAACGAAGCAGACACTCAAAGGTGATTTAAGAGAGCATGAAGCGGGACTTTTGGTCGCATTGATGGCAAAAGTTGCCAAAGCAGATGGCAGAGTGAATGAGCTTGAAGCAGAACTGTTAAGCTTGACGTTTAGTGACATTGCACGCGTGTTTGAAAACAGCGAGCAAATACGAGAAGAGTTGAAGGCTATCTACAAAGAAGAGATGCAAAGCTTTGACAATACGATTATCATTTCGCAAAGATATTTTAAACTCACGAAAAATGACTACTTTAAACGCCTTAAAGTGATGGAATACCTCTTAAATTTGGCATTTATTGACCATGAATTTTCACAAACAGAGTTTATGATTACTGAAGATATTGCCAATGCATTAGAAATTAAACGGTTCGATTTTGAGCGTTTAATTGCAGAATTCAAAGCATTTTACGCCAATAAATCGCAAGAAAAACAGTTTGGAATACAAAAAGCCTATGCTATCCTAGGAGCAGACCCAAGCGAAGATATGGAAAGTATCAAGAAAAAATACCGTACCTTGGTCAAAGAAAACCATCCCGACATTTTGATGGGGCAGGGGAAAGACCAAAGTATTATCAATGCGGCAACGGTGAAGCTTCAAGAGATCAATGAAGCCTATGAAATGATCAAAAAGGAAAAGAATTAACATGCTATCGACCCCCTTTGAAAAACACGTTTTGAGTATGTCTGTTTTAATGACACCCGATAAAGCCAACTTTTCTGGCAATGTCCACGGAGGAGATTTGCTCAAACTTCTCGACCAAGTTGCTTATGCGTGTGCATCACGTTATTGCGGCACGTATGTGGTAACACTCTCTGTCGATCAGGTCCTTTTTAAACATGCTATTCCTGTTGGTGCATTGGTGACATTTTTAGCAAGCGTGAATTATACAGGACATACATCCATGGAAGTGGGCATTAAAGTCATTGCGGAAGATATTCAAAAAGGGATAGTAACGCATACCAACAGCTGTTTCTTCACGATGGTTGCTGTGGATGAAAAAGGCAAACCCACACCTGTTCCACCGCTAAATCCAGCAGATGATGTCTCCAAAAGACGTTACCGAGATGCTAAAAGGCGAAGAGATATTCGTTTACACGGATACAATGAGATCAAACCTCTAAGCGAGGTTTGATATTAGAGTTCTGATTCGATGAGGGTTTGGAGCTCTTTGTAGCCAAACTTGACAAGCGGCTTTGCATTGACAAAAAATTCAGGTGTCGCCATTACGCCAAGCGTTTTGGTATCGGCGATATCTTGCTTGACATTGGCTTCAACTTCTGGCTTTTTCATATCTTCTTTCAAACGCTCAATATCAATACCCGCTTCAGGTAAAATACCCCAAATAATGCCAATATTGGCGCCTCCTGTGTGGCTTGACCATTTATCTTGGTATTTGTAAATGACTTCCATCGCTTCTAAATATTTATTTTGATAGCGCGCCGCTTCAATCATCTGAACAATATAGAATGAATCCGTATGAAAGGGAGCGTAACGGAGTACAAGTTTGAGTTTACCAGGATGTTTAGCGATAATATCTTTTACAAAAGGATAAAACGCTTTACATGTACTACACGCAGGGTCAAAAAACTCAACAATGGTCGTTTTTGCTTTTGCATCACCTTCTATGAAGGCACTGCTACGCATAAGCGCATTTTGTTTGTCTGAGGATAAGGTATGCGCCGAATTCTTGTACAGGTAGCTTCCGCCTACATATAGGAGTACTAACGCAAATAAAGATGCAAGAATCAGTCGTTGTTTTTGCATGAACAAGCCTTTTTATGAAAAAAATAGATAAAACAAAAAACAAGCACAAATGCTACCAAAGAGAGCAATTGAATGGTGATAAAACCAAGCCAATTAATGTAATCGCTGGTACATGAAACACCTTGAGAACACGGTTGTGCTGCTTCTGGTAATATACCATAATAGAGTAAATTGTGATAGATGGCGAAAAAAAGTCCACTTAAAATGAGCGGCATGGCATATTTGACCACGCTTTTATCGGTTGAAAATAGAGCTACGCCTAAAATAAACGTTAAAGGATACATACAAATACGTTGATACCAACACATAACACACGGTGGAAAGTGCATGGCTTCGCTAAAAAAAAGACTGCCTAATGTTGCAACCATAGCGGTAATCCAGCCAAAAAAGAGAAGTGTCCAAGCGGCATTTGATGGGGGTGTTTCTTGGTTCATAATTATAACGCTCCCTAATAATCGATAGTGTTCGCGAATGGTAGCGTAAATTATTTAAAGCATACTAAAAAGAACTCTTAGGTACAATAAAGGCATTCATTTATGATTTACATGTAAAAAGGAAAAGAGTGAGAGCGTTAATCAGTGTGAGCGATAAAACGGGCATTATTGAGTTTGCAAAAGAACTTGAAAGTTTAGGGTTTGAAATCATTTCAACGGGCGGAACCTACAAATTATTACAACAAGAAGGGATTCGTGCGTTAGAGATTTCTGAGGTAACAAAATTTCCAGAGATGTTTGATGGACGTGTTAAGACGTTAAACCCTATGATTCATGGCGGCATCTTGCACCGAAGAGATTTGGCTTCTCATGTCAAGGTGGCGAAAGAGCATGGCATTGAAGGGATTGATTTGGTGTGTGTCAATCTTTATCCATTCAAAGAGACGATTGCAAAGACCGATGATTTTGATGATATTATCGAAAATATTGACATTGGCGGCCCTGCGATGGTTAGAAGTGCGGCTAAAAATTTTGCGGATGTCATGATTGTCACCGATGTGTTGGATTATGACATTATTATCGAAGCGCTTCGTACCAAAAAGAATACCTTAGAGTTTAGACGTGGCTTGATGATTAAAGCGTTCGAGCATACAGCCGCTTATGATAGCATGATTGCTAATTATATGAACCAACGCTTTAACGGTGGTTTTGGCGAGAAACAATTTATCGTAGGCACCAAAGCCTTTGATACGCGCTATGGAGAAAATCCTCATCAAAAAGGTGCATTATACGAATTTGACTACTTCTTTACCAATAACTTCAAAACTTTAAAAGGTGAAGCAAGTTTTAACAATATGACCGATATCAACGGCGCGGTCAAAATCGCCGCTTCCTTTGGTGATGCTCCAGCTGTGTGTATCATCAAACATGCTAATCCTTGTGGCTTTGCCATTGGCGATACATTGCTTGATTCGTATATCAAAGCACTGAAATGTGACCCTGTTTCAGCATATGGTGGCGTTGTTGCGATTAACGGTACTTTAGATAAGGCATTGGCTGAAAAAATCAATGAAATCTTTGTCGAAGTTATTATCGCTGCGAATGTTGATGATGAAGCGTTGCATGTGTTTGATAGTAAAAAACGTATCAAAATCTTTACACAAGAGAGTAAATACTTGGTGTTAAGTGAAGATGCTTATGATTTTAAACACGTTGATGGTGGGTTTGTGTTTCAAGAAAGCGATGCTGTGAGCCAAGAAGAGATTACCAATGCAAAATGTTTAACGACTCGCGAAGCTTCTAAACAAGAACTGAGTGACCTCGAAATTGCCTATAAAGTGGCAAGTCTCACAAAATCCAACTGTGTTGTGTATGTCAAAGACAGCGCGATGGTAGCGATTGGCATGGGAATGACCAGTCGTGTGGATGCTGCGAAAGCGGCTCTTCGTAAAGCAGAAGATATGGGAATTGATGTGAGCGGTGCGGCTCTTGCGAGCGAAGCTTTTTTCCCGTTTCGTGACAGTATTGACGCGGCAGCAGCAGCAGGCGTAAAAGCCATCATTGAACCAGGCGGCAGTATCAGAGATGATGAAGTTGTCGCTGCTGCCAATGAGCACGGTATGGCACTTTATTTTACAAACGTTCGACACTTCTTACATTAATTTTTTAATGATACAAGAGCTTATGACATAGGCTCTTGTATACTTCTTTGACCAAATGAGATATTTTTTGTCTTTTATTGATTTAGATTAAGGAAATTAACCTCTGCTTGCACTATAGTTTCACAAAATAACTATAAAAGGTGAAACAATGACTTCTCAGACTTATTTTCCACACAACGCACAGGTTTTACATGTAAAAGATGCAACGGTTCCTTTTGTGAATTATCTTCAAGACGGTATTATGTATATTGGTTTTGATACGTCCTCATGTGTTCCTCCTGAACCCATGGTAAATGCAATGCTTGCCCTTGAATTTCTCAAAGATTCTCATACCAAAATTGTGATGATTAACCACCGCTCACCGATTGGCTTATTGGCAAAAGTACAACCGTTTTACGATATTGATGTGAATGAATTGGAAGATGGAAAACTCAGATTGGTTTTTTCTTATAAAGAAGGTTTGAGTAACCAAGCTGATCTTAGCCAAAAACATTGCGCAGGGTAAAAGATGAAAACCTCTCTTGCAACAGAAATGGCGCCGCCCTTTGCTCTTGTTGCTCATTTTTTCATTGCGGCGATTCTTTTTTTATGTTTCAGTGCTGTAGCGCTGTTTTTCATGGAACCTGATTTAGCAGGCTATTTTATCTCTTTTCCTTTGGCGGCATTTTCACATTTGTATCTCCTTGGGTTTGTGATGATGGTCATCTTTGGTGCAATGTACCAGCTCTTACCTGTTGTGCTAGAAGTACCATTGTTTTCAAAAGATTTTGCTTATGTGCAGTTTTACATGTATATTGTAGGGCTTTGTATGATGGTTAGCGGATTTGCTTTTCCAACGTATCATCTTTTAATTCCTTATGGCGCCTTAATCATCTACCTTTCGATAACTATTTTTTGTGTCAATGTCTTTTTGACATTTTATCGTCTTGAAAAAAGTACCATCGTCAGTAAATTTTTATTGATGGGGACAATTTTTCTATTTGCATCCATCTCCTTTGGGTTTATTATTGGATTGAATCTTGGACATGGACTGATTGAGATAGACCATGATGCATGGATTAAAGCGCATATTTTAGGCACACTCGGTGGTTTTGTGATGATGGTTATCATGGGGGTAGCCATGGTCTTAATTCCCATGTTTGCACTATCGCATCATTACGATGAACGTGCCATTCAAGCCGCGCTGTATTGCAATACTATTGGAATATCTTTAGGGATTGTTGCTTTAATCGCTTCTTTGCCTGCGGTTATCTTGTATAGCGCTCTTTTGCTTGTGTTATGCGCCAATGTGCTTTTTATCATTCAAATGAGTATTGTATTTAGAGCAAGAGTGCGTAAACAAAATGACTATTGGGTTAAAAATATTGTTTTTGCTTTGATTTCATTGGTGGCATCGTTTGTGTTTATCGGCATGGCACAATTTAGCCATGATACAACGTATGTGTTTATCGCCGCAATCTTCTTTTTCTTTGGTTTTTTACTCGCCTTTATAGTAGGACATCTGTACAAAATATTACCCTTCTTGATTTGGTACAAAAAGTTTTCGCCTCTGGTTGGGAAAACAAAAGTACCTTTATTGCATCAGATGATTCATACGCAAACAGCCAATCTTCAAGCGTTCGTGTTGTTTCTTTCTGTGGTGTTATTCAGTATTAGCTGTTGGAGCCATAGTGCAGCATTATTTACCGTGAGTGCTTCGCTATTTCTTTTATCAATATTATTAGTAGCATTTAATGTTACCTACTCATTTTTATATCATACTAAGGAGCTATAATGTGTGTTAGTGAAGAAGAAGTCTATACGGCTATCAGCAGTGTCATTGATCCAGAAGTTGGATTTGATATTGTTTCGTTAGGACTTATTTACGGTGTGAAGGTTGATGGCGAACAGGTTCATGTGACCATGACACTTTCTACAAGAGGGTGTCCTTTGCATGAACTCATGCAACAATGGACCAAAGAAGCTGTTGAAAAATTGGACAATGTAAGCTTATGTACCATTGAAATTGTCTGGGAACCTGCTTGGAATATCTCGATGGCAAGTGAGCGTGTGAAAAAAGAACTTTGTGGCTAAAAAAAGTCGCTTTAAGATGAACTTTAGTCATAAAATGAAAAATATATATTATAATGAGAACTGATTTAGGACCTTGGAGAGCGAATGAATTTAGTTACAAAAGTGCGTAGTGAAGGTGTAGATATAGTTATAACGGGTACCATTAAAACGGTTGCAAATACTCAAGCTATCAAAGAGGCTGTTCATAGGGCAAATGAACAGCATCCTGATGTTCCTATTAACCTCAATATTAAAGACTCTTTTATTATTACCTCTTCAGTCATTGGTTTTTTAATTAAAATGATCAAGATGGACAACATTGCACTTTTGGTGAATATTGGCAGTGCAGAACTCTATGAAATGCTTGAAAATATGGATTTAATTGAGGTTATGAATGTACGAAAGGCATATGTATGAAAAAAGGCATTGGTCTTAAAATAGGCTTGACGCTTATTCCACTTCTATTAGTCAGTTTCATTATTTTACAGTTTTTCATTATCAGTGAATTTAAAAAATCTTCTCAAATGCAAAGCGAGAATAACTTAAATTTATTGAGCCAGTCTGTTTTTCAAACGGTGCGTGCTGCTATGAATTTAGGAGATCGTGACTTAATTGAAAAGTCATTACACGATGCGGGAGAGATGAAAGGCATTAAAGAGTTAAAGATTCATCAATCGCAATCTGTTATTGAACTTTTTGGAATGAATGCAAAACCTTCTACCGATGAGGCCGTTGTAGGTATATTTAAAAATCCTATCCAACATAGCATAACACTTGATGATGACAAGGGACATCGATTGCGTCTTTTAAAACCGCTTGTTGCCGAGCAAGATTGTTTAGCCTGTCATGCCAACTCAAAAAAAGGTGATGTGCTAGGCGTAATGGATATGACGTTTTCTTTTGCCGATATCGATTCGTATATTAATCAAGTCAGTTGGAAATTATTAGTTATTTTTATCATCTCTTTGACAATTACTTCTATATTAATTATGCTCGTCTTGAAACGTGTTGTGGGAAATCCTCTTGGAATTTTATTAGAGAGAATTAAAAATCTTTCAGGTGGCAGTGGTGATTTAACGGCGCGCGTTAAGATTAATAGTCAAGATGAAATGGGAGAAATTGCCAAATATATCAATATTTTTATTGAAAAAATTCAATCGATTATCATCTCATCACAAAAAATTTCTCAAAACGTTGAACATACCGGTGAGACCTTAAATTCCAACGCTGTTGAATTTTCTCAGGGCGTTATTGAACAAGCTCAACAAATTAAAATGTCATTTGATTTGATGAAAAATATTGAATCAGACCTTGACCTTTCCGAAGAGCTTGCAATTCATACGGTTGAAGACAACAACTCTTCCTTTAGTGTACTGGAAAAAATGAGTATTTCTCTGAATGATGTTGTTCAAAAAATTAATGGTGCGAGTGAGCAAGAACAAGATATGGCACAACAAATACAAAGTGTTGTTTCTCAAACTGACCAAATTAAAGGTGTTCTATCGATGATTAAAGATATCGCCGATCAGACAAATCTTTTAGCACTCAATGCGGCCATCGAGGCAGCAAGGGCGGGAGAGCACGGAAGAGGGTTTGCCGTTGTCGCGGATGAAGTTAGAAAACTAGCAGAGCGAACACAAAAATCCTTAGCAGAGATTGATGCAACGATTAGTGTTATTGTTCAAGGTGTGACGCAACTGAGCGCTAATATGGAGATGAATGCCGATAATATACGCCTTATCTCTACCAATGCATTTGACGTTCAAAGCGAAACGGAAGAGACAAAAAATAGAACACTACAATCTATTGAAATTTCTAAAAAAGCTTCTAAAAAAGTTGTTGAAATTTCTCATTTGACCAACCAAATGATGGAACAGATGAAAAAAACATTAAGCCTTTCTGATAATAATGAAAAAATTGCGGCAGAACTTTCTGTGATTTCACGCAGAATGCTTGAATCCTCACAAAGCTTAGATACCACACTCTCTACGTTTAAAGCGTAATAGCAAAGAGGCTTTAGCCTCTTTGCATTATTTCAACTTTTTCTTCAATCAATAATAACTCTTCGATTAAAGGCTCTAATAGAGATTCTTTTTCTTCTAAATCAGAGGAGAGTTTGCTAAGTCCAATCGTTTGATAGCATTCAGGATTACCAAGACATGCTTTAATGGTTTTTATTTCATCTTCAAGGGTCTGAATTTGCATAGGAAGCATTTCAAGTGCCCGTTGTTCTTTGTAGCTTAATTTAAGGGAAGAAGCATCTTTATTTTTCTGCGTTTTCATCTCATCTTGTGGTTGTGTTGATGAAAAAGAGGTCTGTTCCATCTCTTCGAGCTCTTGTATCTCTTTTTCGATTTCAAGGTATTCACTGTAACTTTGGTAACTCTCTTCAATGATGCCTTCACCTTTAAAGACATACAGTTTACTGGCTATTTTATCGACAAAATAACGATCATGGCTGACAAAGATAACAGCACCATTAAAACTTTGAATATACTCTTCTAAAATATTGATAGTGGGAATATCAAGGTCATTGGTGGGCTCATCTAGAATAAGGCAATCCACTTCTTGTGTAAATAAAAGCGCTAAAGCAACTCTGTTTTTTTCTCCACCACTCAAAATTCCAATCTTTTTATTGAGGTCTTCTTTTGGAAAAAGAAAATTTTTAAGATAACCAAAGACATGCATGTTTCTGCCTTTGACATCAACACGGTCACCGCCATTGGGACAAAATGTTTCGATTAAATCTTTTGTATCATCTAGCATCTCTCGTTGTTGGTCAAAATACCCAATGTGAAAGTCCCCTTTATTCAGTACACCTTTATCAATCAAAAGTGTTCCCAAAAGAATTTTCAAAAGTGTCGATTTGCCTGCACCATTTTTGCCGACAATGGCAATACGGTCTTTTTGCAAAATGCGTGCAGTAAAGTCTTTGATAAGTTCTTTTTCCCCTAATGTTTTATAGATGGAGAACATTTCAAAAAGCATCTTTTGTTTGTTAAGGATTTTTTCTCCATTGAAGTTATGCTTTTCTCGCTCTAACTCTAGTTTGAGTTTACGAACTAAAGAAGGATTTTTTTTGGAAGCTTCTCGCAGTTCAAATACCCGTTGTTTTCGTCCTTCATTGCGTTTTAAACGTGCTTTGACGCCTCGCCTGAGCCACTCTTCTTCACCTTTGAGGTATTTGAGTAGGTTTTCATGTTGCTTTTGCAAGGAGAGAATCAGTTGCTCTTTACATGTAAGATAATTTTCATATCCGCCTTCAAAGCTCCTGACTTTGCCATCATCAATTTCAATTGTTCGTGTTGCAATATGGTCAATAAAATAACGATCATGTGAGATAAAAAGAAGCGTGAATTTTGATTTTAAAATCATTTGTTCCAAAAACTCAACCATATAAACATCAAGGTGGTTGGTGGGTTCGTCTAAAAGTAGAATATCGGGTTTTTGTAAAATGAGACCGGCTAGAGTAACACGGCGTTGTTCGCCACCACTTAAAAGATTGACATCACTGTTTTCAAATTGTTTGAGGTCAAATTCATGCAAAACATGTTCAATTTTTTCATCCAAACTCCATGCATCATGAATATCTAAAAATGTGGCTAAGTGACTTTGTTCTGCCAACAAAGCATTGTTCTCAAACTCGTGTTCTAATAATTTCAATACTGCTTCATAACGTAATTTCGCTACTTTTAATTCTTTTAACTCTTCTTCAATGGCTTCTTTAACACTCATGCCTTCTTTAAAACGAGGTGTTTGGTCAAGCATACCCACTTTAAGATTTTTTTGAAGAATGCGTCTTCCCGCATCTGCTTCCAGACTTCCAAAAACAATCTTCATAAGTGTTGATTTTCCACCGCCATTTTTACCTATAATAGCAACTCTTTCACCTTCGTGCAGGGAAAAATCCACATCGACTAAGATTTTTTGTGTTTCATACGCTTTATTAATTTCAATAAGGTCTAATAGTGCCAAAAGGACTCCGGATATTTTTTGGCGTATTATACCATGTGTAAAAATGAAGCGTTGGGTAGGCGGTGATACTACCCAACGGAAAGATTAGGATTGGAATTGATTGAGCTTGTTGTTAAGATTTTCAGCCAAACGAGAGAGATGGTCTGCGGCTGAGGCTATCTCTTCCACACTGCGTGCATTCTGACTGGTAAGTGTATTGATATTGGTGACCATATCAACTATTTTATCAGTGTCTTGCGATATCTTGCGTGAGTTGGATGCACTGGTCGTTACTGCTGAGACACTCTCTTGCATGACCTGGGTTGTTCCTAAAATGGTTGTCTCAACACCACTGGAAACATCAGAGAGTCTTTGGATATTTTTAGCATTTTTCCCCATTTGCTCTGATGAATCAACAATGGATTGTACAATGACATTAATCGTGGCATTGATTTCTGTCAGTGAGCTTTGTGTACGTTCTGCTAGCTTTCTCACTTCATCCGCAACAACGGCAAACCCTCGTCCATGTTCTCCCGCCCTTGCTGCTTCAATAGCGGCATTGAGTGCTAACAGATTGGTCTGGTCTGCAATATCAGAGATAACCGTTAAGATTT
>NZ_JCAHZS010000004.1:0-88288 GCF_059415145.1 Sulfurospirillum sp. E15m
TCAAATACATAATTTAAGATAACTATATATACTCCTAACCATACTAAAAAAGCTATAATTATGAAAAACAAACCTTCAAGAATTTCAAAGATTTCATCAAAATGTATTTTCATTGCAAATCAGCTCTTAGCCATACTTTTAAATCTTCGTCTGTAAGGGTCGAAAGATATTGAATATATTCTTCTACAGAACATAAAGCATCACCTTTTCCATGAAGAAACACTTTTCCTTGTTTGTATTCACTACTCAATAATGTTGCAACATATAGCTCATAATATAAATAATATCGTACTTCTTCAATTGTGTGAAATCCACTATCTGGGGGATAGCTATCGTCAAATGATGACATAAAAATTTCATTATGCAAATAAAATATTTTCTCTTTTAATGCATTTGATATATCTAATTTTTTCTCATATTCAATATAGTGTGTCAAACCTTTATGATCTATTTCCCATAAGGCACCACCCAAATATTCCAAATTCAAAATAATATTTTTCATTCTCTTGTCCTTTTAATATGGATGCGCAGTTACAATATAACCGTTTTCACTGACACCAACAGCTACTTTTTGTACTTTACCTTTAAAAACAATTTCATAAACGTTTCTTATGTTTTTACCAGAACCTACCGTATCGATTATTTTGCCATTTGTTACTGCATTCATGATTAATTCTGGAATATCAGCCTTTGCAATACCTTTGTCCAAAAATTGTTGAGTACGTTCTGAACGTAGGAGATGCTCTAACCCAGCACCTTTGGTAGCTTTACCAGTTTCATCAAATAATTGATACCCCTTTTCCAACCACACAATTTTACCATCAACTTTAGCTATCGATACAATCTTTTCAGGACTTATTTTCAATCCTTCTTCTATAGCTTCTTTAATGAGCTTTTTAGCAGCCATATCTGTTAATTTGACACTGACGCCATCGATGAACATTACACCAATACTTGCAACATTAAGTGCTGTTACAATGGCATCTACTTTAGCATTTGTATTGGCAACTTCTTCTTTTTTCTCTGCATAGATTGCTTCAAATGTGCTGTCGCTATCTTTTGTTAATGCTTTGAAATCAGCGCTATTGGCAAGTGTTTTTTTAATCTCTTCTTGGCTTAATCCTATTTCGATAAGAATTTTGATTTTATCTTGTACTGTTCCATTTTGCAATACTTTTGCTCTTTCAATGTCCGATAAATTCCAAAATGCTTCATTATCCATTCTCCCATCACCATTTGCCGCTTTTTTAGCATCGGCTTCATAGGCTTTGGTATTGTCATCTAAAGTCTTAGCATCAGCTGCGGAAGGTTTTTTGATCTCATCTTGAGATACTTTGGTGGTATCGAGTTTGGTATTATTGTACGTTTCAGAACTAAAGTCCATTCCATCCATTGAGTATTTACCAAAGGTATCGGCATACTCTTCTTGAAGTTCTTTAGTCTCTCTTGGTCGTGTTTGTCCTTCATTCATTCTGACATGGGCTACTTCATGTCCCATTGTATTTGCGGTATCGAGTGCTCCTTGATTGCTTTGGTTATCGATGTAAACATTGGCATTTGTTCCCTCGGCGTTCGTATAGGTTGAACCAAATTTAGCCAATGTGGCTGATTTTGCGGATTCTATGCTGATCCCGTATTGGTAAGCATAGATTTGCGCATAAGCATTGAGGGCTTCATCTCTTTGTGCTTGGGTATAGAGTGTTCTTGTTTTATCATCAAGGATAGCGACGTATTCACCACCTTTTTTAAGAGCAAACTCTTTTTGCACATCAAGGTCGGTGTCCACATCACCGATATGATTAAAGGTGTCTGTGAGTTTAAAGGCATCTTTTGTGGCAACGTCACCGATGGCTTCGCCGACACGTTTCGCTTTTTCCACATCTTCAGCAATCTGTTTTCTACCATCTTCTGTGAGTAACCTATGATCCAATGTAGCCGTGACCGAAGTACCCGCATTGCCAGAGTAGAGGTCTTTGTTCACTTTTGTGGTATCGCGGTTAAGTCGTTCAAGATCATCGGAGCTTTCCGTATCTTTGACTGTTAGGTTTCCTTGTCCTACTGTAGCTAAGGTTTTAGAACTGCTATAACCCATCTCATTAGAAAGGGAAAGGGTAGAGGAGTTTACTTTTCCTGTAGTCTCTTCGACATTAGTTTGTGTATTTTTGCCTGTCGTATAACCAATGTTGGTTCCAACACTGTAAGCGTTACTGGAGCTATACTGAGAATTGGTAGAATTAGTAAAGGTGAGGGTACCCGTACTAAGGTTTAGGTTACCGTTGTCTTTAAACTCTCCTTGGTCATTGGTATCGCCTGCGGCAATGAGAGCACCTTTGACATTGGTGTTGCCTTCTACTTCGACATTGACTTTATCGCCTGTTAAAGAAGTAAGAACGGTTTGTTTACTTTGACTATTGCCTGCATTGGCTCCATAACTCGCTCCTGTACTGCCAAGACCATCTCCTATTCTTGCACCTGGGGTATTGTTGCGTTCATTTTGTATAGCTTTTGAGTCAGAAGTGTACTCTTTATCATTCCCTAATGAACCACTCACACTGACATTAAATCCTTTGGAGTTAGAGGAACTACTGTCACGTAGGGATTCAACACTTAAGTCACCTCCGACTTTAACATTGAGTGTGTCATCTGCTTTTACGGTTGCACCTTTAAAAGAAGCATCGTTGGTGGTTTCGATATTGATGTTTTTAGCAAGGAGATTGGAATTGGTATTGGTGGTACTATCACTGCTCTCATGGCTTTGTCCATAACCAAGTGTGGCACCCATACCACTGCCTCCACCGTACATGGTCATCGAAACCGAACCTGAGATGTCTTTACTGTCTTGTTTCGAACTTGTGGTATCGGTTGAAGCATTTACATGTAAATCATGGGTTGTAATGTTTAGGTTATCTTCAGCCACCACGTTTGAACCGCTGATAGTAGTTGTGGTCTCTTTAGTCGTATTGGTTTGTATAAGGATGTCATTACCATAGATGGAAGAGAGAAGGCTTTTGGTGGAAAGCGCGTCATTGATGAGCTGTGAGCCTTTCACATCGAGTGAAAGTCCTGCACTAAAGCCATACGTAGCACTGCTAGCACCTGCGGCAGCAATTTGAGTAGCAATGGCGGCACTTTTAGAGGCTAGATCGACTGCCGCTGCGGCAATGGCAGCAACATAATACTTTTCTTGGTCTTTGACATTATCGATGAGATCGGTTAAGTCTTCTATATCCGTCATGTCAATGCCTGCTTCTTTAGCTTTATAACGTGCTTTGAGAGCAGAGAGGGTGGACTCTAATTTGCTGACTTCATCTTTGTACTTGCTATAGTCATCTTTGACCTTCTTAAGTTGCTCTGCAGAATCCGCGGCGGCTTTTATGGTGGAAGCGACTTCGACGTATTCATTTTGCACGGTAAGGCTTATTTCTGCACTGGCGTGTTTGTCTTTACTGTTCTCGCTGTACGTGTCTATAGACTCTTTGATGGTGACATCACCTTCTTGAGTACTAAGACTGACCGTTTTTGCCGCATCAAGGGTTGAACCGTCCACTGTGATATCTTTTTTAGAATCCATCACGATGTCACCGCTTTTACTGGTTACAGACGAGCTTTTATGGGTTAGACTATTGGTAGTTTTTGCTGTATCATCATAGGTAGCTTCGGCTATGGTGAGTTTAAGTTTGGTATCGCCTAATGATGGAGTAAGATTTTTTGCCGCTTCTAGAATACTGCCTAAACTTATCTCCATTTTTTTATATTCACTAGAAGTTTTTGCATTCTCTTCAGCGGAGAGTACATCTATGGAGCCTGTATTAGTAGTTGCTTTAATGTCTTTCTCAGCAGTAAGGTTGGAGCCAACGACTTTCGCATTTCCACTCTCTATGACGATATTATTGCCACTGTTGATGTTAGAAGATTTGGCAGAGACAGCTGTTGTATCGTCTTTTTTATATTCCATCTCGTAGATAGGCCCTGTTTTTGCAAGCCCAAGTGTTGCTAATGATGTAATCAAATTGCCTAAATTGAAACTGCTTTTTTTACTCCACTGTTCACTTTGACTAAACTCTTGTGCGGCAGCAATAAGCACTTCATTGGCGGCTTGAAGTTGTAAATCGGAAGCCGCGTCAATGTTAGAGCCGATAACTTTGATGTCATTGCCTGATTTCATGATGATATTCAACGCTTCGGTTCTAAGTTGTGCTTCTTTGGCATTTAGGGCATCTACTCTGTTCATTGAGGCACTTTTACTGAGTCCTCCCCATGAAGATTTTGTAGTGTAGTGCATTTCACCTTCACGGTACTGTTTAGTAAGCACGTTGATGTCTTGTTTCGCATCGACGACGATGTTATCTTTTGCAACTAAATTAGCTGCTTCTAAATTAACACTCGCGTCGCTTGATTGGATAAGGATGTTGTTTGCATTGAGCTTGCTTTGAACGACACTCTCTTTGTAAATCGTGTCTTGTTGGGTTTTTTTACCCATAAAACCACTGGATGTTTGAATCTTTGTGTCTTGATAGGTTGAATCATTTGTAGCTAAAATATTGACACCATCTTTACCTGCTAAAACTACATCTTGCGAAGCGGTAATGTCGGATGCCGTAACATTGACTTGATTCGCATTAAGCGTGATATTTTTTCCTTGAAGTGACGAAGAAGCGTTAGTAAGTGATTCGCCTTTGTTGTAACCTTTATTTAAACGAAAGTCGTACGATTCTTGAGTTGCAAGCGCTGTAAGATTGACGTTGCCTTCACTTGAAGAGAGCACGATGTCATTGGTGGCTTGCACGTTGGTATTGACAAGGTTGATGTCATTTTGTGTTTGCATCACAAGGTTGCCACCAGAGGTAAACTCTGATGCTTTGCCTTTTTCAGTAACAGTTTGGTAGCCTTGTCCGTAATGATACGTTTTATCTTGGGTGAGTGCAGTACTGCTAATGCTTTGGGCACTTAAACTCATATCGCCACCAGATTGGATGGTGCCACTTAGATTTTCAAGTTCACCACCCGATGCAAGAGACATCGCTCCTCCAGAGGTAATAGTGCCATTTTTATTGGTGAGTTTAGAGCCTGTAGAAACTTGAAGCGTCCCGGCTGAGGCGATTAATCCGTCATTGAGTAATGTATCTTTAATCACCAAATTAATCTCTCCTGCTGCAATTTTAGCACCATCGCTATTTATATTAGTGCTTGCAAGGTAAACTTCTGGAACCAGTACTTTCTCACCATCGACCATTTTTTCAACCATCCAGACGATATTTTTATTAAGGCGTGAAATTTGGTCTTGAGAAAGTGAGATGCCTACTTGTAGGTCTAATGAAGTTTGTAGACTAAGTGCATTATCCATTAATCCTTGAAATTGAGCCAGTTCAGAACCATAGCCATCAAGATAACGATTACCGCTGAGTCTCGTAACACTATTGCTGACAAGTTGTGTTTCATACATGGCATCGCCTAGGCGTTTGAGTGTCTTTTCAGGACGATAGTCAAGTTTTTTGAGCATATAATCGGAACTGATAAACGTGTTGTAGTTGGTATAAAGGGGATTTGCTTCGATGAGATAAGGATGGTCTTTGGCTTTATTGACCAAGAATGTGCCATATTTACCTTTTGGGAGCGTTATATTGTCTATAATTGTACTGCTGTTAGCTGTGTAATTCACCGCTTGCGTTTGAGAAAGCGGCGTGTGCGTATTTGTTTGGTATAAGCCTTCATTGGAAGAAATGATTTTATATTCAACACTACTTTGTAAACTAAGCGCAACATTTACTTCAGAACGTAACGAGTCAGCAGCACTTTCAAGACCTGTTGTGAGTGGCGTCACATCTAAAGTACTGAGTATTTGCGCATTTTGCGTAAAGAGATCATTGATGGCTGAGTTGGCATCGATAATATTTTGTTTTTTTGCCGTTGCATCGGCGACAACCGTAAGTGAGTTTGAAAGTGTCTCAAAATTAGTCAGATACGTCTCTCCTAATGTAATATTGTTTTTTAAAGTAGCTATCGTTGATTCTAAGGAGCTTGTATCGTGTACAATGCCATTCAATGTTTTTATAGATGAAACAACGGATATCAATGATGATAGTGTTGCCTTTTGTTCATCAAGTGTTTCTTGAAAACCTGTTCTTAAAGAACTTATATCATTTTTAAAAGTAGTTAAATCATCTAGCGTGGAAAGATTACGAATCATCGAATCGAGTGTTTGCGTGTCTGCGGCAATATCGATAGCATTTTCATTAGAGCTTGATAAAGACGTTGTCAGTTTCTGCAAGCTTGCAGTATTATTTTCAATACTATCAATTGTGGTTAGCTTTGTTTGAATCTGTTGGTTATCTAATGTGCCTAACTGATCGCTGATATTATTCAGGGTGACAATATTGCCAGAAATACTTTTTTTAGCTTGAATACCATAATTTGCAAGTGGATTTCTAGTTGTCTTGCTTTGCGTCAAAGTTCCTCTATACGCTGCAATAGAATGGCAACCATGTTTGACACCAGCTGTTTTTTTACATTTTTTTTGATAACGATATACTTGAGTTATTGTATCGGTTGTTGTGACAAGAACCTTTCCAATATTGTTTGCGAGCGTTGCATTTAGGATAATATTGCCATCAGATGCGATAAGAGAGTATGTATTATTTAACACTCCAAGATCAAGATTAATATTGCCAGAAGCAATGATTAGCGCAGGGTCTGTTGGCACATCAACAATATTTGTTTTTACAGAAGTCGTTACAATATCATAATCATAGGCACTTCCTTGTGAGACAGTTTTTGTTTCTGTTGAAGAAAGTGTATTGATAACGGGAGCATTCGCTATGTTATTGAGCGTTTTAGCTGTGATGTCCATGTTTGAATTTGATTGAATGAGTCCATAATTTATAACCGTATTGATTTTATCTTTGGCATTATTGGCGGCAATATTTAAACTATCGTCACTGTAGATAACGCCATCTGCTCGATTGGTAAGCGCATTTTCAATGAGCAGATTTATGACTTTATTGCTACGAATAACACCTGAATTATCAAGATTTATAGCAGTAATGTCCAAATTGTTTTTTGAATAAAAAGCCCCAGTATTATCGATACTATTGGCTTTTACATCCATCTTATAACCACCGATAAGTCCTTCATTATTGATATTTTGTGTAGCAATGATGCTACTTTTTCCTGCTCCAGAAAGGGCGTTGAGCTCACCTTGGTTATCGATGTTTTCTGCTACGACAGTCATATCCGAGGTTGCTTCAATGACTTTGTCGGTTGCAATGGAAAGTTTTTTACCTGCTGAAATCTCAACGATATTAGCCGTCATATCATCATTTAGGTTCACATTCGCACTTTGTGATGCAAGTTTTAATGTGCTACCTGCAACGACTTTTGAAGCGATGATGTCACCATCGGCACTGAGTTCTAAAGAATTTTGTGCTAAAACTTCAGGCGGAAGATTGACACCGATACCTTTATCGGTACTTCTAAGCGTTATGGTATTGGCATAAATGCCACCTAAAAGCGTCGAATCAAGCGCCACACCTAAGCCGCTTTTATTTTTTGAAGTGACTGTGCCGTTTAATGTAATCGTATTTTCTCCTGTGACAACATTTAGTTCATCGGCATAAAGTTTTGCGTTGAGTTCTAAAGCTTTTGCATAAAGATTCACTCTTGCAATATTATGGGCATTAAAACCATCTCCTTCTAGAACAATATTGCCACTACTTATATTAAATCCTTGAAGAAGATTACCATTCATCATTGGCACGCCTGTTGTCAGTGTTGCATTAGGAGTGTTGATAAACCCTCCACCGTTGATGCTGATACCATTAGGGTTGGCGATAATAACATCAGCCGCTTGACCTGCTACTTCGGTATAGCCTCGTAGTAATGTTTTACTTGTGCCAGTTATTTCATTGAGAATGAGTTTGGCTGCATCGCCTGTGAGATTTGGATTGTAAGAAATGTATCCTGCTAACTGAGTATTGGCAACAGATTTTGCATTATTAAGAATAAGCCCTTGTTGATCGACATTAAAATTAGAAAATTTATTGTGCGAAAGTCCCTGTGAATTAGGGGTGACGATATTGACGATAGGCACACCGTTTGGAGCTTTAAGAAGTTCTGCTTGGTTACTTTTAGGTGCTTTAACATCTACTGTAAGTTCAGCTGCAATTAGTGTTTGATTGAGTGTTAAAATGATGCTGACAATAACGGATACTACTTGTCTATTTGTCATGTATTTCCTTTGCATATGTTGCATTGTTTATAATGAATTAAAACCGATAATTGGCAGATACGCCAACAAATGTTTGAGAAACGCTTACATCTCGTTTTAAAAGAGGCATTGCATAATAAAGTGTCATATCAAAATCACCTTGTTTGAGCTTTACTCCAATGGTATCGCTGAATAATTTACCACCGTTGGTATCTTCTTCTTTCTTGATTTCACCATAATCCAATGCAATGAAATAGGTTTGATCAAAATATTCTAAAAATTTAACGTGTGGCGTATAAGAGAATTCGTTGCGTACATAAAAACCTGTATTTCCATTCAGGCCTTCTTTTTGGTATCCACGAACACTATAATGTCCACCAATGCTAATTTGATTGGTACTAAAAAGTTGGTCATTTGAGTGTTGGTAATGTCCACTTAGAGAATACTGAAAAGCATCAAGGCGTTTAACCATTGATGCATCAATCGTATAAAGAGAATATTTTTCATTCAAGGCTGTTGGATTGTGTGCATTGAACCAATCCGTACCTTGTGTATAATTCAAAGCGATATAAGTGTAAAAATCTACTGTTTGATACATATAATCTATCATCGCTCCCACTTTGGAAAGGTCATAGCTTGCTGTTTCAATGAGTGTTTTGCTTAAATAATTTTTGGTTTGATACTGTGATACTGAAGAGCCAATCGTTATACGATGAGATTCATTATGAAAAAGTTTGTAATTCAAGGATAGAGTGTACGTTTTTGTATCGCCATTAGAGGCGTATTGATTAATTCCTCCATAGACATATTGTTCATATGTGCTTTTTCTATAACTAAGTGTTGTTAATAAACGTCCTATAGGAAAAGAGTATTCATAACCATCACCGATAGAATTTTCATTTTGAAAATGTTTATCGGTGCTATTAAGATTGACAACAAATTGGTCATTAATACCTAAAGGGTTATCGACATTTAATGCAAGGCTACCTTGTTTATCGCCTGTTTTTTTAGTTCCAAAATTATTAATGCCAATACTACCATTGATACGATTTGTCGTATTGTTTTCAATACTGACATCGGTGTAACCCACCTCAGAGCTGGGAACCAGATCCATTTTAGCGTGATTGCTGGATAGTCGATTCATCGTCTCAACAGCATCTTCTAAATCACGTAGATTGAGATAATCGTCTTTTTGTCCCATAAACGCATTATTGATATAGAGTTCATCAGGAGTGATGCGTGCTATTTTCCCCTCTACAGCATAGAGCATCACTTCACCTAAGGAGATATTTTGAGGTTTAATGTACACTTGTGATGTAATATACCCTTTCTCAACGTATAGAGCTGTTAGTTGTCGTGCCAAATTAGATAAATCAGTAATCGAATTACATTTACCTTGATACTGATTGTAGAGAGCTAGTTTTTCATCCTGAGAGAGGAGGGTGATACCTTCATCTTTGATGGTTTTTATCAAAAAGCATTGTTCATCTTGTTTGGGCAAGAGTTCTGGTTTTTCAACATTGTAGCGTATAATATTTTCATCCTGGCGTTTGTCAAGTTTTTCAAAAACCTCTTTTTGTTTTTCAAATTGTTCGCGCTGATTGATAGCATCAGTAATTGAATATGCAAAAATTGCATATTTGTTTCCAAGAAGGCAAAGGAGGGCAAATATAAATCGAATACGAAAAGCCATTGAAATCCTTGTAAAAATCTTGTGTAAAAGGCAAAAAATGGAGGCATATTGACTTTTATGTATAAGCCAATTAACGTCTGCTGCTGAGTGAGGAATAGAGTGAAAAAGTGAGTGTTGAAGCAAAATAATACACTAAGTGATGTAAAGTTTCATTGCTCAGAGGTACTCATTTTAACTCAATTATATAGCCCCCGCTTTGAGAAAAATAATATAATTCTGATTATTTTATATGATATAAAGGCAGAATATTATTCTTTATTAGCTTAATTTTTATAATGATAAATATAAAAATGAGAAATTGTATACTAAATATACTTTTACAATAGAATGACTGCGTCTTATTAATTTTAACTAGGGCGATGCCTATTAGTATAACTTTGAAAATTACAGTTTTCAATAATTAGAGTAATGTGTTACCATCTTTTCCACTGTGCATACAAAATATGATAAATATCATGTTACTTTCTTATAGCTTTTGTTGGAGTGCAATGTTTCTCGAATGTGGCTTTAAGTTCGTCTTTATGGTGTGTGCGTTAGCATGAAAGGTAGTTAGACAATTGGTATGGAGGCTATTTTCACGCTATGAACTTTATATAAAATTGATTAACTAAAGTATTTAAAGTTTTGGTTGGTTATTTATATTATTTACTAAAAAGGAAGAATCGATGCTAAGTTTTTTTCGCTCTTCAAAACACCACAATGAATCTCCCGGTTTTAATGGCTCTTTCAATGCAGATGAAAATTCAGCCATTATGACATTAACATTGCAAGAAAACATGATTGCAACCTCCTGTACCAATTTATCTTTTAAACCCAAAGTTGTCTTTGGCTTTATATCACCGGCACTTGATTTTAACGCGGTTTCATCAAAGCTCAAGCAAGCGCTACCTTCAGATACAACCCTTATTCTTTCAACAACGGCAGGGGAATTGTGTAGTTTAGATGGGAAAAGCCCTCTTCCTTCTTTGTATTCTGTTGCCAATGCGGGCGAAGGTGACAATATTGTTCTGATTCTTTTTTCGCATGAAATCATTAGTGATGTTTATGTAGCGTCCATTCCTCTTAAAAGTGAAGATATGGCAACGAGCGCAAAGACGGCGCCACAGCGTATCGCCGCTATTGCTGAAGAGATTAAGAAAATACATGTTCCTTTTAAATTGGAGTATCAAAATACGTTTGGTTATACACTGATTGATGGACTGAGTGCTAGTGAAAGCTTTTTCATGGAAGCAGTCTATCAAGTAGGCAATATTCCCTGTCTTTTAGTCGGCGGTAGCGCCGGTGGCAAGCTTGATTTTAAAAATACCTATATTTTCAATGGTTCGCAGACGTTGCGCCATCATGCTGTCATTACGTTTTTAAAGTTTGCACCGCATTATCGCTTTAGTATTTTCAAAAGCCAAAATTTCAAAAAAACGACGACATCGTTTACGGTTTTAGCCGCAAATCCTATCGCTCGTACAGTCAGCGCTTTTTTAGACCGTAAAACCAATATGAATTTAAATGTCATCGAAGCACTGACAAGCTATTTTGGATGTGCTGCTAATGAGCTTGATGCTAAGCTCGCTCGTTATACCTTTGGTATCGAAATTGATGGTGAAATTTATATTCGTTCTATCGCTTCGGTTGATATAGCAAATAACATGCTGCATTTTTATTGTGATTTAGAAGCGGGTGAAGAGCTTGTTTTACTTGAAAAAACAGATTTTGTTCAAACGACCAGTCAAGATTTTGAAATATTTAAGAAAAATAAACCGCGAAAAGCTTTGGGCGCTATCTTTAATGATTGTATCTTAAGGCGATTGTGTAATGCCAATGACATCAATCATCTGAAATCTTTTGAGGGCATTCCTGTGGTTGGTTTTTCAACATTTGGTGAGCTTTTGGGGGTCAATATCAACCAAACATTGACGGCGATTTTCTTTTTTCGTGTCGAAGAAAACGATGTTTTTGAAGGCGATTATATAGACCATTTTGTACAAAAATATGCGGGATTTAAAAGCTATTTTCTCTCTCGAAAAATCAATCGACAAACCATGATTAACAATATCAATAAAGCAATGCTTGAGCAAATGAAACAAAGCATGCCGGTACTTCAGACGATAGGAGGAACGCTTCAGCATGCCGTGAGCGCGATTGATGCGATTGAAACACATCTGAGTCATGTGGAAGATGAATTTACCCTCTTCTCATCGAGCATGGAAAAAGGCAGTGCCGACAATGCTAGTCTTTCCATTGAAGTAGAAAACCTCACCAACAATGTACGCGATATTCGTATGGTTTTGAGTGTTATCTCTGATATCGCAGAGCAAACAAATCTTTTAGCGCTTAATGCGGCTATCGAAGCGGCACGTGCGGGTGAACATGGGCGAGGATTTGCCGTGGTTGCCGATGAAGTACGAAAACTTGCTGAACGTACGCAAAAAAGTCTTTCTGAAACAAACGTTTCTGTCAGTACTATTATTCAAGCAGTTGAGAGCATTAGCAAGACCATGGGTGGCGTGAGTAGTGGACTCTTAGAAGTATCGTCCAAAAGCAATGCCCTCTCTTCCGATATGGCAAACTTAGCGGAAAAAAGCCATGTGATTTCAAGCGAGCTTCGTTCACAATCGCGTTTAACCGATGATCTTAACGTCGAGCTTGGAAAACTAAGCGTTTATGAAAAAACACTGCACATCTTAAATCATTAACACTCTTGGGCATTTTGAAAATGGAATGCCCTCTTCTTCTTTTACATGTAAAACGTTGCGTGTACTTTTAATGATGGTACTTTTAGATTGTTTTATTGCATTATTGTCCAATAAATTTAAAAAGCATTGACATTGTTACTCATTCGTATTACGATGTTTATTAGATTTTTTGATCAATACAATTGAATCATAAAGGATACATTATGTCAGGATTTACACCCAAAGCCGTTGTATTAGAGGAAGGGAAAGAGTACTATTTTTGTAATTGCGGAAAAGGTCAAGATGGCGTTTTTTGTAATGGAGCACACAAAGGATCAGGCAAAGCTCCTCGTAAATTTAGTGTGAATGCTACGAAAGAATATCATCTGTGCACCTGTAAACAGTCCGCTAATTTGCCTTTTTGCGATGGCTCGCACGCCAAATAAGATGCATAAGGGGTACATCGTTGTACTCCTTAATATTCATTTCCTTCGATTTTAAAAACGCGCATTTGTGCATATTCGTCGTCTATTTTAACGACAACAATTTCAATAGGACGGCAACAGACGTAACAATCTTCAACATAGCTCTCTCCTGCTTCCATACTCGGGTCAATTTGAATGCTAAATTCTTCCCAACAATAAGGGCATGAAATTTTTGTTGTGATGACATCATGCATGCATGAAACCTATCAGTCGAGCGTTATTTTGTGGCATGGTATTTTTCTTCGATTAATTGGGTATATTTTTCTTGCAATTCAATGTATTTGGCTAAAAGCTTATGAAATTCTGCTTCGTAGTTCACTGCACGTGTTTGTTCCGATGTGTGAGGGTGTGGTTGAGATATGTGCTCAATAGGCGCACTTTCATCTATGATAAATTCTTGTTCATTCCCATCGACCTCTTTTTTAACCGTTTTGAGCTTGCCTGAATTGACCAGCTTGATAACAGCAAAAGTACTGAGTTTATTTTTAACCGCATATTGTTGGATGGAAAGAAGATTTTCGGGCATCTTGTTCCTTTTACATGTAAAAATTTCTATTATTGTAATGAAAGATGGTTGAAATGAAGGTATTTTTTAACGGCTAACTTGACATGTGCGAACAAATAGTGTATCTTGCCGCAAATTTATCTTTTTGAGTAGCTCATGAATCCCATTGAAACTCTCCTCTCACATCAAAAAGTTGGTGTAATTGACGGTGCTTTTGGTACAGAATTAGAACGCAAAGGGTATGACATCAACGATGCCTTATGGTCAGCTAAATTTTTGATGGAAAAACCTGAAGCGATTGCAGAGGTACATGCAGATTACCTCAAAGCAGGTGCTGATTTTATCACGACGGCGAGTTATCAAGCGACGTTTGAAGGCTTTATGAAACGTGGTTTATCGGAAATTGAAGCCAAAGCGCTTATTCAATCTGCCATTACCATTGCCCAAAAAACACGCGATACCTTTTGGGCGAATGAAGCCGTACATCATAATCGTTTAAAGCCATTGGTTGCAGCTTCCATTGGACCGTACGGTGCATACTTGGCGGATGGTTCAGAATTTAGAGGCAATTATGGACTCAGTTTGGAAGCATTGATGCAGTTTCATCGCAAAAGACTTTCCGTTTTGCTCGAAGTAAAACCTGATATACTCGCGTGCGAAACGATTCCGTGTCTTATTGAGGCGCAAGCGATTGTAACACTGTTGGAGACATTTCCAAATACCTACGCATGGGTGAGTTTTAGTGCACGAGATGGAAAACACATTAATAGCGGCGAGCGCATTCAGACTTGTGCAAAATGGCTTGATTCGCATGAGCAAGTCGCTGCAATGGGTATCAACTGTACGGCACCGCAGTATATAGAATCGCTCATTGATGAGATACGAGCTGTTAGTAAAAAGCCAATCATCGTCTATCCTAATGGCGGAGCGACCTATAATGCGCTTAGTAAAACATGGGATGGTGTGTCAAACAACGCAACCTATGGTAAAATGGCATACATGTGGTATCAAAAAGGGGCTAATTTAATTGGTGGATGTTGTCAAACAACGCCAGAAGATATTGCACAAATTGCCCAATGGGCACGATAATAAATTATTTAAAGGACTAGAAAAATTATGGGTGGATTACTCAACAACAGCGTTAAAATGGAAAATGGTTATAAATTAGCAGCACTTGCATCACAACAAAAATATATGCCAGCAACACCTTTGCATGAAAAACAGAGTAATGTGGGAGCTGTTAATTCAGATAAAGCAAAACTAAGTGATGCTAGAAAAGCCAAAGCGAAAGCCAAAGCAAAACAAGCTAAAAAAGATAGAAAGAGAAATAAATAAGAAGAGAGCTAGGCTCTCTTCTTTACATGTAAACTGCGTTTATTCTACTAAGCCTTTTTCATACCATTTTCGTAACCATGCATCCAACGGATACATAAACTTATAAATGGCTGGAACGACAAGCAGTGTGAGGATGGTCGAACTAAGAAGACCTCCGATAATCGCAAGTGCCATTGGAGAGTTCGCTTCATGTCCTGCTCCATGTCCAAAAGCAAGAGGTGCCATAGCGCCTATCATCGCAAATGTAGTCATCAAGATAGGACGAAGACGTTTTTCTCCAGCTTCTAAAAGCGCATCATCAATACTTTTGCCCTCTTTCACGGCTCTGTTTGCAAAATCCACAACCAAAATGGCGTTTTTACCCACCATTCCTAAAAGCAAGATGATACCAATCATAACAAAGAGGCTAAAAGAGTTCCCACTTAAATAAAGGGCTATCATAACACCCGTAAATGAAAGTGGCATTGAAATCATAATAATAAAAGGCTGAATGACCGATTCGTACAGCGCTGCTAAGATAAGGTAAATCAAAATAACGGCAAGTAAGACAGCTGCACCAAATGCTTTATTGGTATCTTGCATATTTTCAACATCACCGGTATAGCGATAATGATACCCTTGCGGCAAAATATCGTTGATTTTTGAATTGATAATGGCGATGATTTTATCAAGCGACGTGTTAAACATATCGGCGGTGACCAGTACTTTTCGCTCTCTATCAAAACGGTTAATAGACGCCGTACCCGTACCTTCATTCATTTCAATGAGTCCTTCAAGAGCGACAAAATCACCACTACTGTTACGTACTTTTAGTTTTTTGAGGTCTTCAAGGGATTGTCTAAATTTATCGTTATAACGAACCGTAATGTCAAATTGTCTGCCATTATCTTCAAAATAAGAGACAGCACTATCACTAGAATAGGCTGAGCCTAAAACAGCGATAATATCTTTGACGCTGACTCCTACTCTTTGAGCATTTTCGCGTAAAACGGAAATTTTAACTTCAGGTTTGCCGCTTTCATAATCGCGGTCCACATCAACAATACCTTGTGTTTGTTTTAGCATATCCATGAGTTTCACTGAAGCGGTATCAAGATGTTCTAGGCTATCTCCTGTAATGACCACTTGAACGGGTGCCGTTGTGCCACCTGTATCAAAATCATCTACTTTTGCCACCGTAATGACCATATCTTTATAGCTTTTGAAAACATCACGATAGCGTTGAATGATATGTTCTTGGTTTTCTTCACGTTCTTTAACCGGTTTGAGTTTCGCATAGATTTTTGCTTTATGAATCTCTTGCGCTGAATCATAGCCGATAGACACAATAGAATACTCAATATTTTTATCTTCTTTAAGCAAGGCATCCATCGGCGCAACTTTTGCTTTCATTGTCTCAAGGTTAATGCCCACAGGCGCTTTGATTGCGATTTGAAATTCGCTGTTATCTTGCATCGGTAAAAAGCTCATGCCTACTTTGAGCGTGGTTGAAAAAACAAGAACGGCTATGGTGGCGATAATAGTGATGGTTTTAAAACGCAAAATTGGTTTTAAAATCGCGACATAGCTTTTATCTATGGCTTTTAAAATAGGCTCCGTTGCATAGTAAAACTTGCTCTCTTTTGCACTTAAAACCCTCGCTCCAACACTTGGAATAAACATAACCGCAACAAGATACGAGATAACAATACCCGCCGCAACCGTCATCGCAAACGAGTTAAAGAACATACCAACGATACCATCCATAAATGCAACGGGGATAAAAACCGCTAAAAGAACCGATGAAATCGCAAGAATCGAAAAGGCTACTTCTCTAATACCTTCAAAAGAGGCTTGAAAAGGAGGTTTACCCTCTTCCATCTTTTTCATAATATTTTCGATGACAACAATAGCATCGTCAATAAAGATACCAATGGCAAGCGTTAAACCAATCAGTGTCAGACGATTGAGGTCATACCCTAGCGCTTTAATAATGGCAAAGGTACCGATAACAGATGTTGGAATAGCCAGTGCAGAAACAACCGTAGCCGTAACGTTTCGTAAAAAAGAGAAGACGATGACAATCGCTAAAAAAGCACCGAAAATCAGGTCGAAACGAACGTTGTCAATATTGACCATAATTTTTTCAGACTGATCTTGAAGCACTTTAATCTCAAAGTGTTCTCCCGCTAAGAGTTGCAGTTTTGGAAGAGCTTTTTTAACATCGTTAATGATATTTAAGGAGTTCTCACCCGAAATCTTTTTGACTTCTATAGTAACACCACGTTGTCCGTTGTAAGAAGAAAAACTTTTAGCATCACTTAGTCCATCTTTGATGACGGCAACATCTTTGAGCCTGACTCCTGGTTTAAGCAAAATGTCACCAACTGCTTCAATATCTTGGGCATCGCCTTCGGCTTTGATGATGATTTCTTGTGTTTTATCCACCATCTTACCGGCACCTTGCTTGATATTCTGCTTTGCAATAATATTGCTGACTTCAGAAGAGCTCAAAGCATATTTGCCTAGTAAAAATGGGTCAATGAAAATACGAATTTCTCTGTCTTGATACCCTACGATATTAATTTCACCCACGCCTTTGATACGTTGAAGCTGAGGTTTGAGTTTTTCATCCGCTAGACGCATAAGCGCTTTGGTATCATCACCTTTATCGGCAATAAAAAGACTAACAACCGCTCCTGTAGCACCTAACTTCTTGACAATAGGTTTATCGACTTCTATCGGAAGTTTTACCGCGCCAATTTTATCGCGAACGTCGTTGGTAGCAACATTTAGGTTTTTGTTGAGTTTAAATTGAACGGTTACGACACTAAATCCCTCGTAGCTAGTAGACATCAATTTGTCGATACCATCCACACCCGAGACCGCTTCTTCAATCTTATCGGTTACTTTGGTCTCAACAGTGGACGGGTCAGCGCCATTATAGGTTGTTTGTATCGTAACAACAGGAAAATCAACATTAGGATAGAGATTGATTGGCATCGTATTGTATGCCATCAATCCAAAGACGATAAAAGTTAAAACGCCCATTAACGTTGTAATGGGTCTATTAATGGCTAATTTATACATGCATTATTCCAGTATAATCGTACCATTGCCAAAAAGGCCTGGCAATAAATCTTTGGTTTTAACTTCTGCTTGCATCTCACGTGTCGCTGTTATAACGGTAGGATAGACTTTTGAAATGGTTCCTTCATACGTTTTATCACTGCCATCGACTTTATAGACAAATTTTTGCCCTACTTTGACTTTCGTCCAATACTTCTCATCAAATTTTAAAACCAATTTGATGTCATGTGTGCTTTCTACGGTTAGCAGTTTGGTTTGAGAACCCAAAACGATATTGCCAAGCTCTGTATTTTTCTTAGTAACCACCAAATCATAAGGCGCTCTTAGTTCCGTTTTTTGAAAGATAATCTCTCTGTTTTTTGCATTTAAAAGTGCAATGTCTCTATCATACAAGTAATTATCCATCTTTTCTTTGTCTATGACATCGGCAATGGCTGCGTAGCGATTGTAGGTTTTTGTTGCATGTTCCGCTTGTTTTCGTGCACTTTCATATTCATTTTTTTCTTGGGCGTTATTTAAAGCCAATAACAAATCGCCCTTTTTAACACGATCTCCTACATTGACATACATTGTGCCAACCACACCAGAAACAGAAAGACCGAGTTCGGAGCTTTTTTCGCTGATGACATCAAACGTAGCGTACACATCATCTGCAAAGACATGTGTGAGTAGTAGTAAACATGATAACACTATTTTTTTCATTGGATAGCTCCTTTTATCTCTTTGCCCATCTCATAAAGAAGGACGGCTTTTTGGTATTCTGCATCGTAACGTGCAGCTTGAAGCCCTGATTGGGCGTTGTATTTGTCACTTAAGGCGTCTAAATACGAGACGTTATTGACAATGCCTTGTTGAAATTTCTTTTTAACCAGTTCATAGGTCATGTCAGAGGCTTTGAGTCTTGCTTCGGAAGCTTCTATTTTTGCTAGTGCGCTTTTGTAGCTATTTTGAGCGCTTTTTAAACTGGCACTGGCTTTGTTTTTTTCATACGCCAATTCACTGTTTTTGGAAAGATAGGCATAACGCGCGGATTCATACGATGAGGCTGTTGAGCCAAAATCAAAAATTTTCCATTGAAATCCAAGTTGAACCGTATTTTGATAATCTTGATCCGTGTCGTACATATGATTTGCATATTGGTACTTAAATCTTGAATAGGTATCTTCCAATGTCACGGTTGGCAGAAACGGTGATTTGGCAGCTTTTGCTTCCGCTTCACTGCTGCGAACACTTTCTTCCAACGCCAGAATATCTAAACGCGTAGCGTCATGACTTCCCTCTTCTTGTAAACGGATGGTAGAACCTGCTTCTACGTTCACTCGTGTACCGGTGAGATACTCTAAAGTATTGAGCGTGTTGTTGAGTGTATTATCAAGATTGAGCAAGTCTACTTTGGTTTGTTCTATACTTGAGATGATTTTTTGAACTTCATCGCCTGTTGCACCGCCGACTTGGAGAAATTTTTCCAAGCGATAGCGTTCCGCATTGAGTTGTTCAAGTTTTTGTAAGGTCGCTTCTTTTGATGCGAGTGTACTTAGATAGCTGTAATAGCCATAAATCACATTGAGTGAGACGTTGTTTTTTGTGGAAGAGAGTGAATAGGTCGCACTATTGACCAAGGCTTGTTGTTGCTCAAAAAGTGCTTCCCTCTTACCGCCATCGTAAATCGTAAAAGAGGCTTTTGCATAGCCTGTTCGGCTTTTTTCAGGTGCTAGCATGGTTTCTATTTCATTGTACGTGGCATTACCACCCAGTGTAATGCTTGGAAGATAGCCAGACTTGATAGACGACTCTTTTGCTTTAGCCGCATCTAATGTGTAGTTTGATGCTTCAACCGATTTGTTCTTACTCGCAAGCTCGAGTAAGTCAGTCAAATTTCCAGCACTGAGCAGAAGCGGAAAGAGACAGATAAATCCTACGTGTTTCATGATTCTTTCCTTTTAAATTGTTTGAGTAGAAAAAGGATGTGCTGTGTGAGTGTGCCTTGTGCTTCATAAAAGCCCATATTGCCAGCTTTGGCTCGAATCAATATTCCTTTGAAAAGCATAATAATGGAATATGTCAGCAAATCAACATCAGGAATCACAAATTCACCTCTCTCAACGCCCTCTTTAAGGCATGCAGAGATGAAATCATAATCTTCTTGGATAAAACGTTCAAAATATGAAGTATAAAGTCCTGATTGATCAACAAGCAGGGTACTGACAAAATGTTGATAGAGTGTCAGCATCTGTTCTCTATTGTATTCTTTATCGCACTCGCTAAAGTTAAAATATTCCAAGATTTTTTCTTTTGCGCTCATCTCAGGTCTGATTCGTTGTTGATATGCTTCATCGTGCTGCTGGGAAAGCATATCCCAAATGGCAAAGATAATCTCCTCTTTGTTTTTAAAATAAAGATAGATGGTTCCCTTTGCAACGCCTGCACTTTTTGCTATCTCATCAATACTTGTTTGAGCAATGCCTTTGCTCGTAAAAAGATCGATAGAAGCGCGTGCAATGTCCAGTCGTTTCTCTTCTTTGTCTATGATACGTGCCATAGAATTCCTTTAATGAATGACCGTCAGTCATTTATTTTTGAGAAATTCTACTCTTTTCATATTTTGATGTCAAGAGAAAAATGAGCCTTAAAATAGTTTTGTAATGGATAAAATGATAATAATTGACGTCACAATTTCTGGAAAGATGCGGAAAATACGCAAAAAAGCGGATGTATAAAGCAAATTGCCTTTTTGCAGTTGAGATATCATTTTTCGGCATTGAAAATGGTACCCTACTAACAATGCGACCAAAAGAAGTTTTAAATGCAACCACCCTCCACTTTTCAATAAATAAGGATTCAAATAAAGCATACTAAGACCAAAAACGATAGACAAGACCATCGCAGCTGTGCCGACTTTATAGAGATTTGAGGCTTGAAGTGTGAGTATATCGTGTGACGCCATATGATTGTGATGATATAAAAATAGTTTGGGGACATAAATAAGCATAAGCATCCATGTCGCAATAGATACGATGTGAAAAGCGAGTATGAACGTATAAAATGACATGAGGTCTCCTTTGAAAATTTACCGTAGTATACAAAGAAAACCGTCGGTTTGAAATGACATTTCGCGACGAGAAGGATGACATTTTACGACTACTCTGGGGCTGGAAATGCTTTTACATGTAAAAATAAATCAACGTGATTGCAGTGCTTCTAGCTCTTCTTTTTCATGCATCAAACGTTGATACTCTTTTTCCATCACAACATCTTTTGTGCTTTCGATTCTATCTAAAAACACTGTTCCGATAAGATGGTCATATTCGTGTTGAAAAAGGCGCGCTAGAAAATCTTTGAAGATGGCATGCTGTTGGTTGCCTTCTCTATCAAAATAACTCACTTCAATGTGCGTATGCCTAGGAACGCGCGCACGAATACCCGGCAAACTGAGACACCCTTCCCAATCTTTCGCGCTCTCTTCGGAAACAGAGAGAACACGAGGATTGATAAGCGCGTGCGGTTCCATCATCGGCGCATAAGGGTAGCGTTTATTGGGCGCTGAAGCCATAATGAGAATGCAAACAGCGTGTCCCACTTGCGGCGCGGCGATACCCATCCCTTTTGATTCATTACATGTAAAAATCATATCATCAATCAGTGCTTGTATCTCAGGAGCGTGAATGTCGCTTACGTGTTGAGCAATCGTGCGAATAACGGACGAGCCTAATTGTGAGATGTCTAGGCGTTGAGGCATGGTTTATTCCTTTTATTGCGAAATCAAATCAACGATTTCATCACGGTGGAGTTTAAAATGCCTCGGATAATCAACAATCATTGCCTCCAATGTCACAGGCTCTTTGAGTGCGCTTATCCATTCATTACGCAATTTTGAGCTATCGACGTTTTTGATAACATGCGCGACATGTTTGGTTGTGGCATGAAGCAGTGCTTGCAACGCTTCCCAATCGTAGGTGTTATAACTTTGAATTCTTATCCAGATATCATTGACACCAAGATTGGCATAATCAGGAAAGATTAATGGGCTGTTTTGGTACTGTAAATGAATCATTCGGTGGGTATTGTTCGATGCCGAATCGCACAGATGACCGACGATTTGTTTGATGGTTCGATTTTGTGTGTTTGTTTTGGTCGCTAGCTTGTTGATATCGACATCGTGTAAGATGGCTTCTAATTCACTCAGGTGTTTGAGTATCGCATCGCTTATCTTTTCCAACAGTTCCATCATCCCCTCCTTTAAACAGTCTGTCAAAATAATAACGCGAAGCGACTTAAAAAATTAAAATGCACCCCGCAAATGTTTAATCAAGAATCAGATAAACTTTTTACATGTAAACGTGGTCAATATGACCAAGAATGCGTCTGGAGTGTCAATGAATACGATAAAAATAACCGATAATTTAGACTGTTTCGCCGAACGATTTGAAGGCATTTCATTGCACAAAATGCGTTTCAATAAAGCGGAATTTGAAGAGTGTACGTTTGTCTCGTGCGATTTTAGCGAAACGTTTTTTTACGCGTGTCGGTTCATCGACTGCCATTTTGAAAACTGCAACCTTAGCGTCATGAAACTCACCGACACCAAGATAAGCAATACCGATTTTCTCTCCTGTAAAATGAACGGCATCGACTGGTGTATGGCAAACTGGAAAAGCCTGCTCAATCCTCTGCCGTTAAAATTTACCGAGTGCATTTTAGACGATAGCAACTTTTTTGGTCTTTTGATGCAAGGGCTTGTGATGAAAGAGTGCCGTGCCAGAGAGGTTGATTTTCGTTCTGCCCAACTTTTAAATGCCAACTTTACCGCAACCGACTTCAAAGGCGCACTCTTTGACAAAACACATCTGGAAAACGCCAATTTTACCAACGCTTCCAATACCAACATCGACATACGCACCAACCATCTAAAAGGCGCTATTTTCAGCCGTTTTGAAGCGCTGAGTTTGCTCGAGGGGTTGGGAATTGTGTTGGTGGATTGAGGAAACAAATAAGAAATGAAGAGGTTGTTGCTGCCCTATTGTTTCTTTAATGTTTCCCTTACTCTTTGCCTTTTTTAAAATTATACTTTTGTGTAACTTTATTTTGCAAAAACACTCTTAAAATACTTCAAGCGTATTATTTTGGTACGCTTTGTACGCCTCAGCGACACTTAACTCACCTGCCCCGATGTAAATAACTGTTTTTATTTGTGCAAGTACCGCACGAGCGTTTTCTCCTGGTCCATTGCCTGTGATGATGACATCCACACCCAAATCTGCCATCGCTTTTGCCATTTTGGGACCAGCACCGTGTTCTTGATTGACGATTTCACGGTTATCATGCAAGACGATTTGACCGCTTTGTTCATCGTAAATCAACACATACTCCGCACGTCCAAAACGTGCTTCCATCATCGAATCCCATGAGGGTTCTTTGGTTGTAAAAGCTATTTTCATTTTATACTCCTAGGGTATTTTTGATGGTTTGAAAACTCTCTTCGAGTAACTTTTTCAAAGGCTCATCATGGTATTCGCTGATGGTTTTTGCTTCCACCATTGCTTGTGTAAAGGCTTTGTTGTAGGGAATACTCTTTGCATGCAAGATGGATTCTTCCCTTAGAAAAGTCTCAATTTCTTCGCACACTTTAGGGTTCAAGTCAGCTTTGTTGATGATACATCCCGCTTTAATGCGAAACTTTTTCACCACTTCATAAACCCGTTTTAAATCATGAAGTCCTGAAAGAGTGGGCTCTGTTACCAAAAGTGCAAAGTTCGCCCCACTTAAAGAAGAGACCACGGGACAACCGATACCAGGAGAGCCATCGACAATCATGAAGGCTTTGTTTTTTGCCAACGCAATCGCCTTGCCCTCTTTTTTGACTTTGGCAACCAGTTTTCCTGAATTCTCCGCTCCAATACCCAGCTTTGCGTGTACCATATCGCTTCCGTATTTGGTAGAAGAGGCAAACCATGCCCCCGCCAAACGCTCGTTCATCGAAATCGCTTTTGGACGGCACACTTTTTCGCAGTAGCCACACCCCTCACAGGAGAGTTCATCGACCACGTAGCGACCATGTTCCAACACAATCGCATCAAAGCGACAGACCTTTGCACATTGTCCGCAATTTCGACAGCTATCGGGGTCAATATGCGCTAAAACACCACTGTAAAAATCCTCTTTGTGTGCGAAATTGGGTTGGAGCAAGAGGTGCATATCCGCAGCGTCCACATCGCAATCCACCACCACGCATGACTCTTTGGCTAAACTAGCAAGGGCTGCGGTAATGGAAGTTTTGCCCGTACCGCCTTTGCCTGAAATGACGACTATCTCTTTCATGACATGACTCCTTGAAAACGGGCGCTTACATGTAAAGCAATGTTTTGAATTTCAGCCCTAAATGTTGAAATCTCTTTGTAGATAAGTTTCCCTTCCGAGTAGAGCTTTGCTGCTTCAACGAGGTGAGGGATTTTCCCTAAAATAGGGATGTTTTCATTATAACAGTAGGTTTCAACGTCTTGATTTCCCATACCATGGCGGTTAATGACCACGCCAAAATTTTTCTTTAAGATGCGAGTGGTCTCAACCGCAAGCGTTAAATCGTGCAAACCAAAAGGGGTAGGCTCTGTCACCAAAATAACAAAATCTGCATCTTTAATCGCCTCAATCACAGGGCAAGAGGTTCCTGGAGGCGCATCAAAAATCTTGATGGTCTCATCATCAAAGTGGGCATCAACGTATTTTTTGGTTTGTGCGATTAAAGAAACAGCCTGCTCTTCCCCGATGTTTAAACGCCCCTCCACACACTCTATATCGCCTGCTAAAAAGTGGGTGAGTTCGCCCATTTTTTGAGCCTCCATCGGCAGTGAACCTGTCGGGCAAAGTTCCGAACAGGCGTAGCAACTGTGGCAGAGATTGGGGAAGACTAAAATTTCATTGGCGATGCAAAGCAGCGCATTGAAATTGCAGTTTTGAACACAATCCGCACACAGCGTGCACGAAGTGCTATCCCAACGAGGAATCATCTTCATTTTATCTTCTTTGCGTAAAAGCTCTCCGTTTAAAAAGAGGTTGGAATTTGGCTCTTCCACATCCAAATCAACGAGCACGACAGATTCGTGCTCTCCTAAAAAAGTGGCAAGATTGGTGGAAAGGGTTGTTTTCCCCGTTCCACCTTTGCCACTGGCAATGGCAATTTTCATACGTGAACCGCGCTTTCTTTTTTTACTAACAACTCTTCTCTTACTAGTGTATGACCGCATGTTGGACATTTTCGCGTGGTGCATTTAATTCCTCGTTCGTGAGGAACTTTCTCACCACATTTTGTACAAACACAAAAACCACCTCTTCCAAAAGCACCTCCATGATTACGCCCACTATACGTTGCGTTTTCATTCTTGTGCATACCTTTTTCTCTGCCTTGTCCCATTAGATGACCGCATGCATTACTATTTTTTCTTCCGTTCATTGCGAACTCCTATTTATTCATTTAATTATCGTATAATCACGAATGATTCTTAGGGTTTTTAAGACCCTTTAGTTGCACTTTTTCCCCTCTTTCATGACAGCATCTTCCATGTCCAAACCCTCTGGCAAAATTAACCAACTGTTTTGAATGACACAACGGGCACTCTTCACTTTCTTCATGCAAACTCGCTCTAAAAAGATGATGACACTCCTCACAGCGATAGAGATTTTCTTTAAAATGAACGCTTCCGCCATTGATCGTAAGCTTTAATCCATTAATGAGCATCGTGGCCATTTTTTTACGGGCACGATCTACGAGTCTGGTGAACGTTGAACGTGAGATGCCCATGGCCTCAGAGGCTTGCTCATGCTCAAGACCTTCATAATCCGCCAAGCGAATTGCTTCATATTCATCGAGTTCTAGTACGACTGTTTCTAATTTAGTACCTACCACGCCTGCTGGTTTAAAAGTCGTAAACAATGGAGGGTGACTGACGACTCTTTCTTTTAGCTTTCTAGCCATGAAATTTCCTATTTCCTTATAAGGTTTTGGCATTATAATACACATATGTGCATAATGTCAAGAAAATATCAAATATTAATATGTAAAAATATTAATTATTTAAAAAGGTTATTATTGACATATGTGCATTATGGATGTATAATTTTTTAAACATATGTTCATAATAAAGGCTTTTGAAAATGTTTAAAAAATTTGGTTTTATATTCGGAATAAGTATCGTGTTAGCGTTGGGATATGCTATCTATACTGAAGCTACAAAAAGTAGTTGTCGCTCTACGCGCCTTGCCTGTCAAAAAGAAGTGGTTGTGTTTGAGCGTATTTATACTCAAGAACAGATACCTTTTCTTCAAGAATGCATTCGTTCACAAAGCGTACTCTTAAAACTTCAAACACAAAAATCACACTATTCTCCTTCAAAACTTTTTGATGCTTTAGATATCAATGAAGTACATGCTGCACTGATTAAAGAGTTTGGAGATACATTATCTTATAATGCACCTCATTTAGATGTGCTGATTTACGAAAATGACCCTTTAGACCCAGGAAAAAAAACTAAAGAGGCAAAACTCTATGCGGGATATTTGGTCTTCAGTTTTTATATAGGCGATGATTTGATTTACAAAATTCAAATTGATTTTATGGATAAAGAGGGAAAAGACATTGCCAAACGCATTGCTTGTGCAAAAAAATCTATCCTCTCTTTGTTAATTTGATTAGATGAGTGTCACATTTTTATTTTTATAAGAAAGGAAGTAGAAAAAAGGTTCTTAAACGGTTATCTTTCTTGATATGTAAAAGCTAAAACCCCAGTAACCGTGCTTTTGGATTCCCTTTTTTGACATTGACTCCTAGTGCCATGCTTTCATACACTGCTTCGGATTTTAGGCCGTGTTCAACTCTTTGTTGCTCGCCTTTTGAATCGTACGACAGACAGACGGGAACCGAGCGAATGTTAAAATGTTCAGCCACCAAAGGAGCAACATCAAGATTACATGTAAAAAAATCGACTTCAAGCAGAGTGTTTTGCATCACGCGCTCTAACCTTGCGTGGGCTATTTTACATTGGGAACAGTGTGTGGTGTGCAAAAGAATTAAAAAAGCACGGGTTGGATTTTTGAGATGATTGAAAAGCGCTGTTTCATCTAAAGGGTGCATCATTGAAGAATATGCCCTACTCTTTTGAAATAATACACGCTCGCAAATGGCACGAAAAAATCTTTACATGTAAAAGCGTTGATAATGGCGTCGCATTCGCCTAAATAGACTTCTATTTTAACGCCTCGTTCACACAGCGCTTGGAGTTTTTGCGCATTCCAAACATAGTGTAAAAGCTCGTACAGCTCTTCAGCGCTTCCTTGTTGGAAATATGGAGTCATATCGGTGGTTGAAGGTGTGGCGACATTGTTCAGGAATGCTTCACAATACGCGGTGCTGTTTTTGGTGAAAGAGAGTGTTTGGAGCTTTTTAAATCTTGAATCACGATCCTCAAAAAAGGCGGGAGAGAAGAGTTGCAGGGTGTCGATGCGCTCTTTACATGTAAAAGCGTATTCGAGTGCTTTAATCGCGCCATAACTAAATCCAGCGACGTTAAAATCGCTTACAATAAGATATGGCGCAAAAAGCTCTTGTTCGTTTGCTAATGAAAAACCGCTAAAGTACTTCATCAATCAAGGCTTTCAATCGAGGTTTTGAGATACTCTCTACCGTATAAAGCTCATCGGCAATTTTTTCAAGTAACGTATGCATGCCTTCTAAAAAATGCTCCAACTCTTTGTGTGCATTTTCCAAGATGATGAGGACATCGTTGTCGTAAGGGATGAGTTTTTCGCCCATGCCATAGACTTCGACCATCTCTTTGGCGATTTCGGTTGCGCGGCTTAAATCTTCTGTGGCATTGGAAAATTTTTCATTGTATTTGAGTTTGGTTGCGACCATCCCCGCAAGATAGACTTTGATTTTTGAGAGCATTTGCGTTTTGGACTCGATTTCACGGTCTATGTCTTTAAGACGGTCATTAACGATAGTGATTTTATCGAACTCTATTTCAAACCAATAGGCACACAACGCTTTTGCCGCTTGGTAGAGCGCTTGTACTTTTTTCTCTTCGTTGGAGAAACTAAGCACTTTTTTCTTACCCAACAACACTTTTTGGCGCACGGCGATAAAATCTCCTAGCTCGATAACGGTTGATTCTCTCCTTAACGCATTAATCGCCGCTTCATTGACAAAGGTTGCCAAAGCAGCGCCGCTAAAACCAACGCTCATAAGGGCAAGTTCTTCTAAACTGACCTCGCAGGGTTTATTGCGCAAGTAGGATTTGAGGATTTCGATGCGGTCATTTTTATCGGGTAAGGAGATAAAAATACGTCTGTCAAAACGACCTGAGCGAAGAAGCGCTTCATCAATGATGTCTATTTTATTGGTTGCGGCGATGACGATAACGCCACTGCTGTCTTCAAATCCGTCCATCTCCGTGAGCAGTTGATTGAGCGTAGATTCTCTCTCATCGTTGCGCATACCACCGCGTGCTTTTCCTACGGCATCAATCTCATCGATAAAAATGATGGAAGGGGCATTGGCTTTGGCTTGTGAAAAGAGTTCTTTTACTCTTTTAGCGCCCATTCCCACATAGATTTGCACAAACGTCGCACCGCTTTGGTAAAAAAATGGCACGCTCGCTTCACCGGCAACGGCTTTGGCGATCATCGTTTTGCCCACACCCGGAGGGCCTACAAGCAAAACACCTTTAGGTAGTCGGATACCATAGCGTTTATATTTTGCTGGGTTTTTCAGAAAATCGACAATCTCTTCTAACTCTTCTTTGACATCGTGAATACCTGCAACATCGCGAAAGCTCACTTGCGCTCGCACAGGACGGATGACACTGCTCATAAAAGGATCATACGCGGCATACGCTTTTTGGGTGGCTTCATTCTCTTTTTTGGCATCTTCCATACGTTTTTTACGCGCGTAAAACAACAAAGCAAACAAGGCGCTGATGAGTAGTGCTAGCATCAGCAAATCTTCCACCATCGGATTGTTTGTTTGAACTTCAATCGGTACTTTTTTCAGAAGTTCTCCGACATCAATGCCATCTTTAATGATGACAAATTGCTCGTTGAGTCCATATAAAAAGACTTCGTTTCCTTCGACTTTGGCTTTTTGAATCGTTCCGCTTTGTAAAAGGGCATGGTACGTTGGCAAGTCAATGCTTTTAGGAGATATACGCAAATAGCCAAACATAAGCAAAACGGCAAATATACTAAATGCCATAACGGCTAACATCAGTTTTTGCGATTTAAAAACGTGCATGATTGTTCTCCTTTAAAACCGTATAATGCGGGAGTGTCACCCACTCTTTAAGTAAGTCGCGCTCGCTTTCAATGATGACTTTATTAAAAAATTGGTCGTAACCGATAAAATGGTTGTCTTTGTACTCTTCAACCAAAACCTGTAAAGGCTGTGTTTGATTTTTTTCTCTAAAAAGGCGGTTTTTGGTTTCCACGAGGGCTTCAATACTTTTAAGACGCTCTTTGGCAATGTCACCTTTGACTTCGGGTTTCATCGTAGCAGAAGGCGTGCCATCACGTTTAGAATAGGTAAAAGCGTGAATATGTGTGAGTGGAAACAGCTCTAACGTCCTGTAGGCTTCTTCCCAAACGGCTTCACTCTCTCCTGGGTGTCCTGTAATAAAATCGGTTCCTAATGCAAAGCCTTTGGCACTTAGTTCATGAAAGAGTTCCAAATCACGTTTGACGTTATTGCGTCTTCGCATCAGTTCGAGCATCGTCTCAGAAGTATGTTGTAAGGCGATGTGTAAATGGCGTTCTAACCATGGCTCATCTAAAATTTCTCGAAAACTCTCATCGATTTGAACCGGCTCAATGCTTCCCAAACGAATGCGTCTTACGCCTCTGATAGCGCCTAAGCGTTGAACGAGTTTGCCTAGGGAGCTTCCTTTGTCTTTGCCGTAACTGCCGATGTTTGTTCCTGTTAAAACAAATTCACCATAGCCATTGAGAGCTAGTTTTTCCACTTGTTCGATGATTTTCGTCTCTTCTTGGCTTCTGGCATTGCCTCTCACATACGGAATGATGCAGTAGGAACATCGAAAATTGCACCCTTCTTGGATTTTGATAAAAGCTTTGGTTTTACCCGTGTACTCTTGCACGATGGTTTCATCCAACGATGTTAAATCACCCATTTCAAAAAAAGGTGTGCTTTGGAGTAAAAGAGCGTTGATATGCTCTTTTTCCGAATGCCCCATAACACCGAAGACTTTTTGTTTGGCAAAAAGGTCCGCTCCTTTACTCATCGCACCGCATCCGGCAACGATGACTCGAGCTCCTTGTTTGGTGGCATGGTTGATGTAGCTTCTCACACCCGTGTCGGCGCCATTGGTGACGGTGCATGAATTGACAACCACAATATCGGCTTCGGTTTCATTTTCGGTGACTTCAAAGTCTTTGAGATTGGCCATCATGACTTGTGTATCATAGATGTTGGTACGACACCCAAAGGTTTTAAAAAAGACTTTTTTCATCACTGCTCTTTGAATGAGATTCATATTCAGGAACCATCGTTTTTTTTTGAGAACCTAAATTAATATTTTGTGTTGGATACGCTATTTTGATGTCCTCTTCTTTGTTGATAGCATCAATAATCTCGCTTGAAATCGTACTTCTAAGGGTTAGTGCCGCGTAAGAATTGGTCATATACCATGTGCTAATACACATCCCTTGTGGTTCGATAAAGGAGTAGATGCGAGGTTCAACATTGGTGTTTTTCAGGCTGTATTGATTGCGTAGTAGATTGAGCTGTTTTCGTGCAATGTCCGTATAGCCTTTGGCATATTTTTTGGTAATTTCACGGATAATATGTATCGCCTTTTTATGGTTAGAATCAAAGGTGATAAAAATATCGATTCCATCCCAAACCGTGCGCAATGTTCCGTGGGTATAGTTTGAAATAAGTGTCGTAAAAATATAGTTATTGGGAATGAAAACCACCCTACCGGAACGTCTGTTTTCCGTGTAAGTAGTGAGGGTAATGTCTTCAAAAATGGTCATTCGAAGCAAGGAGATATCGATGATGTCACCGACATACGAAAGTCCATCTTTGCGCACTTTCACACGGTCACCCACATGAAAACTTCCTCCAAATACAATGACCATCCACCCTAAAATGCTCATAAACCAGTCTTTCATCGCAATCGCAATACCCGCAGAAGCAAAACCTAAAACCGTAACAAGGTATGAGACATTTTCCAAATAAGCAAAAAGCAAAATTAAGAGAATAATCGTGATATTGATAAAATTGAGAATTTTATTGGCAAGGTAAAAACGTTCATTGTCTTTGATATACCGCTTCGCCGCAAATTTGAGCAACAGCGTAAAGATAATCACCACCACCACAAAGATGCCGATGTTAAACGCTCGCTTGATTTGAAGGGTAATATCTTGTGTTACACGCGTTGTAGCTTCTTCCACTTTTTTGATATACAGCGTGTAGCTCGTCGTGGCAATCTCTTGTGCGGAGATAAAGGCATTTAGCTCTTTTTGTGCCTCATAGATGAGGTCTTCTTGGATAATAGAAGGCTCAATCTGCGCCAAAGCTTCTAAAAGAGAAATCTTTTCTTTGAGTTTTAAGATAAGAGTATCCAGCCTATCTATACGCGTTTTATAATCAGAACTTTCTTGCTTGATTTTTTTGACATAAGAGAGTGCTGAAATGATGGCTAAAGGATTGGTGATTTTAGGTTGAGCGTCTAATTCTATGGGCTCTGCTAAACGTGAAAACGGAGAGTTTTTGAACTCTTGTAACAGCTCTATCTGTTTTTCAAGGGATGCTTGTTTACTGAGCAATTTTTCATAACGTTCAATGGAAGCTTTGTCTTTTGTGGTTTTAAATTTTTTAACTTCGCTATCGACGGTGGTCAGCTCTTCTATCAATTTTTGATAGGTCAGATAATTGTCGTAGCGTTTAAACCAGAGATTGTCTTTAATAGTCTCATCAATGGTGGTGATTTTTTGTTTAAGCGCATCAATTCGTGCTGTTTCATCAATTGTGGTTGCGTTAGTTTCTGCAAATAACAGATGTGCGAAAATAAAAAGAGAACTCAACAAAATTTTAAGCATGCATTTCCCTTAACGCCTCTAAAACCACCTCTTTTGAGAGGTCGCTTCGCATTTCAAATCCACCAATACCCTTGGCTAAAATAAATTTTATTTTGGCATTTGCACTTTTTTTATCGAGGTAAAAGGCTTCGTAAAACACTTCTACCGAAGGAATGGCATAGGTCGTGGGAAGTTCGTATTTTTCTAGAAGTGACTTAATTCGTTGCACATCATCTTCTTGCATAAGTCCTAGTTTACACGCAAGTGTATTGGCCATAACGATACCAATGGCAACGGCTTCACCGTGCAAATAGGTACTGTATTTGGTTTGATTTTCAATGACGTGCGCAAACGTGTGTCCATAGTTTAAGACGGCTCGTATGCCCTGCTCTGTTTCATCTTGAGAAACAACAGCCGCTTTGGTCATCACACTTTTTTGAATGGCTACTTTTAGATGTTCATTTTGGTGTAAATCGTGTTGTTCTAACCATGCAAAAAATTCCGCATCAAAGGTGACAGCCATTTTAATGATTTCGGCTACGCCTGCGGCAAATTCGCGTTTTGGAAGGGTTTTTAAAAAGGCGCTCTCACAATAAACGGCGTTGGGTTGCCAGAAGGTACCGATGAGGTTTTTTCCATAGCTGTTATTGATGCCTGTTTTGCCACCGACACTGGCATCGACTTGTGAAAGAAGCGTCGTGGGTACTTGAATGAAGCCAATGCCTCGTTGGTAAATAGATGCGGCAAAGCCTGTCATGTCACCAATGACACCACCGCCAAATGCAATGAGAAGAGATTTTCTATCCAGGCGATGCTCAAAACAGGCGTTGAGAATTTGATTTAAACTGTCGAAATTTTTATATATTTCGCCATCTTCTAAGATGACCGTGTGAAGCTCTTTAGCTTGGATGCGCGCAAGAAACGCTTTTAAGTGCAAATCTGCAACGGTTGTGTTTGTCACAACCATGACTTTGGTATCAAAAACGAGCTTTTCTAACTCGTCGATATACACAACATAATCTTTTGAAATCGTTTGGTTTAAAACAACATTCACTTGCATAGAGTATCCATCAGTTTTTTGTTCTTATAATACTCAAAAAGCACTTAATTATGCATTGATTGGGATAAACAACTGATAACTATTGGCTAACTTAAAGTGTAGCTTTTCCATGTCCGTTGAAAAAATTGAGAGGAAATTGGACTCTAAAATTTTAGGGCTAAACGGCAAAAATTGAAGGATATTGTCTCTGTTTTTGAGCTTAATCAGAGGATTTTTATCGCTTTGAACAATATCCACCTCACGACCAAAGATTTTAGAGAGATTGTCAAAATGCTCAATCAAACTGTTTTTTGTGCTTGGATGGTCTGGATTGTAAGAGTAGAGTTTTAAATCTAACGCAAGTTGGGTTGCCACATCAAAGATAACAGATGATTCTTGTTCGATGTCATGGGCATCGCTACTGAGGACAATACCTTCGTTGAGGCTCGAAAAACCACGTTTCCCCATCTTGAAAACAGGCAGTTTTGTTTTATACAGCGCACGTCTATTTTTTTGAAAAAAGCGGTTCATGACCACGATAAGACCAATGTCCATATTTTCCGTATCATCGCGTAAAGCTTTGCGAGGATGGTTTTCAAAATAATCAATCATTACGTTGATATGGTAGTTATGATAGCTCTTAAGCTTCTCCAAGACCTTGGAATACGTGGGGTTGATGACTTTTACATGTAATTTGTTGCTGTTCAGTTTTGAATGCAATAATAATGCGTCATTGACGAGTTCATCCACTTCATTTTCACTCATATCGAGCATATCAACCAGACAGTAAATGCTGCTTCCAAAAGGAGATGGAAATTGTCCTAATTCACGTTTAATGCTTTTAAAAACACTGTGTAACACTTTTGGGTCACCCACAAGAAGCAAGAGGTCATTAGGCAACAGCATCAGCGTTGGACGTGGCAGTAAGAGCGTATTTGAGCGGTAAATTGCGGCAATTTTCCATTTACTTTGCTCAATAGAAGCCAAGTGACGATACGCATACGAACTTCCCACAGGAACGGAGACTTCCATGATTTCGCCGATACCAAGACCGATGTTTTGCGCAATAATGGGCATATTTGGTAAATGGTCGGTAAAACGAGATGCCAAAATTTCTCTGGAATCAAGCATTAAAAGACGCTTGTCATCGAGTTGTAATCCCCATCTGTCCATCAAAACAATGCGCACTTTGTTATCAAGGCGGCGAATGTTTTTATACGTGGCGGTGACATCGAGTTCATTGGAGAGTAAAATCATGATTTGGAAAAATTGTTCATTCAAAACGACAGAGAGCTTTTCAAAGCTGGTCGGGTCAAACTCAAAAAATTTAAAATTTTCAGGACGTTTTTTAGGGAGAGTCTCTTCTTTATAGGTAATGATGGTATAGCTATTTTCGCCCGCTTCTGTTTCCATAACCTTTTCTAAAAATTGTTTTGCTAGAATGCCATCAGCGATAATAAGGATTTTTTTCATACGAGCTCCCAAAATAATGAGCACCAAGGGTGCGCGGGCGCTCTGCCGAAGAGAACCCAGTGATAACGTAGTCTTAGAAGCTTTGCTTCAAAGGCGTACTTTAATGAGAGGATATTATAACTTATATGGAATTTCAGATAGATAAAACCGATGGATTAGCTCGTGCTTGTACCATCAAAACAGCGCACAGTACGATTCAAACACCTATTTTTATGCCTGTGGGAACAGTAGGAAGTGTTAAAAGTTTGGATGCAAGAGACCTTGTGGAAGAAGTGGGTGCTAAGATTATTTTAGGCAATACGTATCATCTCTACCTTCGTCCGGGTTCTGAAGTTGTCAAACACTTTGGAGGATTGCATGGTTTTACCAAATTTCCTTACAGTTTTTTAACGGATAGCGGTGGATTTCAAGCATTTAGCCTTAGCGACATCTCAAAGGCCGACAGCAATGGCATCAGCTTTAAAAGTCATATTGATGGTTCAATGCACTACTTTACGCCTGAAAAGGTCTTGGATATTCAGTATAACCTCAATTCCGATATTATGATGATATTAGATGATTTAGTGGCGCTTCCTGCAACCAAAGAACGTATAGCGCTTTCCATCAAACGCACAACCGATTGGGCACAAAGAGCGATTACGTACCATCGTCAAAAACAGCGTGAAGGCATTGGCGTTCACCAAAATATTTTTGCCATTATTCAAGGTGGTACCGATAAAGAGTTTCGTCGCATCAGTGCCAATGAGCTTTGTGCTTTGGACTTTGATGGCTTTGCCATTGGCGGGCTTAGTGTCGGTGAAGCAAACAGTGAAATGTATGAAACGGTTGAGTTTGTAACCCCTTTGATGCCTAAAGATAAACCACGTTATTTAATGGGGGTTGGAACACCTGAAGATTTGGTTGAAAATGTGGAACGCGGAGTAGACATGTTTGATTGTGTAATGCCAACACGCAATGCGCGCAACGGTTCACTCTTTACCTCTTTTGGTAAAATCAGCATCAAAAATGCGAAGTTTCAACGAGATGATGCTCCACTTGATCCTGAGTGCGATTGTTTTACATGTAAAAACTATTCAAGGGGCTATTTGCACCATCTTTTCCGTGCGAAAGAGCTGACCTATTTTAGATTGGCTTCGATTCATAATTTGCACTATTATCTTCATTTAATGGCTCAAATGCGTGAATCCATTTTAAAAGGTGAATTTGCGGCATTTAAAAAAGAGTTTTACGCTAAACGAGGTCAATGATGCGATACAAAGTTGATGTGAAAGAGAGTTTTGAACAAAGTCTTCTCTTCTGGCTGGATAAATTTATCAAGTACAAACTCACATCACTTTCAAACCGTCATGTTGAAGAAAACGCCAAACTCTCATCCATCATCGGTTCGCTCAATCAAGGCACTCACAGCATGGAAGAGTTAAAACAGATTGCCAAAGAAGCACGCAATATTGGGCTGATTGGGATTAATCTCTTTATCAACCCTTTGGAAAAATTTTTCTATTACGCAACACCTATGGGGCTTGCATCGCTTAAAGAGATTGATGAGGAGTTACTCAGTGAATTTCTCGCTTCTCAAACGGGTTCACTTTCTGATGCGACGAAGAAAAACTACCGTATAGCAATTTTAGCTTTTTTTAAATTTATCGACAAACAAAATGAAGATGAAAAAGGCACCTCGCATCAGTTTCGCATTGAGCTGAAAAACTGGGGTGGCTTAACGGGTAGCAAAGGCGAAAAACTTCCAGCACACATGTACAAAGAGGAGCTATCGCGTTTTTTTAAAGCGATTGACGAGACGGAGTTTAAGCCTTATGCGCAGGCAAAAAATAGATTACTCATTAAGATGATTATCTATACAGGCATTCGTGTCAGTGAAGCGCTGGGGCTTAAAGTCAAAGATATGGTACGTGAAGGTGAGTATTTTATCTTTCAAGTTCGTGGAAAAGGCAATAAACCTCGCACAGCGATGATTAAATCTGAGCATATTGAGCAGGATTTAAACGAATGGATGCAGTATCGCAGTGCAGATTCTGCTCTGTTGTTTCAAAGTCGAACAGGAAAAGCTCTCACGCAAGCCTATGTGAGTTATGTGATGGATAAAATTTTACTTACAGCTGGGATTCGGAAAGAAAAAAATGGAGCGCATATGTTGCGTCATACGTTTGCGACTTTGCTGTATCAAAAAAATAGAGATTTGATTTTAGTGCAAGAAGCATTAGGGCATGCTGATTTAAATACCTCACGCATTTATACACACTTTGATAAAGAACGCTTAAAAATAGCAGCCGATACAATGGATGGGATATAACATGCAACATCTTTTTGACCAAATTGACCCATTTCACCTTTTAGATATTAAAAACCCAATGCATCCTTCGATGTTTGTTCAAGAAGAGTTGTACGATATTTTAATACTCACCCTTCCTTCAAAAGACAAAGAGCTGATTATTGACTCATATGCATTTGTTTTTGATGCGCAAAGCTATTACTATTTTGATAAAAATACGCACACGTTTGTTGATTTTAAAACCATGGAAAACGTGTATGAGCTTTTAAATGAAAAAACCAATACAACGATGAAAATGGTTGCGAGTCTGCATGAAAGCATTGATTGGATGGAAGAACAGCTGTATGAAAACAGTTCGTTAAATTCATTTATGCGTTATTGGCTGACGTATAAAAAAGATTTGAGTCGAATAAACCGTATGCTTAGTCTTGCAACCGAAGTTTTAGAGACATTTATTCAGACGTATTTGAAAGAAGAGGATTTTTTAGCGATTCATTTTAGGGATATTCATGAGCATTTAAGCCGTACCAATCGGTCTGTTTTATTAGCAATTGATAAATTAGGAAACCTCTATAATTTTTACACCAGTCGCAATAATGAAAGTATGAATAAAATGATTTATCTCTTAACGATTCTTTCTGCAATTTTTCTACCGCTGAATCTCATTGTAGGTTATTTTGGGATGAATACCCAAAATTTACCTTTATCAACGTTTGCTACGGGCTCGTGGATGGTGATGGGCGGACTAGGCGCATGTGCAACGCTCATGGCCGGTGTTATTTTATATATGCGTAAACGTCTTTAATCTTTGAGGTGTTTTTTCGGGTAATCAAAAAAGAGGATATGCCCGCTCTCTTCTGTAATCTCACTAAAATGCTCAACATCAAACGATATACACACAATAGCACATGTTGGAATATTGCTCAAAATTGCACCACTTAAACGCTCGCCTACTTCTGTAATGGTTGGATTGTGTGCAATCAAAAAAATGGATTCATACGCATCATCCATTCCATGAAGTAGCTCAAGATAGTGTTCAAAGGTACTTTCGTACAGTGCGTCGGTATAAACAATTTTCTTTCTATCAAACGCTATGGATTTCGCCAAAGCTTTCGCTGTCTTTTCGGCGCGTTTTGCCGTACTCGAAAAAATGGCATCGGGCTCTACATGAAAAAGCGCGAGTCGTTTTCCCATAAATTCAACATCTCTTTTACCCCGACCATTCAAAGGTCTGGAAAAATCATCTAACGTTTCATCTTTCCAACTGGATTTTGCATGTCTGATTAAATAGATTTTTTTCATAATTTCCTCATCTTTAATACCATAATTATAACGACCTAATATGATATTAATATAAAAAATTCTCGGTGACCCATTTTCGTACCAATCTGCGATTCACTGTAAAAAAAGGTAATTCCGTGCGTAAAAAAATCTCAAGCTTTTTAAGGGAGTAGTCATCTAAACTCATATCAAGCCCTATTTGATTGAGCATAATGAGCATTTGATTAGCGGAATACGCATCAAATTTTTCACTCCCTTCTTCTTCAAAAAATTTTGATGGTTCATACGCTTTAGGGTCGCTATGATAATCAAGCTGTAAAAAATCGGCATTAATGAGTAATGTCATGTAACACTCCTTTGGGAATAAAAAATGTCAGTACAAAAGAGATGCAGGCTAAAAATGCTCCTATAAAAAAGACGGCACTGGTAGAATATATCCAGATGATGCCTAATGTAAAAGGAAGCAGTACTGCTGAGATATGGTTGATCGCAAAGCCAACCCCAGAAGTGACAGCGATATCTTTTGGGTCTGCAATTTTTTGAAAATAAGTCTTTAACGCAATCGCTATGGTAAAAAAGAGATTGTCAATGATATAAAGACTAACTGCCATTGGAAGAGATTGTACCAAACCATAGAGGACAAAAATGAGAACTATGGAAAGATATTCAATTTTTAAAGAGAGATTTTCACCAAAACGTTCAATTAATTTCCCGACATATGGAGCGCAAATCATATTTAAAATAGTATTGACGATAAAGAGCAATACCATGTTTTCAACGCTAAAACCAAAACGCTCTACCAATAAAAAGCCAGCAAAAACGACGACAATCTGCCTTCTCGCACCCGCTAAAAACGTTAAAACATAAAAAAGCCAATATTTTTTTCGCAAAAAAAGTTTCGTTTCTTGTAAAACATCGTCTTTGAATTGTGGGAAATTCGCCCAAATAATCAATGCAATCAAAATAGTGACGCCACCACTGAGCAGATAGATACTTTTGTAGCCAACATTGAAGAACTGCATTAAAACATATAGGAGCGCTAAAATTCCAAGTCCCATGAAAGAGCGAAGTGCAGAGAGTCTTCCTAAAAACGACGGGGCTGTTTGCTTATCAATCCATTGCAGTGAGAGTGAGCTGTGTAAGGTTTCTAAATAGTGAAACCCTGTGGACATAATCAATGTTGTAATGTAAAGCCCTAATGTTGAAGGAAAAAATCCCGTAAGAAGCGTTCCCAAGCCCAATAAAATCAGTGAGAGATAGGCCGCTTTTTGTTGCGTAAAAATCAACAAAACAAACACAATGGTAAACGCTAAAAGCCCTGGAACTTCACGCAAACTTTGCAATAAACCAATCTTTTCACCATCAAAATGCGCTACTTCAACGACAAAGTTATTTAAAAGAGAGTTCCACGCAGTAAATGCGATGGGAACAGCCGCTGCTAAAAGATAAAGCAACTGTTCACGCGACGTAAAGAAAGTGGCTTTAATGTTCATAATTGAGTCGGTATCCGATACCACCTTGGTTTTCAATCGTATTGTACGGCAATTTTTTACGTAGACGCTTCACAAGAGCCCTGATGTTCTCCGTTGTTGTCAGTTCTCCACCCCATACATACTGCTCAATACGCTCAAATGAGATGTTCTTATCGAGATTTTTGGTAAAAAGATTGAGGAGTAAAATCTCTTTTTTAGCCAGTTTCACTTCTTCTCCCTGTCCATCGACCAATTTTTCATGCTCAATCGAATAGGTAAACTTTTCAGGTAAAAGAATGACAGGTGCTTTAGGTTTACACAGCCTCTCAATTTTTGTTTCGAGTTCATACATGTAAAAAGGTTTTTTGAGGTATTCGTCACATCCTTTGCAATACGCTTCTTGGATGGTTTCAAGCTCAACATTGGCACTGATAATAATCGCAGGTGTCGCTGCATCCATTACCCGTATCTCTTTTAGAAGACTCAGCCCATCAATTCCAGGGACGTTAATGTCCAAAATGAAACAATCATACCCATTGTCAATCGCATCAAGAGCCATTTTACCGTTATCAAAAAGGTCAATATGGTATTTTTTCTCTTCCAATGCTTCAACGATAAGGTTTGCTAAACGTTCATTGTCTTCTAAGAGCAATATTTTCATACAGTTCCTTTGACTTTTTTAATTTTAATACATATTTGAGCACCCTGCTCTCTTTCTTTCGCAATAATTTTACCATTCATTTTATCTTCAATAATCAAACGTGCCATATACAACCCAAATCCATCGCCATGCTCTTTGGTACTCATAAAAGGATTAAAAATGGATTCAAGTGAGTCTTTTTCAATGCCACAACCATCATCGCCAATATCCAGATAAATCATGGAATCATCGCTTCGAAGATTGATATCAATCACGCCCTCTGTGGTAGTGGTTTCTCGTCGCTTTAGAATACTATCTTTTGCATTATTAATGATGTTTAAAATACATTGTTTAAATTCATTTGGGTAACCAAAAGCTAAGAGTTGATCATCGCTTTTTTGATCAATTTTGATTGTAATATAGTTATACTTAAGATTGTGATTGACCACATTAAGAAGTGTCGTCAATGCCTCTTGTACATTAAAAGCTGCTTGTTTTGAAGAGGGTTTGATAAATTGTCTAAAATCATCAATCGTATTTGACATGTATTTAACCTGCGTCATAATGTCATCGACAAATTTTTGCGTGTCTTCTTCGGCTAAAACCCTTTTACGCCGTTTATAAATCAGCTCTTGTGCAATGGCAGAGATTTCAACCAGCGGTGTTTTCCATTGGTGTGCAATGCTTGCTATCATCTCTCCGACTTCGGATTGTTTAGAACGTTGGATGACAAATTGTTCGTGGCGTTTATGTTCAGTGTCTATTTTTCGTTTTTCCGTAATATCCGTTAAAATGGTAACAACACCCGTTTCTTGGTTGTTCTCATCGGTATAATAGGTCCTACGTACTGCGAAAACTTTTTTTTCTTGAAATGGAAATTGGACTTCTATTTCAGTACTATTGGAAGCATTAAGCGGTACTTCTTGGATTTGCTCACACATATCTGGCATTACTTCGTTAATATGCTTACCGATGAGATCAAACTTATCACGATCTAAGATATGGCATAAAAGTTCATTACAGCCCAAAATTTTGCCATCATTTGCTTTCCAAAAAATAGCACTTTGAATATTGTTCAATAAAACATAATCAAGTTTACTTTGACGTAACAGCTCTTTTTCGAGAGAGATACGTTTAATGACGTTTAGTACTAAAATCGTCGTAAGCAAAAGCAATAAAGGCATCAACGCAAAGGCATTTTCAACAAATTTTCGATGTTTTTCATAAAAGCTATCAACGCCATTGACAATATCTGAAGGATTAGGTACATCACCTAAGGAGATGCCAAATTTTTTTAAGACAAGGTTGTCAAAAAAGTAGTTATTAGCTGGAATACTAATAGGAACCGATGAAGGCTTTTTCCCATTGATAATCTCAAATGCCTTTTTAGCCGCTAACGTACCTTGCTCATAAGGATTGACCATATACCCACCAATAACGCCTTCTCCTACATGTATATTATTCAGTGCGAAAACGGGATACGGTGAACGTTGAAAGAAAGCTTGGACGCGATGGTAAGGAACATAAGCGCCATACATATCGCGATAAAAACTTGTAAATAAAATGGCACTGTGTTTTGGAAGCTTGGCAATTTTATCGTCAATTGTATTGAAATCTATCTTATTGTCAAAGACAACACGAAATTTATCTTTAAAGTAATTGGACTCATTGATAATCTGATCTTTAATCGCCAAAGAGGAGTATGCATCATCGCTAATAATATAAACCATTTTTAATCCAGGAAAGAGCTGATAGATAAGTTCGAGATTTTTGCGTATGTCTTTATACTCCACAACACCCGTTACATACTGTTTAAGATAGGGGGTAATTTCTTTTTTATTAAAGTTTTCCACACCACAAAAAACGACAGGCGTATTGGGGAAAAGCTCACGGTGGTATTTGGAGACGAAATCAAATGCGTAATTATCGGCAGCGATGATTGCTTTATAGCTTCGATGGCGAAATTTTTTCTTATATAAATCGAGTAATTCATCAAAATAGTTTTCAGATTCAATTTTTTTGCTATCCATATATTCTGTGGTGAGTTCATACTCAGGATGCTTTTTCATAACATCTTCTATTCCATGAGAAATTCCATCCGTCCATTTTAGACCTTTGTTATAGGACTGAAGCAGCAAAATCTCATTGCTATATAAAAAAGAGCTGTAAAAAATCAATACAATTATAAATTTTAATATTTTCATAAGTTTCCGATGAAGTTTTTTTGTAATTCTATCAAAAAAGTCTCATTTATATCTCTTTCGTCGCCATATAATTACATCAGTCTTAATTATGAGATGTTGAGTAAAATTTATTTTTATGGAGGTTTGCAATGTCGAAACAAGCAATCAATATGCTGATTCCAGTGTTGGTCTTGTTAGTCGTTTGGTTTATCCCTGCTCCTGAGGGATTGAGTGCTGTCGCTTGGCACTTTATGGCAATCTTTTTAGCCGTCGTTGTCGGTCTAATTATTGAGCCAGTTCCAGCTGCGTTAGTTGGTTTAATTGGTGTTTCATTGGCTGCCCTTTTAGGCTTAGTCGGTAAAACATCAGGTGCGAACATCAAGTGGGCACTTTCTGGTTTTTCAAACGCTACCATTTGGCTGATCTTTGCAGCATTTATGTTTGCGATGGGTTATCAAAAAACAGGTCTTGGTAAAAGAATTTCTCTTATCATGATTAAATATATGGGTAAAAGTTCATTAGGCCTTGGCTATGCTGTTGCATTTGCTGACCTTGTTCTTGCGCCATTTATGCCATCAAACACAGCTAGAAGTGGTGGTACGATTTATCCAATCGCGATTAACATTCCACTTATCTTCGGATCAACTCCAGAAAATGAACCACGTAAACTTGGCTCATACCTCTGTTGGGTAGCGATTGCTGCAACAACAGTTACAAGCTCAATGTTCATTACAGCACTTGCTCCAAACGTATTAGCGGTTGATCTTATCAGCAAAGGTGCCGGTATTACAATCGAATGGGGTACTTGGGCAAAAATGATGCTTCCAATTATGGTGCCACTTTTCTTAATCACTCCATGGTTAGCGTATGTGCTTTATCCACCAACCCAAAAAAGTTCACCAGAAGCTCCAGCTTGGGCTGCTGCAGAACTTAAAAAAATGGGTGCGATTACGTTTAAAGAAATCTTGATGGGTCTTTTTGCTCTTCTTGCACTTATTCTTTGGATTTTTGGTAAAGAACTTAATGTGAATGGTACAACGGCTGCTATCGTTGTTGTCTCTTTGATGGTTCTTACAAAAGTTATCTCTTGGGATGATGTTATTAGTAACAAAGGCGCTTGGAACGTACTCGTATGGTTCTCTACTTTAGTTGCACTTGCAAGCGGTCTTAAAGATGTTGGTATTTTGGCATGGATTGGTAAAATGGCAGAAACTTCATTGTCTGGTCTTTCTCCAATGGCAATGATGATTTCTATGATTGTTGTATTCTTTGTCCTTCACTACTTCTTTGCCAGCGTTACAGCACACGTAACTGCATTGATTCCTATCTTTGTTGTTATCGCAGTGAAATTTATCGCTCCAGAGCAAATCCCAGCATTTATGATCCTTCTAGGTGGTAGCCTTGGTATCATGGGTATTATTACTCCATATGGTACAGGTCCTTCTCCACTTTGGTATGGTGCAGGTTATATCTCTCAAGGTAGATGGTGGTTCTTAGGTGCAATCTTCGGTGCACTTTACCTCGCTGCTCTCATCTTAGGTGTATTTATTTACCTATAATGTTTGAAAGTACATCCCCTTGTGGGGTGTACACTTTTACAAATCTTTACATGTAAAGATTTGTAGAGGTGCCCTCCTTTTAAATGTAAACTCAACAACGCACCTCTACCTTGAATTTAGGTAGAATAGAGTTGATGTTATAGCTTAGGGTGAAGCTATAACGTCAGTTCTAACCAAAAATAAACTTTTTCGGAGAGGAAAAATGAGAGAAATTAAGTACGAAGACATCGTCAAAAGTGTTAAGGATATGATCCTTTACAGTGCTACCAATCTACCTAAAGATGCTTATCAGGCATTGCAAACTGCATACAACACTGAAAAAAGTGAAGTATGTAAACAAGTATTGAAACAGCTTTTAGAAAATGCTGATATAGCGGCAAATGAAGCAAGACCTCTTTGTCAAGACACTGGTTTAGCCGTGTTTTTTGTGAAAGTAGGCGAAGACCTTAAAGTGGTGGGCGGTAGCTTAAAAAAAGCAATCAATGAAGGAACAGAACAAGGGTACAAAGAGGGTTATTTAAGAGCATCAACCTGTCATTGGGACACACGTGCAAATCTTAAAGACGAAGTGGGTTATAACCTTCCAGCAATCATTCATTTTGACCTTGTAGAAGGCGATGTGCTCGATATTGAATACGCAGCAAAAGGTGGCGGTTCTGAAAACGTCTCACGTGCGACTGTTTTCCCTCCTGCAAAAGGTAGAAAAGGTATTATCGAATACGTTAAACAAGTTATTTCAGATGCGGGTCCAAATCCATGTCCTCCATTAACCGTTGGTGTCGGTATTGGTGGAACCTTTGAAAAAGCGGTTATCTCTTCTAAACATGCACTTTTTAGAGAACTAGGAAGTAAAAATCCAGATCCAACATTGGAATCAATGGAAGAAGAGTTAATGCACCTTCTTAACAACTTAGGTATCGGTGCTATGGGTATGGGTGGAACCAATACGGTTTTGGGTGTTCATATTGAGAAAAATCCATGCCATATTGCAAGTTTACCAGTGAGTGTAAACGTTCAATGCCATAGTTCTAGACACATGCATATCAAGTTATAAGGAGAAGATTATGAGTAAAACTTATCATTTAACAGCACCACTTAGCGAAGCAGATGTAACACCACTTAAAGCAGGCGATATTGTTTATTTAACGGGCGTTGTTTATACAGCACGTGATGCCGCGCATAAAAAATTAGTTGATCTTCTTGATGAAGGTAAAGCATTACCATTTGATATGAAAGGTGCGGTTATTTATTTTGTTGGACCAACGCCTCCAAAACCAGGTGACCCAATCGGTAGTGCGGGCCCTACAACCTCTTACAGAATGGACTCTTACTCTCCTCGTTTGATTAATGAACAAGGTCTTAAAGGTATGATTGGTAAAGGTAAACGTAACCAAGACGTTGTGGATGCTTGTGCGAAATCTAAAGCGATTTATTTTGGCGCAACGGGTGGTGCTGGTGCACTTTTGGCACGTCAAATTAAAAGTGCAGAAGTCATTGCGTATCCAGAACTTGGACCTGAAGCAATTCGTAGACTTGAAGTCGTTGATTTTCCTTTGACAGTTATTAACGATACTTACGGTGCTGATCTTTATAAAATTGGTCGTGCTCAATACGAAGTATTTGAATAGAATTTATTAAATTGCTATCCTGTGAAAGAGGTGTTTTTTCACCTCTTTCGTGTTCTTTCTCAAAAAAATCATCAATTTTTAGTTTTGTGTGTTTTGGAGTTGGTCAATTAAATGTTAAAAGAGTATAACGGTGATAAAATATCACATATATGGTATTTTATTGGAAAACATTTTGGTTAGTTCTTTTTTTTTATTTTTAACGGTGATAAAGGATAATGTATGAAAGTAAGTGTTGGGTATGGAAAAGAGGAAAAATTTGACTTGGATATTTGTGATGAACAGTTAGTGGGTGTGTACAGCCCCAACAGTGTTGTTAAAATTGATTATAACCGCGCTATTGATGACGCATTAGCGCATCCGCTTGGAAAAGAGAGTTTTGATACATTTTGCGATACCAATGAACGTATCGTTTTTATTGTGAATGATGGCACGCGCCCTACTCCTACGCGAAAAGTTTTAGCGCGTATCTATCCTAAAATTAAAGACAAAGATATCTATTTTATTGTTGCGACGGGATGCCATAGAGCGCCCAGCGAGGAAGAGTGGCATTTTATTTTGGGTAAAGAGATATACGAAGATTTACATGTAAAAAATCGCCTCTGGAGTCATGACTCTCGCAACGATGCGATGGTCTATCTTGGAAAATCCACTAATGGCACGGAGATGTACCTCAATAAAATCGTAGCAGAAGCAAAAAAAGTGTGTGCTATTGGCTCTGTTGAACCGCACTATTTCGCAGGCTACACCGGTGGACGAAAAGCATTTTTACCGGGTGTTGCTGCCTTTGAGACCATTCAGCAAAACCATCTTTTAGCCTTGCACCCCAATGCGCAAGCACTCTCTTTAAAAGGCAATCCTGTACATGAAGATATGATGGATGCGATGAGTGTATTAGGTCATATTGACGTGTTTGCGATTATGACTGTACTGGACAGTGACCATGATATTTGTGCTGTGAGCGCAGGTGATTTAAGTGACTCTTTTTATGCGGCGATTGATAAAGCCGATGAAGTCTTTTGCGTGAATATCCTTGAAAAAGCGGATATTGTGATTTCCGTAGCTCCCTATCCGATGGATATTGACCTTTATCAGTCTCAAAAAGCTTTGGATAATGGCAAATTGGCATTGAAAGAAAACGGCATTCTCATTATGGTCGCAAAATGCCGTACGGGTATCGGCGAAGAGGGATTTTTTAAACTGATGAGTTCAGCGCCATCGGCTCAAGCGGTATTAGATAAAATCAAATGCGGTTATAAACTCGGTTACCATAAAGCGGCAAAAATGGCTGAAATAAACCTTTGGGCACAAAGCTGGGCGGTCAGTGAACTGAGTGATGAAGAGTTAAAAGCGGTGCATTTAAAGCCTTACCACGATTTACATGTAGCCTTGGATGAAGCCATCAAAGAAAAAGGAAAAGAGGCTCGTATTATTGTGCTTCCTTTTGGCTCTATTACGGTTCCCAAATTGGCAAATAAATAAGGATTACGGATGAGAGTTCTCTATTATGACTGCTTTAGTGGTATTAGCGGCGATATGAATTTAGGCGCTTTACTGGATTTAGGTGTAGAAGAGGCGCATCTAAGGCACGAACTCTCAAAATTATCGTTGGATGACGAATTTGATTTGGTCATTGAGCACGCAACAAAAATGGGCATAAGCGGCACGAGTGTTCATGTCAATCTTACGTCTGAACATCAGAAGCCTTGGCAGACACATCCACATCATGAACATGTTCATGGAGAGCATCGTACCTTTCAAAGCATTGAAGCATTGATTCAAAAAAGTGCATTAAGCAACGTGGTAAAAGAAAAAAGCATCGCTATGTTTTGGTTAATAGCCAAAGCTGAGGGAAAAATACATGGAAAAGAACCCTATGAAGTAGCCTTTCATGAAGTGGGTGCCGTGGATTCTATTGTTGATATTGTGGGCGCTGCGATTTGTTTAGAGGCTTTACATGTAAAAAAAATTGTTGCCTCTCAAATCGAACTGGGTGGTGGCTTTGTACAGTGTGCGCATGGTACGTTACCCGTCCCCGCTCCTGCTACGATGGAAATACTCACACATGTACCCATCACGCTGAATCGCGTGCCTTTTGAGACAACAACACCTACGGGAGCGGCTATATTAAAAGCCAATGTCAATGCATTTTGCGAAAAGCCATCGATGGTTGTTGAAAAAATTGGGTATGGCATCGGGCATAAAACGTTTGAGATTCCCAATGTCTTAAGAGTGTTTTTAGGCGAAGACAATGCAATGCAAAAGCAAGAAGAGTGCGTATTGGAGACCAATATAGACGACATGAGCCCTGAAATACTGGCGTATGCGCAAGAAAAACTCTTTGATGCAGGCGTAAAAGATGTCTATACCACCGCTATTACGACAAAAAAAAATCGTTTAGGCGTGAAACTGAGTGTTTTGGTGAGTCTTGAAAAAAAGCAAGAAGCTATTGATATTATCTTGCATGAAACCACTTCCATTGGGCTTAGAAGCTATCCTGTTGAGAAAATTGCGTTAGAGCGTCGCATCGTAACCGTGCAAAGTGTTTATGGACCTATTCGAGTTAAGTGTGCCTTTCACAATGGAAAAATGCTGAAATACAAAGCCGAATACGAAGAGTGCAAACGCGCTGCTCTCACCCATAATGTTCCGATTGCAAACGTGTATGAAGCCATTACCCATTTAATGAGAACCTATCATGATTTATAAAAAATATGAACGCTTAAAAGAGCGTCTAGCCTCGTATCAAAAAATGGTCATTGCCTTCTCTGGAGGTGTGGATAGTAGTTTTTTACTTAAAGTTGCGCATGATGTGTTACAGGAAAATGCCAAAGCGCTGTTTATCTCAACCCCGTATATCGCGCATTGGGAGAGGGAAGATGCCCTGAGTATTGCTCGTGAGATAGGTGCGCCGTGTGAAGTGATTGAAAAAGCATGGTTAGATGCATTGCGTACTAACCCACAAAATCGCTGCTATGTGTGCAAGCACTCTTTATTTTCTGCACTCTTAGACTCTGCTAGCCAACAAGGTTTTTTCAACGTAGCCGATGGGAGTAATGCGGATGATTTAAAAGAGTATCGTCCGGGTCGTGTGGCATTGCAGGAGTTACACATTCAATCCCCTTTAGTAGAGGCGGAACTGACCAAAAGTGAAATTCGCCAGCTCTCGAAAGAGTTGGGGCTTAGCACATGGGATAAACCCTCTTATGCGTGTTTATTAACACGGTTTCCTTACGAAAAACCCATCAGTGAAAAAGCGCTAGAGATGGTTAGCCTTGCGGAGGCGTATTTGATTGATGAGGGGTATTCTGATATGAGAGTGCGTTATGATAACGCTGTTGCAAGGATTGAGATGCCTTTTACATGTAAAACACATTTCATTCACGATGTTCGATTAGAAGCGATATGTGCGCACTTCAAATCGTTGGGGTTTTTACATGTAACCTTAGATTTAGAAGCGTATCGACACGATTCGTTGAACGAATCAAAACAAAACGTTTAAGGAAGTCGCTATGTGTGTTCATTCATTTGAAAAGCTCCTTGAAGCCGTCAAAGGTGGAGAATTGAGCATTAAAGAGGCACTTTTAAAGATAAAACACTACCCCTTTGAAGATATGGAATTTGCTAAAATAGACCATCATCGCTCCTTAAGAGTTGGCTATCCAGAAGTGATTTACGGAGAGCGTAAAACGACAGAGCAAATTGTGCAAATTACGCAAAAACTGCTTGAAAAAGAGAATAATATTTTAGTCACAAGAGCCTCTTTAGAAGCGTATGAGGCTATACATCGCCTCTATCCTGAAGCTAGGTACAATGAATTAGGTCGTACCATTACGATTGAAAAAGAGGTGTTAAGCCCTCCTTCTAGCTACATTGCCATTCTTGCAGCGGGAACGTCTGATTTGTACGTGGTTGAAGAAGCGTATGAGACAGCAAAGATTTTAGGCAATGATGTTAAAAAAATTGTTGATGTGGGGGTGGCGGGTATTCATCGTCTGTTTGCACATTTAGAAGTTATCCAAAATGCCAAAGTGGTCATTGTGATTGCTGGAATGGAGGGCGCACTGGCTAGCGTTGTGGGAGGCTTGGTCGATAAACCCGTCATTGCCGTACCAACGAGTGTGGGGTATGGTGCGAGTTTTGGCGGTGTTGCCGCACTGCTTTCGATGCTCAATTCGTGTGCGAGTGGTGTCAGTGTTGTGAATATCGACAATGGCTTTGGCGTGGCGTATAACGCGAGTATCATTAACCATCTTTAGTGAAGCATTACATGTAAAAAAACATCTCACATCATCGGTTTGATTTTTTTACATGTAAATTCCAAAAACGCTAAAATTTCACCCAAAAAATCGGATACTATTTACTCTATATTTGTTACAATACTTCGAATTTTTTAAAAGGCATTTTATTATGAATATTTTATCCATCCAATCTCACGTTGTATTCGGTCACGTCGGTAATGCCTCCGCGACTTTTGCGATGCAACGCTTGGGTGTTGAGGTCTGGCCTTTGCACACCGTTCAGTTTTCAAATCATACAGGGTATGGTTCATGGAAAGGACGCGTGTTTGATGGCTGTTTTATTGACGAATTGTTAGAAGGCCTTGTGCAACGAGACGTGTTAAGTCGTTGTGACGGTGTTGTTTCTGGCTATATGGGCTCACCCGATTTGGGTTATGCGATTTTAGGTGCTGTGGAACAGGTGAAAAAGGCCAATCCAAAAGCGCTTTATTGTTGTGACCCTGTCATTGGCGATGTGGGACGTGGTATTTTCGTACGCCCTGGTATTCCAGAATTTATGGTAGAACACGCTCTCAGCGTAGCTGATATTATCACCCCAAATCATTTTGAATTAGAGTACCTATCTCATCAAAAAGCATTTACAAAAGAAGCGTTTAAAGAAGCTATCAAAACCGTGCACCAAAAAGGTCCTCGCATCGTTTTAGTGACATCTGTGCATCTTGATGAAACGCCCGAAGATGCTTTAGACTTGGTTGTTGCTGAAAAAGGAGCATTTTGGAGAGTTCGCACGCCAAAGCTTAGTGTGGAGCTTAATGGTGCAGGCGATGCCATAGCCGCACTCTTTTTTGTCCATTATCTACAAACACAGTGTGCTAAAACTGCGCTTGCTAAAGCGGCTTCTTCGGTTTACGGTCTGCTGAAAAAAACAGAAGATGCACACTCAAGAGAAATTTTACTGATTAAAGCGCAAGAGGAGTTGGTTCATCCTTCTTGGGTTTTTGAAGCGGAAGAACTTTAAGTATGAAAATGAACCAGCGTTAAAAGTAGCGTTGGTTCATTAATTGTAGGCTTTGGTAGCCCGTTTGATTTCAGCGATGAGCTCTTTTTGACGGTTATACATGTAACGAAGCAGATAATCATCGTAAGGCTTCGGTAAATTATCGAGTAAGACCACCACTTTGGTGTAGTCCTCTTTTTGGATGAGCGACGTGACTTTGGCTGCAATATCCATAATGACATATCCATGCTCGCCCTCTTCATTCGGAAGTGAAAAATTCAGCCTGATATGCTGGTTTAATATCTCTTCTTCTCTAAAATTTTTATTGACCTTAATGGCGATGGAATTCACCGATATATCAAGAATATCCCCTTGTGCGGAAGAACGATGCGCGTATTTAATGAGAACGGGTGTGCGTATGCTGGTTTGAACACGCGTATGTTGCCTACTATTGGCACTGTTGCTCATAAATGAGAGGTTTTTGATGATAACCAAAGAGCGTTTGATATCCACTAAAGAGACAATTGCTTTAATGTCTTTTGGGAAATTGGGTGCTTGAAGCACGGTTTCTCCTTCAAGTTGCATTGCATAGCCTTGAAGGTTTTCACAATTGAGGTAGTAGCTGTCATCACTCATCTTCAGAATGTATGAATTGGTATTGATACAAAGACCTTTGTAGATATTTAAGAGCTTGATAGGAATTTTATTATTGACACAATTGTGCATCAAATAAGCGATTTGTTCTCTCTCTTCAATGACGTTATCTAGGTATTCTAACTCATAATATTTGATTTTTTCAATGTCATTAGGTAAGAGATTTTTCGCATTTATCTTTTCGATGTAATCAATGACTTCATTTAAATCACTTGATTCAACTTGAAATGCTGATGAGAGAATGATAGGCGTGATTTTTTCATGGATGGTTGCGTTGATGAGCTCTTGTTGAATATGGCGTGTTTGCTCGCAGGTATGCTCAAACGTCTTGTTCTCACCTAAAACGATGTAAAGGTTTGGACTCCACTGAACAATCTCTTGCCCCTCTTCTCTGAGTTGAAACAGATGTGAAATCAAATTTTTAAAGGCTTCATAAAGTGTTGAACTCGTAAAGGTTTTGCTGAGTTTATCAAGGTTGGATATATTGACTAAAATAAGCGAAATAGCCGCATTGGTGACACTTTGCTGGGCAAGACGGTCTTTAAGTCTATCGACAAAATCAAAACGGTTCAAAATAGTAGAACAATTTTTTTGTTCACTTTCGGGATCGTAGTTAATTAAGGTAACAATCTTTTCATTGCTTTTAGGAAAGGATTTGATAATGCATAAGTATACATCGCGTTCTTTGGCCGCATTTTCAATAACAACACTTCCCTCTGCATCTTCATTTGCACGCAAGGCTTCACCTAACTCTTCATCACGATTAATTTTACGTTGTATCTCGCTGAGATTATTGGTTTCATAGAGCTTTTTTGCCTGCCCATTGGCATACGTAAGCGTCTCTCCTTGGAAAACAAGAAACGGAAAAAAATGCTCTATCTTTTTTTCAAGTTCTATCTTTTGAAAGGTATAGAGTTTTTCATCCAGTTTATTGGCGTTTTTAGTGAAGATAGAAAAGAGTAACGCTTCGTCATTTTTGAGTGGCAAAACATCGGCACTACCAAAATGCAACGCAAACTTTAGCAAAAGCCTATTTTCGACATCGTCCGCAAAAATATACGCCATAATAGGTTTATGTCTTGTAAAAATCCCTAGGAGTAATTTGAGTTTTTCTTTGGAACTATCGCCAATTTCAATAAATAAAATATCGGTTGCAGGAATAGAATGTGTATTTTGAGTGAGGTCGTACGTAGAAAAATGTGAATGTTCCTCTTTTATTGAGTCAAAAAGCGTTAATTTTTTTTCAGAAAAATAAAGATGCGCAATTGTCAAATACCGTGTTTCGAGCAAAAACTGTTCTAAAACCATTGGATTCCCTCACAATCATATCAATTCTAATTCTACCAGAATTCATAGAAAATTTAATCATTTTTTGACTACAATAGATGCATCTTTTACAAGGAACTCTAAAATGATGTATTATTTGGCTATTCAAGGAAAACAAAAATTAAGTGGCTCGGTCTCTATTTCAGGGGCTAAGAATGCTGCTCTTCCTCTTTTAGCACTGACACTTCTTTCAAAACGAAAATTAACCATATCCAATATTCCTGAAGTTGCAGACGTTAAAACCCTTTTACAACTTTTATCCAATCTGGGCGCAACATTTGCTTTTACCAATAAAAATGTCGTTCAAGTCGATGCAACTACAGTCAATTCAGCATGTGCGAATTATGACATTGTTCGTAAAATGCGTGCGTCTATCTTAACCTTAGGACCATTGCTCGCACGTTTTGGACATTGTGAAGTCTCACTGCCCGGTGGTTGTGCCATTGGTCAGCGCCCGATTGATTTGCATTTAAAAGCATTGGAGCAAATGGGAGCGGAAATTGAAATCAAGCAAGGCTATGTTTTAGCAAGAGCTCCTAAAGGCTTAAAAGGTGCGACCATTATTTTTGATAAAGTGACCGTCACAGGCAGTGAAAATATCATTATGGCGGCGGCTCTTGCGCATGGGACGACGACATTGGTGAATGTGGCAAAAGAGCCTGAAGTCGTTCAAGTCTGTGAAGTATTGCTCGAAGCTGGTGTCAAAATAGATGGTGTTGGAACTTCAAAACTCATCATTGAAGGAAGTGGAGGAAAACTGCTTGACATCCATGATTTTCGTGTGATTCCAGATCGTATTGAAGCTGGAACCTACTTATGTGCAGGCGCTATCACCAAATCAAAAATTACGCTCAAAAACGTCTATCCAAGGCATCTAGATGCCGTCATTCTCAAGCTTGAACAGATGGGCTTTAAAATTGATGAGACTGAAAATAGCCTTACCTTACATCCTGCGGAGAAAATTTTACCTTCTGATATCGAAACATCAGAATACCCTGGTTTTCCTACCGATTTACAAGCGCAATTTATGGCATTATGCACGCAAGCAAAAGGCACGAGTATTATTGATGAACGACTTTTTGAAAATCGTTTTATGCATGTGAGTGAGCTTGGGCGTATGGGCGCTAGTATCAAACTGAAAGGACACAGTGCAACCGTAGAAGGTAAAATGAAACTCAATGCCGCTGATGTTATGGCAACCGACCTTCGCGCAAGTTCTGCACTCATTTTAGCGGCGCTTGTAGCAGAGGGAGTTACGAAAATTCATCGTATTTATCATCTTGATAGAGGTTATGAAGATTTAGAAGGTAAATTTTCAAAATTAGGTGCGAAAATAGAACGATTAGAGGAATAGATAATGCCAAAAGAGACAAGCGTCAGTTTTAACGAAGCCGTACAAAGAACATTAAATCTAGTGATACAAAAGCCTCACTCTGAATGGGTGAGCATCTTCCACGCACTTGGAAGAACCTTGTGCGCTGATATTACATGTAAAAAGAATCTCCCTTCGTATAATAATGCGGCACTCGATGGTTTTGCATTTAAATACGCGCCAAATTTAGAAACATTAAAGATTAAAACAACAATTTTAGCAGGCGATATTATTGAGCCTTGCCTAGGCGAACATGACTGCTACAAAATAATGACAGGCGCAAAAGTTCCTAATGATGCGGATACGGTTATCCCTTTTGAAGAGTGTGTCTCTTATGACACACACACTATTCAGCTCCCCTCCTCTCTTAGATCTGGCAATGCGTTACGCCTTAAGGGTGAAGAAGAAAAAGTCGGTACAGTTTTATTATCTGCGGGAGATGTTCTTGGCTCACGTGAAATTGCTATTCTTGCATCGCAAGGTATTAGCATGGTGCAAGTGTATAAAAAACTCCATATTGCTGTTTTTTCAACAGGAGATGAGCTCAAATCGCCATGGGATGTTGCCAGTGAAGATGAAATTTATGATATTAATGCCTTAGCGCTCATATCTTTATTTGCAGAATACGGTTTTGAAGCAGCGTATTGCGGCGTTATCCCCGATAATTTAGAAGCCGCAACCAACTATTTTGCCCAAATGAAACAATATGACGTCTTAGTCACCAGTGGCGGAGTAAGTATGGGAGAAGCAGACTTTGTAGAGCGAGCCTTGCTTTCAAATGGTTTTAGCGCACAATTTCATGGTATCAATATTAAACCAGGCAAGCCAACTATGATGGGGCAAATGGGCAATACCATTGTTGCATCTATGCCTGGAAATCCATTGGCAGCTTATGTCAATGCATTTGTTTTTTTAGTGCCATTATTAAAAAAACTACAAGGTCAAAAAAAGTTTAATTATGAAGCAATTAGTGCTATAAATCAGGAAGAATTCAGCGTAAAATCAGGTCGTGTGAATTTTGTTTTAGGTTTTTATCACGAAGGAAAATTTCAGGTTTTTGGCAAAAATAAATATGGATCAGGGATGATAAAACCATTAAAAGACAGCAATGCGCTTTGGATTAGCGATGAAGGAACGCAGAAGGTTGAGATGGGAGAACGAATCAACATTCTATTACTTTAAATGATAGACTATGAGGATTTATTTCTTTTTTCACAAATAGTTCAAAAAACTTGACCTTTTATATGATTTTAGATAGTATGGTGACCCAAAATATGACAATTGCAACTATAAAGGTAGGTTATGTTCGGTAATGTAAAGATTTCGACCAAGCTTCTAATTATCTCCATTGTGACTGTTTTAGGATTAGTCATCCTTTCTTACATAAGCATCAATTCAAGCATCATTGGTAAAAATTCGCTTGAAACCATTTATGAAAAAAATGTTGTTCCCGATAGTGAAATTACATTGGCTCGTACAAACTTCGAGATGATTTTAAATGACCTTATTCATGTTACCAGTGAATTCCTTCCCACAGGTCAAGCCAAAGAACGTCTGCCTATTATTGAAAAACAGATGAATGAATTTTTTGCAAAGGCGCTTAAAAGTGATTTTTACGATGAACCTGTCTTGAAACAAAATCTTAATGAGGCATATGAACGTTATACTCAAAAAATTGCTCCTAAACTCAAGCGCATCCATGAGCTTTACGTAAAAGATAATCGTGAAGATATTGGCGATATGGCAGTTGAAATTGAAGCAGATTGCAAATATATTTCCGAGCGCTTTGCCAATATTTCCAAGTTTACCACTAAGCGGGTGAAAGATATAAGTGTTGAAATTAGCGCAAAGCTTCACAATAATCTTTATATCGTTATTGTTGTTTCCTTACTCATTTTGATGATTACGTCAAGCCTATTGCTTGCGATTAGCCGCTATATTGTGAATCGCATCAGACGAATTGGTGAACATCTCTCATTGATTACCCAAGATTTAGCACTCAATCGCCCCATTGTCATTGTAAATAATGATGAAATTGGGCATATTAGTGAGAATTTGAATTCTCTTCTTTCTACACTGCAACAGGCGTTAATTAAAGCAAAAGTAACGATGGCTTCTAACTCCGAAATCAATAAAAGCATGCAAAGCTTTTCACATAAAATTACCAGTGTTGCAGAAGAGCAAGATCGCATTGTCGATAATGTTAAAACACTTACCTCCAAAATTAATCGTGAATTGCAAGAATCACGCGATATCTCTGAAACGTCAGCAACGTATATGAAAGAAGATTATGCGATGTTAGATGTTATGATTGAAACGCTCGATGAAATCGTTGAAAGTATTAATCGTGTTAGCCAAGAAGAACAGAATATATCTTCTAAAATGCATGATTTAGCAGAACAAACAACACAAATTAAGTCTGTGCTTGAGATGATTAAAGATATTGCTGATCAAACAAATTTACTTGCATTAAACGCTGCGATTGAGGCAGCACGTGCGGGTGAACACGGACGAGGATTTGCTGTGGTTGCCGATGAAGTGCGAAAACTAGCTGAACGCACGCAAAAATCTCTTTCTGAAATTGACGTGACCATTAGTGTCGTCGTTCAAAGTGTCTCTAGTGCAAGTGAAAACATTAAAGACAACAGTCAAAAAGTCATTGATTTGAATGAAAATGCGATTAAAATTTCTTCAATGGCCAATGAGACCAAAGTGAAGACATCAAAAAGTCTTGAAATCACTAACATAGCGTATGAAAAAGCCATTAGTATTTCAAAAGAGATCGATCAACTCACCAATGGCGTCGAAGAGGCAACGGGGCTTGCACATGAAAACAAGCAAGTTGCTGATAATTTGATGGGTGTCTCCAATAATTTAAATTTTGCAACGGCGGAATTGGAAAAAGAGATCAATATTTTCAAAGTTTAATAACGCATCCTAAGCCCTTTGAAATCTATTTGTGCTACAATTGTTGCTATAAAGATTGACATAAAGGGTTTTTTTTGCTAAAATTCCGTCCGTTTTGCGGGAATAGCTCAGTGGTAGAGCACAACCTTGCCAAGGTTGGGGTCGCGAGTTCGAACCTCGTTTCCCGCTCCATCTTCTTTTTCTTTTCTCTTATCTTCCCTTATCTTCTTAATGCCGATTCAATTTATATTGATAAAACCTATTGTGTTGAACAAGATTCCCTAAAAGCTTCCTTTTTTGGTTATACATCAAAAACCGATAATCCTGTTTTAGTTGAAATTCCAAAAGACAGAATGCAATACAGCATCACCACTAATTCTATCTTACCTTTTTTTGCGGACCACAATATTAGTGTCATTGATACTAGTGATGGCGTAGTAGTCTTTAAACGCGGTTGTAAAATGATGGGTAAATTAGATGAAATAGAAAGTGCTTTTTTGATGAAATTTCAAGCGTTGGCTCCTTTTGTCATGATTGATGAAAAACCATTGATATCCACTAAATCATCTCTGCCTCCAGATTTTAAGCGGTATCAACTCTCTGGCATCAGTATTTCAGATTCCATGCTAAGAAGAAACAGTGGCTCTTTTGTCGGTATATTTCAAATAGGCAACAAAGAACGCAAACTCTATTTTTCCTATGAAATGAATGCAAAGGCTACGGTGTTTAAAGCGAAACGTAATTTGCTTAACGGTAAAATCCTCACTATTGATGATTATGATACGACATTAGTGAGTCTCGATGCCCTTCCCACAAGAGCCATTGTGCAGGAAATGCCTCACAATTTAGTCGTTAAAAGTAACATTAAAGAGGGACAAATTTTTACAGATTATCTCTTTGATGTCAAACGATTGGTCTATAAAAAAGAGAGTATAAAAGCGTTATTAAAAGAAGATGGCTTGCACATAGAAGTTCAAGCGACTCTTTTAGAAGATGCTGATTTAGGAGATATTGTGAAAATAAAAACAGAACAAGGTAAAGTTCTTAGTGCTAAAATTATCTCTTCTAAAGAAGCGGTTATCGTCGAATGAAACGTATTATTATCGGTATCAGCGGAGCAAGTGGTGCTGAGTTAGGATTAGCGTTTTATAAGGCACTTCCCCAGTCCATTGAAAAATACATTATCGTATCAGACCATGCAAAAATGGTTTTTGAAAAAGAAGCATCCAATACATTTCTTCTTGATGATATGAATATCGGTGCCGTGACAGCTTCAGGCTCTTTTCAGTGCGATGCAATGGCCATTATTCCATGCAGTATGAATACTTTGGCTAAAATCACACATGGCATAGCCGATAATCTTCTAACACGCTCAGCAGCGGTTATGATTAAAGAAAAGCGCCCTCTTCTTTTGGCTCCTCGAGAAATGCCATTCTCTGCGATTGCTTTAGAAAATATGCTGAAACTTTCACAACTTGGTATTCATATAGCGCCACCCGTTGCAGGTTATTATGCAGATATTACAACCCTTCAAGCGATGGAGGATTTTTTTATTGGGAAATGGTTTGATCTTCTTGGAATTGAACACACTTTATTTAAACGTTGGGAGGGAGCATGAGAGTTGCCATTTATCCTGGAACATTTGATCCTATTACCAATGGGCATATGGATGTTATTAAAAGAGCAAAAAAATTGTTTGATAAAGTCTTAGTTGCTGTCGCATTATCGGAAGAGAAGCGTCCAATGTTTGATAGTGATACACGTGTTGAAATGGTTCAAGCAGCCATTAAAGACATGGATGGCATTGCTGTTGAGCCATTTGATGGGCTTTTAGTGAATTTTTCTAAAGAAAAAGAGATTCGTGTAATGATTCGAGGACTGAGAGCCGTGAGCGACTTTGAATTTGAATTGCAGATGGGGTATGCTAATGCCTCGTTGTGGAGTGAAATTGAGACCGTTTACTTGATGCCAAGTCTTAGAAATGCATTTATTAGCTCTTCTGTTGTGCGCTCTATCGCAAAACACGGTGGAGATGTGTCTCATTTAGTACCTCCCATGGTTTTACCTTATTTACAGAGCAAATTTACATGTATGTGATTTTTGAAGGTATTGATACAACGGGTAAAAGTACCCAAGTGCAACGTTTTGCACAAAACAACCCAGATGTTTTAGCAACCAAAGAGCCTGGTGGAACGGCTTTAGGTATTCGGTTACGCGAAATACTCTTAGGTGGTGAAGTAAAAGCTTCCTTTAATGCAGAACTCTTTTTATTTTTAGCAGACCGTGCACTGCATTACGATACGATTGTGAAACCTTATCGTCATCAACGTTTAGTTATCAGTGATCGGGGTTTTTTATCGGGTATTGCTTATGCCTGTGCTAATCATGAAGATATAGATGGTGCTTTACTTTTGCATATGAATCAATTGGCATTGGAAGGAAATTATCCTGAAAAAATCGTTCTTTTTTTAACCAATGAAGCTTTAATGAAAGAGCGTTTAAGTGTAAAAGAACATGATGCGATTGAAGAACGCGGTGTAAGCTATTTGTTACGGATTCAAGATATAATGCGACGCATTGTTAAGACATTGCCAATACAATGCTTAGAAATTGATGCTTCATTAAGTATTGAAGCGATTTATCAACAGATTGAGGAATTTTTATATGATTAATGCATTACGTGGAATGAAAGATACGCTCTCTCCACAAAGTGAAATTTATCAACATGTAATTAAAACGTGTACGCGTATCGCTGAAAATTACGGATTTTCATTGATTGAAACACCTATTTTAGAAGAAACGGCACTTTTTAAACGCAGCGTTGGTGAAAGCAGCGATATCGTTGGAAAAGAGATGTACCAATTTAGAGATAAAGGCGATAACGATGTCTGCTTACGACCTGAAGGCACAGCGGGTGTTGTCAGAGCATTTATTCAAGAGAAGTATGATAAAGCAGGTGGAACAAAACGATTTTTTTATCATGGACCTATGTTTCGGTATGAAAGACCACAAAAAGGTCGTCTAAGACAATTTCACCAATTTGGGGCTGAAACCTTTGGTGAAGCCAGTGTCAAAGAAGATGCAACGATTATCTTGATGCTTAAAGCCATATTTGATGCGCTTGGCATTGGTTATACTTTAGAAATCAACTCATTGGGCTGTCCTGAGTGTATGCCAAAATATCGAACAACATTAGTGAAGTTTTTAGATACATTAGAAGGCTTATGTGAAGATTGTGAGCGAAGAAAGCTTACAAACCCTATTCGTGTGTTGGACTGTAAAAATGAACACTGCAAAATGCTGCTTCAAAAAGCACCTTTGATTGTTGAACATTTATGCCCTACATGTAAAGATGATTTTGCAACACTGAAAGCGATTTTAGATCATTTTGGTATGGCGTATGAGGTCAATCCAAAGCTTGTCAGAGGCCTTGATTATTACTCAAAAACAGCTTTTGAGTTTGTCAGCTCTGAAATTGGTGCACAAAGCGCTATCGCAGGTGGCGGACGCTATGACAGGTTGGTTGAATTCCTAGATGGTAAACCAACACCGGGTGTGGGCTTTGCTATGGGCATTGAGCGTTTGATGGATTTGGTGAAAATGCCAGAAGTGAAACGCGAAGGATATTATATTGGTGCTTTGTGCGATGAAGCACTGGATGTTGTATTTACACTGGTCAATCAAAAACGTTTAATAACAAAAACATTGACTCATTATGAGACAAAATCACTCAAAAATCATCTTAAAATCGCAGATAAATTATATGTAAAATTTTGTGTATGTATCGGTGAAGACGAGCTTTCAAACCAAACTATTTGGATAAAAGACCTTGAAAGCAAAGAAGAACAGATTATGCATATTGAAAATTTCTAAGGAGTATGACATTGGATTATGGAATTAAAACATGGGGAAATGATAACTTTTTTATCGAAGATGGAAAAGTAAAAGTTAATACGGGTTGCGAACCTTCTTTAATTGAAATTATTCAAGAGATACGAAAAGAAGGTATTAGAGGTCCTATCTTACTCCGATTCCCACATTTAATTCAAAAGCAGATCCGAATGATCTACAAAAGTTTTGCGGATGCGAAAAAAGAGTTTAATTATGAAGGCTGTTTTCATGCCGTTTATCCGCTTAAAGTCAATCAGTTCCCAAATTTTGTTAAAAATCTTGTGAGTTTAGGTCAAAAATACAATTATGGCTTAGAAGCGGGCTCAAAAGCCGAACTTCTTTTAGCCATGGCGTATAACAATCCTCATGCTCCCATTACAGTCAATGGTTTTAAAGACAATGAGATGATCTCTTTAGGCTTTATTGCCGCTGAAATGGGGCATAATATTACCTTAACAATTGAAGGGCTTAATGAACTCGAAAGCATTATTTCGATTGCCAAAGATCGTTTTGGCTGTGTGCCTAACATTGGACTTCGTATTCGCCTTCATAGCTCAGGTATTGGTATTTGGGCAAAAAGTGGCGGTATTAATTCCAAGTTTGGTTTAACGTCTACCGAGCTTTTAGAAGCGGTCAATATGATTCGTGATGCCAATTTACTCGATAAATTTACGATGATTCATTTTCATATTGGCTCACAAATTACTGACATTGCTCCGTTGAAAAAAGCACTTCGTGAAGCGGGAAATATTTATGCTGAGCTTTGTCGTATGGGTGCTACCAATCTTCGTGCAATTAATTTAGGTGGTGGTTTGGCCGTTGAATATTCTCAACACAAAACAACGCTTCATAAAAACTATACCTTAAGTGAATATGCCAACGATGTTGTGTACTTGCTTAAAGATATTGCAACACAAAAAGGGGTTCATGAACCTGATATTTTCATCGAATCAGGGCGTTTTGTGGCAGCACACCACGCTGTCTTAGTAGCACCAGTTCTTGAGCTTTTCTCACAAGAATATACCGATGAAAAACTAAGATTGAAAGAGGTAAATCCTCCTTTGGTTCAAGAATTATACGACCTTTCCAATACGATGAATCGCAAGAATGCCTTGGAATTCCTGCATGATAGTATTGACCATATGGAATCGCTTCTTACGCTGTTTGATTTGGGGTATATTGACCTCCAAGATCGTTCCAATACGGAAATATTGGTGAATTTAATTATTAAAAAAGCCGTTGGACTTATTGCCGATAAAAAACTGAGTGAAATTTTAGATATTCAAGACCGTGTTCAAGAACGTTATTTGGTGAATTTTTCATTGTTCCAGAGTTTGCCAGATTTTTGGGGTATTGATCAAACGTTTCCTGTAATGCCATTGGATCGTTTGGATGAAGTTCCAACACGTTCAGCCTCTTTGTGGGACATTACGTGCGACAGTGATGGTGAAATTGGGTTTAACACAGAAACCCCTCTTTTCTTGCATGATGTAGATATTAAAAATCGTGACTATTTCTTAGGATTTTTCTTAGTAGGTGCTTATCAAGAAGTGTTAGGTATGAAACACAATCTTTTTACTCATCCAACAGAAGCTACGATAATTATTGACGATGATGGATTTGAAATTGAAAATATGCTCGAATCTCAAAGCATTAGTGATATTTTAGAAGACCTTGACTATGACATTAAAGAGGTTCAAGAAAATCTCAATGAACGCATCGAAGCTTCTGATATTATCAGTGAAAAAGAGAAAAAGCATATTTTAGGCGAAATTTATCTCTTTTTAAATGACAATGGTTATCTCAAAACCATTAATAATGAGGAAATTATTCAATGAACGAAGTCTCTTTATGGGCAAAAATTAAAGAAGATTTTTCCCAACCCATTTTGCATGATCCAGCCATCAATTCTAAAATAGAACTTTTTTTTAATTACCCAGGTGTATGGGCATTGGCAAATTACCGTATTGCTCATGCTTTACATGTAAAAGGGTTTCGCACATTGGCACGCGCTATTATGGGGATTTCTCAAGTAATAACCAACATTGATATTCACCCTGCATGTACGATTGGTCGTCGCGTTTTTCTTGACCATGCATTTGGTGTCGTTATTGGTGAAACAGCAATCGTAGGTGATGATGTGTTAATTTACCAAGGTGTTACGCTTGGTGGAGTTAGCTTGGAGCGTGGTGTCAAACGTCATCCAACGATTAAAAGTCATACCGTTATTGGCTCTGGTGCAAAAGTGCTAGGCGATATCATTATCGGAGAAAATTGCCGTATCGGTTCTAATTCTGTTGTCGTTAAAAGCATTCCTGATGATTCAACCGCGGTAGGTATTCCTGCGCGTATCATTGAAAAAGGTCGTGATAAAAATCCAATGGCACATAATAAAATCCCTGATATTAATAAAGAGCTTTTTATCTACATGTTCAAACGCATTAAAATTTTAGAAGAAGCTGTTTTAAGCACACACAAAGACCTCAAAATCAAAGATGATGAATTAGAAAGTCTCTATAAATGTTTCTTAGAATCTGTTAAAGAGTAAACACCCACGTTCTGTTTACTCTTCTTTTTTACTTCTTTCTTTCTTTGTTTATTCATTAAATTATACTTTACATTTTTACTATTTTGTAAACCCTCTTCTTAACATTTATGTAAAAAATTCTTCTCTCTTAAATGCTTTTTATTTTATTGAAGCCCTAAAATAGCCGTTTTCTCTCTTTTTAGACGTTAGGAATACTCTGTGCAGTTAATGTAGGGATATAACTACATTAAAGAGGAGAATTCCGTTATGCCACATCATGAATTTGAATGCAGTACCTGCATTCCAGAGAGAAAATCTCATGCGGTTGTTAAAGGTGAAGGCGAGGATTTAACCTCATGCCTTCCAGAAGGCCATCTTCTTACCATTCCTGGAACGATTTCAGAGCGAGGATGTGCGTATTGTGGAGCCAAACACGTTATTGGTACGCCTATGAAAGATGCGATTCATATGAGTCATGGCCCTGTGGGATGTACGTATGATACGTGGCATACCAAACGCTATATCAGTGATAATGACAATTTCCAGCTCAAATACACCTATGCGACCGATATGAAAGAGTCTCATATTGTTTTTGGCGGCGGTGATTTGCTGAAAAAGAACATCATTGAAGCGTTTAAAGCGCATCCAGAAATTAACCGTATGACGGTCTATCAAACGTGTGCCTCAGCGTTGATTGGAGATGATATGGAAGCGATTGCGAGGGATGTTCTTAAAGAGATGCCCGATAAAGACATCTTTGTCTGCAACTCTCCAGGCTTTGCGGGTCCTAGTCAATCAGGCGGTCATCATAAAATCAACATTGCGTGGATTAATGAAAAAGTAGGCACCGTTGAACCTAAAATTACGAGTGATTATGTGATCAATTATGTGGGCGATTACAACATTCAAGGCGATTGTGAAATCATGTGTGACTATTTTAAACGTATGGGCATTCAAGTGCTCTCAAGCTTTACAGGCAATGGTTCGTACGATGAGCTTCGAAGTATGCATCGAGCACATTTAAACGTGCTTGAATGCGCAAGGTCGGCGGAGTATATCTGTAATGAACTGCGTGTGAAATATGGCATTCCTCGTCTTGATATTGATGGGTTTGGGTTTGGTCCTTTGTCGGATTCACTCATGAAAATCGCACGCTTTTTTGGATTGGAAGATCGTGCTCAAGCGATTATTGATGAAGAGACAGCACGTTGGAAACCTGAGCTTGAATGGTATAAAAAACGTCTAACAGGTGTTAAAGTCTGTTTATGGCCAGGGGGATCAAAACTGTGGCATTGGGCAAACGTCATTCATGAAGAGATGGGTGTGGAAGTGATCTCTTTGTACACCAAGTTTGGACACCAAGGCGATATGGAAAAAGGTGTGGCAAGGGCGCAACCAGGCACACTTGCGATTGATGATCCCAATGAGCTTGAAGGCATCGAAGCGATGGATAAACTCAAACCCGATGTTATCTTTACAGGCATGCGTCCTGGCGAAGTGGCTAAAAAACGCCGTGTGCAATACCTTAATGCGCATGCTTACCATAATGGACCGTACAAAGGGTATGAAGGTTGGGTTCGTTTTGCCCGCGACATTTACAATGCCGTTTACTCTCCGATTCATCAACTCTCGGGCATTGATATCAGTAAAGACCCGATTGCCATTGATAAAGGCTTTATGACACGTAAAATGATCTCTGATGTTAAGCTGACTCCTGAAGAGGCGAATGTTGAAGGTGAAAGGCCGTACACGGGTGATTTTGATTGTGTTACGAAGCTTAGAAGCAAAGTTTATCCTCCTGAATTGTCTCGTAGTTCCGAGCCAGCAGCGGTCTAAAAGGAGCCAAAATGAGTACTGAAAACGTGAATATGCATATGCAATCGGCACAAAATACGCGCATTATGCAGATGGAAGATTATATTATGAAACATTGTTTGTGGCAGTTTCACTCACGCTCTTGGGATCGAGAGCGACAAAATGAAGGTGTTTTAAGTCGAACGATGCAGATTTTATGCGATGAACCCGTTTCCAAGGAGACGCCTGAAGAGAGATGCTATTGGGTCGATGCTCTCTCACTGGCAGAGGCGTTTAAAGAGCGTTTTGTGTGGTTCTCGCAAATGGATAAGGAGAGTATTAAGGCGCTGATGGAAAAGCTTAAAGAACGTATTGATTACGTTACGATCACAGGCTCACTCAATAAAGAGCTGACGGTTGCACGATACTAAAAAAGGATAAATCATGTCATGTGAACTCAGAGCAAAAGATCGTACGGGAATTATTAACCCGATCTTTACATGTCAGCCGTGTGGCGCGCAATACGTAAGTATTGGCATCAAAGATTGTATTGCCATTGTGCATGGCGGACAAGGGTGCGTTATGTTTGTAAGAATGCTGTTTGCACAACATTTCAAAGATAACTTTGATATCGCCTCTTCTTCGTTGCATGAAGACAGTGCGGTTTTTGGAGCGACAGGGAGAGTTGAAACAGCGGTGGACGTTCTTTTAATGCGCTATCCTGATATCAAAGTCATTCCGATTATTACGACTTGTTCGACGGAGATTATAGGCGATGATATTGAAGGTGTCATCACTAAGCTTAATAACGGACTTTTAAAAGATAAATACGAAGGGCGCGAAGTGCATCTGGTGCCTGTTCATACGCCCAGTTTTAAGGGCAGTATGGTCAGTGGCTACGATGTTGCCGTTGAGTCGATGCTCAAAGCATTTGCGAAAAAAACGGGTACACCTAATGCCAAGATCAATCTGATCACGGGTTGGGTCAACCCTGGTGATGTTACTGCGCTTAAACATCTTTTGAAAATGATGGAGATTGATGCAACGGTTTTGTTTGAGATCGAGAGTTTTGATTCACCCCTTATGCCAAGTGGACAATGTGAAGTCTCTCATGGCGATACGACGGTCGAAGATATGATCAGTACGGGCGATGCGATTGGCACACTGGCACTCAATCGCTACGAAGGGGGAAAAGCGGCGAAATATTTGGAAAAAACGTTCCAAGTGCCTTCCATCGTGGGGCCAACGCCTATTGGTATTCGCAATACCGATACCTTTTTACAAAATCTCAAAGAGCTGACAGGTAAGCCCATTCCTGCAGCGTTGGTCAAAGAGCGTGGCATTGCCATTGATGCGATCACCGATTTGGCGCATATGTTCCTAGCAGACAAACGTGTAGCGATTTACGGTAATGCTGATCTTGTCATTGGTTTGGCAGAATTTTGCATTGATATGGAGATGAAACCTGTGCTTCTCCTTTTGGGCGATGATAACTCTGGCTACAAAAAAGATGCGCGCATTAAAAACCTTCAATCTAAAGTGGATTTTGATATGGAAATTATCACTAATGCCGATCTGTGGGAGCTTGAAGATCGTATTAAAAACAGAGGCTTAAAACTTGATCTGATCATGGGACACTCTAAAGGGAGATTTACCGCCATTGATAATAACATTCCGATGGTACGCGTTGGTTTTCCTACCTTTGATCGCGCGGGACTTTATCGTCACCCTGTTGTGGGATATGCGGGTGCGATTTGGCTTGCAGAAGAGATTGCCAATACCCTCTTTCGAGATATGGAATATAAAAAGAATAAAGAGTGGCTGCTCAACGTTTGGTAAAAAATAGAGGGATTTTTCTTTTACATGTAAAAGTGAAATCCTTATTCTTTTAAAGGAAAAAAGATGCAACTAATACGATATACTAAAAGAGTTTGTAAAGATAAATCAATCATAGAAGCGTTTTTAAAAGAAACACGTGTCGGTGTTGTAGCCATGGTAGATGAAGAAAATGTACCGTATGCAATACCTGTGAATTATGTATGGCATCAAGGTTCTATCTATTTTCATGGAATGGGAAGTGGAAAAAAAGAGAGTCTTCTTCTAGAAAATCCTTCTGTATGTTTTACTGTTTTTCATGAATATGGCACGGTCATTGACCCCGTTCCTTGCCATGCAGATACCGCTTATCGGAGTGTGGTTATCTTTGGAAAAGCTGAAAAAATCATTGATGCAAACGAGTCCGCTTTAGTGCTTCAAAAATTATTGGATAAATATACACCTCATTATTACAAACACCAATTAGCGGGTAGTCTCATTGAAAAATATCGTTCAACACATGATGGAAAAGTTGTCTCAGTTTTCCAAATTCAACCCAATGAACTTACAGCTAAAGAAAATATTGCCCAAGAGAGTGAATTGTTTAATAATAGTGCAGTATAAAATTATATATAACGATATACTTTTTCGTATGATACTTCAAAAAGTAAAAATGGCATGTCGTGCAAAAAGGAGATGAATTATGGATTATATGTGTATCAATCCATCCAAAGATTGCCCACGCTATCAAGAATTACGAGTATTGTATGACATATCGGTGGCTCTTAAAGAGAGCGCATTAGGTATTGAGCGTGCTTTTGAAAAGACGCTTACACTTTTACGTCAGCATTTTTATATGGACAAAAGTATCTATTACAATCTCAATGAAGAGATGAATGCATTAAATGTGTTCACATCGGTTGGATTAAATAAACAACAAGAACTCTTAGCCAGTTATAAGATAGGAGAAGGTGCAACAGGATTGTGTGCACAGTTCTTGGAACCTGTTGTGATTGAAAATATTCACCATAATGTTCTTTTCCTCAATAAAAGTCGTAGCCTAAAAGAGAGCGAAATATCATATTTGGCAGTACCTGCTCTTTGTCAAAATACATTGCTGGGAGTTTTAGGCGTGAGTTTAACCAAAAAGTCACTTTCTGATATTGAAGAGATGGTTACAATCTTAACCATTACAGCCTCATGGATGGCGCAATCAAAACAAATCTATCAAACCATTCATGATGAGAAGAAGCGGTTAAGAGAAGAAAAGCTCTACTATAAAGAGGAAATTTTAAAACAAAATGAAATCATAGGTCATAGCCCCGTGATTCAAGATGTTTTAGAGATTATTGGCAAAGTTGCTTGCACCAATTCGACTATTTTAATCAGTGGGGAAACAGGGACAGGTAAAGAATTGATAGCTAAAGCGATTCATAATTACAGTTTACGCAAAGAAAAGCCTTATATCAAGCTCAACTGTGCAGCTATTCCTGAGAATCTTTTGGAAAGTGAACTCTTCGGACATGAAAAAGGCGCTTTTACCGATGCTAAGGAGATGCGAAAAGGTCGATTTGAACTAGCGGATGAAGGAACCCTTTTTTTAGATGAAGTAGGAGATTTAAGCTTGACATTACAAGCGAAATTGTTACGTGTCTTGCAAGAACAAGAGTTTGAGCGGTTGGGTGGAACAAAAACGATTAAAGTGGATGTACGTATTGTTGCAGCAACTAACCGAAATATTAAAGAAATGGTACAAAAAGGTCTGTTTCGAGAAGACCTTTTTTACAGGCTTAATGTTATTCCATTGCATTCCCCTCCTCTTCGTGATAGAGGCGATGATATTATCTTATTGTCCCACTATTTTTTAGAGCGATTTTGCAGACGTCATGGTAAAGAGCGTTCCTTGTTACCTGATGCTGAAGCGATGCTTCAATCTTACAATTGGCCAGGAAATATACGAGAACTTGAAAATTGCATGGAGCGCATTGTATTACTAGCACCTTCTTTACATGTAAATGATAAAGTGATTTTATCCGTTTTGCCTGCAACGACGAATATTTATTCTAAAGAAGTGGAAACAAAAGCAGATATAGAAGCATTAGAACGTCAAACCATTATAAAAATGCTCAAAGAGTGTGGTGGTATTAAGATTAAAGCTGCAAAAAAATTGGGTATTAGTAATCGTCAGATTGGCTATAAAATTCAAAAATTTGAGATATCATACGATGAATATCTCTAAAAGTATCAATAGGAAAAGAGATGTCAACTACACAAAGTCTTATCAAAGAGCTTTTTAATGAGCCCTCGTGTAGTTATAGTAGCAATACTACAAAAAAAGCTACATGTGAGCGTTTAATTTCTGGAAGTGCTATCAGTGGATGTTCTTTCGAAAGTGCTATTGAAATATTGCGCCTTTTTCGAGAGACGGCTCATATCATTCATGCGCCCAGTACGTGCACTAGTGCAATATTGTCTCCTAAGATACAAGAAATAAAGACTGTTTTGAGTACAACTCAAATGGAGTGTAATGATATTATTTTCAGTGGTGAGAAAAAGTTAGCTGAGAGTATTGACTCTTTGCTTCAGCATTATCATCCTAAAGTAATTTTTGTTTATTTAACGTGTGTCAGTTCTTTAATCGGTGAAGATATTGAAAGCATTGTATCGTTAAAAAAAGAACAATGGGGTGTACCTATCATTGCTGTGTATGCTGCAGGTTTTATGGGTGGGATGCCTTTTGGCGCGCGTGTTGCTGGAGTAACTTTGCTAGAGCATTTTATGGGGCAAGAAGATCCTTTAGATACGATTTCATACGATATAAATCTCATAGGCTTTAAAATGCTTGAATGTGAAATGGTAGGTTATAGGGCATTGCTAGAGCATTTAGGATTTCATATACGATGGGTTTTTGGTGCATACGAAGATATAGAAAAAACCTACAGTGCACATTGCGTTAAACTCAATGTTTTAATATGTGCAAAGCCAATGATTACTCTTGCGAGAAAAATGAATGAACGATGGAATATCCCGTGGGTAGATGTCTCTTTTTATGGCGTAAAAGCCACATCTGATGCTATTAGAGCCATTGTAGAAGTTTTTGCAGATGGTTTATTGACCCGTATCTCAGAGCAGTATATTTTTCAAGAAGAACAGCAATTGCGTCGTGAATTACGTTTATATAAAGAGATTTTAAATGATAAAGTTGTCTTTATCAATCTCAAAGCACAGCAATCATGGCAATTTATTCCTCTTTTAAAAGAATTAGGTATGCGTATCGCTGCTACATCCATTGAAGAATCAACTCAAGATGATATTGAAAAGGTGTATGCTTATTTAGCGGGTGAAGGCGTGGTTTTAAAAGAAAAACGTGAAGATTTTATAGAAGTGATTCAGGATGAAAAAGTGGATATTTTCTTATGCCATTACCCTCAGTTTCAAGTAGCTATTGAAAGTAAAATTGCTTTTATGACAATAGATGATAATGAAAAAAATTATTCTGGATATTCTGGGTTGATTACTTTTGCTCAGGATATTGTTTTGGCTCTGAATAACCCCTTATTTAAAGTTCTTTATGCAAAAGCACCATGGGAGTAGCATTTTTTTGCGAAAATCTTTAGAGAAATAGGTAATTTTTCGCTATAATCTGCACGATATTTTTATAAGGGATGTTTCATGCTATCACAAAGAATTCAAGTCTTATCCCCCTCTTTAACTTTAGCCATTACAGCTTTAGCAAGAGACCTGAAAGCACAAGGAAAAGATATTCTGAGCTTTTCAGCGGGAGAACCGGATTTCGACACGCCTCAACGTGTCAAAGATGCTGCTATTGAGGCCATTCAAAAAGGGTGTTCAAAATACACTGCCGTTGCTGGTACCCCAGAAGTTTTAAAAGCTATTGCTGGGAAACTTAAGCGTGAAAATAACCTTGACTATAAACCTTCTGATATCGTTGTTAATGTTGGTGCAAAGCACTCTTTGTTTAACATTTTTCAAGCGATTTTAGATGAAGGTGACGAAGTGATTATCCCGTCTCCTTATTGGGTTACGTATCCTGAAATTGTCAAATACAGCAATGGTACCCCTGTGTTTATCGATACGGATGAATCAACAAAATTCAAAATTACGCCGGCACAATTAAAAGCGGCGATTACACCTAAAACAAAAGTCTTGTTGCTCAATACTCCTTCAAATCCAACGGGTTCGGTGTATTCAAAAGAAGAATTAAGCGCACTTGCGGAAGTTTTAAAAGGCACTAAAATTCTTGTCGTTTCCGATGAGATGTATGAAAAGATTTTATTTGACGGATTGAAATTTACTTCAGTTGCGGCTATTAGCGATGATATGTATCAACGAACCATTACCGTAAACGGTTTGAGTAAATCTGTGGCAATGCCAGGATGGCGTTTTGGTTATCTTGCCTGTCCTATTAAAGAAATCGTAAATGCAATTGTTGATCTTCAAGGTCAAAGCACTTCAAACATTAACTCTATCACGCAAAAAGCTGCTATTCCAGCGCTTGAAGGTGTTGTGGATGAAGATATTGAAGCAATGCGTGTCGCATTTGAAAAACGTAGAAATCTTGCATGTGAACTTTTTGGCAAAATTCCAAGCTTGAAAGTAGTGAAACCAGAAGGTGCATTTTATTTGTATGTGAATACAAAAGCCGTTGAGAATGATTCAATGAAGTTTTGCTCAAAACTGCTTGAGGAAACTGGCGTTGCTGTTGTCCCTGGTCTTGGCTTTGGAATGGAAGGCTATTTTAGACTTTCATTTGCAACCGATGATGCTACAATTAAAGAGGGTATCGCAAGAATTGCTTCGTTTGTTGAAAACTATAAAAAGTAACTTCTTTAAGGGTGCTTGAAAAAAGCACCCTATTTGTTAAAACTTCTTAAAAAAATCCCATAGTTTTGATACAATTCTGACACTATTTTTACATATATGAAAAAGGAAAGCGATGAACAAGTATGTCATCACACTCGCTAAAACATGTTTGGGCTGTAAAAAGCCATCGTGTCGTACAGGATGCCCTGTTGGCACGCCCATTCCTGAAATGATTCGTCTTTTTTTAGCGGGAGAAATTAAACAAGCAGGTAAGATGCTGTTTGAGAATAATCCACTCTCTGTGATCTGTTCTATGGTCTGTCCTCATGAAAAACATTGCGAAGGTCATTGTATTCTCACGAAAAAAGGAACAGCTGTCAGTGTTGGCAGTATTGAAAATTATATTTCTGATTTGTATATCCATGATGTTCAATTTGAAAAACCAGTTAAAAATGGTCATAAGGTTGCTATTATCGGTAGTGGGCCAGCGGGAATTGCACTGGCTGTTATCCTTGCTTCTAAAGGCTATGAGATAACCATGTATGATGCGCACGATAAAATCGGTGGTGTCCTTCGTTACGGTATCCCTGATTTTAGATTGAATAAAGAAATTTTGGACACGATTGAGAGTAAATTACGACAATTGGACGTAACCATTCGCCCTAATATTACGATTGGAAAGAATATCACCATCGGTGATCTTTTTCGCGATGATTTTAAAGCAATTTTTATCGGCACAGGCGTTTGGGCGCCGAAAAAACTTGGTATTAAAGGTGAGAGCCTAGGACACGTTCATTTTGCCATTGATTATCTCAAAAGCCCAGATGTGTATCAGCTTGGAAAACGCGTGGTTGTTCTTGGTGCTGGCAATGTTGCGATGGATGTGGCTCGAACGGCAGTTAGGCATCATGCCAAAGAGGTAATCATCATGTACCGTAAAGGTATGGATGATATGCCAGCGTCTAAACATGAAATCGAATGTGCTAAAATCGATGGTGTGAAGTTTGAACTGTATAAACAACCGCTTGAAATTACGGAAGAAGGCGTTAAGTACAGCTGTACGGACGGAAATGAAGAAGAAGGGCTTTTAGAAGCCGATTCGATTTTAGTGGCTATCAGCCAAAGTCCAAATGATAATATTATCCAATCAGCTCGTCAAATTGAAGTAGATGGTAAAGGATTGGTCATTACCGATGAAGATGGTCGTACAACGATGAACGGTGTTTTTGCATCAGGTGATGTCGTTACAGGAGCAAGAACAGTGGTAGAAGCTGTGGCATTTTCAAAACGTGTTGCGGTAGCGATTGAAGAGTATATTGGAACACTTTAATAAGAAGATGTAGGTAGAGACTTTACATGTAAATCTTTTTACATGTAAAGTCGTACAGACTATTTAGATTCTGCTTCGAAACGAGCTTTTGCATCTTTGAGTGCATTAATAAGCTCATCTAAATTTTCATAGGGAATATGTGCTTTCCAATCAGGTTCATCAGCACTTTTTTTCAATGAAATACCGATGCTGACAACTGGAAATGAACCGTTACCATATGGCTCTTCCAAATGCGAAATGGAGATAATACCGTTTTTGGTTCCTGATAATGGAAATTTTGTTAAGATTGTGTTTTTCCCGCCCATAATATGAGTTCCTTTACTTTTTTTTGAAAAATTTGGCTATTTTTGCTTGTGTTTTGAGCCACTCGCTTTGGAGCATGAGTGGAAATCCACCATACACTTTACTGCCTTCAATGGATTTAGAAACACCACCTCGTGCAGCAATGGTAGCAAAATCGCCAATTTCTAAGTGACCTGAAGTGGCACTTTGACCACCCATCACAACATTTCTGCCTAATTTGGTTGAGCCAGAAATACCTGTTTGAGCCACTAAAATACACGCCTCGCCAATTTCACAGTTATGTCCTACTTGAACGAGATTGTCTATTTTTGTCCCTTTGTGGATGACTGTTGAGCCAAAAACAGCTCGATCAATCGTCGAATTTGAACCTACTTCGACATCTTCTTCTAAGATGACGTTGCCACTGTGATAGATTTTAATATGCTCACCCATTTTTGTATGAGCATATCCAAAGCCATCGCTTCCAATAATTGCTCCTGCTTGAATGATACAACGCTCTTTGATGATACTTCCATCATAAATAACTGCATTCGGAAAAATAACGACATCTTTACCAATATAAACATGCGCGCCAATAGTGACGTGAGGCATAATGTAAGCCCCCTCTTCTATCACACTACCACTACCAATGACAACATCAGGAGCAATAGTGCATTTAGGTGAAATTATCGCTACCATACTGGTATCGAATGCTTTTTTTGCAAAGTATTTGCTAGCATAAGCCATACTTAAATGAGGTTGTTCAGAAACAAGTGCTTGTGTTGATTTGGGTAGATACTCTTGATACTTAGCCGATACAATAACCGCACCCGCTTTGGTTGTTTCTAAATCCGACAATAACTTCGGGTTCTCAAAAAAAGCAATTTGAGAAGGGGTTGCCTCCTTTAGAGTTCCAAAGGAAGCAACCTCAAAATCGTGACCACTAAATTCAATGTTTAACGCTTGAGCAAGAAGGCTTAATTTCATTAGATATCCATTGCAACTGAACCACTTCGAACGATATCAGTAGGATTGTATTTTTTAACCGCTTTCAAAAAGCTATCAATGCGACCATAATCGTCCGCAACCATTAAAACGATAAAATCTTCTCCACTGCTAGCAATTGTACCGTTGTAGGCTTTCAGCATGGCATCCAGTCCATTAAAATCCTCACTGAGGGGTATTTTAACTAAAGCCATCTCTTTTTCGACAAACTCGCCCGATTCAATGACTTTATACGTTGGAATCAGCTTATGCAATTGTTTAACAATTTGCTCTAAAACAGGAGCGTTGCCTGATGTGACGATGGTAAGACGAGACAGATTTGTTTTAGGAATCGGTGCAACCGTTAATGAATCAATATTATAACCACGACCTGCAAACAAACCAGAGATGCGTGATAAAACACCATCTTCATTTAAAACGATAACAGATAAAACTCTTCTAATAGGTTCCATCTCTTACTCCTTATACTCAAGCATCATGTTATACAAAGTTCCGCCCGCTGGAACCATTGGTAAAACATTTTCGAAACGATCAACTTGAACGTCAATCATACAGACACATTTGCTATCTATTGCATCTTGCAGTGCTTTATCAAACTCTTCTTTTGTTTTAACTCTAAACCCACGTCCCCCAAAACTCTCAACTAATTTGACAAAATCAGGTTGTACGGAAAGGTCCGTTGATGAGTAACGTTTATTGTAAAAGAAGGTTTGCCATTGGCGAACCATACCTAAGAATTGGTTATTCAATATAATGTTAATTACCGGAATTTTATTTTCAACGGTTGTCATGAGTTCTTGAATATTCATAAGAATTGAACCATCCCCCGTAAAATTAATAACGGTTTTTTCAGGTACTCCCACTTGCGCACCCATCGCAGCAGGAAGTCCATAGCCCATGGTTCCTAAGCCGCCGCTTGTGAGCCATTGTCTTGGATACGAAAATGGATAAAACTGTGCTGCCCACATTTGGTGTTGCCCAACATCGGTACAGATGATAGCTTTATCACCAAGCAGTTGCCCTACACGCTCAATCGCCCATTGGGGTTTGAGAACTTCATTCGAGTCTTCGTATTTTAATGGGTGAATTTCATTGTAACGTTTTAATAAGTCACGCCAAGGTTTGTACTTATTGGCATTAACATGCTCTTTCGCTAATGGAAGCATCGCTTCAACAACGTTTTTAAGATCACCTACAATAGGATAATCAATTGGAACAATTTTACCAATACTGCTTGGGTCGATATCGACATGAATGATTTTAGCGTGTTTAGCAAACTCACTGAGTTTTCCAGTCACCCTATCATCAAAACGAGGACCAAATGCGATCATTAGGTCTGCTTCGCTCATCGCCATATTGGCACTGTAACAACCGTGCATTCCGAGCATTCCAAGGAGCAAAGGATTTTCATCGCCCATAACGCCGCGCGCCATTAATGTTTCAACCGCCGGAATACCGCACAGTTCTGCAAATTCTCTTACTTCTGCACTTGCATTTGAGTTAATAGCTCCGCCACCGATATAAAGAACAGGACGTTTTGCCGCAACAATGGCTTCAATTGCTTTTTTAATTTGACGTGGATTGCCTTTATACGTCGGTTTATAGGTTTGCATTTTAATTTCACTTGGATAGCTAAAATGACCAATTTGCGCGGTAACGTCTTTTGGAATGTCCACATGAACAGGTCCCGGACGACCACTTTGTGCAATATAAAATGCCTCTTTTAAAATACGGGGCAAATCTTTGACATCTTTAACCAAATAGTTATGTTTAACACACGGACGACTGATACCCACAGCGTCAATTTCTTGAAATGCGTCGGTTCCAATCATACTAATCGGAACTTGTCCACTAATAACAACCATAGGAATAGAATCCATATATGCTGTTGCAAGTCCTGTAACGGCATTGGTAAAACCAGGCCCGCTGGTAACAAAGGCAACCCCTACTTTACCCGTTGCTCTTGCATAACCATCTGCTGCATGTAATGCCGCTTGTTCGTGTCGTGTTAAAATGTGTTTAAAATAGTTTTGTTTATAAACTTCATCATAAACATTCATAATAGCACCACCAGGATAGCCAAAGACGACGCTGACATTCTCCTTACGTAGTGCTTCTATGACCATTTGGGAACCGCTTAACTCCATGACCTCTCCTTTCATATTTTTATTACGCTTAATGCGTTTTGAATGGTACTAAAGCATGCCAAGAATCTTGGCAGAATGTTCATTTTTTATCAATGTGACTTGGTAAAAAAGTGGGTTATTATAGCAAATAAAGATTAAAGATGGCTATTTTTCGGGGCTTTAATTAAGAAAGTCTCAAAGTGTTACAATTTGCTATGGCTACACCCTCACGTAGCCCATCATCAATGACAACGGTTTTTTCAAATCCTAATTTTTCCATAATTGCTTGTACGAGTAATATTCCAACAATTACAAGGTCTCTTCGATTGGTTCCAGTATAACGTTCTGCAACAGCTTCTTCCATACGTGTTAATTGAAAATAGGCTTCGTCAAAGTCTTTTACATGTAAAACTTTTCCATTGACTCTTGACGCATCATAGTGCTCATAATCAAGTCCTTCTAAAAAAGCGGCAACCGTGGTGGGTGTTCCAGCAGTTGTTACTAATTGTAAAAAACGAGACGAAATTGGATGAAAGGTTTTGATAAATGATTCAATAGATTGAACAATGCGTGTTACATGGTGTTTCAAATCATCAGAATAGCGCTCTGCTGTGTTAATAATGCCAAAAGGAAAACTTTGGCTTGTTTTAATGCCTTCATGGCAAAACGTAATTTCCGTTGAACCACCGCCTAAATCAAACAAAACATACGTCTTATCATTAAACCCTTCGCGTTTTAGGGCATGTTCAACGGCTAATGAGGTAAGATAGGCTTCTTGTTCTCCTGAAATAATTTCAAATTTGAGTCCAAATATTTGCTCAATTTCATGCAAAATTAAAGGAGCATTTTGAGCGATACGCATCGCTTCGGTGGTCACACAAAAGGTTTTTTCTTCTTTAAAGTTAAACTGTTGGGACGCCTCGTACAACGCATTAAAAATAGCCTCTTTAGCGCTTGGAGAAATCAGACCCGTTACATGTAAATCTTTTGCCGTACGCACAATTTTTTCATAAGCTTTAATTCGCTGTTTTGTCTGACAATCAATTTGTACAATACGTAATGTATTTGAGCCTAAATCGCATCCAATCATAAAATTAAAATCCTTGATTTTTACGAAAAGGCTTCATTATGAGCTTAATGATGTAACGAATTAGGACAAAAAGAAGGTAGAAAATGGCGGTGTATAACAAGGGATGATAAGGCATTTCATGCGTGAATAAATGCTTGAAATGCTCGATAGGATGGGATGTCCATTGATTGATATGCATGCCTATAGATAGGACCAGAAAAATCGCTATAAAAATGAGTAACTCTTTTTTCACGTGATATCACTTTTGAATAATTTTAAAGTGATTGTAAGCAAAAAATACTTAATGAAAGGTTTATATAATGTGATATTATCAATACAATTTTATAAGATTATAAACAACTAAAATAATCAAGTATAATATTTATAATCAAGTAAAGCTTTAGAATGTTAGACGTAAAATGGGGAGACAATCAACAAAAAGGATGGGTAAATTTATGAATTCAGACAAAATCATCGAAGAGATTCTCTGCGAGATTGAAAAGCATGAAGGTGGACTTTCACGCCGTGATGCAATGAAATTATTAGCAGCTTCTCCGATTGCTGCTAGTGTCTTGGCTGGTACGGTTGCACCAACACAAGCACATGCCTCTTCAGATGCTAAGGGTAAAATTGTCATTGTCGGTGGTGGTATCGCGGGCATCGCTACAGCCGCACGATTGACGAATAAACTTGCAAATCCGGATATTACCATCATTGAGCCAAATCCAAAATCTGTCTCCTATCAGCCAGGGCAAACATTGGTTGCAGCTGGTATTTGGCAAAAAAGTGACATTACGTATGAAACGGCTAACTTTATTCCAAAAGGTGCTAAATGGATTCAAGATACTGTTGTGGAATTTGACCCTCAAAATAATAAAGTTAAAACAGCAGGTGGTCAAGAAATTGGATATGACTACTTAGTCGTTGCTACTGGTTTGATGTTAAATTTTGCAGGTATTAAAGGATTGGAAGGTGAAATTACCTCGTGGGGAGATAATGCCGTTGTTCGTCAAAAAGTCGGTAAAAATGGCGTCTATTCGATCTACTTCGCAGATGGTGCGGTAGATACGTATAAAGGTATTCAAGAACTCATCGCACAAGCACAAGCCCATACAGGTTCTGAAAAATTACAAGCGCTCTTTACGGATCCTTCAACACCGATTAAATGTGGTGGCGCTCCTAAAAAAATTATGTATTTAATGCATGATCTTCTTTTAAAAGCAGGTGTTCGTGATAAAGTTGAAATGACATTTTGTCCAAGTGGTGATAAAATGTTCGGTGTACCTGAGTACAATGCTGCAATTTTTGAGCAATTCAAAAAGAGAGGATTTAAATGGGAATTTAAAACCAATCTTGTTGCGATAGATACTGAAAAGAAAATCGCAACGTTTGAGAACAAGTGGCTTGAAAAAGGTGAATACGATGAAGACCTTAAAGAGTACACGATGATTCCAATGTCTAAAGACATTGAAAAAAAATATGATTTTATTCATATTACTCCACCTCAAAAAGCACCTGATTTTATCGGTAAGTCTCCCATTGGTTCTGCTAAAGGATGGGTTCCTGTTGTTAAAGAAACATTGCAACATGTTAAGTACAAAAATATTTTTGCAGTGGGTGATGTTGCAGCGCTTCCTATGGGTAAAACAGGTGGTAGTGCTCGAAAAGAGTATCCTGTCGTTGTGGAGAACCTTATTGCTGTTATGGAAAAGAAAGAAAAATTACCAGCGGCATATGATGGTTATACGGTTTGTCCTCTGATTACAAGTATTGGTACTGTTATGCTTGCAGAGTTTAACTGGACAGCCAAACCAACGCCTTCATTCCCTCTTGATCCAACTCAAGAGCGATGGATTTGGTGGATACTCAAGGTGTACTTGTTAAAACCAATGACAGTTTACGGTATGCTCTCTGGTAGAGCCTAATTTCGTTTCAAATTATAATAAGGAAAAACATATGAAAAAAATAACACTCGCATTCTCTATGGTAGCTGCCTTAGTATTTTTGAGCGGATGTGGCGATAATCCAAAATCTGATACAACGAAATACAAATACAGTACGGCAGAAGTCTATAAAGAGACGTGTTCTCATTGTCATGGTCTTAAAGGTGAAGGTATTGTTGAGAAAAAAGCACCGGCGATTAACAAAAAATCAGTTCAAGAACTTGAAATGTCACTTTTTGATATTAAAAACGGTGGTTTAGGGCAATCAACAGCGACAGAGCATGAAGTTATGGAACATAACATGAAAAAGTTGGCCGAAAAAGGTTATGATTACGATATTAACGCGATGGCAAATTTTATTTACAATAAATTCAATATCGCAAATTAAAACGTATGCAGGATGTTTTTTGATAGCAGATCTATCAAAAAACATCTTCTGAAAGATGGGAATGAACAAAAAAAAAGACGCTGTTTTTGTATGGCCTTTATGCACGCGCATCATTCATTGGATGATTGCCCTCTCCTTTTTTACCTCTTTTATCACCGCTTTTTTTCATGATCTTTTTAAGTGGCATCTTGCCTTTGGCTTTATCTTCGGTATAGGTTTGGTTTATCGCATCGTATGGGGCATTCTAGGTCCTAGTTATGCAACGTTTAAAACCTTTAAATTAAGTCCTAAAGAGCTTCAGCATTATTTTGCTGAAAAAGTTCAAAACAGATGGCGTAAAATCTATGCGGGACATAATGCCGCGTCAAGTTGGTTTACGCTGATTGTCCTTTTCTTTGGTTCACTGATTGTTTTAAGCGGCCTTATATTGCAAGGCGTACAAGAAGCCAGCGGTATTTTTTCATTTTTGAATGCTCACTATTTTAGAGCATCAACCGCACTCTTTTACTTTCACCAATTTCTGTCATATTTTTTAGCTATATGGGCGATTATTCATATCGTTGGTGTTTTAATTGAACAGTTCTACCATAAAACACACATGGTTTTTGCCATGGTTACGGGGTATAAAAAAGCGGAAGGCGAGGACGCTGTTGTTTCTTTATGGCATCATCTTTTTGCGTATACAGTGATTCTTTTTTCGATGGTAACACTCTATATGATTGTCTATCACGAAGGAACGTTTTTAACCAAAGAGCGTTTTGTCAAGATAGATTACACGACACAAAACAGTGATTTTGCACAAAAATGCAGTCAATGCCATAAACTCTATCCACCCTTTATGTTACCACATGATTCATGGGTTATTTTAATGGACGGATTAGATAACCATTTTGGCGAAGCCATTACGGATAGAAACATTACGAAAAGCGAACAGCAAAACATCAAAGGCTATCTTCTCACACACAGTGCAGAGACATCCAGTCGAAAACTCGCTTTTAAAACGTTAGAATCACTCAAAACCATGCGCCCTATTTCCATGACCAAAGTTCCTTATTGGCGAATGGCTCACCATCATATTGAACCAAGCGTTTATAAACGTGAGAGCATTAAAAACCGCTCAAACTGTTTTGCATGCCATCAGGGATTTGAATACGGTATTTTAGATAATACGCTGATTCATATACCACATTAATTCAGAAAGTATATTATAATGTGTGCTATTGTATTCAATTAAGGAAATTGCGTGAAAAACTTCTTACTCCTTTTCATTTTGGGTAGTATAGTCTCTCTTTTAGGTGCAGAGAATTATCTGCGAGAAGGTGTGATTGCTTACAATGAAAAAGCCTATGCAAGAGCAAAGACATTTTTTGAGTTAGCCGTTGAAAAAGAGAACTCTGCGAATGCTGCTTATATGTTGGGTAAAATGTATTTGTATGGTGAAGGTGTAAAAGTGAATAATGCAAAAGCCATTGAGCTTTTAGATTATGCAAGGGACAATGGAAACATTCCTTCTGGGTGTTATCTCAGCGAAGCCTATATGAATACACAGACCAATACGAGTTATATTGCTTATGGGCTTATGAAAGGGCTAAGACAGCATATTCCTCATTGTCAAAAAATGCTAGAGCGCTACCAATCTTACACGCATTTTTAACGCTTTAATTTCCATGAAATTTTTTGGAAATCATATTTTAGTTATAATAATCCCTAAAAAACGAAGGATAAGCCATGCTTTTAGGCGTAAACATTGATCATATAGCAGTTCTCAGAGAAGCACGCAAGATTAATGATCCTGACCCACTTGATGCCGTTTCGCTTGTGAAACGAGCAGGCGCTGATCAAATTACGATTCATTTAAGAGAAGACAGACGCCATATTAACGACGATGATGCTAAGAGAATTATTGAACAGTCCCAATTACCCATAAACTTAGAGTGTTCCATTAATGAAGAAATCATTGAGCACGTCATCGCTTTACATCCTCATCGTGCAACATTAGTACCCGAAAAACGCGAAGAAGTCACAACTGAAGGTGGTTTGGATGTTGTGAAGAATTTGGATGCAATTCAAAAAATTGCCAAGCGTTTCAAAAAAGAGCATATCGAGCTTTCTTTGTTCATTGACCCGAATCATGCAATGATTGAAGCGGCACATCAACTCAAAGCGGAATGGATAGAGCTCCATACGGGTTTATATGCTAATATTTATGCGATGCTCTACTCGAATCTTTCTCGTTCAAAGCATAGCATCAAAGCGTTAGAATTAGACCGTGCAACTTTACATGTAAAACTAGAAGAAGCAACGCATGCGATAGAAAAATATGCAAAACAAGCGCATCAATTAGGGCTAAAAGTGGCCGCAGGGCACGGGCTGAATTATCATAATGTGAAACGCATTGTGGCAATTTCTGAAATTGAAGAGCTCAATATTGGGCAGAGTATTATCGCGCGTTCTGTATTTGTAGGTTTTGAGCAAGCTGTAAAAGAGATGTTAGGATTAGTACAATGATGAAAAAAATAGCAATCAGTATCGGTGATTTAAACGGAATAGGATTGGAAATTGCACTAAAAGCACATGAAGAGGTGAAGCAAATCTGCCAGCCTATTTATTGCATCAATGAAAATATGTTGGCATGGGGTGCCGCACTGTTAGGAATTGATGTGCCTTCTGATTTTGAAATCAGAGACTGCGGTAAACTCTTTGAAATTCAGCCAGGCATATGTACGGCAGAAGCTGGAGAAAGTTCTTACGATTCTTTTATCACAGCGGTTGCACTTGCAAAAAGCGATGAAGTCAGCGGCATTGTAACACTTCCTATCAATAAAGAGTCTTGGGCAATGGCCGGATTGGAATACAAAGGACACACAGATGCACTCAGCGATTTGCTTGGGTGCGAAGCTATTATGATGTTAGGATGTGAAGAGATGTTTACGATTCTTTACACCCATCATATTCCTCTTCGAGAAGTCTCCCATGAAATAAAAGCGAAAAAACTCAAGCCATTCCTGCTTAAAGTTTATGAAGAACTAGGTATTGAGCGCATTGCTGTTTTGGGGCTAAATCCTCATGCGGGAGATCATGGCGTTATTGGGGATGAAGACGAAGAGATTGAAAAGGCTATTCATAAAACAAATCACTTTTTAGAACGAGAAGTCTTTTTTGGTCCTTTTGTCCCTGATATGGCTTTTACAAAGCACAATCGTGAAAAATTTAAATATTTTGTCTGCATGTATCACGATCAAGGATTGATTCCGCTTAAAGTCCTCTACTTTGATGAAAGTATTAACGTAAGTCTTAATGCCGGAATTGTCAGAACATCAGTCGATCATGGTACTGCATTTGATATTGCATATAAAAACGCGGAACCTTCGCTTTTAAGCTATATTAATGCCGTTAAAGAAGCTGTTAAATTAGCATCAGCAAAAACACTTTTGACCTTCTAACTTCAAGTAACACTAAGAGTAGAAATGTAATAATAATACCAAATATATTTGAGTATTATTTAAACAACTCTTAAATATTATCCTACGTTAAAGTGATGGAGGAAAATTCGATGCATATACCTGATGGTTATCTCTCCCCAATAACATGTATCGCTACATACGCGGTTACTTTACCTTTGTGGGTTATTGCGTTTAAAAAGCTGAAAGAGCAACTCGATGAGACAACCTTGCCGCTTATCGCTTCATTAAGTGCCCTTAGTTTCATTATTATGATGTTTAACATCCCGATTCCTGGTGGAACGAGCGGACATGCCGTTGGTGCTGCCTTAATTGCAATTTTATTTGGTCCTTGGGTTGCTTCGTTGTGTGTGAGTTTGGTTCTTCTCATTCAAGCGCTCGTTTTCGGTGATGGTGGAATGACAACATTTGCGGCAAATTCTCTGGCAATGGGATTTGTAGCATCATTTTGTGCGCATTATGTTTTCTCCAAAATGAATACGAAAGCCTATGCCCCTTTTATTAGCGGCTGGGTAGGCATTGTTACTTCATCCGTCGTAGTGGCTGTTTTATTAGGCATTCAACCGCTCATTGCTACGGCCTCCAATGGTGAACCTCTGTATTTTCCTTTTGGGTTAGGCTTGGCTCTTCCTGCTGTAGTGGGTTCACATATGCTTTTCTTTGGCATTGTAGAAGGTATCTTTACAGGATTGGCATATCGTTATATTGTCAAAAACCGTATCTATAAAGGAGTCAAAGCATGAAAAAGATTTTTATTCCTATACTCATCATATTGGTGTTGGTTCCTTTGGGCTTGTTGAGCGAAAATCCTGCATGGGCAGAATGGGAAAATGAGTATTATCAAGAAGTGTTAGGCTTTATCCCCCAAGGGATTGAAAATGCGTTTCATATAAAAGCGCTTATTCCTGATTATTCTATTGCTGGAATGAACGACGTTATTGCGTATTATCTTTCAGGGTTATTAGGCGTTGCGATTATTTTTGGAATTTTTTATTTTCTTGGGAAAAAAATTGCACGATAGGCTTCTTTTTGGCTTTTATCTTATAGGGCTAGGGATTATACTCTCTAGCCATACACTCTCTTTGTTAGGTATCTATACGCTTTTATTATTGCTTTTAGCACGTAAAGAGTGCTTTAGGCTTTTTAAACGTGCTCTTAAATCCATTCTTTATTTCAATCTTGTCATTAGCGTTGGCTATATTCTAATGGCAATACTCCATCAACGCGCATGGATTGATTATATTCTTTTATTTAACATACGTGTTTTTAATTTAACGCTTTTAACACTCCTTTTTACTCACTATGCCAATATTGCTCAAGCGCTTTCATTTTCAAAAACATTGAGTTTTCTATGGACGATTTCACTGTCACAAATTTACAGCTATCAAAAAAGTTATGACAATTTTATGCTCTCTTTAAAGAGTCGTATGATTAAAAAAATGGGTGAACGAGCCAAGAAAGAGTTTATTGCGTCTGTTTTTGGGTATTTTTTCAAAAAAGCGTTGTATGATAGTGAAGAAAAAAGTTTAGCACTTAAAGCAAGGGGATTGTTTGATAAAGATTGAAAATTTAAGCTATCAGTATGAAACAAAAAATGTTTTAAATCAACTCTCCTTCGATATTAAAGCGGGTGAAAAAGTTGTTTTGCTGGGCAATAATGGCAGTGGAAAAAGCACGCTTTTACGTATTTTAGCCGGATTGTATTTTGGTGAGGGTCATTATTTTTATAAAGATCAATTATTGACTAAAAAAAGTATCACCAAAAGCTTCCGAAAAGAAGTTGGTATTTTATTTCAAAATCCTGACACCATGATTTTTAATCCTACTGTTTATGATGAAATCGCTTTTGGATTGCGTGAATTTGATGTGCCTGATGTCGATGAGCGCATTCGAACGATGGCGGAGAAGTTTCAACTAACACCTCATTTAGAGAGTTCACCTTTAAAACTAAGCGGTGGTGAAAAACAACGTGTTATGCTTTGTGCCATTTTGGCGCTTGAGCCAGAAATGCTTTTATTGGATGAGCCAACTGCCAATATGGACCCAAAAACAACAGGTTGGTTTGTCGATTTGCTTTCTGAAATGCACATTACAACGCTTATCTCAACACATAATATCTCATTGGCATATGAGTTAGGCGATAGAGCGCTGGTTTTAAACGACCAACATGAGCTTATCTATAATGGAAGTGTTGAAACACTCATGGGCGATAAAAAAACATTGATTGCCGGAAATTTATTGCACATTCACGCGCATAAGCATAAAGATTTTCATCATTCTCACTATCACATGCACCATTTTTAGGAAGCGTGCGTAAGCTTTACATGTAAATCTATTAATACCTTTATGCTTTGATATGCATCGTCATTGTAGAGCGTCATATCACTGTGTTTAGGTTTTTTATATACATGGTCGTAATATTCCACCAACAATAACCGCGCGACAAGCCTCAAATCTTTTTTTTCATAGGCTTCTAGAACAGCTTCTTTAATGTTTTTTTGTATGTAAGGCGCTATCGTTTGCATCGCATGGTGAAAAAAAGAAGATGTTATGCTTTGATAATCTATTAAAATACGCTCAATACGTTGCTCAATAGGAGCGCTCACTTCAACACGAAATCCATTGTGTATCCGTGTATGCAATAAAGAAGGGATGGTGAGTTTGCCCAAACGTTTACTCTCTGCTTCAACAAAAATATATGTTTGAGGATCAATAGCACTGAGTGTTTCAAAGAGCGCATTTTCAAATGCCTTTTGTGAAGGCTGCGTACCTTTGATACTTCCAAACGTTGAGCCTAAATGATTGGCAAGTTTTTCAAGATCAAGAGATGGATGTACTTCTTGAAGAAGCTCACTTTTTCCACATCCAGTGTTCCCTCCTAAGAGAATAAAACGCTCATGTGGCAGTGTTTCAAGATAGGAAAGGACATGGTAGCGGTAACTTTTGTAGCCACCTTTTAGACGGTATACTTGGTAGCCTATGTGGGAGAGAATAATAGCAATTGAGCTAGACCTCAAACCTCCACGTGCACAATAAATACCAATTTTAGAACCTATTTTATACGTCTGTGCAATCAATTGCAGATGATTGGCAACATTGGAACAAATATAGCGCGCACCTAATATTTTGGCATCATTGTGCGATACCTGTTTATAGAGAGTCCCAACTTCTTGATGCTCTGCATCGTTAAGTGCATAAAAGTTTTCAGCTTTAGAAATGTGTGATTCTTGGTATTCTTTGGGAGAGCGCGCATCTATGAGGAGATGAAACGTTGATTTTTGGGCAATAAACGCATCAATCTCTAGTTCAATTAACATGGGAGATACTCAGGTACCAACTCTAAAATTTTAGTATAAATCTTTTCAAAATCATTTCCATAGACTCTTGTATCGGCAATGGTCGTAATAAAATTGGTATCGCCAAGCCATCTTGGGATGACATGATAATGGATATGTTCTGCAATACCTGCGCCTCCACTTTTACCAAGATTCATACCCAGATTGACACCTTGCGCACCAATGCCCTCTTTGAGCATTTTAACAGCGCATTGTGCTAAGTGAGAGATGTGTATCCAAATTTCAGGATCAAGCATCTCTAATGCTTCTGTATGATGATGGGGAATAATCATAAAATGCCCGGGAGTATAAGGATAACGATTCATGACAATAAAACAGTGTTCATCACGGTATAAAACGTGGTGTTGCGTGTCTAATTCAGGATGGTTTGAGATATGGCAGAAAACACACCCTTCTGTTTTTTCACTAAAATAAGATTCGCGCCAAGGTGCGTACATGTAATTCATCAATCGACCTTTTTTATGGCTTCTAATGAGGCTTGGATATCGTTTTCGCGCATAAAATATTCGCCAATTAAAAAGGCGTCAGCCCCTATTTTACTTAAATACTTGATGGTTTCTTTATTATTCAGTCCACTTTCTGCAACGATAATTTTACCCTGAGGAATGAGTGGCATGAGTTTTTCAGTTAAGCTCATATCCATTTCAAATGTTTCGAGGTTGCGATGGTTGATACCAATGATGTTTGCACCCGCAAAAATAGCTTTGATAAGGTCTTCTTTATCGTGAATTTCCACTAAGACTTCTAATCCAAGATGCAAGGCATACTCTAAAAGATGTTTTAATTCTTGCTTGGATAATGCTTTTGCAATCAATAAAATAAAATCAGCACCATACACCAGTGCTTCGAGTATTTGATACTCATCAACAATAAAATCTTTACGCAAAAGTGGCGTAGGAACATAACGGCGAATTTGAGTTAGATACTCTAAATCTCCTTTAAAATAATGCGGTTCGGTTAAAACAGAGATAGCATCTGCCCCACCTAATTCATATGCTTTGGCTATGAGTAAAGGGTCAAAATCCTCTTTAATAATTCCTTTGCTTGGACTTGCTTTTTTGACTTCGGCAATAATTCGGTATGGATTTTCGGGTGTTGATTTGAGATAAGGTTTTACATCTCGAGGCATAAAAGGATTGTATGCCAAGCTTCTGCCCAACCAGTCTATCGTGAACTCTTTTTTCTTTTTTTCTAAATCTTCTTTGGTTCGTTTGATAATTTCATCTAAAATCATAGTGGTTTCTCTTGTGTTGTGTTCATGTCTTTGTTCATGTCTTTGTTCATGTCTTTGTTCATGTCTTTGTTCATGTCTTTGTTCATGTCTTTGTTCATGTCTTTGTTCATGTCTTTGTTCATGTCTTTGTTCATGTCTTTGTTCAT
>NZ_JCAHZS010000004.1:88388-207254 GCF_059415145.1 Sulfurospirillum sp. E15m
ATGTCTTTGTTCATGTCTTTGTTCATGTCTTTGTTCATGTCTTTGTTCATGTCTTTGTTCATGTCTTTGTTCATGTCTTTGTTCATGTCTTTGTTCATGTCTTTGTTCATGTCTTTGTTCATGTCTTGCGTGCATTTTTTAATGGCATTAAGGTGCGTGACAACCTCTTCTTCCACAATATTTTCACCAAAATTTTTCATAATTTCATAGGCTTTATCGCATTGCCCTAATTTATAATAGCCCCATGCCAACGAGTCAAGATAATAAGGCGAATTAGGCTCCAACTTAAGGGCTTCTTGAACAAGTTTAATGCCCTTTTGAACATCGATATCATGGTCAATCAGTAAGTAACCATAATAGTTAAGATAGACAGAATCTTTCAAAAGACTGGTGACTTCTTCAAATTTATCGGAAATGGATTGTAAGATTTCGGGGGTGAGTTGTTTTTTATTCATCTCGTACTCGTAAATAGCCATTTTACCGAGATAATCGAGGTTCTTATTGTCATCATAAAGCTTTTCAGCCAATGTGTAAGCGCTTTTAAACTTCTTCTGTGTTGCATAGATTTGAAGTAACAGATCTTCGTTAAAATGTGTTTTTTCTAAAAATGTGGTGGCTCCTTTGACATCTTTGATGTACATCAAAAGCTCAACAATTTTTTTGGCTATCTCTTCATTTTGGCGCTCTTTATAGAGTTTTTTATACGTTGAAATTAGCCCGTGTACATTGCGGTCACGCCCATAAATATCAATCAGTTTGAAACAGACATGCTCTCCGCATCCTTCGATATTGGCATACGTCTCTAAATAGGCAATTGCGTCATCTTTGCGATCTAAAAAGCGGTATAAGAGTTCAACGATATTGAGTAAAAGCTCTTCCGATTGTTCTTGCTTGTAAGCGCTTTCAAAATATTTGAGCGCTAAATCATACGATTTCATTTGTAAATATAAATTTGCGGCAATGCTGAGATGTTGAACCGTTTTATCATAAGCGATAAGTTTGAGTATCTCTTGTTCTGCCTCTTCATAATGCTTTTCTTTTACCAATTGTCCGACTAAAAGACGGTTGAAGTTCTTTTCATCAGGGTATTTTGTAAGACCCTCCGTGATTAGCTGGTGCGCATCAGGTGTGCCCAGTAAAAAAGCCAACCCCGCTTCTTCTGTCAGATAGACCTTTTTTTGGCTCTGGTCATAAAGCGTGTGATACACATTTTTAGCGTTTACATAATCGCCATTTTGTTGATAATCAAGTGCTTGCAAAATAAGATTGTCTTCTTCTTCAAATACTTTCTTCGTTGTTTCGGTATAGACCACTTCTTTTGTGCTACATCCTACAAATAAGAAAAAAACGACTATAAGCGAATAATACCGGGACATTCTGTGACTACCTCGTCAATATTTTCTTTAAAATATTCCCAAAAAGGGAATGTACGACACTGTTTTGGTCGAACATCATAGATTCGACACATCTTTTTTTCCATGTCAAAAAAGACACAGCCATAACCGCCTTCGTAGGCGATCTCTTTAATCGTGAAACGATAGCGAATTTTTAGTAAATAGTTATTGATAAATGCTTCTTTTGACAAAGAAAGTTTCACTGCAATTGCATTTATCTCCTCTTGTGTTACCCAAATGTATCCACTTTCTCCAATACAGCATTTTCCAGAGCAATTTTGACAAGCCTTTGGATCAAATGCATAAGGATACCCCTCTTCTTGCATTAGGATTGCCATTGAAGACTCTTTGTTGCAGATTTATCAAAAATGGCTTGTACTTTTGATGATATAACATCGCCATCATAGATAAAAAGTGGTGCATGAACTTTGCACAATGTTTTTGAGTTTTTACGTGCACGAATCATAACCAATGATGCTTCTTTATCTTGTTTGGAATGCACAAAGCAGATGTCTTCAACATTGAGCTTTGCTTTTAAAAGAGATGCCATTAAACTATCTAACTGCTTCGCATCGTAACAGAAGATAAAATAGCCACGATTGCTGAGTGTTTTTGTCACTTTTTGAGCAAATTCCTCGAAAGGAAGGGCGCTACTGTGACGACTTAAGAAGAGTGATTCATTTTCACTTCTTACGACACCATGATGGTAAAATGGTGGATTAGAGACGATAATATCCATTTTTTCATTAAAGGGAGTCTCTAAAAAATTATTACATGTAACGCTTTCAAGCGTTATAGCGTTCTGTTTTGCATTAGTCGTTGCTATTTTAATGTTAATCTCTTGAATATCTAAAAGATTTACATGTAAAAGTGGAAAATCGCGTTTTAAGAGCAATCCTAAAATACCACAGCCACATCCCACATCCATCAGTTTCCCAACGGGCTTAAAGGATGCGATGAAGTCATACAATAGCAAAGTATCGCTGTTATAGCGATACCCATCATTTGATTGAAATAACATCATGGCTTATTGGTACACCTTGATTTGGAAGCCTCTTGCTTTATCTTGCTCGATATTGGAGAGTGCATAGCTAATTTTTGCTCCCTCTCCCACGAAGGATTCAACAAGCTCGCCGCCTGCTTTGGCTCTCGCTTTTCCCAAACCTATGTTGGCAAGTCCTGTAATACGATCAATTTCACTGTCTTCAACACCAATTTTTTTACTTTTGATAAGTTTTAAAGAGGCAAAGCCTCCATTATCAACAATGGGCGCTACTTCGAAGAAATATGAACTATCGTATTGGGCGAGAAAAGCTTGAACCTCTTGTTTACATTTTGCGGAGACAGCATTGACGCCTGTTCCCATATCGGTACAAGTGATACTGGCAACCAGAAGAGGTTTTTTACCTTTGGGTTGTTTTTGACTTACCGGCGAAGGTTTTGGCGCACTGGTTGATGCTGAAGCGACTTTGGTTGCCTCAAGTGTTTTAATTTTATCGTTTAATGTTTTAATGGTTTGCTCATGTGCAGCCAATTGTTTTGAAAGAGCATCTTTCTCTTTTTCAAACGCTAACGTTTTTTGTTGCAGCTCTTTCTCTAAAGAGAGGCTTTTTAACGTATCTTCTTTTTTAGAAGAGCCCAATTGTGCCTCTTTAGATTTAAGCGCCGTTTGGAGTGCTTTAGCGGTATCTAAGTAGGATAATTCAGCCTGTTTCGCATCATCTTTTGTCTTTTTGAGTTGTTCTTCTAAGGTCAGTTTTTGTGTTTGTAACTTTTTAAACTCTTCATTAGATGCTAGAAGTTGCATCTCTTTTGATTTTACCTCTTTTTCTAACGCAATGATTTTGAGTGCAACCTCTTTTTTCGTAGAACCGACTTCACCTTCTTTATTTTTAATTTCTGTTTGAAGCGTTTTTATCGCCTCTAAGTGCTGTAATTGTTCTTGTTTTGAAGATTCTTTTATTTTCTTAAGTTGCTCTTCGACATCGAGTTTTGCTAAGGTTAATTTTTTGTTTTCGTCTTTCGCTGCAAGAATTTGTGTCTCTTTTGTTTTAGCCTCTTTATCTTTGGCTTTTAATGCATCAAGATACTCAATCTCTTTACGGCGTAACTCATCTTTAAGATCAACCAATTTGGCATCTTCACTCACACGATTTTTTTCAATGAGCGCAAGTTTTGCTTTTAAGTCTTCGACTTGTTTATTGGTTGCTTTTGTTGCATTGGTTTCTGCTTCTTTAAGCGTTACATGTAATGCTTTAATGCTCTCATTTTGACGTGTTATCGTATCGTTTTGTTTTTGCAGTTCAAGCTCTTTGCGTTTGAACTCTTTATCGAGCGCTGCTAGTTTGAGTGTATCGTCTTTTTGTTGATTGGCTTGAGCAATCTCTTTTGCTTTGATGTCCGCCTCAAGTGCTTGAATTTTTGCGAGATAATCACCCTCTTTTTGTTTCAATGCTGTTCGCAACTCATCATTGGCTGTTCGGGCCTCTTGTAGTTTACCATTTTGTGCATCGTTTAGCTTTTGCGCATCATTTTTAAGAGAAGCTAATTGTGTTTTAAGTGCTTGTAACTCTTGTTCTTTTGCACTGTTTTTTTGTTTGAGTTCATCGTTTGTACGAGTGAGTTCATCCGCATGAAATTGCATACGGTCATAGTTTTCTTTGGCCGTTGCTTTGTATTCACTAAGCTGTTTATCTAGATTAGCAATCAGCTCTTTTTTGGATGCTTCAAAGTGTGCTATTTTCTCATTGAAAATTTTGTAGTTTTTATTATGAACTTTATCATTTTCATCGACACGTTTTTTCACTTCTGCTTCCACATTTTGTTTTTCATTTTTAAGGTTAGCAATGGTTGTGTTAAGGTCTTTGATAATGACATCTTTCTTTGCCAATGCCTCATTTTGTTTTAGAAGCGCAGCATTGAAGTTTTTTTCTGTTAGTTGTGCGTTTTCTTCAAGTTTTTTGTTGGTTGCAGTTAATTCCGTATTGAGTTTTTTCTCATCTTCTAAGTATGTTTTGAATTTATTAAAATCTTTTTCATTTTCAAGCATAAGCGCATCAATGTGTTTTTGAGCGCTTGAAAGTTCTGCATTGAGTGCTTTTACTTTTTCATCTTGTGCTAAAAGTTTCTTTTGATTTTCTTGGTCTTGGTCTGCCATATCTTTTCGATTTTGTGCAATAAGCTTTTCAGTATCTGCTTTGAGTTGCTCAATGGTTTTGGTGTATTTGGCAATCTCTTCTTTATGCTGTTGGTCATTAAGAATCAGCGTCTGTGTCTGTTTGGTCATCATTTCGTTTTTTTCTTTACTACTTTGTACAAGGTCGCTTTTAAGCTTATCAATTTCGTCTTGTTTACGCATAAATGCGCTTTTTGCAGTCTCATTATTGGTATTGATTTGTTCATTCAGCAATGAAATTTGGTCGTTCAATAACTTGATTTTTTCTTTATAATCGACTAATTTTGCCTGCTCTTCTTCACGTGCTCTTTTTATATCTTGGCGTTTTTTATCTTCATCTTCTTGTGCTTGGTTCTTCAAATCTTCAATTTGAGAGCGAAGGGTATTGGCTTCTATGTTGGCTTTTTGAGAAATCACAACATTCTCTTTTTGTAATTCATTGATTTTCATCGTCAAATCACTGATGTTTCGATAATGTTGTTGTTCCGCTTCATTAAGACGTTCTGTATTTTGACTCATCCATTGGTTTTTCTCTTCTTCACGCTCCGTCTCTTGTTCTTCGAGTTTTTTCACCAAATCATTTTTTTCATTCATCATCAATAAATTATCATGTTGTAGAAACAAAAGTGTCTTTTGAAGTTTATTAATCAAGCGCTTCATATCTTGCTTTGTCACTTCATTCTCAGGGAGGGTTTTGCCTTGCTCATCTAAATAAGTGTCTTCCAATAAAGAAGAAGCATCTTTGCTTTGCTCAAGAATAGCTTCTTTATCAATATATCGTTTTTGGTCTTCTTGTGGGAGGTCGCTAAATTTGACGTCACTTTTACTGATATACTTTTCGCCCAGTTCATCAAATGAAACACCACCAAAGTTGCCGAATTGGTAGGAGAGAGAACCTCCTACAACAATGATTAAACCAAGCGCTATATTAATGATTTGCGAAGATGAGAGAGACACTTTTGCCATTCAGAACCTTACTGTTTATGTGAATTGAGAATATGTGATATGATTTGATAGGCATGATTGAGTGCAATGGCAATTGAACCACCGCTCTTCACGGCGATATCTCCTGCAAGATAAAGGCCTTTTGTTTTTGTTTCGTAATTTTCATCAAATTCTGGTTTGCCTTCGCTATCGAAGGTGATGCCGCATTTTTTTAGAAAATCAACCGGTGTGGTTCCACCAATAGCATAAATAACACGATCATAAATCGTATAGTATCCATCTGTAAAATTGACTTTTACCAAACCGTTTTCATTTTCGATAGAGACGATGTCCATGCCTAGTCGTAAACGAAGTTTCTCTTGCCCATTATACTCTTGAATCAATTGTAGGTTAATATCATTGAGTCTGCTAAATGTAGCGCGGCGATAATTTAACGTAACGTTGTTGCTTTTTGAAAGTTCGATGGCATATTCAACAGCAGAGTTTCCTCCTCCAACCAAAAGGAGCTTTTCCCCTTGCGAACATTTATCTAGGTTGAAATTGATGCGATCTTTCAGCGAAATGGGTAAGGTATAATCAGGCTTATTGGGTTTTCCCATTGTTCCAATGGCAATCACGATATATTTAGCGCGATACCCCGCTTGGGTGGTAACGATGCGAAATTCATCGCCCTCTTTGGTAATGCTTTCGACTTCGCTATTAAAAGCGGTATCGATTTCTCCTTTATCCAAAAGAGAATCGAAATAATTGAGTGTACTCTCTTTCGTTCCATCGCGAAAGTCAATACTCCCTTTGAGTTCAATCTCTTGACCTTTGTAGTTTTTATCGACGCGTTTGTTATCTTTATAAAATTTGCGGATTGTTTGAGAGTGGTTGTCCCCTTTTTCAATCATCAAAATATGTTTGATGCCTAAGACTTTTGCTTCGACAGCAGCTCCGATACCGCCTGGGCCTCCGCCAATAATGACTAAATCGTAAATCTGTTGCATGGCATGTTCCTTATTTGTTGTCTTCTTATGGTAACTATTATACTTGTAAGATGCTTTTCGACAAATAAGTTTTTAACATTTGTTCTCTTTTTTGTTAAAAATTATTATTTTGTCACGATATGCACGCTTGACCCCGTTATTATACTTAGGCTTATTTGCCTGATTCGGAGATAGGGGCTTTCGTGTACTAACTTTTAATAATAATCTTGTGTCATTTGAACACGTTTACAAGTATAGAGAAGTACACACATTAAACATAAAAAGGATTTACCATGCGTAAAGTTTTTGTCGGTGTTGATGTTTCTATGGAAAAGTTAGATATTTCCGTTACCCTTGACGGTTTAAAATATGACCCTCTTCAAATCTTAAATAATGAAGCTTCTATTCTTGGTCTTTTTGATTATTTGAAATCAACATATAAAAAAAGTGCTTTTTATTTTGGTTACGAGGCTACATCGAATTATATGCATGTATTGCAAAAACTTTTACATCTTCAAGATGGATTTTCACAAATTATGATTAATCCCTATCAAATGAGTCACTATCTTAAGCATTTAAACTCACGTAAAAAAACTGACATTCACGATAGTATGGGTATTGCTAAATTTATTCAAACATTAGAAGCTGATGAATTTAAAACAATCTTTTCTCAATCTGAAAAAACACTTCGTAAATATACATCATCTATTGACCTTTTACGAAAACTTGAAACACAATTAAAAAACTTTTCTCATTCTCAAAAAAATAATCCTATTCCTTTGATGGATACCTTAATCCTTGCATTAGTACATAAAATCAATGAGGTTAAAAAGGATTTGGAAAAACAAGCCCAAAAGGTTTTGGTAGATTTTTTCCCACATGTTCTAGATTTACAAAAAGAGATTAAAGGTGTCGGATATGCTCTCCTTTTGGAATTAGTGCCTATTTTTTTACATTCATCTCATTACACAATAAAACAACTTCAAAGTTTTGTTGGTCTTTCACCTCGTCTTTTTGAGAGTGGTAGTTCAATCCATAAAAAAGAAAAAATGTCTAAGCGTGGTAGCTCATTAATTCGTAAATTGCTTTATCTCTCTACCATGTCCGCTATTCGTTTTAATGACATCATTAAAGAAAAATACAATCGTTTAGTTGAAAGCGGCAAAAATAAAATGGTTGCATTAGTTGCGTGCATGTCTCATTTATTCCGTGCTGTTTATTACAAATTTAATAAGGGGGTTTTTAATGTTTAGAGTTGAGAATGTTGAGCAGTTATTAAAAATTGCTTCTTCTGTTTACGCTTCAAAGTTTAATAGTGATGTTACGCACAAAAGTACGTTTTTTCATCCTAGAAAATCGGTTGTTTATTCTTTAGTTTTTGTTCATTCTTTGAATTCTTTTGTTGTAGGAAAGATTTTATTTGATGAAAAAAGCTTTAACGAAAAAGGTTTTAATGTTCTTCGTGTTTTTTATAGTGAACAAAATGCACGTGGATTTTATGAAAATCTTTTTCAACGTTTGCACGGTTTCAAAAATGCCTAAAATCGTTTTTAATAATATCCCTACGGCTTCTCAGCCTTTCCCATTTGAAAGGTTTGACAATGAGATTGATTTGAGTGAATTAAAGCTCTCTTATCGAATTGTGCATGATGATTATTCGTCCACTGCTTCTCTTGGTGTTCAAAATTCTAAAGGCCATCATGTTGATATTGGTGAGATTAGATTTTATCACTCTGGAAAGCTTTTTAATTTTGAGCAAACTTTAGATAGTTCTGAAATTTTAGTCAAAGAGATTGTTAAACGTTTTAATTCTTTTCTTCCAAAGGGTCAGCAATGTTTAAAATTGTTATGAATAACAACGTCATGGACTCATGCCGTACATATGGTCAAGCTCTTAAGAAAGCAAAAAAAATTAAAGAGCTTTTTTGTAAAAAAAATACCTTTGTCGTTACTGTCGAAACTGACGAGGGTTATGTTATGGATACTTTATAAATGAAGTTTGAAATTAGTCAAACGGATTATCAATTGTTTGTATCTGTTTTGACTTTATTAAGAGAAAAAGGGGGTTATAACTCGTCATTAACACGTCAGGAATTGGTTGTTCATTCGGGAATAGGTGACTGTCTCATGTCTAGAAAGATTTTAAATTCTTATAAATTAGAAAAATTATTAAAGGAAACAATTCAATGAATACAAAAAAAACACAACAACAAACACAAGATTTTGATACTCAAACAAGTATCGAAGAAATTAACGGTAATCCAGTACCCGTGACAGTCTTTGCACCCGTAAATAACGGCGATGCGGCAAACAATGTACCTCTTAAGGATATGTCGCCAAATGGTCAAGTTGTCTCTATGACTTTGGATGAGCAGAAGAGACAATTGCGTGAAATGCTTTCACGTCTTAATAGGAATATTATTGAATTAGGTGTTACAGTTGTTTCAAAAAGAATTGTTCAAGGTGGTATTGTTTTTGAAAAAGATTCAAATAATAAAAAAACTGAAACTCCTCGCATAGATGAATTTGGCAATGAGGTTAGATACCCTGATACTAATTATATTACTCTTTCATTTCGGGGTGGTAGTAAAGAATATCCAGTTTCTGAAGATTTTTACAACTCTGTTGATGTTGGGGGAGAATATTTATTTAAAGGTCGTTTAGGTGCTGTTCGTTCTTTTGGTAAAACTGACTTTGACATTGTGTGGAATTCTTATGAATTTATTTGATTATTGAGGGCTTAATTGCCCTCTTTTTGTTTCTTGAAACTCTATTCGTAGGGCTTCAAAAAGCAAAAATCACTTTGCCCCCACAATGGTTTATCAAGGGGGGTTAGGTGCGACAAATCTCAAAAGGTCTTAAATGCAAAAAATGGTTAAGCTTTGGCAAAATATAGATACTCTTAAATATCATCTCTATCCTTCACAACTTTTAAACGGTAAAGATATTACGGCTTATAACCAATTGATTGATACGCTTTTAAGTGTTAAATTTGAAGCACAACAAAATCGTAATGAAAATAAAAGCTATGCACAATTTCAGCACTCTTTTGGTGAAAAGTATTTTCAAATTTCACCTTCTACCGTTCGTGGGTTCTCTGTTTCTATTCAAAACGCAGATATTACAATCCATTTAAAAAAGCTTGTCATTACAGCCGACCAAAGCCCCTTTTGTAAAGTTGAGTTTCGTGCCTCTTTTCTTCAACGATACGGCTATATATCTGCTGTTCAAGAGGTTAATTCCTTTCTTTCTAGATATATCATTTCTAACTATACGATTAAGATTAGTGAAATCCATCTTCAATGCGATGTTCAAGGATATAGATTTTCTATTTTAGACTTTCACCGTATTAAATCAAAAACGAAAAATAACCGCATTTATGATGATGAAACCTTGACGGATAGTCATTATTATATGGGGCGTTCATTTCAAGGTTTTATGCGTGGTAGTGGTGATTACATGATGCGTGTTTATAATAAATCCAAAGAGATTAAAAAGTTTCCTAATAAGAGTTTTATTGAGGGATTGTGGCGTACTAATAAAGATTATGACCCAACGCAAGAAGTATTTAGAATAGAGTTTCAGATTCGACGTGAAAAGCTTAAAAACATGGTGATTGGTGGTGTAGTCCTCGATGGATTTGAAATAATCCTTAATAACCTTAATAATCTTTGGGGTCGTTGTTTGGAAGATTTTAGTCTACGTGATATTAGCGATAAAGATACTACTGAGATTATGCTAGGTTATAAAACACTTAAAAATGGTTCTCAAAAAATTCTCACGTTTGATGCTGTAAGACAACGTTTTCTAAGAAGTGACGTTCACCCTCTTTGGTCTGTTGTTTCTACGTTTAACGGTCATTTTAAGACTGATATTATTGAAACATTTAGAAAACCTTTTACAACTGATTTTATTTATGTTCATAATGCATTTAAAGCATTTCTTTCTACAACTCTATCGCATTATGGAAATATCTTACCGTGTACGATTGAAGATGCTATAACAAAAGTTCAAGACTATACACAATCAAAGCATCAAAAGACAGTTTTAGAAGATGTCTATATGAAACGTTTAGACCGTTTTCATAAGTTAGAAGTTTTTAATCCTGACGATGAAAAACTTTATCAAAATAAACACTACTTTGTTAATCGTGTATTTGACACAATCGACCAAACTTACAACGCCTTGCATGATATTGGTGTCGGTTTGAATGATAGTTTTATAGAGAAATTTAGTGCAAGTTTTTAAAAAAAAGGAGTTTAAAAAGATGCCATTAACAAATAATGCACTTATTGACTGGTCGCAAATAAAACACTTTAAAGAAAGTGAGTTTACATGTAATTGTGGATGTGGTTTGAATAACATTCATAAAGAGGTTGTTCTATTATTGGATAGTGCTAGGGATATGGCACAAATTCCTTTTAGAATTAATTGTGGTTGTCGTTGTATTAAACATAATAAAGAGGTAGGGGGTGTTGAAGATAGCGCACATATAAAAGGTTATGCGGTGGATATTTCCGCTCGTGATGATAAGTCTCGATTTATTATCGTTTCGGCTCTGTTGAAAGTAGGTTTTAAACGTGTTTTAATGTATGACACGTTTATTCATTGTGATGATGATTTGGAAAAACCAAATCCATTATTAACAATTATGAAATAAGGATAAAAAATGAATTTAGAAAAATATGATTGGAGTGCAGTTTTAAAAGGTGTTGGTCAAGTTGCTACGGCTTTTAATCCTGCCATTGGTGGTGGTTTGATTATGGCTAGTCAAGTGGTAGAAACGTTTAACAAAGATACTGTTTTAGCTAATAATGACGTGCTTAAAAACGATGTAATCGGTTTAACTCGTTGTGGTGAGATTTTAACCGATTACATTCAAAAAGTAGAACTTAATCAAGCACCTACGCTTGATAATGTAAAGCTTGTTTTGACTTCTATCCAAAGTCTTGATGTACTGTTTGATAAAACAGTTGCGATTATGAAGTAAGGAGGGGAATATGTATACTGCTACTACTGCTGTTTTAACTGTTCCTTCGATTGATATTTCTACTACTCTCTTTGATTCAACTGTTGTTAATGTTGTTAGTGGTGATTTAGTTTTTTTAATTCAAGGTACAAATACTGAAACTGATAATTTGGAATATTTAGATTGTGTTGTTGTTTCTTTTACTGATAATATTTTTAATTATGGTAAAACTATTTTGAATTCTAATTTTCAGTTGTTTCTTTCTTCTGACCATAGTAGTTTTATTTTTACTTCTAGTGAAAATTTTACTTATGTTGATTTTGTTATTGAATCTTCTGCAATGTCTAGATTGCCTAGTTCGCCTAAGGTTGTTTTACCTCTTCCCAATCCTGATACTTCTCTAGATTTTTCTGTTGATGATTTAGACGGTAATTACGGTGCATATTCTAACGGTACTATTGTTAATGTTTTAGGGCGTGATGGAGATTATGAGATTTTAGCTTCTCAAAGTTTTTGGGCTTTCCCTGCTTCTGATTTTCAATCAAACTCAATCATTTATAAGTTACAAAAAGATGGTAAAATTCTTTTAGCTCCTCATTTTTTACTTACGTTAAAGGCTCTCTAAATGGCATGGGCTGGTCAAGGTTATACTGGGAAAACGGTTTATACTCAACCGTCTACCCCATTTTCTCTTTCTAGCGTTGAAGTTCCTTCGGGTTCTTCTCCTATTAATAATCCTTATTTTGTTAGACCTACTACTCGAACGGTTCTTGAAGTGGAAACCGAAAGAGCAATAAATGGTCTTGGTAAGGGTAAAACTGACGCCATTTTGTATTCGGCTAGTGCTTTATTGGAATTTATGGATTTAATTAAAAAAAATCCTGGTGTTGATTTGTCTGTTCTTCCTGAAGAGCAGCAAGCTCTTTTAAGAAATCCAAATTTAACTATGAATGAGATGGATACACTTTCAGATTATTTGTCTCGACAGCTTTCTAATGCTTCTACTCCTGCTCCAGTTGGTGAAACTTTGCCAAATGTTCTTAAAAGTAATACTAAGGCACTTGTCGAAAGTGTAGGTACTTTAACTTCTACTTTTGCATCAAAATTTGATTATTTTAATAATTATATGTATGGTCTTTTACAATACATGGATATTTTAATGGGCTATATGAATGATGCAAATACGCTTAAACAAAAGCAGTACGATGAAGCTAAAAAAGCAAAAGAGGATAATGCCGTTACGGTAGGTGATAAGAAAATGACACCTGAAGAAATTGAAGCTAGAAAAAATTATGCTATGTGGCAAAATTATGCTTTTAAAACTTCACCCGTTTCTAATGCTGTTTTAGAGGCTGATAATGTTCTTGGTATGACACCTTTAGAGATTGAAGCTTCGCATCGTTCTTTTGAGGTTGAGGCTAAAGTTTATGCAAAAAACCCTCAAAAAGTTTTTGATTGGGATAATAACGAGCTTGCTGATATTCCTCCACGTGAGGCACGTTTAGTTAAAGATGCTACTACGGCTATTAAGCATACGGATGAGAATAATTTTGAATTAGATGATGAAGATGTAGACATTGCTACACCTTTTGATATTTCTTCAGTTTATGGTTATGGTAGTGATGCTGAACCATTGAAAGAATTTTTTAATCGTTTGGGTGGTCAGGGTTTATAAGAGAGGGTTTTTTATCCCTCTTTCTTTTTCTTCTTGTTCTAGTTTTATACAATCACTTTTGTCTATACTAAAACTTCCTATGTATTTTTTAGTTTTACTTTCGTAATAATCATCTTGAAATCCTATATTTTTTGTATTAATATTTGTTCTTTGTAATTTGTTTTTACATATTTCTTTTCTTTTTAATTCATATATTGCTTTTATATATATTTTTTTTCCATTTTCTGTACTTAGTATTTTTTTTAATTTTTCATTTTTTTCTATATTTATTTCTTTTTGAAAATACATTTTTGAATTTATTGCTATTGCATTTGTTAATTTTGTTGTATCGTCTAATTTTATCGGTAATTTTTTTGACATTTCATTTGCATAATCTTTTGCTATTTCTTCACCAGTTCTATTATCAATTTCATTAAATTCTTGTTTTGTGTAATTTTCTTGTAATACGTCTGCAAAGAGTGATGAGGCAATTAATGCATAAAAAAATATTTTTTTCATAATTTTTCCTAATTAATTGTTTTTATATTTATACTCTATTTTTATTAAATTAAGTTTATTTTTTTAAATTTTTAGTTTTTTAAAATTATACACCTACCTATCGTAGTATTCGATTTTATCGTTTTATTTTTTGTTGTGTGTATAATTGTTTCTCTTCTTCTTAACATTCTTTTTAAAAAAGGGTGTTTTGATGGGTGATGGTGCGCAATTAAAATCAGTTGGTCAAAATTCTGTTGAAGAGTTTGCAGAGACTATTTTATATCAAGTGGGTTATAACGAGTTTCGTACACAAATTCAAGATTATACAAAAGATATATCTAGTCCAGTAATGAAAGATGCTATCGAAAGTGCTATGAACGTATTAGTTTTTGGTGCTTTATTTTATGCTATTCAAAAACAAGAATCAATTATAAGTTACCTTTTCGATAAGGCTGAACTTCTTTTAACTGCTCTTTTAGTTGGTCCTGCAAATCGTGCGTTAAATAAATTAAAACGTATGAAGGGAATGAAACTTTTTCGTAAAATGGGTTTTTTCCAAAATTCTAATCAAGAAAATATTATGACTGCTCAAATCATTGCTACTCATGCAGGTTTTAAGAATATGGCCCATACTTCAAATGGTCGTGCGGTTGAGGGTATTAGTGCTTATAAGATGCAATTAGATACTAAAAATTCTCTTATTCAAACTGAAAATCATCACATGCAATTTGGTAACGCTATGGCAAGTCGTTATAACGAAACATTGCTTTTTAAACTTTTTACTAAGTCTTTTACGGCTAATGATGAAACTCTCATTAAAAAAATTATTGGTCGTGATACTGCTACGGCTCTTGATTTTAATGACCTCAATCAAGTAGCAGATTTTCTTTTTGTAAAAGATACTAATGGCAAAATAACTGGTCTTAGTGAGGCTTTTTTTAGCCTTGTTAATGGTCTTGGTTATGTTCATAATAAGTAGGTTTTTTTATGTTTGTTGATGATTTTAAAAAAATGATTTTTTATGATGATACTAAAGCTGATTTTTTAAAATATGATTTGCTTCTTTCTCGTTATACGGTTTATTATTCTTTAGTTCTTGGTAATAGATTTTATTGTAGTAATGATGAACCTCATTGTTATCCTTATTTTATTGGTTTATTTGATAATGGTTTTGCATTTTGTCAAAATGTTAATCAAGATAGTTTTACTGAAAGTGATTTTTTTTCTACGCCTTTGGGTGTTGTCCGTTCTCATTATTCGTTAAATCTTGCTTCATGGTATACCTATGCTCAGTCTAGTTTTTCTCGTCCTTTTTCTTATGATTTATATTCAAGTCCTAATTTTAATTTGAATGATTATACTTTTAGTAATAAAATTTTTATTGCTTCTTTTTCTTCTTTTAATGATGCATTGTTTTATTATGTTAATAATTATAAGTCTTTGTTTGATGTTGTTTTGTTTCGTTCTTGTCCTGATGAACTTTACAAATATAAAAATGAACTTTTTTATTTGCGTATTCCTTTGTTTAATAATCCTTGTTGTGTTCTTGATTATAGTCCTATTGTTCAATTATTAGGGGGTTCTGTTTAATGGAAGAACAAATACAAAATTTAAAAAAAATATGTGAGCTTTTAGGTCTTGATACGTCTGAAAATGGTTTAAGTGGTTGTGCGTTAGCAAATAGTTATTTGCAAAGAATTATACAGTTTCTAGGGGGGTGATATGCCATTGTATCGTGTTCAATTAAAACAAGGTCGAAGAACGATTGTTAATCAGATTGAAGCTAAAAGCGTTGCTGATTGTATTGCTTTTTTTAAAGAACTTACGACTATGCAAGTGAGTGAAGTTTTAGAAATTAAATATCAAGACGAAACGACACCGCCTATTGATGATTTTTCATATTGGGCTTTATTTAAAGGGGTTATTAAAAATGACGCTCGAATGAGTAAACAAATTGTTTTAAATAATGTCAAACTTTCAAAAAATGAGAATGATATTGCTCTAGCATGTAAAACGCATTTGGATGTTAATACATTGAGTGTTGATAGCGTTGTTACAAGTCTTTTTAAGCATTCTTGATGCTTTTCGCTTGAAAAGCTCTTTCGCTCTTTAATACGTTCACCACTTCAAAAAAAAATCATCTTTAAAAAAATCTCCTACACCGTAGGTAGAGGGGCATACCGCCAATCATGGGACTTTGTCCCTTGTTGGTGGTATTTAGCCCCGTAGGATAAAATATCCTCGCTTGGCACAACCTACCAAAAGAGAAGAGAACGCCAAAAATGCCCCTGACCGACAACCATTTTCCGAAACTCCTTCCTAAACAGCTCGCTCTTTTGCTTTCTAACTTTATTTAGTGTGACTTTGCAGCTTTGATTTAGTGTGACGTAACAGGCTTTAAAATGTTGTTTTACCAAATTAACCAACTTAATACCAAATTAACCAAAAAAAAAGGGTGAAAATCTTCCCACATGTGGGAAAAAAATCACCCTTTTCTCTTTCTTAGTTACATCACACTTGTGTGATCGCTTGTATCTCTTTCTCTTCTTGCTCTGTTATTTCTTTCATATCTGCATCAATATTTCTAAAATAACCAAACGCTGTATCAATGTCATTTTTGCGTTCTATAAAAATAACGCCATGTCCTTGCCCATTGATAGCAGTTCTGTAATCTTGATTGTTTTTCATTGTGTACATGTGCATTTTTTTATCCTTTTGTGTAGTTTAAAACTATTTTGGCATTATAGGTCGAATAGTTTATTTTACTGTTTATTACGACTGTTCCGCTTGTTTTGTCTATGAATATGTCAATTCCATAGCTTATACTTTTAGGTTCAATTCTTGGTAGTGTGTATTTGAATTGTGTGTTTTCTGCATAGCTTTTTGAAGTATCTACCCAATATGTATTATTACTATTATAATTTGGTATTTTTACTCCCTTTGCTGTTGCGTTTGGTAATGCTCCAAAATCAATTTCAATTCCAAAAACTTCTTTACCGCCTCTTTTATATCCGCATTTGTATTCAGTTGCTCCTATGTTATATGTATCGCTTTTAAAATTTAAAAGCTCATTTATTTGGTCTTTTGAATACACGCTAAAATCAGCTAAATCTATTGTAATACTGCTTAACCCTCTCCATTCTATTGGTTCGATGCTTCTTAGTGCAAAGAAACCATAAGGCTCTAAGACTAAACAAATTTTGTTTATATCTTCTGTGGATGGCGTGTAACTGTCTCTTTCTGTTATGTTGGCAAATTCTAGATTATGAATGATATGAATATTGCCTTTTTTGATGTTTTTGTGTTCCATTTTTTTAAATCCTTACGATGTTTTCATCACAAAAAATGATTTCATTTTCTGTATAAATGATGTTTGAGGGTTCAATGACTTTCTTTTTAAAAGTCATACCGTTTATCTCTGCATTGTCTGCTATGTCTTTGAGCATGTTTGCGTAATTGGTCATATATTCTAGATAACCTATCTCGTGTTTATTACTACATGTAAGACCGCTTAAGTTTTCATGCTCTTCTAATCTGTTTCCGCATTTGAAACATTTAAGCTCACTTATATTCATAACGTCATAAGCAACCTCAAAAAATGCTTTAAAATCTTTGCTGTCTATAATCACATAAGACCCCTTTTTTGTGTTTTTTTGATGTTGAAATAGTATTTTTTTTCTTTACTTTTCTACATTTGCCTTTTTTTATTCCCTTTATTTCGTTGTTTTGATGGGGTATTAGTATAATTTCATTTAATCTTTTAAACTTCTTTCAACATTTTGCAAAATGAAAAAAAAGACTGTAAAGGATTGTTTATGCCTCTTATGAAACAAAAAATCGCTGGCAAGCAAGTTAAAACACTTGACGTAGACGGCTCGGCAGACGACATTCTCGCTCTTCAATCTTTGATGGAAGGTGAGATTTCGATTTATGATAAAAAGTTTGAGGGTGGCACAGCTTCACCTCTTCCTAGTGCTTTAAATGCTAAGTCTTTTAGCGTTGGTAAAAAAACGGGTAAAGCTACGTTTAGTGCCAGTGTTAAAATTCCTCATGTTAAGCCATCTCTTAACTTTGGTGAGATTAGAGCGATGGTTATTGGTTCTTTTGACCAAGACTATACAACTGCTGTTAAATGTGAATACAGCAATATGTTCTATGATAAAAATTAAGAGGTGAAATGATGAAAACTTTAATTAGAAACACTTTGGGTAACAAAACGCTTTCTTTTGCACTTCCTGCTGATGATACAGTTGCACAAACTTTTTGTACGACTGCTTTAGATGGTGAATTTGCAGGTTTTGTTGAGAGTTCTGTTGTTGGTAGTGACGTTGGTATTACGGGTTATAATGATGTTATGGTCATTGTTAAAAATGAAGCAGGTGCAAAAACCTACTTGCCAATGGCTCTTAAATCAAATATGAGTGAAGCGGATATTTATGCGGCATTGCTTGGTAAAACCTTTAACACCGTTAAAGCGGATTATCTTTATATTACGAAAATGACTGCTGTTTCATTGGCGTAGTATGAGTTTTACTTTTAGTCCTGAATTTCTTTTAACAGTTGTTATTCAGCTAGTTTCTATAATTTGGTTTTTTGCTTCAACCAGTGAGCGAGTAAAACGCCTTGAAGCGGATGTGTTAAAATTATGGGAAGTTCAGGACGAAGCTAAAGAAAAGCATGAATTAATCGCACGGATTGACGCAAAGCTCGACATGCTAATCGACCAAATGGCTTTAAAAATGAGTTAAGAGGCTTAATCGCCTCTTTTCTCTAAAAACTTCAAAAAAATAAAAATCTTTTAAATTTACCCCTTTTACCCCTTGACAATCATCATATAATCTCCGAACATACTTATGACATATTAAATATAAAAAGTGTAAAATCCTCACAAAATGCGACTGTAAGGAAAAAATAACGTGCAAACTTTTTTAGAACATGCCAAATCTGCTAGCAAAATCATTGCAACGCTTGATCCTCAGACAAAGGTATCTGTTTTAATGCAAATGGCAGAGTGTTTGGAGACAAATTGCGATAGTATTCTTCATGAAAATCAAAAAGATTTAGATGAAGCAACCAAAAATAACCTCAGTGCCGCTTTGATGGACAGATTGCTGTTAAATCCTAAACGCATTTTTGATATGGCACAAGCCATTCGTGAGATTGCCGCATTAAAAGAGCCTGTGGGGCGCGTTTTGGAAGGTTGGGTAGTGCAAAGTGGATTACGCATTGAAAAAGTGAGCATTCCTATCGGGGTGATTGGTATCATTTATGAGAGCCGCCCTAACGTGACCAGTGATACAGCCGCCCTTTGTTTTAAAAGTGGAAATGCGTGTGTGTTAAAAGGTGGAAAAGAAGCTTTTTACAGTAATCATGTGATTGCTTCATTGTTACAGACGGTTCTAGAAAAAAATGATTTACCAGCTGAAATCATCTCTTTATTGCCTGATAGTTCCAGAGAAAGTGTTGCTAAGCTTATTAAGATGGACAAATACGTTGATTTGATTATTCCACGAGGCGGTGAAGCGTTGATTCGCTATGTCAGCGAGAATGCGACGGTGCCTGTGGTAAAACACGACAAAGGCGTCTGCCATACTTATGTCGATAAAGAGGCGCAACTCGAGCAAGCCATAGCCATTGTTCTTAATGCCAAATGCCAACGTCCAAGTGCCTGTAATTCACTAGAAACACTCTTGGTGCATGAAGCGATTGCTACTACTTTTTTACCACGTATGAAAGAAGCCTTAGATGCTATGGGCACGACGATTAAGGGCTGTTCTAAAACACAAGCACTTTTACATGTAAATTTAGCAAGCGACGAAGATTATCACACGGAGCATTTGAGTAACGCTTTAAACATTAAAATGGTTGAAAGCCTTGAAGAGGCACTTTGGCACATTAGCACTTATGGTTCTTCGCATTCAGAAGCGATTATCAGTGAGAATTACTCAACAGCGGAGCGATTTCTAAATGAAGTAGACGCTGCTGCTGTGTATGTCAATGCAAGTACACGTTTTACCGATGGTGGTGAATTTGGGTTTGGTGCGGAAGTAGGTATTAGTACCAACAAATTACATGCACGTGGACCTATGGGTATTAACGACCTTACCACGTATAAATTTAAAGTCTATGGTAAAGGCCAAATTCGCGCATGAGCCAAGAGGTTTTACGCATTGAAAACCTAAGGTTTGGCTATCCTAATGGCAAGCTTTTATACGATGATTTTTCGCTACATGTTAATGTAGGCGAAGTCGTAACGATACTCGGCGCGAGCGGAAGTGGTAAAAGTACGCTTTTTGAACTGATTTCGGGTAATTTAAAACCTCAAAAAGGTGCGATTCATGTTACGTCTATTTCTGAGATTTTTCAAGACCCTTATACATCGTTTCATCCCACGTACACGATTTTAAACCAAATCAATGATGTTGCGTCGTTAGAAGATTATGAGCGTTTAATGATCGCTTTAAATTTAGATCATGCTTTGCTTCATAAAAAGCCACATCAACTCAGTGGCGGACAGCTACAACGGTGTTCGATTTTGCGAGCATTACTCATGAAACCTCACTTACTTTTAGCGGATGAACCCACTTCTGCACTGGATAATATTACAGGGCTTCATGTGATGCAGTTGTTGATGCAATTTTTAGATAAAGTGGGTATTTTATTGATTACACACGATAAGAATCTCTCCACGTGGTGCAGTGATAGAGTGATAGAATTAAAAGCATAGTACGGTGTTATTTTTTGTAGGAGTTTTATGAGCTTTATTGTAGCATGGATTGTTCAGACAGTCGGTTCGTTAGGATATTTTGGTATTTTTATTATGATGTTTTTAGAGAGTAGTTTTTTCCCTTTCCCCAGTGAAGTTGTGATGATACCCGCTGGATATTTGAGCTTTAAGGGAGAGATGAATCTTGCAGGAGTTATCGTAACAGGCATTTTAGGAAGTATCGCAGGTGCTTGGTTTAATTATTACTTGGCAATTAAGTTAGGAAGAAAATTGTTATTAAAATACGGTCACTATGTTTTTTTTACGAAGGAGACTTTAGAAAAAGTAGAAAGATTCTTTAAAAAACATGGTCCTATTTCAACGCTCAGTGGTCGATTGATTCCCGTCATTCGCCAGTATGTTTCACTCCCTGCAGGCTTAGCGCACATGGATATTACCCGTTTCTTATCATATACGGGGATTGGTGCTGGCATTTGGGTGAGTATTTTGGCTTTAATGGGGTATTATTTTGGTCAGAATGAAACGCTCTTACACGAAAATCTTCATATCGCTACAGTAAGCATTGTACTGCTTATTGTGTTTATTGGTGTTATTTATATTTGGCTTAACAAAAGAAAAGAACGCACGTATATACATAAATAAAAATCATTTACCGACGATAAACGGCTCACCTTTGACGATATAGCTATATTTTTCTTTAATCGTGATGGGAAAAGGTTCTGAAATATGTCCCATAAATTCAGGGACGCTGAGTTGGTAATGATGATGTGGATTTTGTTCTTCTAAAATAACTTTAGCAGAACCGATGATTTGGTTAGATATCTCTTTTAACAAATCATTCAGATCATCTTCATGCAGATTGTCTTCAAAAAGAAGATTTTTAGCAATTTCATTGAGTGTATTGCGTTTAAAAAGAAGATACCAGATATGCTCTTCTTCATTTTCATAGAGTGAAATTGCCGCACCGTAAAATTGTTTTCCATTTGAAATACCCGTTTCTAATGGTGCGTATAAGATAGTGGAACAAAAATTCTCAATGGCCTGAATCACAGCTTGTTTCATTTTTTTTCCAAAAAATATGATTTTGTGTTTTGATTATAGTTCAAAATATGTAAATTATAGTTTAAAGAAAATCCTAAGGCAAGAGAAGGAAAGATAAACTTTTCATTTGGGAGCAATACAAATGGCACCAGCTATTACGTTAGAAGCCTTTCAACAGGCTGTTGATATCTTAGGGCTCGTTGGTAAGATTGACAGACAAACGGTACGTCAAGTCTATCTTTTGTTATGCAGAGAATTTCATCCCGATATGCCAACAGGTGATCATGCCAAGTTTCAAGCGATTAATGATGCTTATGAATTGATAGAGACGTATATGAATCACTATCGATTTGATTTTGACAAAGCCGAGTTTAAAAAGCAGTATCCATTTTCGAAAAGTGATTGGATTGCAGGAAGATGACTGAGCGTTAAAACTCAGTCAAATAGGACTATTGAATCGGTGAAAAATTTGAGGCATACATTATTTTTGACTCTTGTTTATCAAGCATGGGTAAACCAAGAGGAACAAAGTTTTCAAGCCATTCTTTATCATTATAAAGCGCCCTCCTTCGCTCTTCTCGGGTATTAAGATCAGGATACTCCCAAATATGAACAACTTGGTTGAGTTCTCCAATATCACTGTACCAATAGCCTACAAGTTTTGCATATTTACTGATAATGGGCAACCCCACTTCTTCAAAATGTTTCATATATGCGTGCTGTTTTCCAACTTTCACGGTATACGTTCTCATTTCATAAACCATGTTTTTTCCTTATCGTAAAATAAAAATAAAATGAGCTATTTTGTTTTACATGTAAAGGCAAAAACCTTTACATGTAAAGAAGTTTTAATCTGCTAGAAATCTCTGGCGCGCCGCTTTGAGTGAATCTGCAATAAGGAATGCAAGCTCTAAGGCTTGGTTGGCATTGAGGCGTGGGTCGCATTGCGTTTGGTAACGGCATGCAAGGTTTTCTTCGGTGATCTCTTGGGCGCCACCGATGCATTCGGTGACATCTTGACCGGTCATCTCTAAGTGAACGCCACCAGGATAAGTTCCCTCTTGTTCATGCACTTTAAAGAAGCCTTTGACTTCACGTAACACTTCATCAAACGAACGTGTTTTATAATTATTGGATGCTTTAATGGTATTGCCATGCATTGGGTCAATGCTCCATAAAACATTTGCCCCAGCTTCTTTAACCGCACGTACCAGTTTTGGAAATTCTGTTTCTATTTTTGCGGCACCCATACGTACAATAATATTAAGGCGACCCGCTTCGTTTTCAGGATTGAGCTTATTAATAAGTTTCATAAGTCCTTCTGCCGTCATGCTAGGTCCCGCTTTAATACCAATGGGGTTTTTAACGCCTGTTAAAAATTCAACATGTGCATCATCGACATCTCTGGTTCTATCGCCAATCCAAAGCATATGGGCTGAACAGTCATACCAATCATTTGTAAGGCTGTCTTGTCTGGTCAATGCTTCTTCATAATTGAGAAGTAATGCTTCATGCGATGTATAAACTACCGTTTCATGAATGCTTGGTGTACTGGTCGATGTAATGCCACACGCTTCCATAAATGCGAGTGTCTCGGAAATGCGGTCACAAAGGTGTTGGTATCGCTCACCGAGAGGACTTTCGGAAACAAAGCCGAGTGTCCATTTGTGTACTTGATGCAAATCTGCCAAACCACCGCGTGAAAAAGCGCGGAGTAAGTTCATGGTTGCCGCAGATTGATTATAAGCTTTTAGCATACGTTTTGGATTGGGAATACGCGCTTCTTCCGTAAAGTCAATATCGTTGATAATGTCACCGCGATAACTTGGAAGTTTCAGTCCATCCATCTCTTCATAATCTGAAGAGCGAGGTTTTGCAAACTGTCCTGCAAGGCGACCCACTTTGACGATAGGACAGCCACCTGCAAAGGTCAAAACAACTGCCATTTGAAGCATTACTTTGAACATGTCGCGAATATTAACCGCATTAAACTCTGCAAAACTCTCCGCGCAATCACCACCTTGGAGTAAAAAGGCTTTTCCTGCTACGACATCAGCTAACGAAGCTTTGAGTTGTCTTACCTCACCTGCAAAAACAAGAGGCGGGTATTTGCTTAGTTCTTCTTCAACATTTTTCAACATCTCTTGATTCGTATAGATTGGTTGTTGCTTAATTGGTTTTTCTCTCCATGATGCACGCGTCCAAGAACTCATAAACGACCCTTCATTGATTTTTTCTTTATTATAATGATATTGCCTTTAAAGTCAATTGAATGACTTCATAGCATTAAGAGGTTTTAAACTGCCCCACAGTTTTACTCAGCGAATTGACATGGTGGGTTACACTGTCTGAAATCGTTTTAATTTGATGATTAAACCGTGTGATTTCATGCACTTCACTGGTAATTGCGTTGGCGTGATTCATCGTATTTTGTGAGTCTTCGTAGATTTTATAGACATCTTCTTTCATTGCAAGAATCACCTCTTTTTGATCCAATAAAATAGCATCTATCGTTTGTAAAGAATTTGAACCAATCTCTATTCCTTTATCAACACTGTTATTGACGTTTTGCATGCTCGCAAGCGTATCATTGACATTTTCATTAATACTATGGACAATGGATTCGATGCGCACCGTTGCTTTCTCGGTGAGTTCAGCTAATTTTCTGACCTCTTCTGCCACAACGGCAAACCCTCGTCCTTGTTCTCCTGCACGACTTGCTTCTACTGCTGCATTTAGAGAAAGTAGATTGGTTTTATCGGTAATGTCTTTAATAGTTTCTATCATAGAAGAAACGTCAGCGATATTGTGTTCGAGTGTAAAAATGATTTGCGTCGTCTCTCCTGCAATCGTTTTAATGTCTCGAATAGAGGTTTCAATAGTGCCTAGACTCGAAGCAACTTGTTGTTGTGTTTGTGCAATTTTATGGCTCATTGCATCTGCTTTTTCAACAGAATTTTGTATAAAACTATTTTGTATCTGAATATGAGAGACGATGTTTTGGATACTAACGCCAATTTGCTCAATTTTTTTACCAGTGCTGACAATCGTATTGGTAAGGTGCTGATTTAAATTGAGTAGATTAATCAAAGAAGTCTTTGTCTTTTTCAAAATCGTATCAAAGATATCGATGACACTGTTGATCCAAATAGCAGTACGTCTGTTTTCATCTTTATTAAATCGGTTAAGATCAGCTCGTTTGGTAATATCGCCGTCTCCTTCAACAAAACCTTGCAATAAAGCTCTTAATGAGGAATATTGTTTGAAAAAAGTACGTAATTCATTACCTATAAGACCAAATCCCATAGCCAAAGACAAGATGGTGATAATACCAATTTCTTGAAGGGTTGATAAAAAAGGTACGTACGTTGATATGCCAAAATAAACAGCGGGAATGAATACGCCCACAACCAGTGCCATTTTTATATAGATTTTGTGGCGTACTTGCATCATGTCATAGACTTCCAAGAGGTCTCCCTCACACATCATACCCCATTTATCTAAGCTATAAGGCAAATTAAATGTAATACCTTTTCCAATGACAGGAATGCCTCGATAATCAGGATATCCAGGATAGGCACAAAAAAGGTTTGAGCCATTTTTAATGGTATTGGCAACGCCTGGGTGCAATGAATGTGTCGCTGGGTCATTGAAGATAATTTCAAATTCGGTATGATTTTTAATAGAAATGGTGCCATTTTCTGTATGAACGCCCTCTTTTAAATTTTCGCCGAAGCTAAACGTATTGTCTTCAAAACGAGAGCGAGAAAGTGCCGTACCTGATTTGATATTTTTATTGAAATACGGTTCTATCATAAAAAGATAGTTGTCCCCTGATTCTTTAAAAATATGCCCTGCTTCTCTTTGGATAAGGTCACTCAATGTATCATTGGAAATACGAGCGATTAAAATCAATGTTTCATCATTTTGTTTGAAGCTTTTCATAAATGCTAACGTAACACGGTCATGAAAAGACGAGAATTTTGGTTTAAAACTTAAAGTATCATCATCAAGATAAGGTCCAAAAAGAAGCTGTGTCATTCCAAGATACGTATAATCAATAGCTTCACAAAAAGCACTTTCATCGTAGCGGTACTCTTTTAATGTACGATTGGCTGAGCTATAACGCACTTTTTTAGCACTATCAACAATATAGTATTCTAAGATAGTCTCACTCAGTTTTTCTTGCTCTTTTAAAATAGCAACCGTATCACTGCCCTCTTCTTCTAAAAGAGTTGATGTGTTTTCCACTTCTCTCCATGTTTCATTGGCCCATTCGATTAAGATTCGTTTGCGCGTTTGGGCAATTCCATCAAATGCAATTTCAACAGCACTTAACATAGCCCTATTTCTTAACCACTTTGGCATGAGAATACATTTATCTTTAAAAGAAAGCACGTGAAAGCTCCTTGGCATTTTGATTATTAATTAACCATTTTTGATATTATTTTTTTATAAAAGGTATCATTAGATACTTTTGTATCTATGAAGTGTACACATTGCTTTAAAAATAAATACAACATGTAAACAGATAAACTACCATATATAGGGATATTTACCGCTTTATATATTAAAAAAATAACGGAAACTATACATAAAAGCTGAAAAAGAAGTCAATCATTTTATGATTAAAAATTAATCACTAAATATTCATAATTCGCAGATTTAGGAAAGATAGAGAATCTACACACCTTTTTTGTTTGGTTAATAAATAAGCAATTTTTTCGCCAAAAAATAAATTTTAGTGTTAAAATGCTTCGTATCAACTTTTAGAAAGGAAGGAAAGATATGATGTTTTTATCTCGTACAGCTAAAATATCTTTAGCAACAATCACTGTTTTGAGCCTAGGTTCAATTACCCTTAATGCTGATACTCTCAGCGAAGTACAAAAGCAAGGTTTTGTCAAATGTGGTGTTGATGGAGGACTACCAGGGTTCTCTGAAGTAGGCAGTGATGGTATATATAGAGGTATCGATGTTGATATATGTAGAGCAGTTGCTGCTGCTGTATTTGGCGATGCAAAAAAAGTCAAATATGTAGCATTAAACGCAAAAGAGAGATTAACAGCGCTTCAATCAGGCGAAATCGATATGCTTTCTCGTAATACAACATGGACTGAAACCAGAGACACATCTTTAGGTTTAAGTTTTGCTGGTGTAAATTACTATGATGGTCAAGGTTTTATGGTGACCAAAAAGTTGGGCGTTAAAAGTGCAAAAGAACTCGATGGTGCATCTATTTGTCTTCAAACAGGTACAACAACAGAATTAAATGTTGCGGATTATTTTAGAAGCAATAAAATGAAATACAAATTGGTCTCATATGATACCAATGACCAAGTTGTCAAAGCGTATGAAAGTGGAAGATGTGATGTTCTAACATCAGATCAATCACAACTTTATGGTTTGAGAATCAAACTTGCAAAACCAGATGAGTCTATTGTTCTTCCAGAAGTTATTTCTAAAGAGCCATTAGGACCGGTTGTTCGTAAAGGCGATGGTAAATGGTTTGATATCGTAAGATGGTCTTTTTATGCAATGCTTACAGCTGAAGAAGCGGGTGTGACAAGCAAAAACGTTGATGCAATGCTTAAAACAGACAATCCAGATGTGAGACGTCTTTTAGGTGTTGAAGGTCAAATGGGTGAAAATTTAGGTCTTAAAAAAGATTTTGCCTACAATATTATCAAACAAGTTGGTAATTATGGTGAAGCTTTTGAAGCAACCGTTGGTGAAGGATCACCTCTTAAAATTAAAAGAGGTTATAACGCTCTTTGGACAAAAGGCGGCTTACAATACGCACCTCCATTTAGATAATAGAGATTTGTAACAAAATCATACTGAGGGTAGCTTTGTCTGCCCTCGATTTTATTTTAAAGGACGAGTATGTTAGCACTTTTGAGAAATCAAAAGATTAGAGGAATTCTTTTCCAGCTTTTAACGGTTATTGGCTTGGTTGCTTTTTTGTGGTATATTGGAACCAACACAGTCGCCAATATAGAACAAAGAGGCATTCAAACAGGTTTTGGGTTTTTACAAGGAACGGCTGGATTTGGTATTGATCAATCTCCTATTCCCTACACAGAAGAAGATACACACGGACGTGTATTTATTGTTGGTTTACTAAATACCATCATTATCACGGTTGTCGGTATTATCTTTTCGACATTAGTTGGATTGATAATCGGTGTTTTAAGGCTTTCTAGCAACTGGCTCATTGCAAAACTTGCTAAAGCTTATATTGATTTTTTCAGAAATATTCCATTGTTGCTCCAAATTCTCTTTTGGTATAACGTTGTACTGCGTTCTATGCCTAGTCCAAAACAGAGTTTCAATTTCTTTGATATTATTTTTGTAAATAATAGAGGACTCTATTTCCCTTTACCCAATTACAATACAACTTTTTTCGTCATGTTGGCCAGTTTAGTGATCGCCATACTTTGTGGCTTTGTTTTAAATAAATGGGCGAATAAGCGTAAAGAAAAGACAGGAAATGATTTTTTTGTTTTGCCATGGGCTCTTGGCATGGTCATCCTTTTTCCTATTATTGGTTATTTTTTAAGTGGCGCTAACCTTCATTTTAGTTATCCCGAATTAAGAGGTTTTAATTTTAAAGGTGGTAAAACGCTCTCTCCAGAGTTTCTCGCCCTTGCCTTTGCTCTAACCATTTATACAGCAACATTCATTGCCGAGGCTGTTCGTTCTGGTATTGAAGCTGTGGGACATGGACAAAAAGAAGCCGCCGCTTCTATGGGTTTTAGCCCGTATCAATCATTAAAATTAGTTGTCTTACCGCAAGCTATTCGTATCGCTATTCCTCCTATTATCAATCAATATTTAAATCTTATGAAAAACTCCTCATTGGCAACGGCTGTTGGGTATCCTGAGATTGTTACCGTTTTTGCGGGAACATCTTTAAATCAGGTAGGACAAGCCATTGAAATTATTGCCATGACAATGTTGGTTTATCTAATTTTTAGTCTTTTAGTTTCGGCTTTACTGAACTGGTTTAACCATAAAATGAAAATAAAGGAGCGTTAAGATGGCTGTTTATGAAAAAAAACAAGAACGTAAAGCTCCTTCAAGCACAAAAGGCCTTACGTATTGGGTGCGTGAGAATCTTTTTTCAACACCTTTAAATGTCGCATTAACCCTATTAGGCATTACCCTACTGGCATGGGTGATTCCTCCATTTATCAAATGGGCATACATTAATGCTAACTTCGCAGGAACAACACGTGAAGATTGTGTCAGTGGTGGTGCATGTTGGGTGTTTATTCGTATGAAAATTGATATGTTCATGTATGGATTTTATCCTTCGGAATTTAGATGGCGTGTTAATAGTGTTTATGCACTTTTTATTGTGCTTATAGCACTTTTCCGTTACCTTAAAAGCCCAATTGTTAAATTGGTTATTGCGCATATTTATTTTATCGCAGGTTTTATTTTGGTGCATGGTGGTTTATTTGGACTTACTGTTGTACCAACCGATAAATGGGGTGGTTTGATGCTGACCATTATGGTTGCGGCTGTTGGCATTGTCTCCGCATTTCCTATTGGCGTTATCTTAGCGCTTGGAAGGGCTTCTCATCTTCCTATTATTAGAAGCATCAGCGTCACTTACATTGAATTTATCAGAGGTGTACCACTGATTACAATTTTATTTATGTCTTCGGTTATTTTGCCACTCTTTTTTCCTGAAGGGATGACATTTGATAAATTATTGCGTGCACTGATTGGTATTGCTATGTTTGAAGCTGCTTATATTGCTGAGAACATCCGCGGTGGGCTTCAATCCATTCCAAAAGGACAATATGAAGCGGCAGATGCTATTGGATTTTCCTATTGGCAGAAGATGTTTTTAATTATTTTACCCCAGGCGTTAAAAGTTGCGATTCCAAATCTTGTAGGCGTTTCAATTGCTCTTTTCCAAGACACGACCTTGGTCTTAATTATTGGTTTGTTCGATCTTTTAGCGATGGTACGTTTAAGCGCTGCTGATTCATATTGGTTAGGATATGAAACAGAAGGTTATGTATTTGTAACTTTTATCTTTTGGTTCTTTTGTTACATGATGTCAAACTTTAGCCAAAAGCTTGAAAAACGATTTAATACAAATTTGAGATAGGATAGAAGATGAAAGAGAGAAAAGAGATTATTGAAATTAAAAATTTAAACAAGTGGTATGGTGATTTCCACGTTTTAAAAGATGTAAATTTAGATGTCAAAAAAGGTGAAATTATCGTTGTGTGTGGACCATCGGGTTCTGGTAAATCAACGCTGATTCGTTGTATCAATTACCTTGAGCAGTTTCAAGAAGGAAGTATTAGCGTTGATGGAATTGATTTAAGTAATGATGTTAAAAAGATTAAAGCTATTCGTGAAGAAGTGGCGATGGTTTTCCAACACTTTAATCTTTTCCCCCATCTTACGATTTTAGACAACCTAACACTTGCGCCTATTTGGGTGAAAAAAATGCCACGTAAAGAAGCTGAAGCGATGGCGATGAAATATTTAGAGCGTGTTGGCATTGCCAATCAAGCACACAAATATCCAAATCAACTCTCTGGTGGACAACAACAACGTGTTGCTATTGCACGTAGTTTGTGTAAAAATCCAAAAATTATGCTTTTTGATGAGCCAACATCAGCACTTGACCCTGAAATGGTTGCCGAAGTTTTGGATGTTATGATAGAATTAGCGCAAGAAGATAAAACCATGGTATGTGTAACACATGAAATGGGTTTTGCTAAAAAAGTAGCCGATAGAATTATCTTTATGGATGCAGGGCAGATTGTTGAAGAAAATACACCTGAAGAATTTTTTCAAAATCCAGAATCAGATCGTCTTAAACTCTTCTTGGAGCAAATTTTATCGCACTAAAATGGTTTTACATGTAAGGAGTTTTGAATTATGGAGCAGCTGATTCCCGTTTTGATGATTGTTGCAATGGTGGCTTTTGTGATGATAAAACAAATTGGTAAACTCACCAATAAACTGGATGTCATGCAAGAAAGCACTTCGTATGATCGTTATGCGAGATTTTCTGCGATTATTCAAGAACATGTGCGCAGTATCAAACAAAGTTTAGATAGTTCTAAAGAGGTAGAAGTCCGTCCTTATGTCTTATTACAGGGCAAAGATGAGTCAAACGCTTTGGAAGAACTTTCTAATTTTATTCGTAAGCTTGTCTTTTTTGAAACGATGATGGCTAAACAAAAAAGCGCACGTGAAATTGAAGCTGAACTTTTTGATGTTCTTAATAGCCTCGAAATATTTTTGAAGAATTCATGTGAAAATGGAGAAGCTCTCTCTGATGAATTAAGAGAGAGCCTTTTAAAAGCATATGAAGCATTAGACGAGGACTAAACCTCTTCTTTAAATGGATATTTTGCTTCAGTCAATAAAGCCCTAATTTTAGCTTGATGTTCAATCCCTTTTGTCTCTAGGATAATCGTAATTTGTGCATCACCATAAGACAATTTTGTGGAAAAACGGTCATAATCAATTTGAATAATATTTGCGTTGGCATTTTTAAATAGGTCTGTCAGTTGCATCAGTGCTCCTGGCTTGTCAATAAGTGTAATCACCAACTTCATCTTACGATGTGATTTAATTAAACCTTTTTCAATAATAATTGAAAGCACTTGAACGTCTATATTTCCACCGCTTAAAACAGCTCCGATTTTCGTGTTTTTATCAAAAGCAAATTTTTGATGCATAATGGCCGCTACGCTTGCCGCACCACCACCTTCAACAACCAATTTTTGTCGTTCTAGCAAAAATAAAATGGCAGAAGCTATCTCTTCATCATCCACCATGACCACATCATCGACGCACTCTAAAATATGCGCTAAATTACTTTCACTGACATCACGAACAGCGATACCATCGGCAATAGTGCGAACGCTGTGCGAGTTGATGGCTTTTTTAGCGTGAAAAGACTCATACATTGCAGGAGCACCTTTAGCACAAACACCGATCACTTTAATCTTAGGGTCAATTTGTTTAATTGCCGAACTCATACCACTGATGAGCCCTCCTCCACCAATAGGAATGACCACAACATCAAGGTCGTTGATTTCATCAATCATCTCTAAAGCAACGGTACCTTGTCCTGCAATTACTTTTTCATCTTCAAAGGGGTGAATAAACGTCTGTCCATGTTTTTTAGCATAAGACATTGCATACGCATAGGCTTCATCATAATTATCGCCTTTGAGAATGACTTCTGCTCCTAATGCTTTGGTGCCAGAGACTTTGAGAAGTGGAGTCGCTTCAGGCATAACAATGGTCGCTTTAATGCCAAAGCTACGCGCACTGTACGCAACGCCTTGTGCATGGTTTCCCGCACTAGCGGCAATAACACCACATTTGCGCTCATCTTGGGATAGTGAAGCGATTTTATTGTACGCACCTCTTAGTTTATAAGCACCTGTCACTTGTAGATTTTCTTTTTTTAAGTACACACTTGCACCCACTTCTTCGCTTAAAAGTGGTGCAATGGCACATGGTGTTTGCGTGACGACTGAACTGATTTGTCTTTTTGCTTTTACGATTTCACTGAGCGCTATCATTGTCTTTTTAACCTTCCGTATTCTATTTTAGTACATCTATTTTGGACACATAAGAGTCCATTCTCTTTGGCTTTTTGGCACGCTTGGTTATTGACAATACCAAGTTGCAACCAAAATACTTTCACATCTCCTCGTTGCAATACCTCTTCAATGAGAGCATCAGCAATTTCGGGCTTACGAAACATATCTACCATATCAATTTTTTCTTCGATTTCTAGAATAGACCGATAGACTTTTTCGCCTAAAATCGTCTCTTCTTTAGGATAGATGGGATAAATTTTAAATCCCTGTTCTTGGAGAAAACGCCCAACTTTATGACTGTCTTTTTCTGGATCGGGTGAGAGTCCAATAATGGCAATACTCTTACACATCGAAAAGATGTCTTGCATGATGGTGTCATCATTAATACTAATATTTGGGATTTCGCATTCCATATTGGCTCCTTGTAAAAAATTTAAGCGGAAAGTATAACACAGTATAACTTTTGTCGCGATTATCCATGGTTTTAGAAATATTTTTTTGTTATAATCAAAATGAGACGAGTGCGACGATTATTTGTCATGTAGATATTGGTATGCGTGTGTTATAATCGGCGCATTTTAAATTTTGAACTATAAGGATAATAAATGTTTCTCAATGCTATTAGCATCAAGACAAAAGGTTGGATACTCGCACTTGCTACAGTTTTTGGATTTATGGGAAACACGATATTGGTCTTTTTTTTACTCGAAGGGACTAATCGCCTTATTTTAGTGTCAGGCTCTATTTTAGGTATGATTTTTTTCTTCATTTTTACACGTATTATGACACTCAGTATTTCACGTTCTATTGATATGCTTTCAAATATTACTTACGATTTGGCACAAGGAAGTGGAGATTTAACCAAGCGTATAGCAATTAATTCAAAAGATGAGATAGCAGAGCTTTCTTCTAATATCAATAACTTTATTGACAAGATTCATCAAACCGTTGTTGCCTCTACCCTCTCGGCGAAAGAGAGTACAACCATGGCCGATCAATTTTCAACTGTTTCAAAAACAATTGAAAAACGCATTGTCGATGAGCTGAGTTTTGTAAAAACGACTAAAGATTTGGGTGATGCTATGAAAATGGAATTAGAGCAGACCACACTAAGCGCCACACGCACCAGTGAAGAGATTTTAGTGGCATCTCAAACCCTGCATTCAACAGCTCAAGAGATACAAAATCTTGTTTTTGATATTCAAAAAGCTTCCGAAGTTGAGTCTTTAACCTCCGATAGACTCAATCAACTCAGTAGCGATGCCAATCAAGTGAAAAACGTTTTAACGGTCATTGCCGATATTGCAGACCAAACAAATCTTTTAGCCCTTAATGCCGCCATTGAGGCAGCACGTGCGGGTGAGCATGGACGCGGGTTCGCTGTTGTTGCGGATGAAGTGCGTAATTTAGCAGAAAGAACACAACGAAGTCTCTCAGAGATTAATACAACCATCAGTGTTATTGTTCAAAATATCATTGATGCCAGTGGTCAAATGAACGAAAATTATAAATTTATTGAAAAAATTGCGGCAAATTCTGAAGACGTTGAAGGTAAAATCAGCACAACAGAAGAGGTGATTAAACAAGCATCTATCGCATCATCCAATGCTTCTGCCGTATCTCAAAAACTTTCAAGCGATACAGGAATGATTTTACAAAATATTGCTCAAATGTACGATGTCTCATTGCAAAACAGCAATAATATCAAAGAACTGAACAGTGCATCTGGCAATTTACTAAAGCAAGCCAGTGAACTCTCATCCAAACTAGCACAATTTAAAATCTAGCCTTTACATGTAAAAGGCTAGAGACGCTTTAAAATAACGCCTGATTCTAAGTGCTCGGTGTTAGGAAACTGGTCAAACAAAGCAAAGTGCTCGATGCTAAAATGGCGTGTTAATACATCAAGGTCACGTTTAAGGGTGTGGGGATTACACGAGATATAAATGATGTTTTCAAATTGCGAAATAAACGCTAGACTTGCTTCATCCATCCCAGAACGGGGTGGATCAACAAACACATGGCTAAATTGATACGCTTCTAAATCAACCTCTTTAAGGCGGTTAAACTCACGTTCTTTTTTTAAGGCAGAAGTGAGCTCTTCAGCACTCATCCGCAAAAATGTAATGTTATGGACGTTGTTGAGTTCACAATTGAGCAATGCTGATTTTATCGACGTTTTAGAGATTTCTGTTGCAAGCACTTTTTGAAATTGGCATGCGAGAGGAATAGTAAAATTACCATACCCACAGTAGAGTTCTAAAAGGTCTTCGCAGTTGGTGAGATGACTGAGCACCCATGAAATCATGGTTTGATTCATCGCTCGATTGGGTTGCGAAAAACCACCTTCAATGATGTGATAACAATAGGGCTTTCCTTTGATTTCAAAGCGTTCTTCGACAAAATCGTTGGAGAGAACACGTTTGACTCCCCTACTACGCCCAATCACAAAAATATCAAAGCGCTTTTCCAAAGCTTTTGCCTCATTATCCCACGCCTCGTCTAATGGCTTATGGTAAATGAGTGTCACCAAAAGGTGTTCAGACGAGGTTAAAAACTCAATGGAAAAAAGACGCTCTCTTAAGAGAGGAGATGATTCAAGTGCCTGAAGCAGGCGTGGCATTAGCGCATCAATTCTTTTTTCGACTTTAGGACAGGTATCAATACAAATCGTACTTTTCTTATCCATAGCACCCATTGCATAACTAAGGGTATCGCCATTTTTCCAGATACGAAATTCAGCGCGTGACCTGTAATGCGATTCATTGGAGGTGAAGAACTCAAACTCTTTTACATGTAAAGGTTCATAAAGTGCCGCTATTTCAGCTTTTTTGTATGTAATTTGCTCTTCATAATTTAAATGATAAAGCGAACAACTGCCACATTTTCCAAAATAACCACACTCCATTGCATCCCTTTTTCTGTAAAATTATATGTAAAATTATTTGTATTTATAAAACAACGCTTGAAAGAAGCCCTATGATACCACCAAACACACCACCCCAAACGACAAGCCAACCAAGATGTTCTTGAATAAAATTCTGAACAATCTCTTTGACCATTTTAGGTGTCAGCTCATCGAGCCTTGCATCAATCATCGTTTCAATACTCCCAAGCATATCTCCACTAAGTGATGATTTTTGTATATTACTAGCAATTTTTTGTTGAAATACATCACTTTGTGTGATTTCAGTGATAGAATGTTTCAGTTTTTCACTAAAAGGTGTACGAAGGCCCTCTAATGCGCTTGCACCGCCGAACATACCGAGCATACCTCCAAAAGAAGACTCCATTACCGTTTTAGTAAGGGCATCAAAGGCAGGCGAGAAATCGACTTCAGCAATAATCGGCGTTAAATCGAGCTTTTGTTCTTCTTGTGCGAAAAAAGCATCCAGTTGTGTTTTGGTAAAAAACTGTTCCATCATCAAGTTTTTTATAGAGGTCTTAAACGCTTCAAATTGCAATTCGATGACACCACTGCCATAAAAAAGAGGAACTTTTTCAAAGAGCATATGGATTGCAATCTGATTGGTGATAGCGCCTGAGAGCGCAAACAAACCTGCTAAAAGTGCCCAATGGGCATAAGGCTCTGGAATAAAATAGGCAATGCCAACAAGGGCAACGCTTAGAATGTCCGTCATGAAACTTTTTGTAATGTGCATGTGTTCTCCTAAAAAAATCGCCATTATAATGAAGAATGTTTTAACTGGCGTTTATTTGCTTTAATGGTTGTCTCTTTTTGGGCTTCTCTTGGTACATAATTATCACGCAAAAATGAGGGAAGTTTACGCCCACGACACGTCATAATATCTTCAATCATCATCTGTTTTATCTCCTCTTCTGCGTAATGCATTTGCTGTGTAAGATAGCGAAAAATAAGTTCTGCCAATCGGTCTAATGCAATCTGCCATGTTGATTCCGTTTCACCATATAACCACTCGCTAAACGCTGAAAAGCCATCGTACACTTTGCCCTCTTTCCAAAGCAGTGTCGCGATATGCTTAAAATTGCCACTGTTATAGACCATATCCCAAAAACGTGCAAAACGTTTCATCTTTTGCATCTGCGCAAAAGAAATCAGGTCATTTTGCAAAATATCATAAGGTGGTTTGTCGCAATATTTCATGCCGTAGATTTCATCATGGCGAGACAAAGTCGTACCAGAGAGTTTTTTTAAGATACCGATTTGAATTTCGCATTTGGTGAGGCTATACAGTTTATCTAAATTGCGCCCGAATCCGTCCACGCTTTCTCCTGGAAGGCCGACAATCAAATCGACATGTAAGTGTGCATGTGTCTCATTTTGTAAAAAAGCAAGATTGTCTTCAATCTTGGCAATATTGAGTCGTCTATGGATGTTTTTTGAAATTTCAGGGTCTAATGTTTGAATACCGACTTCAAGTTGCAATGCCGCGGGCGGGAACTGTGCTATTTTTTCACGAAGCACTGTTGGAAAATGGTCGGGAATCACTTCAAAATGGACAAAATACTCTTCTTTTTTGGCTAAAAAATAATCCAACAGTTTCGTGGCATTTTCAATACTAAGATTAAACGTTCTATCAATAAATTTAAAATTTCGGACTCCTCGTTGCCAGAGTGTTTCTAGCTCTGTTAAAAAGCGTTCAATCTCCAAATCGCGCACTTTTTTATCAATCGAAGAGAGACAGAATTCACAGGTAAAAGGACATCCACGGCTTGCTTCCACATAGCAGTAACGATGCTTAATGTCATGGTCGCTGTAATACGCATACGGCAATTTAATGGCATTAAAATTGACCATCGGCGCTTTAATAACTCTTTTTTCAGGTTTTTCATTGGCAAGTAATTGCTTGCAAAGCTCATAAAAAGCAACATCGCCTTCACCTTGAATGATAAAGTCTGCTCCGCTAAAATCAACACGGTGAGGAAAATGGCTCGCTTCAGGTCCTCCTAAAATAATCAGTGTTTGAGGAGAAACTTTTTTTAAAATCGCAATCAGTTCAGAGACATCCAGTGCATTCCAAATATAAGCGCCAATGCCTACAATTTTAGGGGAATATTTTAAAATTTGTTCAACCGAATCGGCGACAGAAGCGTTAATGACAAATTCAAGGATATGCGCTTTTTCTTGCAACTCTTCAAGGTTGGCAAAGAGATAACGTAGCGCAATAGAGGTATGCGTGTAACGTGCATTAAAGGTTGTGAGAATAATATCTTTCATTAAAAACCATTTTGTTTTATTTTTATTATAGTGAATTTTTTTAGTGAACTGGGTTAAATGAGTGTGGGGTAAAAAGCAATGATGAAAAGAGATATCGCGCAAAAATATTGGATAAAAAACCATTTTACTAATAAAACTTTTGGGTTAGCTTTGTTAAAATCCTCATTCTTTAAATGTGTCGGGGCGTAGCGCAGCCTGGCTAGCGCGCTACCTTGGGGTGGTAGAGGTCGCGTGTTCGAATCACGTCGCTCCGACCATTTTTAGTAAGAGTACTTTTCTCTATTTTCCTTCATTGTATCTTCACTATTTGTGTTCACCAAAGCCAAGAAAGCGGTATTTTTTCCCTAAACGTATGAAAATAATAAGAAGGCGTGAGCCCCGTAAATTTTTTAAACTCTTTAATAAAATGGGTCTGATCAAAATAATCACACTGGTAAGCGATGGAAACAAATTTGAGATCGGTTTCGCCTTTGAGTACCGTCTTGTTTATCTGCCTTAACGCTTTAATAAAACGCCTATTGTTATGAATATGTTTAAATGATTCACCAAAGACCTCAAGATACTGCTTTTGAATCCACCGCTCGCTAAAACCACACTCTTGCGACAGTAGCTTTAGAGATGAATAATCGTGTCCATGCATGAGATACGTTGAGATATCTTTTTTTGCAAAGTGTTTCTGGGAGAGTCGTTTCATGAAGTAGCGCTCAAAAACATCAATCATCTCTTCTCCTGTTTGCCTAGACTCCAACTCTTCAAATAGGAGCTGTCCTTCGTATTCTCCCCAAATATCGTTGATACTTAAATCTTCATTTTTAATATCAAAAGGCGAAATGCCAAATACTTCATACAAAACATGAGGATGAAGTGTTACTTTAAAACTTTTAACGAGCCTTTTGGAGGACACACTCTTTTTTTGAAAAAAGTCCATCCATGTCCCAATGCCACTTTTAACATACGTTCCTTTATCAATATCAAGCGGCGTATTGCCCTCCTCAATCACTTCACTCAAGCTGCCATAAAAATCAAAGACAAATTGCGTCATAAAGGAGGGGAAAAAGCGCGTGATATACTGTTCTTGCATATCGTCTACTTCACTGATGATATAAACGTATGAATGAATATAAGCACAAAGGGATGGGTTTTGTGGAAATGCTTTTGCATAATCGCCATAAGGCGGCATTCCCGTATCTTCAAACATTTTTTTCCTTAAAAGCAAGAAATAACGCGCTTATTATATACTAAATCCAGCGAGAGAAAGTTCGTTTTTTTACTATAAAAGAGGCAACACTCTTCTATAAAATAGTCGCGTTAAATTACTACGGAGATGAAAGAGATGAACAAAAAATTGATACTCGTGTCTTGTATTGTGCTGACAAACCTTTGTGCGGCTGATGAGCCTTCCTTTCAAATCGGTCTAGGTGTCGCTACAAGCACCAGTCCGTACAAAGGTATTTCAAACGTTACGATTCCTTTGCCTGATATTGAGCTGACGTATGAGAGCCTTTTTATTGAGGGCATCACTGTGGGCTATAACGTTTACGATACAAAAAAATTGCAAATAGGAGCGGTATTACTTCCATCACTTTTAGGATATAAAAGTAATGACAGTGACTCTTTAAAAGGAATGAAAAATCGCAATATGTCATTAGAAGGCGGTCTGAGATTAAAATATAATTTTGAGAATAGCTATATCACCAGTACGATTTCAAGGGACATCAGCGACACCACAGACGGATATAGTTTTAATACAGCTTATAATTACACGCTGTTTGAGACGGAAAATGCTGGATTGTCTGTTTATGCAGGTTTTGAGTACTTAAGCGATAAGAAAAGCAACTATTATTATGGCGTTAAAGCTTCAGAAGCGACTTTGGCACGCCCTTATTATCATGCTGATGGTGCACTGAACACCTACATTGGTTTAACACAAATCTTTGCTTTTAGCCAAACCTGGTCCATAATTGCAAATGTGGAATATACTCGGTTTGATAATACGATTTACAAAAGTCCTATTGTGAATGAGCATTATCAACTTGCAGGGTATTTATCTCTCTTGTATCGTTTTTTATGAAGGTGCAAAAGAACACTCGAATGAATTACATGTAATATTTTACAGCAACCTTGATTCTATTTTGTGCTACCATTGGTATAACTTTTCTTATGGGAGGTTATGATGCGTTATATTCGTTTTTTTAACGAACTTCAAATTGGTGATATTCCCCTAGTTGGTGGCAAAAATGCGAGTCTTGGTGAGATGTACCAAAAATTATCCACAAAAGGTATCTTAGTTCCTTATGGATTTGCGACGACCAGTGATGCCTATTATTTGTTACTAAATGAAAATGGTCTCGGAGAAAAAATCAAAAACATACTCAATGATTTTGATTGTACCGATACACAATGTTTGCAAGAAAAAGGGCTTGCTATACGTACCCTTTTTCAACAAGCGACTCTGCCTAAAGTATTGGTCGATGAAATATTGGTCGCCTATGCCCAACTCTCTTCGTTGTATAGTGCGACTAATATCGATGTTGCCGTGCGCTCTTCAGGAACGGCAGAAGATTTGCCCGATGCAAGCTTCGCAGGACAGCAAGAGACGTTTTTAAACATTCATAATGCAGAACAGCTCCTCAAATGCATTCAAGAATGTTATGTTTCATTGTTTACAGATCGTGCGATTAGTTATCGTGATAGTAGAGGGTTTGACCATTTAAAAGTCGCTCTTTCTATTGGTGTCCAAAAGATGGCACGAAGTGACCTTGCTAGTAGCGGTGTTATGTTTACCATCGATACCGAAAGTGGTTCTGAAAACCTGATATTGATTAATTCTATTTTTGGCTTGGGTGAAAATGTTGTCAGCGGTAAAGTCAATGCCGATGAATTTTTTGTCTTTAAGCCGACACTCAAAGACGGGTATCAAACGATTATTAAACGTAGTTTGGGGAGCAAAAAAGAGAAGATGCTTTATGATGCATCTAACCATACCCACAACGTTGCGACAAGCGAAGATGAGCAAACCTCTTTTTCCATTACCGATGATGAAGTGATTTCTCTTGCAAAGCAAGCGATGATTATTGAAGAGCATTATGGCTGTCCTATGGATATTGAATGGGCGAAAGATGGACTCGATGGCAAACTTTACATCGTACAAGCACGACCAGAGACGGTTCAAAGTAAACAAGACAACAGTATCAGGATTGAAAAGTATTCGTTAGATGAAACAAAAAATTTACATGTATTAACCACAGGTCGCGCTGTGGGCGATAAGATAGGCAGCGGTACGGTTAAAGTCATTCATAACACATCAGAATTTAGGTTCTTTAGAGCCGGCGATATTTTAGTCGCAGATACTACAACTCCCGATTGGGAACCTATTATGAAAAAGGCTTCTGCTGTCATTACCAATCGTGGTAGTAGAACCTGTCATGCCGCCATTGTCGCTCGTGAAATTGGTGTTCCTGCTGTGGTAGGATGTGCCAATGCCACCGATGTTTTGCGAAACGAGCAAAAGGTAACCGTCTGCTGTGCACAAGGCGATGAAGGCTACGTGTACGAAGGCGAGCTTGCTTTTACATGTAAAACATTGGACTTTAGCACGTTAAAGGAAACCAAGACAAAATTGATGATGAATGTTGGCAATCCAAATGAAGCACTGCACTTTGCGCAAATGCCTAATGATGGTGTGGGACTGGCTCGCATGGAGTTCATTATGACGCACTCTATCAATGCACATCCAATGGCACTTGTCAATATGCACAAGCGCAAGCATGTGGATGATGAAAGAGCTATTCGCTCTTTTATGCGTCCTTACAGTGACCCAAAAGAGTTTTTTGTTCAAAAAATTAGCGAAGGTGTCGGAATGATAGCCGCGGCATTTTATCCTAAGCCCGTTGTGATTCGTACCAGTGATTTTAAAAGCAACGAGTACCGTAATATGCCAGGAGGGCTTGCGTATGAAGCACTTGAAGAAAACCCAATGATAGGTTTTCGTGGCGCCAGTCGTTATTATGATGATAGCTACAAAGAGGCGTATGCCTGGGAATGTGAAGCGCTAAAGCGGGTGCGAGACGATATGGGACTTACCAATGTCAAAATTATGATTCCCTTTGTCAGAACACCAGAAGAAGGCAAAAAAGTCATTGCAATTATGAATGAACAAGGATTGATTCAAGGTCAAAATGGACTTGAAATTTACGCAATGTGTGAAATACCGGCGAATGTTATTTTAGCCGATGAATTTCTTGAGATTTTTGATGGTTATTCCATAGGCTCGAACGATTTGACACAATTAACTTTGGGTGTGGATAGAGAAAGCGGTCAAATAGCGCATATCTTTGATGAGCGGAATTTAGCCGTTACCCGGATGCTTGCTATGGCCATTAAAGCATGCAATGAGCGGAAAAAATACATTGGTATCTGCGGGCAAGCACCTTCTGATTATCCTGAAATCACAGAGTTTTTAGTGACAAATGGCATTCACTCAATTTCCCTGAATCCAGATTCTTTATATAAAATGCATGAAGTCGTAAGTCATCTGGAAAAGAAATTAAAAAAATAGGAGACCACATACTGTGGTCTCTTTACTTGAAAAATTAGATTTTTTCAATATGTACAGGAATCGCTTGGCGTGCGTTAGAACCGATGACAAAATCACTCAGTGTTGGAGCATTAAGTCTGCTGATATCTCTAAGACCTAATTTATTGATATTCACACCACTGCGTCTTGCAATACGCCCTTCTTTGCGTTCATTATTGATTGTAACACTCAATGCACCCTCACCTTCTCTTCCACCACCGTGTTCGATACCCAAAGAGAGAGGATGAATGCCTTCTTTGACACGACACAATCCTTCAATCGTTCCATCAAGTGAACGAACACGCACCGCGTCTCCATGGCTTATACCATAACGTTTTGCTGTGATCGCATTGATATCGACATAAGTTGTATAGCGTGTATCGCGCAGAATTTCAACCGATGCACTTGCCGCTGAGAGGACATTGGATTTATAACTAAATGCCAACAAATCAAACTCTTTAGATGCCATATCGATAGGTTTGCCCGCATAAAGACGAGGTGCATAATATCGAGGAACACCACTGTATTGCTCGCCCGTTAAAGCGTTGTGCGTTAGAGCAACGGTTTGGTTATAAACCGCAATTGCTTTGGTATAAGATTTACTCATTTTATTGCCATCATACGCACTGGATTTATTGGCAAATCGTCCACCTCGACACATCACATAAGCGACTCTTTTCCAGTTTTCTTTGCAAATACGCTGAAGTGTCGGGATGTACTCACTTAGTCCAGCAATCGCAATTTCTTCATCGCTGGCTTCTGGTACAGGATTTTGCCCATCCATTGCTACGTTTTCAAATGCTCTTAGGTAGAAGTCTTCAGGTTTATCAAAATCAAATTTTGCAGTTGTTCCATTAATGGCATTTTTACCAAAACCACCCAACCCCAAAGCTTTTCCAAGTTCAATCATAAAACTATCCATAGAGATAGGTTCACCGTTTTTAAAAGAGGCATTCGGTGATTTTAAGATAGGATATCGTACATGCGTCGTTTTTGTAAGATGTCCAGCCCACGGAGCAAGCACACCCCATGTCTCATAGAGGACAGAGTCTGGCACAATATAATCTGCATAACGACTTGTTTCATTGATAAATGGATCAATGGCGACAAAAAGAGGAATCGCTGCTTTTGGGTCTTTGAGTAAAGGTATTAAATGCTCACTACCACTTTGTCCATAGATAAAATTAGAAGACCAACTAATAAGAGCTCCTAACTTATAAGGATAAGCATTCGCACTGCTTGTGATGATTTCAGATTCTAAAGCATTGGTAAAAGGAAACCATGCATCTTTTGCAGGGTATGGATTTTCGCCTTGTGCAATTTTTCGTTTAAATTCACTGCTCTTCTCATACGCTTTTCGCGCTCTATCAATACGTGTGCCAAAAGGTTTTTGTTTTCCAGCATAGGCTAAAAGATTGTAACATGAACCGTTAAAATCTTTAAATTTACCCCCTCCCGTACTCATGCCACCTTTATAGTTTAGATTTCCTACGAGTGCTCCTAGCATCATGATGGCATACGTGGTGTAAAAGCCCGTAGAATGCATTGTACCACCATGACAATCCACGCCGACGCTTCTTCCATAGGACGTAAATTCGCGGGCTAATTCAGTAATCGTTTTGGCATCGACACCGCTTTGTTGAGCATAAAAATCCAAAGAGTGCTCAAACACGGCCTCTTTTAAAAGAAGAAACGCACTTTTAACGGTGTAGGATGTGCCTTCTAAAAGCACATCGCCTTCAAATAAAATATCTGCTTCAAGAACGGTATTAGCATTTTTTAGCAATCCATCGGTTTTATCAATAACGAATGGAGTTTTATTTTGATCCAGAAGTATTTCGCCCTTTTTATCACCGTTTTGAATGACAAGATGCGATGCATTGGTAAAACTATAATCATTCAATACTTTTTGAGATGCTTCGCTTGGTATAGAGAGATACTGTTTTAAATAGCGTTCTTCTTCGATAATCACACGCATCATTCCCATGACAAGTGCTAAATCTCCCGATGGTTTAATTGGTAACCAACGTGAACGATCAGCCGTTGCGATAGAATCACTGTTTGTAAGAATAGGCGTGACCACCACATAACGTAAAGCTTGTTCACTACGTCCTTTTGCCAAGAGCTTTGCTTGACGTTTAAATGGATTGCCTGCTTGTGCTGGAGCGGTTGCAATACTGAGTAAAAACTCACAATGTTCAAAGTCAGGTTTCATATGCGGGTATGCTACAAAATCATCCAAATACGCTGCTTCACCTGCTCGCATAGAAAGACCACAAATAGATGTGTGTCCCATAAAATTCACCGTACCAAAGCTTTGAACAAAACGATGTACCATGTAGTTCTGTCGTCCTTCATCTGCCGTACCGATAACACACAATTTATTTGCCAAAGGGCCATAATCTGGATTTTGTTCATCAATCAACGTTTTGGTATCGGCATACGTTTTGAGTCCATCCACATGCCCTTCACCAAACAAATCCCCTCCTTCAACCACTTCTTTAATGAGCTGTTCAACGGAAATACTGACCCATTTATCTTCACCCCGTTTTCCTGCACGTTTTAGCGGTGATGTCACCCGGAACGGATCTTTGAGCTTTTCATAGACCAAGTTGCCACGAGAGCAAGCGGTAGAGCGCATATCAAGTCCATTTTCATTCCACGCAGACGTCAATTTAAAGCTTTCTTGCAAAGGCGTTTTATAAGGAAGCCAAGGGTCACTGGAGAGAAGACTGTATGGGTTTCCGAAAACACGTACAACATCACCGCTTTTCGTATCAATCTTAACACGAACAGAACAGTGGGTTGTACATCCATTACAAACACTTGGTTGTACTATAAAACCGCTCTCATGCGTTATTGCACCGTCTCTTTGCGTTACTTCAGTTGAGGCAGCATTTCCATAAATAGAATCTGCAGCTTTTTCACCTCTTCGTGTCATTGTAACAGCATGCTTTAACGTATCATTGTACCCGACTATCGCAGCGCCACTGGCTACAATACTGGTTCCTATAAGAAATTTTCTGCGAGATTGTTCCATAATTAACACTCCTCTTTTGTTACATAATAATTTGCCATCTCTTTATCCCAAGGGAAAACAACCATCACTAACGCAATTAACGCAATTAAGAGGCTCCAGTTAGAGACGACGGAAAAGATGCTATCAGGACCTGTGATATGAGGATGGTACTCCAAGAAAAAAGGTGTTGTTTTTCCAATGCTTTGTCCGCCAAGAACGGTATTCCATCTAAAAATCCAAACACCAACTGCCGAAAGGACACCGGCAAATAAAACCCATTTAAAAGAGCGTGCAAAATAGTTTGTAAAGCCTATTGCCATCGGAATGAAAAGACAAATCACATAATCTATAATCAACACTTCCCAAAAGTTTTCTCCAAAGAAGAGTTTGAGTGCGTATTTTTCTTCACCGTTAAACGTAATAGCAAAGGTCAGCCAAAAAAAGCGAATCACAAGGTCTATCACGATAAACCAAGATAAAAGCCTTGCTAAGCGTTGCATCATGCCATAATCAATACGTTTAAAATCTGTAAAAAACTTTTGAAAAATAGGCAATAAAATAATCAATAATCCAGTACCCGAAACCATCGCAGAAGCTAAAAATAAAATAGGCATGAGCGGTGTATGAAACAGAGGAATAGCATGCACAGCTCCTAAAATATAGCCTGTGTATCCGTGAACGCTTAACGCCAAAGGAATACCAATCGCCCCTAATGTTGCACCTAACTGATGGTCTTTTTCTTCTTGCTCTTTAGTTCTCACCACATTTTTTGAGGCACTAAAATAAGGACGATACAACACAATAGCTTCTGCTAAAATAAGCAGTGGATAAGCAATCAAAAGCAACACACCCCATTTCATAGGCGATGTTGGAAAGTTTTCCCATCCATAGAAGAAGAAGTTTATAATTCGTCCCGGTTGGCGTAAATCATCAATGAGATTCATCGGTGCCGCAACGAGTAAAACAAATGCCAATAGTAATGAAAAACCTGCAATTGGTTTATACTCTTTCATCCCAAAAACGTGCGCAAAACTTGAAATAATAAATGCTGCGGCTGAACTTCCCGTGAACCAAAAATAGTTCGGTATATCAATTCCCCAAGGTCTATCGGGCGTGATCGAATTGATTGTATGTAATAATGATCCAAAATCCATCTTATACTCCTTTGCTTGACCATTCTTTAGCAGGCAAGCCATCAATTTTACGTGCTAAATCATCTAAAATACCGTTTGAATACGGCAACGATTGGATTTCTCCACTGAGTGCGATATAAAAAATACGTGGTTTTGTACCGCTAGAAGGTTTAAGTACGGTTGTTGGAAACGTTGCAATGAGTTTTGAAACATGAGAGTGCGGATCATTTAAGTCACCAAAAACACGTGCACCTCCTACGCAACTTTCAACACAAGCGGGAAGTAATCCATGATCAACACGATGAGCGCATAATGTACATTTGTCAGCAACATTGGTGATGGGATTGAAGTAACGTTTATCGTACGGACACGCATTAATGCAGTACCCACATCCCCAGCAGATTTCACTATCAACAACGACGATACCGTCTTTTCGAGCAAAAGTTGCTCCCGTAGGGCAAACACTGACACACGATGGTTCGGCGCAGTGATTACACAATTGCGGTAAAAATGCTTTGCGTACAGTGGGGTAAGAACCTAATTCATACTCGGGTACATAGGTTCTAAATTTCTCTTTAGGTACTTTGTTTTCGCTTTTACACGCACTGGTACAGGCTTGGCAACCAACGCATTTGCGTAGGTCAATTACCATACCAAAGCGTTTACCTTCTTGCCCTATATAGCGAGTATCATTTGTTTCGCGACCAGGGTTAGTGAGGCTAAAAGCGTTAGCTTGAGGCGCAACTAACGCGGCGGCCCCTAGAAGAGTTGTTGTTTTTTTTACAAAATCCCTTCTGTCTAATTTTGGCTTTTTTTCGTGCATAAGAACTCCTTTTTGCTAATTCCAAAAAGAATCTTAACAATGAGTAGGGAGAAATTAGAGAGAAAGATTAAAGTGTTATTTCAAAAAGAGCGCCTTTTTGAGTGTTGAAAGCTTTGAGTGTTCCATTGGCATTTTTTTCAATAATCGTTTTACTCATATAAAGACCTATACCCGTACCGCTTTTGGCATGTTTGGTACTGACATAAGGTTCAAATATCTTTTCAATAGGCTCTAATGCGATGCCGCCGCCATTATCTTCGATGCTAATCAATGCTTTTTCATTTTTACATGTAATTGTAATATGAATCATTGGTTCATCGATATGCCTTTCTAATAAAATATCTTTGGCATTACTGATTATATTTAAAATTGCTTGTGCAAATTGACTAGGATATCCAAACACCTCGCAACGGTTTTGTTCCTCAACAATAAGTTTAATATGATGATTTTTAAGCGCAGGGTCAATAAGCGCAATGGCTTTTGAAAGTGCATCGTTAATGCAATAAAGCTCTTTTTGATTATCTGAAGCAAAGAAATTGCGAAAATCGTCAATGGTTTTTGACATGTATGCAATGAGCCCTTCAGAGCGGTTGATACGGTCTTCAAAAATCGTACTGTTTAATTTTTGTTTTTCCCAGAGCATTTGTAAATTAATCAGCGTCGCCCCCAATTCAGTGAGCGGTTGTCGCCATTGATGCGCGATGTTTCCTATCATTTCTCCCATACTTGCAAGACGACTTTGATGCATCAAAATTTGCTCATTCTCCATGCGACGTTGAATCTCTTGATTGACACGGTCTTCGAGTGTATGATTAAGATGTCTTAGACTCGCTTCACTCTCTTCAAGACGTCTGATGAGGACATTAAAGCCATAATTTAAAATAATTAATAAAACACCCATGATACTGAGTGCAAGAAAAAAAGCCTCGTAAATAGCATCCAGAAGCTTTTGCTGTTGGTCGCTAATATCTTGAAAGAAGAGCAGTTGTGCTAAATTGTCGCCAATCATGCCTTCTAACTCAATAACATGCGTAATATACGTACTTTTGCGATTTTGTGAAATAACACCGTCTTTTAAACTGATACCAGATAAGGCTTCATCCTGTGGTGCAAAGCTCTCACCTTTAAAGAGAATGTAGCCTTTAAGTCCTGAAAACTCTTCGACTTCATTGAGAAAAAATTCTGGAGCAATGGCAAATTCCAACATTCCGATAATATTTTGATTGACATAGACGGGAACGACAATATGATATGCTGCATAGTGTTTTGAGAAGAAAAAGCCAAACTGCGCTTCACGAGGAATGATGCCTTTTTCACTAATTTCGCTGTGTTTAGGCTCTTTCCCTAAATAGGCAATCAGTGTACGTGTCTCATCATAAAAGCGAATGCCTAATAAAAAAGGGTTTTCTTGCTTGAGGACTTTCCAACGAAAACTTGAAAGACCTGTGAGTTGCTCGACATCTTTGTGCAAAAGGGCATCTTTAATACCATAGGAATCTAAGTTAGCATAAGCACGATTGAGGTAAAAAGCACTTGTTCTTTGCAAGGTTGTTGCGTAGAGGCTATGAATTTGTAACGCATAATCTTTACGAGATTTCTCGATGGATTCTTTAACATCAAGGTAACGCATCCAGCCAAAAATCGTCGTCATTGCCATAAAGAGCATCAAAACAAAAATCATTGTTTTGGTTTTCGTCGAAGGCGAAAGAATCGTTTTAGTGGATAGCAAGCTTATAGCCTATACCAAACGTATTTTCGATAATATCGCTGGGAAGTTTTTTACGTAACTCTTTGATTAACGCTTTTAATGCCTCTTTACTTCCGCCATCCCCTGCCCAAATGGCTTCTTCTAACTCATCGTAAGAGATAATGCGGTTTTTTTGTCGTAAAAAGTATTCAAACAGTAACCGTTCTTTTTTCGTTAAAGGATAGTGCTCATTTCCTACCAAGACAGCACACTCATCAGGGTCATAAAAGATGTCATTACTGACTTTGATTAAATTGCCCTCACCCCATTCATACATCCATGTTGCACAGGTTTTAAGTGCTCCTAAAAAGCTCTCTTTTGAAAAAGGTTTGAGCAGATATTTACAGATATTAAGTTCAATGGATTGTAGAAAATAATTTTGTTCGGCATAAGCACTCATAATAATCACAGGAACTCTTTTATGTGATGCTCGTATCTTTTTCAATAGTTCCAAGCCATTGCATTTTGGCATACAAATATCGAGTAATAAAACATCAGGATTGTGTTCAAAAAAAAGCTCTAACGCTTCTTCTCCGTTGGATGTTTGAATGACTTTGTCAAAAAAAAGCTCTAACGTTTGAGCAACGCTATGGCGTAAACTCTCTTCGTCTTCTGCGTATAAAATCGTTAAATGTTCAAATAAACTCAGTGTATTATTCATTGGTTTTATAAAGAGGAGTCATTGGCTTGTATGGTATGGTGCAACCTTTCTTCAATTTCATCCGCCGTTGCTTCACGTAAGCCAATAACCGTTGCGTCAAAAAGAATGGTGATACCAGCAAGAGGGTGATTGGCATCTAAAACGACTCTATCTTCTTGAATATCTGAAACAGTATAAACGAGCATAACCTCTTCTTCTTCGTCTTCACTAAAAACCATTTCGACTTGCTGACCAACTTCAAGATCATCTTCAAACATACTACGATCTTGTATTAAAACAAGGCTACTGCGATATTCTCCAAATGCTTCTTTGGGCAAAAGTTGCAAATGAATGCTATCACCGATACTTTTACCTTCTAGCTCTTTTTCAATTTTTTTAAAAATTTCATTATATCCACCATGCAGATATATAAGTGGCTGTGAACCACTATCAAGAAGTGTGTTATTCGTATCGAAAACAGTATAGTCTAGCGTCACGACGCAATTTTTATGAATAGTCAAAGAAATCCTTACATGTAAAAGAAAAAGCCACCCTCAATTTTGGGTGGCTTGAGATGTATTAGTTAGCTAATTCGTAATTTTCAATGAGATTGAAATTGAGATATTTGTAGACTTTATCGGTTTTACCCGCCAATTTTTTAGGAACTAAACTCATGTACTCTTCAACACTTGGAAGTCTGCCTAAAAGAGCACAAAGTGCTGCTAATTCTGCACTACCAAGATAGACTTTAGCATTTGGTCCCATACGATTGTCAAAGTTACGTGTGGACGTTGAAAATACCACAGCTCCTTCTTTTACGTTGGCTTGGTTACCCATACATAAAGAACATCCAGGAATTTCAATACGCGCACCTGCACTGCCAAAGAGTGAATAATACCCCTCTTCTGTGAGTTGGTTTTTATCCATTTTGGTTGGTGGTGCAATCCAAAGGGTAGTTGGCACTTTCCCTTCGCCTTGCAATACTTCACCAAGGGCGCGATAATGTCCAATATTGGTCATACAACTGCCTACAAAGACTTCGTCGATCTTTTTAGGACGATTATCATCTGCTAAAACTTCGCTGAGTGTTGCAACATCATCTGGATCATTTGGGCATGCTAAAATTGGCTCTTTAATCTCATTGAGGTTAATTTCAATGACTTCTGCATATTGCGCGTTGGCATCGGCTTTGAGAAGATTGGGTTTAGCAATCCATGCTTTCATTTTATCAGCACGTCGTTGCAATGTTTTCGCATCTTGATAGCCTGCTTTAATCATGGATTCTAAGAGCGTAATGTTTGATTTGAGGTATTCAACAACTGGCTCAACATCCAAGGCTACCGTACATGCAGCAGCACTGCGTTCAGCAGAGGCGTCACTGAGTTCAAATGCTTGTTCGACTTTGAGTTTTGGAAGGCCTTCAATCTCTAAAATACGCCCTGCAAAGATATTCTTTTTATTCTTTTTAGGAACCGTTAAAAGGCCTTTTTTAATCGCGTAATAAGGAATAGCATTCACTAAATCACGCAATGTGATACCAGGCTGTAATTCGCCACTAAAACGAACTAAAACAGATTCAGGCATGTTTAATGGCATACTTCCCGTAACCGCTGCAAATGCAACCAATCCTGAACCAGCAGGAAAAGAGATACCAATTGGAAAACGTGTATGACTATCGCCACCGGTTCCAACCGTATCGGGTAAAACCATACGATTAAGCCATGAGTGAATAACACCGTCCCCTGCTCTTAAGCTCACGCCTGAACGAGAGGTAATGAACGCTGGCAATGTGTGTTGAAGCTTAACATCGCTTGGCTTTGGATATGCCGCTGTATGACAGAAACTTTGCATAACAAGATCAGCACTAAAACCAAGCGCAGCAAGCTCTTTAATTTCATCTCTGGTCATTGGACCGGTTGTATCTTGTGAGCCAACGGTCAGTGTTTGAGGTTCGACGTACATACCAGCACGAACACCTTCAACACCACATGCACGACCTACCATTTTTTGAGCGAGGGAATAACCAACGCCTTTTTGTTCGCTTGGTTGTTCAGGTTTTGCAAAAATGTTCTCTGCTCCCATTCCTAAACTTGCACGTGCTTTGGTTGTCAAACCACGACCAATAATCAAAGGAATACGTCCGCCTGCACGGTATTCATCCGCAAGTGTATTTGGAGCTAGTTTAAAGGTTGCAATGACTTTACCCGCTTTTTCAATTTTTCCCGCTAATGGATAAACATCAATAATATCACCTGTCTCTAAACCTTCAACATTCACCTCAATCGGTAATGCGCCGCTATCTTCTGCGGTGTTAAAAAAGATTGGTGCAATGGTAGAACCTAAGACGAGGCCGCCTGTTTTTTTATTGGGCACATGAGGAATGTCTCGTCCCATCCACCATTGAATGGAGTTAATACCAGATTTACGACTGCTTCCAGTTCCTACAACATCACCCACATAAGCAACTTCGTAGCCTTTTGCAATCAATTCTTTAATTTTATCGGTTGAGCCAGGAAGGCGTTTCACAAGCATGGCATTAGCATGCAACGGAATATCACTTCTTGTAAATGCTTCGCTAGCAGGACTTAAGTCATCGGTATTGGTTTCACCTGCTACTTTTAAAACAGCAACCGTAATTTTTTCAGCAATAGTAGGTTTTGATGTAAACCATTCAGCGTTAGCCCATGAAAGCATGACTTCTTTAGCATAAGCATTCGTTTTGGCAAGCCCTTCAATGTCATTAAATGAGCTATAAACAAGGACAGTATGTTTTAAAGCATTACAGGCAGCGCGTGCAATATCAGCATCTTTCGAACTTAATGCATCAACCAGTGGTTGAACATTGTACCCACCAAACATGGTACCTAAAAGCTCTACAGCATAAACAGGGCTAATCGCTTTACATGTAACTTTTTTCTGTGCGACATCGTTTAAAAAAGCTGCCTTGACATATGCGGCTTCATCAACACCCGGTGGTACACGGTCTGCTAATAGGGATTTCAAAAACGTTTGATCACCCTCTTCTTTTTTTAACAATTCTACAACTTGAGCTGTTTTTTTAGCATCAAGTGGTAAAGGAGGAACACCTAATTTTGCTCTTTCATTCACTTCAGCTGTATAGCTTTCAAAAAAATCCATTGTGACTGACTCCTTGATATAGTTAATTAACGATAATTTCGCGCTGACCTTTCGCATTTTGAGAAGAAAGGATGCCCATCGCCTCAAGTTGCTCTACAATCGTTGCAGCTCTATTATAGCCAATATTTAATCTTCTTTGAATATAAGAAATAGAGCTCTTTCTTTCATTAAGGACAATGGCTTTTGCATCTTCAAAAAGCTCATCTAATTCACCACTTTCTTTGGCTCCAGAACTAGCCGAATACCCCTCATCACTCTCCTTTAAAAAACTCTCATCATAAACGACAGGACGCTGTTTTTTCAGGTATTCAACGACTTTATCAATCTCATCTTCACTGGTATATGGAGCATGTAAACGAATGAGTCCTGAGGTGCCTGGAGGGGTAAAAAGCATATCGCCGTTTCCAAGCAATGAATCCGCTCCCATAGCATCTAAAATGACTTTTGAGTCGATTTTTTGCCCTACTTTAAAACTAATGCGTGAAGGTAAGTTTGCTTTAATAAGACCCGTAACAACATCAACAGAAGGCCTTTGTGTCGCTACAACGATGTGAATTCCACTGGCGCGTGCCATTTGAGCTAAACGAGCGATGTAAAATTCTACATCTTTCCCACTGGTCATCATGAGGTCTGCTAACTCATCAATAATAATCACAATATACGGCAATGGTTCTACACCAATGGCTTTGGCTTTTTCATTATAATTTTCAATATTTTTCGTTTTTGAGCGACTCATAATTTGATAGCGTCGTTCCATTTCGCTGACCATATTAGCAAGCGCAATAATTGCTTGCTTAGGTTTAGTAATAACGGGAGTTAAAAGATGAGGAATATCGTTATAAATTGAAAATTCAAGCATCTTAGGATCAATCATTAAAAAACGCAATGTATCGGGAGAATTGCGATATAACAGGGAAAGTAACATGGCGTTGATACCGACACTTTTACCACTACCCGTTGTTCCTGCAATCAATAAATGCGGTAATTTTTTAAGGTCAGTTACAAACGCATTGCCAACAATATCTTTTCCAAGAGCAATAGTAAGCGGTGATGATGACTTTTTGTAAATATCACTTTCAAGAATCTCTTTAAGATAAATAGTTTCAATTTTTTGGTTTGGCACTTCAATACCTACAACATCTTTCCCTGGAACGGGTGCTTGAATACGAATCGTTTTAGCTTTTAATGCCATGGCAAGGTCATCTTGTAAGGTCAAAATACGTGAAACTTTTACATGAGGTGCTGGTTTGAATTCAAAAGTTGTAACCACCGGACCTGAATAGGTACGTACTACGTCACCTTCAATTTTAAAGCGTCTGAGTTTTTCTAAAAGGTCTTGAATTTTTTGGTCGATTTCACTCTCATTAACATGAACAGCTTTTGCAGGAGGATTGGCTAAAAAAGTCAAGGGTGGCAATTTAAAATCTTTTGGCTTATCGACCTCTCCTTGGTCAATTTCTGAGAGAAGTTTTTTATTCTCTTCCACTTCACTGAGTATTTCAACTTTTTTGGCACTTTTGAGTCGAACAAGCGCTTTTTTAGGTTCTGTTTCCGCTGTTTCTTCTTGCGTAATTTCAAAAACCTCTTCTTGGAGGGTTGCTTCACTCTCTTCTTCAAGTTTAATGCGCTCTTTTAATGACAGTTCTTTCTCTTTTGGAATTACGGGACGTTCTGTAGTAACTTCTTCGCTCTCTTGCGCTTTATACTCTTTAATATTGGTTTTTGTAAATGTAGGTTTAATCCATGTTAGAAAATCACTAATACTTGATTCTACAAGCAGCGTCATTGAAAGTAAAAAGATGGCAATAATAAAAATCCATACACCCATAATGCCGATGAAGCCGATCAATAAATCAACAATTGAATGACCCAATGAACCACTAAAAGCATTACTGACTAAAATAGATTGTGCCATTAAAATGGCAAAAATTAAGATTAAAGAGGCGACACTAACACCCAAGCGACGTTCTGTAATCTTACTTTCTTTATAGAGTGTAAACGCTGGTAAAATCAACACAAATGGATAAAAAAATGAAAAATATCCAAATAAATGTTGATTTGAATGACCCAAATACGCGCCAAATTTTCCTACAACAGATGCATCTGGTAAAATAGTTGCAACACCTAAAAAAAGAACAATAGCAATAAAAATAATAAAAAATGTCTCTTTTAAGATAACAAATCCTTTACATGTAAATAATCTAGTATTGGTATTATAACAGATTATTACATGTAATTTAAAAGAGACATCGAACTAATCTTCGTAATAGATGAAAGCATAGCTTGATATGATTCACTCAATTGTGTGAATGTTAAATACGCTTCGGCAGGGTCAGCACCGATAATATCTGCTTGAACGGTTTTGACATTTACTGTTAGAGTATCGACTCTATCTTTTGCATCAGTAAGTGCATTTGTGTACGCACCAATTTGTGTATGCGCTTTTTCAACATGGTCTGCAATGTGGTCAATCGTAGAAATAGCATTTTGAATTCCCATATTGCGTGGGTCATCGGCGGTTGAACTCATATTAAAGGTTCCTGAACGTACTGCTTCAATCATTTCATCCAATTGTGCAAACATATCGATACTTGGGTTTGAAATAGTAACCGAGTCGTTTGCCATAAACGAGAGAGATGCGCTGGTCGTACCGCTATAATCATTTGCATTGTTATCGTACATTGAAAATTCTATTTTTGATTTTGATGCAGTTCTATCCATAATATTCATACGACCGTCTTGGTCCATAGTCACTTCAACGCTATTTGCGGCAGTTTTTACAGCATAATTGTATTCCTCAAACGCAGTACTTGCCGCAGGAACACCTGTGGTTGGTAATGTGCCAGAAGTGAGCATACTGACAACATCATTCAGCTGTTTATAGGTAACATTATCTGCACTGGTCGCATTGCCATTGCCATCTAAAATAGAGAATGTCTCATTAGCATCTGTTGTATCGCCATCGCCGTTTAAATCAATAGAAACGGTACTTCCTGCATTACTAAGATTAATGGTTGCGGTATTGCTATTGCCATTTTTGTCTGTGAAATCAAGTGAAAACGACGTTCCATTTAGTGTAGAAACACCAGCGACTTCACTAAGCTTTGTAGAATCCGTGGCGTACGTATTGGTTGATTTGACTACTTGAGAAACATTGCTTTGTAATTCATTACCATCTTTTTCAAAACCACGTTGTGTATAATTGATAGCATCAGGAATGCTAAAGGCCGATACTGCAGTATTTGTTGCATCTCGGGCAACTAAAGTGGTGTTGAGCGTATTGGTTGGATCACTGGCTATCATTTGTCCATTTTCAATGCGAACAGAGCCTGCCGTTAGACCATTTTCTGTTTCAATGGCACTCATTAAATCTTGGACCGTTGTTGTTGCTGTTACATTGAGTGTTGTACCACCAATCACTATATTATCGACATTAGAAGGAAGGACGTCACTTAAGAGTGTACTTGCCGTTGCCGTTGTCCCACTGCTATTCTCCAGTGGATAACCAATACGATATGTCCCACTGTTGTTAATATCTGCACGAGAAGCAATGGTCGATGCAGAATTAATTGTGGTGTAGTTGCTCGCATTAAAGGCAATGATGTCTACATTTGGATTTGCTATCAAATCATTAATATTATTTTGGTCTGCATTTCCTGATGTTCCAGCTGCGGCAGAGCGATCAACGGCAGCAAAAAGATTCATTTCTAAAGTTTGATGACCTGTTGTTAAATCTTTAACTTCAATTTGTCCATAATCATTCATACTGACATCAACTTTTTGATTGGTTGATGTATTGCCATAGGCTTGTCCAATACTTTCAAGTAAATCTGAGACGGAAGAGCTTGAACTCATCGTAATTTTGGTTGAGAACGTATTGCCATCAGTGTTTCTGCCTGAAAGGTAAAACACAGAATTAGGGTCATTGCTTGTAGTACTGTCAGTATCTCCTACCATATCACGAATGGTATCGTCGGCTGAAAGATAGACTTCACTTGCAGTAGAATTGGTTCCCGCATTGTTCATTATATCTGGGTGTAAGTCTGTTTGATTATACATCACAACATTAGTAGATACAACTCTATTATAGTCGCTATCTGACCCAAGAAATAATGACTGCCCATCTATATTATAAGGAAGTTCGACACCAGAACCTAATAACGATGTAAGACTTTCACCATTTCCATTATAGGTACCATCATCGCTAATAGGTTTTTGAGAGAGCGCGGAACCTGAAAAAAGAAATTGTCCATTAATAGAGGTATTTGCAAGACTTTTCATCTGGTCACGTAGTGATTGAAGTTCATTTGCAAGCGCTTGTAAACTTGTGGATGAATTTGATGTATTTGCTGCTTGTAATAACTTAGTTTTAAATTTATCCAAGTCCGATGTAAAATCATTGAGTGTTGTATCAGTGTTCTTCGCAAAAGATTGTGCTTTAGAACTACTTTCAGAAGCTTGGGTTAAAGTTCCTATTTCAGAATTAAGACGCATCGAATCAACATAGACGCCAGTATCTTGATAACTGTTCTGTATCTTCAGTCCCGAAGCTAGTTGTTGATTGACATCGTACAGCTTTTGTGAAGAGGATTGATAATTACGTAGGGATGTGTTAAATAAAAGCGAATTTGTAACTCTCATGATTAACTCCATTTTTTTCTTATAAAAGAAGCAAGCAAATTTGGTTCCTTGTGCAAAATATCGTCTTTTTCGGTATATTCTTTAACTTTTTAAAAAATATTATTGTCTTTTTTTAAAAAAAATTGTACAATCCTCACACAAACACTTTATATTAAGGAATGGGCAATGAAAAAAGCGGAATTCATCCAAGCAGTCTCTGAGAAAGCAGGTCTTTCTAAAAAAGATAGTCAAAAAGCTGTTGATGCGGCTTTAGAAGCAATCAGCGAAGCTTTAGTTGCTGGTAAAGATGTAAGCTTCATCGGATTTGGTACATTTAGTACTGCGACAAGAGCTGCAAGAAAAGCTAGAGTCCCTGGTACAAACAGAGTTGTTGATGTAGCAAAAACAACAGCAGTAAAATTTAAAGTTGGTAAAAAACTTAAAGACGCTGTAGCAAAAGCTTAATTTTAAACTTCTAAAGCTTAAACATTTCAGTTTTACTGATGTTTAAGCTTTTTTTATTTATACTTCCACCTCAATAAAAATTATGCCTGAGTGGTGAAATTGGTAGACGCGCTAGACTCAAAATCTAGTATGGAAACATATGCCGGTTCGAGTCCGGCCTCAGGTACCACCCCTTTAAATCGAGCTTTCAAAGCATTTTAGCCCATTCTTTAAGTTAAGTATTAATCTTCTTTTTTACTACAATTTTACTACAACTGTTCCATGATATATTATGTTATAATCTTTTCATCATTCAAATTGCCTTTATTGTCAAGGAGATATTACTATGATTCGATATTCTAAAATTTATTTGACTTCCTGGCTAAATATATTGAATATCTGGGGTCGCGCAACAAGGAGGGATACCGTTGTCTTTGCCATAGGGACATGTATTCTTTTTTTAACATATGCTCTTGGTTCATATTATTTACAAAAATTTGCTGGTATTGATATTGTAAATTTTAATTCAAAAAAAGAATTTTCTATCTTTGGAATCATCAGGCATATAAAAGTTATTGATATACCAATGTTCTTGTTTTTAATATGCTGCTTAACTTTAAGCGTTCGAAGGTTTCACGATACTGGCCAAAGCGGTTTCATATGGTTCATGTATTTTGTCCCTGTCATAGGACAATTATCTTTGTTCTTTGATCTTTTTATAGCTCGTAGCAATTCAGCGTGTGATGACGATATAAAGAACAATCGCTTTGCCAAATATCCATATCAATTCAAGTACTAATTGATAATTAAGTAGCTACTGACATTATCGGTAGCTACTTTTCTTCTATGATTTTCGTTGGTAAAATTTTGCAATATTATCGCTCTGGATAAAAGGCTCGTTTTTATTTTTTAAATCAAGTTTTGGGGTATACCCCTTGTAAAGCAGTTTCTTTCCTGGTAAAAATGTGATATGTTCAAATTTTTGTGCCAACGATTGAAACATACTTTTGTTTAACAGACTTGACTCCTCTGTTGCATAATCCTTGCTATCAAATCTATCGGAATGTTTGTCCTTGAATTGCTCCTTTTTATAGCGGACAATACCTATGGTATTATTGATTTTATCCAAAGTATATTCATCGATCCCTTGAAACAGGAACCAATATCTGGCAGAATTCAGTATTCGTTGTGTTAAACCATTTGCAGAGTGATTCTCTGGGAAAAATTGAACACCTGGTAACAAAGCACCTCCTTTGCTTCTGATGCCTGTATGTAACCCCTCTAAGGTATCATCATCCATGTTTCGTGCAAATGTCAGATACTCGTCCAATGCAAAAAGTGTGAAAGATTCTTTCTGATCTTCTTGACTTAACATCACTGATGTAAAAGCAGCAATGAATGCTGAAAAGAAAGGTGTTAATTTTGATTTTTGATCTTCTCTTGCGAGCAGAAATAACCGACATTTTTTATGTTTCAAGTAATTGTTAATTGTAAATGTAGGACTTCCGTTTTGGATACAAAAATTCATATAGTCTAAAAATTCAAAAGAAAGTTTCATGGTGCTAACAATATCTGCTTCACTGGTGCGGCTTTGAGTTTGTGGAGCCTCAAAATATTCTTTGAGAGACTTGATAAAAAGATCAAATTTTTCTTTAGCTGATAGAAGAGGATTATTGAATTGAATATGGTTGAACAATTGCATGTATCGATCTTGCGAACCTGCGCTAAAAAAGTCTTTTTGATCGCCTGCAATAGCGTTAAAAAGGTTTATCATAAAAACACCAATTACAAAGGGACTGGTTTCCGCTTCTTCAAACGGATTCCACATATGACTTCTTGCATCAAATGGGTTCAGAATGATGTCTTTATGTTGTCGATAGTGCTTTTGCACAAAATCACCTTTGTTCGTATAAGCCAATATTCTTTCAAATATATTTTGCGAAATAATTGAATGATAAAATTCTGTCTTACCACTTCCCATGCCTCCAAAAACTATACCTCCACCTTGTGTTAGATCGTAAGCGGTGATATAGCAATCGAAATCGCTATACATCTTTGTATAGCTAAAAAATTTAAAACGCTTCTTTACACTCAAATCAAATCGAAATTGATCCAGAAACAAATTTCCTTTCTTAAGCGCATTTTTGACTATAAAAGAAGATGTCCACCTATTACCTTCGGTTTGACCGAAAAAGTTTGGATAGCTACCCATTGCTGAAGAGCGATAGAAAAATATTCTATCGTTTACAATCCTAAACTCTTTAATGAAAAGGTGCCAGATAATATATTCAGTGAATGATAGAGCAATAAATAGTATTGCTGAATTTATTGTGGTTTCGTTTTGTATTTGGTGTGCGACAAAACCATTAATGACAATAGCGCTAAAAAAAACTATGGTTCCAGTCTTCATTTTATCTCCTAATAGTAAGGTTTTGGTTTTGCGTGTTGTTTAAATATTTAAGCAGCACATTTTTATGTGACCCTATAGGTGCTTTGTTTCGCAGTTCATGCGTTTGTTCCTCTTCCTGTTCTTCCTCATCGATTTTTGGTTTTGATTCCTTTTCATTTTCCCCACCAAACAACAACTTGGCTATTAACTTAAAAAAACTTATAATCATTTGCTCATCCTTTTTGTATTATTTTATATATTTTTTTATAAAAAATAAAAAATACTCGATTGCTTATTTTTGAAGCAAAATTCGATCAAATCGAATCTGATCTATATTTAGTATCTCGACAAAGATCTTAAATGCTTGTTGATCACCTTGCGTGTGTACATGTGTATCAATAAGGGTATCCATGATAGTCTGTACCTCTTGAGCAGGCTGATTCAAGATAAAGGCTGGCATACGGTAAAAAGTCAATTTAAAGTCATTTTTTTTCTTAAACAATCCAACTCGTTTAACCTTTTTTGAGTCTTTTTGAAACTCAATGGCATTGATAGAAAGCAATAAAGACGTACAATCCTCATGAATACACTGTCCAGATACGACCACAAGGCTTTCCATATATTTAAAAACGCCTAACATCATTTGCTCCTTTTTTGTTTTCGTTCTAATCTATGTTCATTGTTTTGTTGTTGATGGTTTTCTGAGTTTTTTTGAATTAAAATATTTCGAGACGCTTCTTGTTGTTGAGATGCTTCTATTGTGATTTGCTTTAAACGCTCCTTGAGCTGAATCTGATTTTTTGTAAGATCATTAATGTCAGCTTTATTTTCGTGCGCTTTGTATTCAATTTTTTTGTATGTTTGGATCTTAGCTTCAGTAACAATGTCATCTAAAAATTTTTCACCGGCTTTATCGTTCTGATTAAAAAAATGTATGTCTTTGTAATTATTTGATGAGAGCAAATTTACAATTTTTTTATAATTTCCAACGCCGTTAGCGATGATTACATCACTAGATTTTAAAATACCTTGATCGAACGCTGCTGCATAGTCCATTTTTGATTCGAAGACTGCTACTGTCTCACAATTATTTGACACGTATGTGATGTCTTTTGAACCAAAACTCTGCGTTTTCATGACGGAACCATCTTTCCTGGTAATAGGTTGAAAAAAATGAATATCAGCACCTATACCCGTAAGCTGTTTTAGGTCTACTTTTGATTGATCACCAGTTAAAACGCCGATTCCTCGATTTTGGAAAACCTTTCCATCGTGTGTTTTGAATTCACCAGTAATTTCATAAAAATTTTCAGGGATTGCCGATATCCCTCTTGAGGCAAGATAGGCCCTCGCCTCAAGGCTAAATTCATTAATTGTTTTGGCTGATATGACTCTAGAGCTCGTGTCGTGCTGTGTTTGTTTTTCTATGTTACTTTGTCGGCGATGTTCAATTGATTCTTTGATCTCTTCACTTAATCGTGCATTGTTTGTATGCTTTTTACCTGATATCTCATCGATTCTTTCTTGTAAATGATTTCTGCAATTTGTGTTGGCCAGACAAAAATCGAGTGCATTTTTATAGTCCATTTGCGTGATTTCCATCACTATATTTTCAACTGTCCCCGATAGTCCAGATCCAAAATCCTTTAATTTCCATTCTCCCGAGCGATCTAAATACATGTTACAACTCGCTGTTCTTTCTTCATTTCTTAGTTTGAAAAAATATCTATTGTGATTCTGTTTATATTCAATGCCCAGGGCATCAAGCACTGGCGCTGGATCTTGTAAAGCTAATTCATTTTTGGTTCTCTGTTTTAAGTCTAGTACTTCTTGATCTGAGAGCTTTTCAAATTCGAGCTGTCTTTGCGGAAATTGAATACTTTCTTCAACGCTAAAAGATAGATCTTCATAATGTTCTACTGCATCGAATTTTAATTCATTGCGTTCATTTAATAAAATATCAGTACTGTATACATGTGCATTAGTATTAATTTCATTGACTGAAATTTTTATATCATTAGCATTAATCGCGCTTTTTTTGTAATCGTAAATTTTAGATTGATCATATTCTCTGAAGTCAGCTATGGTTATATCCACATTCATCATAATCGGATTGCCGTAGCGTTTTATGGTGTCATTTTTTGATATGCCTAATACTTCCAAATTTTGTATGGTTATAAAACCGTTATTTTTAAAATTTTCAATTATTGCCCAGCATTTAAAATCCGTCTTTTTATCAAAACAAAACGATTCTAGTTCTATTTGTCCGATCGTATAACCCAAGATTTCTATATTCTTTTTACCTTCAAATAGAGAACCATCAATATTTGTTTTTTTAAGATCAAGGTAGGATAGAAATTCATTATTTTCGATCTTAGCCAGGGCGATTTCAATAGCTTCTTTTTGTCGCTGCAATCCATTTATTTGATAGCCATCATCTTGGATAAAAAGATTGTTACGCGCTTCATTTACTTTATCGAGACGATCACCCAATACTGTGGAAAGTACCTTATAGGCAGCTTCTTTTTTTAATCTGTAATGTTTATTTTCTCGCTGCCTCGCGATATATTGTGCACGTAGCTCTTTTAATTGTTCTCTTGCTGCAGCATATGTTGACGCAATCATAAGATTTTTACACTCTTTATCCTCGAAATGGTTCAAATATTTGTAAAGTTTTTTAACCTCGACTTGTTGATAAGGCAATATTGTATGAGATTCGATTTCTCGCCATTGTTCTAATTTTTCGATATCCTCAAATGTAGAGAAATTTACAATCTCAATATCTTGGGGAAAATTATCAATGTCGTTATTGTTGGCTTCCAAGGTAATTAATAAGTCTTTTTCATCTTTCAATTCTAATGCATCGATGATAGCTTTTATGCTAATTTTTGATAACGCATTATTATTTATATGGTGACACAGCTTTTCTGCATTACTTGATTCCTTTGATTTTTTTTCTGTTTTTATTTTTGTCTCAAGAAGTTTTAAAATTTTTGATTTCAACTCCGGATTTTTTTCAAAATCGAAGCCCCTAACAGATATTTGATGTATCTGCGTCTTAAAAATTGAATAATCAATACCTAACTGCTTTAGTTCTCGAGATGAAAATTCAAAATTCTTTTTTGCTTTGATAATTGCTTCATCGTAGTGCTTATTTGCTTCAATTGCTTCAATTGCTTTGATTCGCTTGATCTTTTTTTCGATTTTGATTTGATTTTTTTTAGAATTTAAAATTTTTACAAGTTCATATTTTGCTGTTTTACTGATCTCGGTATCATCTATTTTGCCGCTTTTAAATTTAGCGTCATTGATTTCAAATGCATTTTCTTTTTCTGTAGAAAATTTAAATAGATCAATCAATTTTCGTTTGTCGTTAGAATATAGCTTTATTGAACTCTTCGCTCTTGAAACAAAAACATATGCGCTTTTTAAATTATTCATCATCACATTCGCGTCGGCATATATATGCACGTTCTCTAATGTTTGCCCCTGACTTTTATGCGCAGTTAGTGCATGTGCTGCCGAGAAAAAAGGAAATTCTTTTACATTAAATGTTCTTTCTTCTTGACCCATGATAATGGTTATTTGATCATCTTTTATTTTTTTAATTACAGCAATAGTGCCGTTTTCAACGTTTAAAGTTTTATTTTTTCTTTCAAAAACAATTCTTTCTCCAGTAGAAAAATTGCAGGTTTTTGATTTAAAGATTTCCCAATTATTAGCATTCGCGGTAATAGATAGCCATTTAGGTTGTTTATTGGTTGGATCTTGGATTTTAACCTTGTTATTTTTGTAATCAACATCCAAGATTCTCAATTGACTATATTGTAGGATATTTGCCATTTTTCTGGTATTTACTAACGTCATTCCGGGCTTATATGCAGCTGATATAAATTTATCTACCGTATCGTTAATATTCAAACGCGAGAGCATATTCATCGATTGATCATTCTTATCAATCAATCCTCTTACCTGGAGCTCATTGTGAGCTAAAGAGTTCAACAATGCACGTTCTTCATTGGTATTTACCAACATTGCGCTATTCGTCGCCTGCTCAATATCATCGACATAGTTCTTGATAATATCTTTTGCATTTTTAGACATATCTTCATTGATCACCAGATGATTAATGCTGTCGAGTTTCTCAAAACCCAATTCAATGTTACCGATCTTAAACGCTTCTACTATTGCTTTTGTTTCAATATTTTTTTGACGCAATGACTTATCTAAAAACGCAAATCGAACTAATTGATGTTCTTGCAGTTTATTAAACATAGAACCGGCCTGAATTGCATCCAACTGTTTGGAATCACCTACAAGCACAATCCGTGAATTTTCATTTTCGATTTTTTGAATAAGTTTTGATAATTTTTTGGTGCCAAGCATAGACGACTCATCGACAATGTAGACTCTTTCTTTGTCGGATTTTGGTAGTTTTTTTTGCAAAAAGCCATCAATCGTAAAACTCGAAATAGAGCCCTCTTTTTCCAATGTCTTTGCAGCGAGATTAGTGGGCGCAAGCCCAACAATCTCGATGTTTTTGCCTCGCGAGCGCGCGAGTGCGAGCGAGGCACTGACTGCCGCTACAACTCCTGATGTTTTTGCACTACCGGCATCGCCTTGAATGCCAATAAAACGATCTTGTGAATTTAATATGAGAGAAACTGCTGATTTTTGGCCATCGTTGAGTTCATATTTTCCTTCGGCCCTGAATTCATTTAAAAAATGATTGATATCATTTTGATTAAGGATTGCAGAGCATCTATTCTTGCATACATCAGCAAAAGCTAAAATATGATTTTCAGCGTTGACTATTTCTTGAGTTGTGGTTTTGAATTGATTAATACTAATAAGCGATTTATTTTCTGTAATCGCACTTTGAATTTCTTCCAGGTTAAAATGAGCTTCGGCCAATTTGAGAGATTCGTGGAGTACTTCTTCTTTTGAAAAAATAGCTTTATGATCGCTAATCGTATTGATTGCTTTCTCAACAATTTCTTCCTTAGTTAATAGTATCGTTTTTTTATCTTGGTTTTGTATTTGTTGAATGGATCCAATGATACTTTCTTTTGTTTGGTTTAATTCAGACAGTTCCTTTTCCCATAATTTCATAATCTCTTCTCGAGATTCAGTACCTTTGATCTCACGCTTGAGCGCAGCTTCTTCACGTAATTCTTTTCTATCTCGCGACGGATAGATCTGGCATAAACGTTCAAATTCAATTTCAATTTCTTGGCTACGTTTTGAAAAAGAAGTAATTATATTCAGAGGAATTTCCTGAATATGTGCCTCATAGTTTCCACCTTCGTTTCGCTTGAATTCTACTTCATAGCCCAATTTTGTTAATTCAATCGCCAAAGTATTATGGTAGATCTGGGTTAGAAGCTTTTGGTTTTTATAGATCATATCAGGTTCAAGTGCATAGGCTTGTCCTTTATGATATGCAATGTTGCTCAAAACATTATGCGTATGGATATCCGGATCTTTTGCACGCGTAGTGTGATGTTTAAATTGAGCTACGGCAATACCTTCGGCTTTAACTAATTCTCTTTTTTTTGAGATAGGATTTGTGACTCTGACAAACGACAAATTGTCTTGTATAAATTCAAGCACTTTTTGATTTGCGATATCGTGAATTTTTTCTAGCTCTTTTTTCTCACATATCTCACTAAGGATTGACAGCTCTTTGGGTGCCGAGTTTGTGATATCAAATCCGGATCTCATCTCACCGCTTACAGTATCACGTAATACTTTATAACCGTGAGCGTTCTGCTGTCTGATCATATTTTGAAAATCAGACGCTTTAACAGTCGCATCTTGCTCATATTCAAGTGTGGAGACACCTCGTCCAAACCATTTTGACTCTGAAGCATCTCTGTCCCAGTAGCTACCTTTTCTTTGATCAATGTAATATGATGCGGCCTGAGATACCGTAAGAGCTTTGCTCATGGTTGTCATTTTTTTACTCCTGTATTTTCAATCGCATCATCAAAAATTGTAAATTTTTGATTCGCTCTTTAAATTTGAGCAAAGCTCAAATTTGCTCACCCTTTGGGTTCGTTAATTTGTACACACGACACGCCCTGCCGGCGGCATTAATTTTGCTCCGAAACGACGATACAATCGATATATAAAACATCTAAAAATTTTAGTTGTGGAATATTCCATTCATTTACTATTGATATATGAGTGATATATGGCGATTAATAGTAATATTTGGTTATATATAGTGATTTTGGGCACTTTTCTATAACAAAGATTTAAAATGGTCATTTAGGTCCATTTTGCCTTTAGACTCTTCTTTTTTTTGTTTTTGAGTTGCCGATGCAACTGTTTTTTTAGACAAAAATTTGTGGACATTTGATTGAGAAGTTTTAATGTTTAACACAGAACGTAAGTACTCCACAACTTGTTGCTGTGTATATCCACCTTCAATTAAATCTTCAATTTGTTTACGATGGGCATCTAATTTAGATGCCCTTTTTTTAGGCTTATTTTTTGCCATCCATTCACTTGCTTTCATTGAAAACTCAAAATCATATTTTTTAATTCTAAGATAGGCTGGCATTCAAGATAGGTTTTCGCATTGCGTGAAATTTTCCAGTTTCGATAGATTTTTAGCATTTTATCTTTGTCAGATTTTGTCTTGTTTTTTGCAAATTGCAGAATTTCGTCTTGGTTGTATTGTGTTGCAAGAAGCGCTAAGTCACTGATCGTCTCTTTATTCCTAGCAACGGAATAGGAAAACAGTGTACTTTTAGGGCATATGGCAAAATATGGGAAGATAGTTGAAATATTTGGAATTTCATAGTCTTCGTTACCCTTGATAAACATAATATGGTCTGGATCATTGATATCTGCATTATTGAGGACAACAATGATTTTGGCTTTTTCCGGAAGAATATTATATGTATCGACGAGATTCTTTAATTGTGCAAAATCAGGCGTAAAAGGTATGATGAAAAGCGTATCATCGATTAGATTCTGCTCGATAAACGCATCAATAACTTTTTTTGAATCATCACCGCCGCCGGCGTCAATCACGCTGATTTTATCTTCATAAAGCATATTTGTAACGACAAGTTCCTCGAGCTTTTGCGTACCCTCTTCGATATTAAAAGAGGTGACCTTACCTTTAAGAATTTGTGTATTTAAAAACGTCTCATCAGTTTTATTATTATTATCGATCTCGATAATCTCAAAATTTCTATCCGCTAAAATAGCCGGTAATACATGAAATGCGATGGTGCTCTTTCCTACACCGCCTTTAGTGTTGATAACTGCGATATTCTTTTTCATAGATATTCCTTATTTAAAAAATTGAATCAAACGATAGATTTGATTAAAAAACGGTTGATTGATTGCCTCTAAAATAATCAAAATAGTTGCAACAAACATTGACGATAATGAAGCTGTTATAAAAACAGTGATAAGCTTGGATGTCTCATTCTGTCGGCGTTGATGTAATGCATAAGTTACTTCGTCTAGCTCGTCATTTGATGCTCTAATGTTTTTGATCGCTTCGACCATATACTTTTGTAGCTCACTGACTTGAATTTTGTTGGCAATTTTAATACCTATTTCATCAATGCTCTTGTCGACCTTTGAGAAGTCAATATTTGCTTTTTCAAAAGCTTGAGAAGCTTTATTAAAAGCTTCGATTTTATCTTCAAGGGTAGCAAGTACCACCCTCGCCTCTTCAAAAAATTGGTACGTCTGTTCCGCATCTGTTTGTTTCATTTTTTTATCCTTTTTCTATTAAAGTTTAAAAACTAAATACCCAAGAATATGGCCAATGAGACTGTATGTAAAAAATTTGATTAGAAATTTTTTATGATATTTTTCTTCATTCATTTCCTCTTTATGAAAGGCATTGAAAACCATGAAAGATAATGGAAATCCAAAAAAAATGTAAATTAGCATGAATGATGAGTGAACCCACGCCAAAAAAGCAGCAACCATGATGATTGCTTGCGAGATCTCTGCTTTTATCTCTATTTTAGAAATTGATAATTTTGGGATTTCACGCGTTCTGCGCCAGTCCCACGCGTTGTTCGTTTTTTTGTTCTTTTGAGACATATTTTTTCCTTTGTTTTAATTTTTAATCTAAGGATCCGCCTAGATATACGCGTATCCTCACCGCCAGTTTGTTAGATTTTTGTCATGACTTTGTTCTTTGCTTCTAAAGCGATCGCATTCATACTATGCTGCACTGATGAGCCTCTATGTCCAAAGTACGTTAGTACCCAATCATGAAAGTTCATCATTATGGTGTATGCGAGAAAGATCGTAAAGAAAATTACAAGCATTTCGCCCATTGCGTACACACCGTAGGTGTTTATGCCTGCGATAATGTTATCGATACCGGTAATGTTTGTGATTCCTTCATTTTTCGAATCAAGGCCAACAATAGCGCTTTTCGATGAAAACAGGATAAATTCGGCGAGCAAGCGGTATAACCACAGCATAGCCCCTTTGGCAAACAAGAAGACATAAATCGATAAAACGATGCTGATCGGAGAAAGTGCAAGCAAGCTAATTTTGTAAAAAAATTCCCCGATAGTCGAAGTAGAACTGTTTTTGTCGAACATCAATCCCCAAAGCATAACGGCAGTAGAGATGAAAATGGCAATGATCACCTCAATAAAATAGAAGATGATTTTTGAAACTGTGAATAGCGTAATTAGGGCGACTGCGAAAATTGAAAATATCATGGAGTATAGTGTTAATGAGAGCGCATACGTTATAAGAAAAACCGTAAACGTCTTACCATCTTCCCCATTTGTTCCTTTTATAACTTCGAGTTTATCAAGCGTCGAGATTGAATTCATAATAGTGGTCAAAATTCCCACTGGTGCGAGTCTTTGGATAAAGCTAATTCCGGTAGAAACCTGATTAGCAATAGCGGTCGGTATTGTCGTTTTTTCTATTCCTGTGTAAAGCTCGGTGAAGCCAGGAAACATGAAGTAACCGAAACTTGATACCACCTTTCCTGCAGCCCAGCCTATTGCTGTGCCTGCGTAGCCGCTTACGCTTGGCGCATCGTCGAATAAGCTCTTTATCAATCGCCATGTGTCATTACTCTCATCCGTTTTAATGGAGTCTTTAATTGCCTCACTTCGCCCAGCTTCAAGTTCGTTTCTTTTGACAAGATCAACTTTTTTTACTTCCATCTGTCCCACAGATTTGGTGATGTCTTCGTTGGCAGATTCTTGCTTCATGGAAAATGTTAAGATTTTTTTGGTTTCAAGAATATCGGTAATGCTTGGAACAAGTGCCACGCTAGTCCAGCCCAGCTTGTTATTGATATTTATAACAAGACTAAGAAAGCTGTTGATCTCTTTCATGTCACTATCTAGAAAAGACTGAAGATTATCGGAAATATTATCATAACCTTTTACGATCTCTTTGTATTTAACAAAGTTGTCACTGCTTTCTTTTTGAATTTTTTGAAACAAAGCCGAACAAGTCCCATAATCAACACTGTCGAATCCAAGAGGGTTATTTGTTAAATAGTTGATATTTGCGTCTACACCGCCATAATAATTTGGCAGTGTGTTGTCCTTGGATAAATATGAAAGATAGTTCTTGCCACAACTTTTTTCAAAAAAATCCATTTCTTTTTTAAGGAGTATACTTCTTACCATGAAATCAGAAACATCTTTTTTGAAATCGGCTTTCATTGAGGAAGCGTCATAATACCCATAGGAAGACGAAATGAATTTTAAGTAAGCAAACATCGCATAATCGTTTACTAAATTCGCCCAGTAAGTGCCCAACTGGAAAATATAACGGATACCGACTTGAACCAAAGTCGCATTTTGCATAATTTCTTGCTGCTGTGCTTGCGTAGGTGCATTTGACGGCTGATAGAGGAACCCGCTTGGTATTCCCTTATCTGCAGGGACAATTGGGGCAGAGAAAACGATTAATGCCGTAATGGCAGCCATAAAATTATTTTTAAAATCAAATTGGAATTTAGCATCTGATGCATTATCTCTATCAATCGAACGGCGCATAAAAGCGTATCCAAATATACCAACGGTACCAAGTCCAAAAATCATCGTTACGATATGACTAAAAGCGTACGATATGTTGGCTATTAAGTAATAGTAAAAGCCCCAAAAACGTGCATCAAGACTTTTAAAAACAGAAACAAATTTAGATTCAAGTGATTCAATATCCGTAACTTCTGCTGGCGTAAAATCAATAGTCGTGTTTTTTATTCGGATTTTTCCAGAAGGGTCAATAACTGGATTATCTAGGAATTCAACGTCACCGGTTAAAATGCCTAAAAAGAGCGATGGTAATGTGCTGGTATGGTTTGTGTGTGAATCCAAAGATCCACTTATATCAACTGGTGCAACACTGCTTTCTGATTTGCTGATGTCAGCAATACCTTTCAAGAGATTCGTGTATGTTTTTTTCAAATCAGTTGTTGCATTGATCTGTCCTTCGCTAAACGTATAAATACCATAATTTCCACTATAGCTAATATTTGGCAATGCATTAATATCACCTTTCGTGATAGCGTTCGAGATAGCACTCGCGTCTTTTGCACAAGCTGGGTTTACCTTGTTTAAAGTATAGAATGTTTTTGACTTTAAAAAGCTATATTCACAAGTATAGGCACCCGTGTAAAAATTGATTCCAGTGATCTTTACTGAATAACCTTTTTCACCGTCTTGAGCAGTTAAATTTTGAGGAAAAGATGTATCTTTGATTTCAGAGACTTTTGGACAAGTAAATCCTGAAAAATTACCAACATCGCCTTCTTTGAATGCAACTGATTCAAAATCGCTTTGCTGAATGTTGCTTATACCTTTATTGAGAGTATTTTCATTAAACGAGAGGGCACTCGGAGAGTTTAGGAATGAAGCAGGCATTCCACAGCCACCCGTCGTATTTACGGATGACTGAGACACAGTAGACGTTGCTGTCGGTGTAACCGTTGAGGAATTCGTTGTGGCTGTTAGCGTCGATGTAGCTGATGCGGAAGAAGACATTGATAATGTCGTCCCTTCATATTGTGCAGCAAAGGCAGTTTTTTTTGCTTCTAGTGCAGCACATTCAGCGTCTGTTTTCCCCGTTTCGTTCATGAGCATATTTTGTTGATATACATATTGGACCGTACAATCAGCGTATAGTTGTAGGTATGCGTAAAGTAGTACTAAAAATATTTTTTTCATTTTGAAATTCCATGGGTTGATTTGGTGTATAAGTAAGTTAGGGTTCCCCATACTTTGACTGCATCTTCTGGGGACAAGTCTTGATCCGTTACATTGTTGTGCAAATATCCGTGTCGAATAGATAGGCTTGTATAGCCAGCTACACCTTCCCAAATTTCGCCAGTATTGTTGTATTTATTGATTATTTGGTCTTTTAGACTCTTCTTAGAGAGAGATTTTTTACTTCTTTCATTAATTAATTTATTTATTATTTGTTGACTTGAGTCGCTTGAACTCAATGTGTGATTTAATTCATCGATTTGCAACTGAAGCCTGAGTTGGTTTTTTATTGCACTTTTTTTCCCTCGTAAGCTATTTATCTCTACTTTTTTAACATATGGTTCTTGCCATATATTTAGACTTGGACATATATAGCTTTTACCATTTTCGTCGCGAACTTCTTCAAAAATTCCATACGTTGTTAAGACAGTATTTAATATTGGTATACTAACCCCTATATCGTGGGCAAGAAGATCAACTGCTTCGGCTGGATATCTCATTCCAGGTTGCCCTGCAAGTGTTTCAATCACAAGCATTGCAACTCCATATCCAATACCGCCAGGCAAATCATTCATTAATCTCTTAATTGATATTTCATGTCTAAAATTGGTAGGATGCAAAAAAGCTTTTGGAGTTGTCATCATCAAGCCTTCTCAGTTTCATCAAGCCATTCAGCAATAGATGCAGCAGTCCAAATACGACGTCTTCCAATTTTCTTAAAACGAGGCAGAATATTTTTTTCAATTATTTGTTTTTCTGTGTAGTCCATAAATATTTTATTGGCTTTACTAGCACTTATGCCTATAATGTGTGCCAATGACTTTAAATCTAAGCTAATACCGTGTTCTTTGCAAATTGATTCGAATAAAAATTTTTTATTTTCGTTCATGTTATATCCAATTTTTTATTTTTTGTTATATAGTGTTATATATTTCATTTATTTCGGTCAAATTATAACAAAATAAACAATATATGTCAATATTTATCACAAATAATTATTTATTTTGACATATATTTGCCATTTTATTCCATTCATGTTATAATTATGTCTTTTAGCAGTAATTTGGTACAATATTGTGTTATAAGTTTGTTTGTAATTTAAAAAAGAGGTAAATATGGTTTTTAATGCAGATCTATACATTCAAAGACTTCTTCACCATTTTAATGTTGCTACGCTACTTGCTTTAGCTGATAAAATGAAAACAACACAAGCAGTAATTAGTAACTGGAAAAAAAGAAATGCAATCAAGCCAATAGAAAAGAAGTGTAAAGAATTAGGTATATATGAAGTTATTTTTAATATTGAAAGAGAAGAAATTGAAATTGATGAAGCTGGTAAAGAACATGTAGTTAAGTCTTTTCCATCATACCTTCCCGATTACGAAAGAGCTAAAATTTTAAAAGAACTTGAATTAGAACAAGAACATATGAAACATGAAGAAGATAGAAATATAGGAGAGGAAATTAAAGGCATTACTGAGCTCAATACTGCGGAACAAGAAACAAATGTTTCACTAGATGACCTTGATGCCCTTTTGAAATCTAAATTTGCAGATGAAATCGCAGGTATTGCAGATATTGCCACTCTTTCTATTTTCAAAGATAAACTGTTATCCGCACAAAAAAACAATAAAATGAGTGAGTTTATGACATATTTACTTCAATATAAAATTTAGCATGGATAGTATATGAAAAATGAAATCTTAGAAATTGAAAAGTACGAAGTTCTTGAATCTAGTGAAGATACTATTGAATACCTTATAGCTGAAGAAATAATATGTGAAAATATTGACGGAGCTTCATGCAACTTTATTTTAAGAATATATTTTGAAACTAATCAAAGTCAAAATAAATCTTACAAAATCACAAAACAATTTGCTAATTTATTAGAAAATAAAACTATTTATACCCTTATTGCTGGACCACTTGATGGTTTCTTTATTCTAAAAGTTACACATACTGATGGTTCATTCTTTTTTCAAATAGTCAATTTGCTTGGTAATGTTGTAGAAACTAATATCAAAACAATAGGTGCTGCACACAGTTTAATCCATGAAAGAATACTAAAAAAGTTTATGCAAACTAATCTAAAAAAACATCAAGACTATGAACTAACATAACGCTAGCATCATCCTTCCCTAAATTCAATATGAGCTTTGTAATCTATTACATAATTTTATAAAAGGTTTTTGATGTTAACACTAAAGAATTTTCAAAATATTTTGAGCAAAAAAATAAAACTTATACTTCATATGATTCTCTTTAATCAAACTTTTCGTAATTTAATAGGCATACCACTACTCATTAGTTTATTGGGTGGATATATTATTTTCGAAATACAAAAATGGGATTCAATAAGAACCAAAAAAATTGAATGTTTTGAGAGTATTGTATCAAGTATAAATGAGCTCTCAAAAACAAGATATGATGAAAAATCACTTGCACCTATTACTTTAATTTACAATTTTAATTTTGAAGTTCTCAATTTACTCAAAAGTAAAGATGAATTAGATAAAGATATAAGTCGCCTCAAATTATCACAGATAAGACAAAACTATATCAACAGTTTAAAACAAGATGAAATACAAAAAAAGGTTTTAATAGAATCAATTAAACGACAAGAAATTTTATTAAAAATATACTATGGTTATTCTGTTGAGAATTCTATTTTACCTCTTGGAAAAATAATTTCAACCTTAGAGTCGAATCAGAGAATTAAAAAAAAGCTAGATGAAAAACTTATAAAGATATATGATAAAACATTGGCTGAGATTTTAAAATTGGAACCAACACCAAATAAGCAAAAAGTTATAGAGCAAGTGATAAACCAAAGCTTTAATGAGATAATAGAACAGTATATAGACGAGATGAAACAAAATGAAGATACGATGGTTTTATTTAATGAAGAAGCAAATAAATTCATAGACGTAACTTATAGTGTATTTATTGCTGAACTAAATACTCCTTTGTTTAAGCTAATAAATAAATTTAGTAGAAAAGAGTTCTCTAAAATTGTATATGATAAAAACGTGTCCGACTTGAAATTTGAAATTGTATATGATAAGAATCATAAACCTATGTACAAAGAGGTAAATTAATTTTTAAATATCTAACTCCTTGGTTGCTTCATGTCTTTTGTTAGGTATTAAATGGGCGTAACGCATTGTCATTTCAATAGTTTTATGTCCTAACTGCTCTTTAATTTGTAAGATATCAAGTCCACTGATTGCGAGCCAACTAGCATGTGTATGTCGCAGACTATGAGCTGTGATCTTTTGTTTAGCTTCTTTATCTTTATTCCCTGGTATTATTGCTTCAATCGCAGTATCAAAATGAGCTGGCATTTTAAGTAACTGACCTCCAGTTGAAGTGCTAATGATTAAATCACTCTTTTGACTTTCTGATAGCTCTTTGAGAGATTCTAAAAGACTATCGTTTATAAAAATGTGTCTTTCATTACCTCGTTTAGTTTTTTTAAAAAAAATCGTATTTGTATCAAAATTAACATCTTGCCATTTGAGTGATGTGACTTCTCCTAAACGTGCACCAGTAAGCAGTAAAATTTTAGTTAGATGATAAGTTTGGCGATCTAAGGTCCACAATATCTCAAGCAGCTCTTTAGCTTGCTCTTTTGTCAAAAAAGCCAATCTTGCATTATCAATTTCTGGCATCCTCACGCGACCATTTGAAATTGGATTTGAATAATCTTTGATAAGGTCGTTTTTGAGTGCATAGTTGATAATATGGCGAGCGAGTACTAACTGATGCTTTACAGTTGTATTTGAGATTTTTGCACCCTTTGCGTTCGTTTTAGAAGCCATTTCAGTTTTAAATGATTCAAAGTCTGTGCTTTTAATCTCTTTGACTGCCTTATTTCCTAAAAATGGTTTAATATGCTTCTCATAATTCCATGCATCAGTCTGCCAGCTCTTTTTATTATTTTTCGCCCATTCCAGGTACTGAAGCCAGATATCATCAAATTTGATTTTTTTAACTCTGCCTGCAGAAATTTTTGGTGCTTCTTCGTGCTGTAATTTGTATTTAACTTCAATAAGTTTTGCATATGCATCTCTAGCAGTAAAATCACTGGCAGAAGTTTTTTTACCAACCAATGTTCGTGTAGGTTTACCATCAGCATCTCGATAATTGATATAATAGCTTATGTCACCATTCTTGAGTTCGTTGATCCATACACCTTCATATTTTCCACCTACGGATTTAAGCATATTTATTTCCTAATTTTTTTACTACAATTTTACTACAAAATTTATTTTTTAATAAAAAAAGATGCAAAAAAAAGAAAATAAATAAGTTTTTTAAAGCACTATAAATACGATACTTTGAAAGGTTTTGATAAGATTTAAGAATTAATAAAAAATTGTAAACAATAGACTCAAAATCTAGTATGGAAACATATGCCGGTTCGAGTCCGGCCTCAGGTACCACTTCTTTTTAAATATCCATACCCGACATAGCAATTCTAAGTCTCTTTCGATAAAATTTTGCTATAATCCAAACTATTTATATTATATTTTACATGTAAAGGTCAATGATGCAAGGCAATCTATTTGATGATCTTAAATCGCTTAAAGATAAAATGAATCAAAACGAAAAAGTAAATCAAGAAAAGCTTATTGAAGAGCAAAAGAGAGAAAAAGAGAAAAAATTGCAAAATCAGTTTGAGCTCTTTATGAAAACGTCAGGTGTTCATAAACTCAAATAACAATGGCACTCTTATCACGTATTATTGAATTTTCAACCTTAGAAACAACGTGTTCCTATTTGGATGGTTGCAAAACGCGTATGGAATACAAGTACATCGAAAATGCGACTATGGAACTCAATCAAGCTTTAGTAGAGCGAGGTTGGAGGCGTTTTGGACATTACTATTCAAGACCCCAATGTCCTAATTGTAAATCCTGTTTAAGCTTACGTATTGATGTCAAAAACTATGCATTTTCACGTTCTGCAAAGCGTACTTTTAAAAAAGTGGAAGGCATTCGCTATGTCATTCAAGCACCAAACATCAGTAACGAACATTTAGAGTTATACGATAAATACCATCGTCACATGGAGCAAAAACGTGGTTGGAAATACTATTATCTAAAACCGCAAAGTTATCACGAATTGTATGTAAGTGGCGCACATAATTTTGGTAAAGAAGTCCTTTATTTTTATAATGATAGGCTTATTGGCGTTGATTTAATTGATTTTTTAGACGATGGCATTTCTTCAATTTATTTTTATTATGATCCAGAATTTGATTATTTATCCCTTGGTAGACTCTCTATTTATGAGCAAATCATTCTCGCTAAAGAATATGACCTTGATTGGATTTATCTGGGGTATTATGTGGAAAACTGTCAAAGTTTAAAGTATAAAGCTTCCTATCAACCATATCAAATTCTGCAAGGAAATCCTACGATAGACGAGGATGCTATCTGGATTTAAAAGTTGGAATTCTTTTTGCTTTATTGAGTTATCTTAATGCAAAAAGGATGACTCAATGCACCTCTCAATGACGCACGATATGCTTGCTATCACGATTCAAGAAGATGCTAAAACATTTTATTATCTTCAAAATATTGCTGATAAAAACTTCCGTAAAAAAATTGGTCGCAAAGAGAAAATGATTATATTTAAAGATGCCGATGAATTGGTTCAAAGACGTTATTTTTTAAAATTGGTATCTAAAATTTATCTTCGTAAGACGGGGAACGATGAGCAAGCAAAACTCATTGAACACTCTTTCGATAAAAGTATCAAAATCTCACTCTTAAAACCCAATCAGCTTTTACAAAAGATGCATATTAATGTCAGCATTGAAGATAATTATGTTGTCGTTTTTAATCTAGGATCGCATAATTCACTTTTTGCATCGTATTTGAAAAGTTATTTTAAAGACCATTTGGTACGCATTCGACCTAAAAACGGTACGATTACGCTCTACCCGAATTCGGAACAAACCATTATGCTACTTGATAAACTCTTCGCACAGAAGGAACTCTTTGGCTGTTTTGTTGAATTTAATTATGCATTAGAAAGCTACCAAATATACAAACGTGCTCTCATGGCTAGAAAAGCACGAAGAAATCGACATAATGCCCTCTTCTCATTGCTTGAAGAGTATTTTGGCGTGCTCGGTTGTAAGATAGAAGACTCTTTTGAGACAATTCGCCGCAATTATCTTTCATTGGTTAAGAAGTATCATCCTGATAGCTGTGGATTGTATGACGGAGATTTACATGTAAAGTATGTTGCTAAGTTTCAAGAAGTACAAAATGCCTATGAAATGCTTAGAATGCACTTTAAAAATGTGGATGTTAAAATAGCTTAAACGGTGAGGGTATAAAGTTTTTTGCGCTCGGAAGAGCTGGCGATGTTAAATTGCTGGCGGTATTTTGTAATCGTGCGTCGTACCATTTTAATATTGAATTTTGATTCAATCATCTCTAAGAGTTTTATATCGCTTAGCGGCTTCATTTTATGTTCATTTTTTACTAATTCCAACATGTATTCTTTAATGGCACTGTTGGATATATCTTCTTCTAATGCCGTAGCAAAAAATTGCTTGAGGGGAATGACACCGCGAGAGCATGAAAGATATTTCCCCGCAATAGCACGCGATATAGTGGAAGGATTTCGCCCTAAATCATCTGCTAAATCTTTGAGTTTCATTGGTTTTATGGATTTTCCAAAGAAAAAATCATATTGGTACTCCACAATCATAAGACCAATTTTATACAACGTTGCTTTACGCATTTCAAGGGCATCAATTAAATCTTTTGCGTCTTTAATCTTTTGAGAAACAAAACTATTGGTTTCATCCAACCCTTCTGTATCAATGATGATTTCGGGATAGTACGCATCATTGAGTCTTACTTCAATAGCCCCGTCTAAATCATAAATAAATATATCAGGTATCACCTCTTTTTCATCTTCTAAAAAATCAATTGCCGGAGGGTTGCGAAAGCGTTTAATGATGCTAAGTGCTTCATGAAAAAGAGGCTCTTTATTGAAAGACTCAATTGCTTCAAAATGGATGATAAGCTTTTCCACTATGCCGTATAATTCATCATCAAGCGTCATATCTTGGAGTTGAAATAAAAAGGCTTCTTTGACATCCATTGCCCCTATGCCTAAAGGTTCCAAATAAGAAAAGCGTTGGCGTATCTTTTCAACGTCAGTGTTTGAAACTTGCAGTTTTTGAGCAATCTCGCTTAAGGCTTCCATCTCAAAATAGCCTTCAGCATTGATATTTTCAATGATTTCATAGGCTATTCTTTGTGACTTTTCAGTAGGGAACAGTGGAGGATTTATCTGCTCATGCAGGGTTTGAAACAACGATTTTTTATCAACCGTGAGTGCTTCAATGGTATCTGAAACAGATGTTTTAGAAATTTCGGAAAAAAAACTTTTTTTCTCAAATTTTTTTTCAGGAACTTCACATCCTGAAGTAACGCTTATTAGAGGATTTTCCTGAACAAAAGGCTCAAGAGTTTCGACTAAGGTGTCAAGATTGGCTTGAAGGATAGGAAGCCAACCTCTAAGGGTTGATGAAAATTTTTGTTTGGTCGCTTGTGAACCAGAAACGCGAAGCTTCAACCCTTTCTCCTATGTTCTAAAATCGGAAATCTTCGCCAAGATAATACGTTTTAACTAATTTATCTTGTGCTACTTGATCACTGCTTCCACTGGCCAATAATGCGCCATCTTTAAGTACATAAGCACGATCACAAATTGCCAATGTCTCTCTAACATTATGATCGGTAATCAATACGCCGATATTGAGTTTTGCAAGTTCTTGTACAATACTTTGGATATCCGATACCGCGATAGGATCGACCCCTGCAAAGGGTTCATCCAGAAGTAAAAATTTAGGATGTAAAACCAATGAACGCGCAATTTCGCAACGTCGTCTTTCTCCTCCACTAAGGCTTACGCCATTTCGTTTACGGATAGGTTCAATATTAAGAAGATTTAAAAGCTCCTCAACTCTTTTTAATGCCTCATCTTTATTGGGATAGACAATTTCTGCGGCAAGCATAATGTTCTCTTCAACACTTAAATCTTTAAAGATACTTGATTCTTGAGGAAGGTAACCAATGCCTAGCTTGGCTCTTACATGTAAAGGCACTTGGGTGACATCTTGATTGTCAAAATAGATGTTGCCTGAAGTGGGCGGAATGAGTCCGCAAATCATATAAAACATTGTCGTTTTTCCCGCTCCATTAGGTCCTAAAAGCCCTACGACTTCACCACTTTTGACCTCTAATGAAACTCCTTTAATGATAGGCGTTTTTTTGATGATTTTTTCGAGTTGCTGTACTTTAAGCGTATGCATTGATATGTACCTTATAGTTTCGTTTTGTATCTATGGGTTCGATGTCTATGGTGCTATAACCGATTCCAAAATGTTGTAAAATTTTTTCAAAGTCAGCACCACCCCATTCAATGAGATGGTAGCCTGGAGCGTCAAGCTTTTCAATGAGACCACTTTTTAAAAAACCATCACTTTCACATTGATAAATATCATAATGAAAGAGTTGTCCTTCGTATTCATGAAGAATAGAAAAAGTTGGCGATGAAATAGGTTCATGAATGTCCATTGCTTTTGCAAAGGCCGTTACAAATGCTGTTTTACCACTGGCTAAATTACCACGCAGTAGCACAATTCCACTCTCTCCCAACTGTGCTTTAACATCTTTTGCAAATGCCTCTAAGTGTGCTAAATCACACATTTTTTCGTAAATCATACCAGATAGGAGAGTCGAATAATTTCGCTTAGTTTGTCCCAAGCTTTTTTACTGGCCAATGTTTCATCCATCATCTCTATACCCTCTTGGATATCGCGTGCTTTGCCATCAACGACGAGCGCGCATGCCCCATTTAGGAGTACAACATCACGTTTAGCACCTTTTTCTTCATTTTGGAGAATGGCACGCGTGATATCTGCATTTTGTATACTATCGCCACCTCTAATGGCTTCAAGAGGTGCTAATTTAAGTCCAAAGGATTGAGGGTCAATTTCTCCATCACGCATCGTACCGTTTTCAATCATAGTATAACGTGAAATACTCGTAATACTCGCTTCATCTAGCCCATCTAAAGAGCTTATTACCATGCTTTTTGTTGTTCCTAGTTCTTGTAGTGCTCTGCTGAATCGTTCAATATAGTCCACATGAAAAACACCAATCATCTGTTTTTGGGCATTGGCTGGATTAGCAAGTGGTCCTAACATATTGAAAATAGTACGATGTGAGAGGCTTTTTCGAATAGGCATAATGTGTTTCATGCAAGGATGGTGATTCATAGCAAACATAAAGACAAATCCACACTCTTCAAGCATTTTTACTTGTTTTTCAGGCGTAAGATTGAGGTTGAGACCTAGGGATTTTAAAACGTCGGCACTGCCTGAAAGTGATGTGGCCGAACCGCTACCATGTTTGGCAACTTTGCATCCTAACGCCGCTAAAACAATGGATGTCGTCGTAGAGATATTAAAAGTACCGCTTTTATCGCCACCTGTTCCTACGATATCAATAATTTCAGCTTGTAAATACTGCGGTATTTCTAATTGCACACTATGCTCACGCATTACTTTTGCTGCTGCAGCAATTTCTTCAAAGCTCTCACCGCGCTTATAAAGTTCAACTAAAAAATGTGCTGCTGCTTCTGCCGTTAGTTGATTTTCAAAAAGAGTATTAAATTGCTGATATGCCTCTTGGTAATTCATCACACTTCCCTTACGTATTCGTTTTGTTTTGTTTTTGGTATTGTTTTGGTTTCAGGTATTTGGAGTACTTCATACTTCATTGCTTTTTCAAGATACGTTATAGTAATAATATCGCCTATTTTGACGTCTTTAGCAGGTTTTACAATCACACCATTAATGCTAACAACGCCATTTTTACACATATCTTCAGAGACGGCGCGACGTTTTGTAATATTTACACTGTTTAAAAATTTGTCAATTCTCATACACTATCCTTGATTTGATGCTCATTCTATCAAAAGAATATTTAAACTTGCTTTTTTATTTTTACATGTAAAAGCTTCTTTGAAGCATAAGCAAAGTTTTTACAAAGTTGCGGTACTATCACGGAATTCTATTATTTCTATGAGGAATCTAATCATGAAAAAAAATGTCAAAAAAGTTGTTCTTGCATATTCTGGCGGACTTGATACCAGTATTATTTTAAAATGGCTCCAAGATGAGTACAAATGTGAAGTAGTTACTTTTACAGCAGATATCGGTCAAGGTGAAGAGTTAGAGCCTGCACGTAAAAAAGCCATCTCATTGGGCATTAAACCAGAAAATATTTTTATTGAAGACCTCAAAGAAGAGTTTGTACGCGACTATGTCTTCCCAATGTTTAGAGCGAATGCTATTTATGAAGGTGAATATTTATTAGGAACATCTATCGCGCGCCCATTAATCGCAAAACGTCAAGCTGAAATTGCGGCTAAAGTAGGAGCAGATGGCGTAAGTCATGGCGCAACAGGTAAAGGAAATGACCAAGTACGCTTTGAAATGGGGTATCTTAGTATGAATTCTGATCTTGTGATTATTGCCCCATGGCGTGAATGGGATTTAAATTCTCGTGAAAAGCTCCTTGCATACGCAGAAAAAAACGGTATCAGTATTGAGAAAAAACCAGGTAAATCACCGTATTCCATGGATGCAAATCTTCTTCATATCTCGTATGAAGGTTTAGTCCTTGAAGATCCAGCGGCTGAGCCTGAAGAAGATATGTGGCGTTGGACAGTAAGCCCAGAGCAAGCACCTGATCAATCAGAAGTGATTGAACTTACGTATGAAAAAGGTGATCCGGTTGCCCTAAATGGTGAAAGACTCTCTCCTGCTACAATGTTAGCTCGCTTAAATGCTTTAGGTTGTAAACACGGTATTGGTCGTATCGATATTGTTGAAAATCGTTTTGTGGGTATGAAAAGTAGAGGTTGTTATGAAACGCCAGGCGGTACGATTATGCTAAAAGCTCACCGTGCTATTGAGAGTATCACTTTAGATCGTGAAGCAGCTCACTTTAAAGATGAATTAATGCCTGGCTATGCCAAAACAATTTATAACGGTTTTTGGTTCTCACCAGAGCGCGAAATGATGCAAGCGGCTATTGATAAATCACAAGAAACCGTTAATGGTACCGTGAAACTTAAACTCTATAAAGGTAATGTTTCGGTTATCGGCAGAGATTCAAAAACAAATAACCTTTTCAACGAGGCATTTTGTACATTTGAAGAAGATGAAGTTTACAATCAAAAAGATGCTGCAGGTTTTATTAAACTCAATGCATTACGTTTTATTATCAGTGGAAAAAATAAAAAGAATCAAGGCAATCGTTAAGTGTTATGAATTTAACTGAAGAAGAGCGGATGATAGGATTAGTACAAACTGTTTCACAAAGTAATGAGATTACGGGCGAGGAGCTACAATTTTTGCTCTCGTGCCGGCTCAAAGGCAAAATCGATTTTCTGTTAATTGATATTAGAGAAATAACAGAATATTCTGCCTTAAGTATTAAAGGAACAGATATGCTACTGCCAACATCAACGATTCATCTTCATTTAGATGAACTCTCTAAACGCAAAGGAAATCTAATGATTTTTTATTGCCATAGTTCTAGTCGAACTTTTCAGATGATTCATATTCTTAAACGTATGGGCTTTACACATATAGCTCATTTAGATAGGGGCATTATGGAATATCGTGGTGAAACACTTAAAAATGCCCCTCTTCCCAAAAATATTCGTACGAAGGAATAACGATGAAAGTTTTATTGATTAAAGATGTAAAAGATTTAGGCAAAAAAGGCGAAATCAAAGAAGTCAAAGACGGTTATGGTCAAAACTTTTTGATTGGCAAAGGTTATGCGCTTTTAGCAACAAATGAAGTCATGCGTAAATATGAATCTGATCAACGCAAGAAAGCAGAAGCAGAAGCTCTAGAAATTGCAAATTTAAAAATGATTGAAAAAAAATTAGCAGAATTAAAGCTGACTGTTAAGCGAAAACTTGGAGCAAATGGTAGTCTTTTTGGCGCGGTGACAAAAGATGAAATTGCACAAGAACTTAAAGAGCAATATGCAATTGAGATTGACAAAAAAACTGTTGAAATTGAACATGCCATCAAAACAACAGGGAATTTCGATGTTAGCATTAAACTAGGACATGGTATTCATGCCACATTGGCACTTATTATCATTGGAGAATAAAGAGCATGTTTGAAGCAACCACCATCCTCGCATGTAGAGGCAAAAATAAAGCAGTTATTGGCGGTGATGGACAAGTGACATTTGGCAATACTGTTTTGAAGAACAATGCCACAAAAATTCGAAAACTTTATAACAGCAAGATTCTTGCTGGTTTTGCTGGTAGTACAGCAGATGCTTTCAATCTTTTTGATATGTTTGAAAGTATTTTAGAGCAAAAAAAAGGTGATTTATACAAATCTGTCATCGAATTTTCAAAAGAGTGGCGCAAAGATAAAATGTTGCGTCGTTTAGAAGCGATGATGATTGTTTTAGATTGTGAGCATATCTTCATCTTAAGTGGCAATGGCGATGTCGTTGAACCAGAAGATGGGAAAATAGCAGCTATTGGCAGTGGTGGAAATTATGCCATCTCCGCAGCTCGCGCATTGGATCGTCACGCGATGTTGGATGAAGAGACTTTGGTCAAAGAAAGTCTTAAAATTGCTAGTGAACTTTGCATTTATACCAATGATCATATCAAAACTTTTGTTTTGGAGAGTAGTGCCTCATGAATTTAACACCTAAACAAATTGTTGCTTATCTCGATGAGTATATTATCGGGCAATTTAATGCTAAAAAAGCAATTGCAATCGCTTTGCGTAATCGTTATCGAAGATTACAATTAGATGATGCTATGGCTGAAGAAGTTATGCCAAAAAATATCTTAATGATTGGTTCCACGGGTGTCGGTAAGACAGAAATTGCACGCCGTATGGCTAAGATGCTCTCATTGCCTTTTGTTAAAGTAGAAGCGAGTAAATACACAGAAGTTGGTTTTGTAGGACGCGATGTTGAGTCAATGGTCAGAGATTTAATGATGGCCTCTATCAACCTTGTCAAAGCGGAACATAAAGAAAAAAACCAAGAAGATATTGCAGCTCATGTTGAAAAAACAATTATTGAGAAACTTCTTCCTCCTCTTCCAAAAGGGGTGAGTGAAGAGAAAAAAACTGATTATGAAAAAAGCTTTGAAAAAATGCGTCAAAGATTACGCGATGGTGAGCTTGATGAACTAAAAATCGAAGTAGAAATTTCACAAGGAAACTCCGATTTAGGTGATTCGTCTTTACCTCCAGAGATGGTTAAGGTGCAGGAATCTTTTATTAAAATTTTAGGTTCTGGACAAAGCAATATTAAAAAAGAGATGAAAGTTAAAGATGCCAAAGAGGCCTTAAAACTTGAAGCAAGTGAAAAACTGTTAGATATGGAAGCTGTCAAAAGTGAAGCCAGAGAGCGTGCCCAAAATGGTGGCATTATCTTTATTGATGAAATTGATAAAATTGCCGTTAATTCGTCACAATCTCACCGAAGCGACCCAAGCAAAGAAGGCGTCCAACGCGACCTCCTTCCTATTGTAGAAGGAAGTGATGTTAATACAAAATACGGAAGTATTAAAACCGATCATATTCTTTTTATTTCAGCAGGTGCTTTTCATTTAAGCAAGCCTAGTGATCTTATCCCTGAACTTCAGGGACGTTTTCCTTTGCGTGTTGAGCTTAGCTCACTCACGGAAGAAGTGTTATATAAGATTTTAACACAACCCAAAAACTCTTTATTGCTTCAATATCAAGCCCTTTTAAAAACAGAAAGCGTTGATCTTGTGTTTGAAGATGCCGCAATTCAAGCCATAGCTAAAATTGCGCAAATTACGAATGAAAAAACAGAAGATATTGGTGCTCGAAGATTGCATACGATTATCGAAAAAGTTCTAGAAGATATTAGTTACAGTGCCGATGAACACAAAGGTGAGACATTACATGTAAGTGAATCTCTTGTCCATGAAAAATTAGATGCTATTGTTGAGAATGAAGATAGCAGTCGATATATTCTTTAAAAGAAGTTAAATGACAGACAAAAACACAAAAACAAAAGCAGGGTTTGTAGCCGTCGTAGGAAGACCAAATGCTGGTAAAAGCTCACTTCTAAATTGGTTAGTCGGTGAAAAACTTGCTCTTGTCTCCCATAAAGCTAATGCAACCCGAAAGCGTTTAAATATTATAGCAATGCATGAAAATACGCAAATTATTTTTATTGATACACCGGGAATTCATGAACAGGAACGCTTGTTAAATCAATTTATGCTTGAAGAAGCTATGAAAGCTATGGGGGATTGTGATTTGATTCTTTTTTTAGCGCCCGCAAGTGATACACTTCAACATTATATTGATTTTATATCCTTAAACAAAGCCAATATCCCGCATATGGTTTTACTTACTAAGACAGATAGTGTATCACAGACGGCTCTTTTTGATAAAATCACTGAATATCAAGCCTATCAAGATAAATTTACTGCCCTCATTCCTGTTTCTGTTAAAAAAGGAATCTCACAATCCTATCTTTTGGAAGCTATCGCAAAATACATACCAGAACATCCATACCTGTATGATCCTGAAATCCTTACAACAGAGAGGTCACGCGATATTTATAAAGAGTTAATTCGTGAGGCAATTTTTGATAATACGAGTGATGAAATTCCCTATTTTGCAGATGTTTTGATTGATAAAGTTGAAGAAAATGAAATAATCGATAATATTTATGCTACTATTGTCGTCGATAAAAAGAGCCAAAAGGGAATTATTATCGGCAAAGAGGGACAAACCATCAAAAGAATCGGCTCACACGCACGCAAATTAATCGAAAATTTGTCACAAAAACGTGTCTTTTTGAAACTTGTAGTAGTTGTCAAGCAAGGTTGGAGCCAAGATAAAGAAATGTTGAAGAAAATTGGTTATATAGTTGAATAAAGTAAATGTGTCAAAATCGTCACATATTAACGATTAATTTTTAAAATAAAGGGGTTTTAAAAATGTCCATGACTGAGGATAGACGTTATAGCTCAGAAATTGTTTCTATCGACCCTTTATCACTGACTTCTTACGCTTACGCGAAAAATGAAATAAAACTTAATAAGCTTGAAAAAAGTGATAAAAATGCTTTTTTCATCTCTTATTTACAAGCACGAGATATTATCAGTGCCACTATTGACATTAGCCGAAATATTCCTGATAGTGACTTAAAAGATGCTATTGAAATCAAAGTTTATGATGAATTAGCTCTCGACTCATCCATCGAATATGTTATTAGTTACCTTGAAACAGATGCAAAAGATGCAAAAAATCGCTCTTTTAATGTTTTTGTTATTGATGCAAATTTGATGCAATCAAAATTGCTTCCCATTAAAGAAAAAACTCGTTATATCGATTATGTTACCACTGCTCCATTCTTAATTAAAGCTTTATATCGAAAAAATTTTTTAGAACCTGAAGGAACCCACTGTTTTGTCTATTTTCAAAAATCAGATGCCTTTTTATCTATTTATAAAGGCGGAGAATATGTCTATTCAAAATCTCTACATTACTCTTTAAAAGAGATTAATGAAAAATTTTGTGAACTTGTTGGCGAACGAATAGACGAAGAGGATTTCTATAAGCTTCTCACCAATGAAGGACTAAGAGCTACAAATAATCAATACCAACAAAGCCTTATGCAGTTGTTTGGTGAAATTTTCCTTTATATTAGCGATGTTCTTGTCTTTACAAAACGATCTTATAATATTGATTATATTGATAAACTTTACCTTGGCTCAGAGATAGGAACATTTTCTGGAATTGAAGAGTATGGAAAAAGCTACTTAGGATTAGAATCATTCGAATTTAATTTTAGCATTGCTATTAATTCAAAAGAGTGGTATATTGATCAAATTCATATCTTGATGATGCTCAGTGCACAACTTTATATAGAAAATCCAGATGACAATCTCAATTTTTCAATCTATAAACGCCCTCCTCCATTAAAACATAGACCTGCTGGTAAGTTGTTAGGAATTTTGGCTGCCAGTATTATTATTGGATTAGCATATCCTGCTTATCAATTTGCATACCATTCTTTTTTAAGTTTAAAAGCTGCTAAAGAGACCAGTGATTACAATGAGCTATTTCAAAGAACATCCAATATACGACAACAACTAGCTACGCTTAAAGTAGAAAAAGACAAAGTTGATGCGCTGGTTAAAAATGAAACTACTAAATTTGAGTTTCGCAAAAAGCTTTTAAGCGAAATTTATCATAAGAAAATTTCCTATCCTATGAAAGCTGCAATTCTTTTGGAGGTTTTTCAACTTTCAAATAAAAATGATTGTAAGGTTGAAGCGGTAGACTTCAAAAAAAATCAGCTTGATATTTTTGTACGTAATCGAAGTGAAAAGAAAGTGACAGAATTTATTCAGGATCTTACCGAATTAAAAAAATATAAAATCAATACTGATAAAATTCTTTATGATGACACAATAAGGCTTTATATGAGTAAAATTTCAATAGGATTACATGATGAATAGTCTTGATTCTCTTTTGGATAAAATTGATCATTATTTTGACGGTAAAAAAAGTAATGAAGTCTATCTCATTTTTTTAATGGTTTTTGTTGTTTTTGGTTATCTTTCGTACAGTTATTTCTTTCCTATAACAGATAAAATACTCAAACAAACAATGCGTACTTCAAAAGAAGTAGAAAAGAAATTAAAAGACGAACAAGCCTATTTGGCATCTGTATCTCGCGATGGAGATGAATCCTTTATGATTAAAAAAGTTAAAGCAGATACTGAAAATGCAAAATTATTACTTGAAAAAACGACTTATACAAATGCCTATGTCGATAGTAAATTAAAAGAACTTTCTTATCTATTGTTCAACGATGAAAATTGGGCAAAATTTTTAAACTCAATAACCGAGCTTGCACAAAAGTATGCTGTTCGAATTAAAGTTATTGAAAACAAAATGAATGAGCCAAGTCTTCAAAAAATTGAACAAATTTTAACCCTTAAAGTTGATTTCAGTGGCTCTTTCGCAAACACCATGAAGTTTATGAATGCTATTGAAGAGAGTGAATTGGTTGTAGATATATATGAATTGAATTGTACCGCTAAAAAGAATATTGAAGGGCAATTTAATATTGCTGTTTGGGGGATGAAATATTGAAAACATTGTCAAAAATCATTTTACCACTTTGCAGTATTTTAATATCTTCTTATGCGCAAGAACAATTGTCTCTAGGCAATGAAGTTAAATCATATGATAAAATTTTTGAAAAAATTGCAGAAAGAAGATCAGGAGCTAATGTCGTCATGATTGATAAACTCAATAACCCATTTATCGTGATTTATTCGGATGGAAATAATTCTGATGCCAATGCATCTAACCAAGTAATTTCTTATATTCTTGAAGCTACTTTTGATCAAAAAGCTAAGATCAATGGGACTTGGTATAAGCGATTAGATACCGTTGGCGCTTATAAATTAACGAATATTAGACATGATAGTGTTATCTTACGCAATGAAATTGAAAAAAAAGAACTTTTGATAAGGACGAAAGATGAGAGCAATGTTAAAATCTTTTCCAAATAATTTAATTCTACTCGTAGCGACTTTAGCTATCGCTCTTTCACCTGTTTTAGCTGCTGAAAAAAGCAAAAGTTGTGAATATAGAACGTTTAATATTAAAACGAATAATAAAGCAACAGGAGGTGAACTTCTTGCGGAGCTCGCTGATGTATGCGATTTTAGTGTCGTGGTTAAAGATACAGAAGCTGAAAAAATATTGGCTAAAAATCTGAATGGTATTAACATTAAAAATCTCTCTCTTGATGAAGTGTTTCAGATTGTTATTCAAGATAATGACCTTTTTTATACCTATGACAAAAACTTTTTAAAAATTTCAGCTTTAAGTACAAAATCCTTTAAAGTAGACTACATCTCCTCTATCCGCGAAGGTAAAGCAGTCATTAACGCTTCAGTAGATGCTACGCCAACTGAAGTGAGTGGAACGACAACAAAGAATACAACAACACTAAGTCAAAATATTATCTCTTCAAATGAATCGTTTGATTTTTGGAAAACTATCTCTAATGAGCTTGTATCGGTGTTAAACACTGGCGCAGAAACGTATAAAGCACAAGCACCCATTATTAACGTAAATGCAGGCATGATTACTGTTACAGCAACCAAAAAACAGTTGGATCGCGTTTCGGACTATATTGATATGCTAAAAGATAGGTTACACAAACAAGTGTTGATTGATGTTTCTATCCTAAATGTTGCTCTTAGCAGTAGTAATAAGACAGGTGTTGATTGGAGTAAGTTTTCATTGGGTTTTAGCAGTAGTTCTATTTTTAACAATAGCAATCAAGGACAAACTGCACATACGCATACAGACTCAACGAATTCACCTGCAACGTATTATGACAATGCTATTACAAAAAATTATAATAATTTAACAGTAGTCAATGATGCTGTTTTCTCTATCTCTGGCTTAATAGACTTCTTATCATCTAATGGTGACACAAGAGTTGTATCTAGTCCAAAAGTTTTAACAATGAATAATCAGCAAGCCCTTATTACAGTAGGTGACAATATTAATTATCGTGTTCCAGAAGATACAACCAATACGGCAACAACGACAACAACACTCACAACAACGTATACTAATTATTCAATTTTTATCGGGGTGCTTTTAAATATAACGCCTGAAATTTCTGAAGATAATGAAATTATCCTTCGCATTAACCCATCTGTGAGCAATTTTAAATACTCTGATGATGAAGCGCGCACGACTGACCCTAGAGAAATAGCGCCGGATACTTCTGAGAAAAAACTTTCAACGGTTGTCAAAGTTAAAGATGGTAGTACTATCATCCTAGGTGGTCTCATCGCTTCTAGCAAAGGTAAAGAAAATAGTAGCGTGCCTCTACTCAGTAGCATTCCTCTACTTGGCGAAGCATTTAAACACACGGCAGATACGATTGCTACGAGTGAATTAGTATTTGTGATTACACCACATATTATTGGATCTAAAGGTACAGACAAAACAACACTTAAAGATTTAGGTTATAGTCAAAAAATCAATGAATAGCAGCTATAGTGATTTAAAAACCATCTTCGTGGATGGAGAAGTATTTGACTATGTCAATTTAGATAAGTCTGCAATGACGTATGATCGTTTAGTTCAGACATTGGATAAACCACTAAAATTAATCTTATTTTATGGTAAACCAGGGACGGGAAAGACGTTTTTACTTCAAAAAATCTACAATGATTTGAGGCAAAAAAAACGAATCATCTTTTTTCCTCGTCCTTTTTTTGATGAAAAAGTTTTTATTAAAGCTTTGTATGAACATACTTTTGGAAAAGCTTCACCTGAGTTTTCAAATTACAATGAATTCTTAGCAGTGGTTAGTAAACATATTACTTCGACAGAATTGACGATTACTGTTTTAATTGACGAAGCACAACTCTATCCCACAGATCTTATTGAAAAAATTCGTCTTATGGCGGATTCAAGGCTATTTAAATTTTTATTTACTGTTCATAAAACAGAAAAAGAGGATATCTTAGCAAAAGATTATTTTCAAACGCGTATTTGGGAAACTATAGAGATTGATAATGCTTCCCTTAATGAAATCAAGACGTATATTGAAAAAAAGCTTCTTTTTCATAACCGCTTTGAATATCTCAACCTATTAAAAGAGAAGCATTACAAATTGATTGCTCAAATGACATCAGGTAATTTAAGAACAATCAATAAACTAATGTATAAATTATTTGAAATCTTAGAATACTACGATACGAACAAACCTTCTTTAATTAAAGCGAATGCATTACATGTAAAATATTTAGAAATGGCCGGTATTAGCCTAGGAATGCTTGATGCTTAGTACATCGGAGATTGTTGAACTCGAAAAGCGATTATTTAAATATCGATTGAAACAAAAATTACACTTTGTGTATTTTGGTCTTGTTATCCTCATTGTATCGATATTTATATACTATTTTTATCCACACATTGAATCAGTTTTCAATATTTCTATGCGCCAAGAAATATCGACACCTACTACGAATACGAAACAAGTATCCGATACCAATATTACAACTCAGCCAACCAAGGCACTTGATGTTAATTTGACACAACCTGCTCTCAATAAAGAAGAAAATAAGACTGAAGAGACGTTATTGTTGCAACTTCCAACTATTACACAATCTAGCGTATCCAAAAAGTATTCTCCCCCACCTGAAATACCAAAAGCAGCTTCAGGTATACAAGAAGAAGAGACAACCACAAAGCTTTTTATGCGAAAGCCATCTGAAAATTCACAAGAAGAGTCTTTTTATAGAAATAAAGAGGATCAAATTGATGGTACTCTACTTCCACCACCGCCTCTTGACGATATTAAGCCTAAAGGTATGATTAAGATAGAAACACATGAAATTAATTCTATTCAGTATCTCAAAGAGAAATTTGACTCGACGCATAATATTGTTTTTGCTCTTATGCTAGCAGAAGAATACTATCTTAACAAAAACTATAATGAAAGCAACAAATGGGCATTGATTGCTAATAATATTGATGCAGGAAATGAAAAAAGTTGGCTTTGGTTTGCAAAATCCAAGTACAAGCTTGGACATAAAGATGACGCTATTTTAGCACTGAAGGCTTATTTGAAAAACAACAAATCTTCCGCTGTAGAGAGCTTATTAAATCAAATCACTGTTGGTGAAATGATGAACTAAAGATTATTTGGTTTCTTAGTATTAGAAATGGTACAATAAATATAAATTTATCAATATTGGCAGATAATGGGCGAGATAACAACAACAATTTTAGCATATTTGATTCATAACCGTATTATTGATGAAAATACGGCTACGAGGATAAAAGAAGAAATTAAACAAAATACTCAAAAAGTATTTGGAGAAATTCTTCTTGAAAATAATTTTTTTACTAAAGAAGACCTTCTTATCCTTGTAATTGAATTTTTCAAAAAAGGGGTATTGAGTCTTGAAGATGTAAACACTAACTTTGCAATTGATAGTGAAAAATTTTTACAAGCATTGGCTAAAAATTTAAATTATGAATATTTAGATTTAGATTCGATTGATATTGATTATCGACTAGCCTCAAAACTCCCTTTTGCGCAACTCAAAAAATTTAGAGCCTTGCCTGTTCGTGAAGATGAAATTAATATCTATGTTGCTTTACGAGACCCATTAGATATTAATGCACAAGAAGGTGTGCAGAGAATTTTCCCTCGTAAATTACTCAAAGTGATTATCGCTGATCCCTCTCAAATTGAAAAATACCTTGTGAAAATGGAATTGAGTGAGAGTATCAAAGGGTTGATTGGTGAGATTCGTAAAGAAATTACTTCAAGTGCTGTTGAAAATCCTCAAGAATCATCTGGTATTTTAAAGCTCATTGAAATTATTTTAAAGACATCTATTTTAGCACGCGCAAGTGATATCCATATTGAACCAACAGAAAACAATTGTATTGTGCGAAGTAGAATTGACGGTATGCTGACAGAGACGTTCATTTTTGATAAAGATATCTACCCTCCTTTAGCATCACGTATGAAATTGCTTTCTAATATGGATATTGCCGAGAAAAGAAAACCACAAGATGGACGCTTTTCAGCTACAATTTTGGGCCGCGAATATGATTTTAGGATTTCTGCACTTCCTACAATTAACGGTGAATCAATAGTTATTCGTATTTTAGATAAGTCTAAAGTGATGATTAAAATTGAAGATCTAGGAATGCATCCTAAAAATTATGTTAAATTTGCACAAGCAATGCGTTCCCCCTATGGCATTATTTTGGTTACGGGTCCAACCGGTAGCGGTAAAACGACAACACTCTATGCTGCTCTCAATGCTATTAAAAGCGTTCAAAGTAAAATTATCACAGTTGAAGATCCTGTTGAATACCAACTGACTTTGACACAACAAGTACAGGTTAATGAGAAAGCAAATTTGACATTTGCATCTGCGCTTCGCTCTATTTTAAGACAAGATCCAGATATTATCATGATTGGTGAGATTCGTGATACAGAAACACTTCGAATTGCCGTACAAGCGGCACTTACAGGCCACCTTGTTTTCTCAACGTTACACACCAATGATGCCATTAGCGCAGTCACCAGAGTCGTTGATATGGGAATTGAACCTTATTTAATGAGTGGTTCACTCATCGCTATTGAGGCGCAACGATTGGTACGGAAATTATGCCCTTACTGTAAAACGAAATATACTTTACCCAAAACAGCTTATGATGAAATCAAATCTATGCTCCCTGAGACATATCAATTTTATAAAAACAACGGTTGTGAGAAATGCGCTCAAACAGGATATCTAGGTAGGGAAATGATTTCAGAAATTTTAGTAATTAGCGAAAAGATATCAAGCATGATTGCACAAGGTGCAACGAAAAATGAGGTAAAAGAACAAGCTTTAGTAGAAGGCTTTATTGATATGTATCAAGACGGTATAACACGAGCAGCCAATGGAATAACAACTCTCGATGAAATAGTAAGGGTGGCCAAAGGATGAAATATTATGAAGTGAATTATCTTTTTAAAGGGCAAAAAACTAAGACTGTTATTAAATCTCCCAATAAACACGATGCTATCGCTATCGCTAAAATTAAAATCCCTGGTGTCATTTTAACCGTTAAAGAAACATCTGCACCATTAGAAGATCAATTTAGTGCTTTAAAAAATCAACTGCTCGGTACGATTACCCGTAAAAAAGTCAAAATGCCTAGCTTAATAGCTGCTATTAGACAATTAAGTGTTATGACCAATGCTGGTATTTCTATCCATGATAGTGTTAAAGAAGTTACCAATGCAACAGTTGATAAAACACTCAAAGAAATCTTTAATAGTGTCAATGATGATCTGAACTCTGGACTTAGCTTGACACAATCTTTAATGGCCTATCGTGATATTGTGGGTGATGTAACTATTGCTATGGTTGAACTTGGTGAAAGCACGGGTAATATGGCCGAATCACTAGAAAAATTAGCAGAAATTCTTGATGAAATTGAAGAAAATAGGCAAAAATTCAAAAAAGCACTACGTTATCCTATTACCGTTGTAATTGCTATAGCGATAGCCTTTACTATTTTGATGGTTTATGTTGTGCCAAAATTTAAAGAGATATTTGCAAAATTAAAAGCTGACCTTCCTCTTCCTACTAAAATCCTTCTTTTTATGGAACATATGATTAATGAATATGGGTTATATCTTTTAGCGGGATTAATTGGCATTATTGTCTTAATTAAATATTTAATTAATAATAATGAAGAGTTTAAAAAAGGTTTTGATCGTTATATTCTTAAAGTATATCTGATTGGGGATATTATTTTTTATGCAACACTCAGTCGCTTTTGCCTTGTTTTTACAGAGTTGATTCGAGCAGGTATTCCTATTGCAGATGCACTGGACACCGCATTACTGACTCTAGACAATACTTTTCTAAAAAAAAGACTTTCTGCAGTAAAAGTTTCTGTACAGCGGGGTATCTCTTTAACAGAATCGTTTCGAGATACTGAATTGTTTGAAGGTATGTTGATTCAGATGATTCAAGCAGGTGAACAAAGTGGTACTTTAGATAAAATGCTTGAGAAGGTGACCTTATACTTTAAATCTCGTTTCAATCAAATCATTGATAATATCGCGAGCTATATAGAACCTATTCTCTTGGGCTTTATTGCTGGTATGGTTTTATTGATGGCTCTTGGAATTTTTATGCCAATGTGGGATATGGCAAAAGCGGTTAAACACTAAATAAATAATGGCTCATGATGGATTTGTATTAAGACACAAATCCATCATGAGAATATTAAAATTCGTCAGGGATAGTACAGTCCAAGTTCTCAGCAAAACGCTCTTGTGCTAATGTAATCAACGCTTTTTGGTCAAGATTCATAATTAAACATAAAGCACCTAATTTTTTACACCATAAGCGTTCAACTTTGATACGATAATCATCTTCTTTAACTTTCGTAAAAATACTCCACTTTCGAATACTTTTTTTCTCTTTGTATCCTAAAATATCAATAATCTCTTTATCGTCTATCTTCCGTTCGGAAAGAGTATGTAATTGTGTTTCATTAAGGCCTAAACGCCATGCTTTATAGCCAAGGACAATCGCTCTTGCACGATTGGGCGTATTTGTTTTTAGCTTATCAAAACTTGCACCAAAGTATTTGAGGGCAACAATGATATCTTTCGCTTTAAAAATTTTATCTCTCTCTATAAATTTAGGAGGGTTAAGTGTTTGCAAAAAATTTCCTTATAGTATTAAAATGGCCAAATAGTTTCCATAAATTTGGAACCCCATGGCTTCGTGGTTGTCTGATCAATATCACCTTCAGTTTTATAGAGTATCTTAGCATCAGCAATGTATTTTGAATCAATATTATTGTATTGGTCAATATCGTAAGGTCTTATGACACCACTGACTTGGATGATTTGTTTTTCTCCGTTAATAAGAAGTTCTCTACTTCCTTCAATAAAATAATTACCATTATTTAAAATTTTAATAATGCGAGCAGAAATAGTGGTTGAAAAACTTTCATTGCGTGTATTACTACCAGTCCCTGTAAATGTATTATTAGAAGTTGTTGTAAAACCAATATTACCAAGTTTGTTAATTTGATTTGAAACACTGCCCATAACACCTCCACCAGCGGCTGTTGTAATGCCTGCTCCTAAATTATCTGAGTTATCTTTCGATAATGCTTTTTTCCCTGAAGATGTCTGTGCTGTTTTCTCAGTTATTGTAACCGTTACAACATCATTAATATGCATAGCTTTAAGGTCGGCAAATAATGGATTATCACCTTGCCCAAAAATACTACCAGGATTCGATGTTATGTTTTCGCTAACGCGTGAAGGTGTTTCATCTACATACACCGGGGCTTTCATACTAATCTTTGGATCAGCGGGGTGTACAGAACAACCTGCCAAAAAAAGAGTAGTTGCAAGACCGTATAGAAGAATTTTCATATCGCTCCGTTTTATTCTATTTTTCACTATTATACTATAAAATACAAACCTCTAAAGTAAAGCAACGCCAATTTTAAAGGAAAAAGATGTCTCAACTAAAAATAAAACTTCAAGATGATCTCAAAGATGCCATGAAAAACAAAGATACATTTAAACGCGATGCCATTCGCTTTTTAATGAGTGCTCTTAAACAAATCGAAGTCGATGAACGTAAAGAACTGAGTGATGATGATATTATTAAAATTATTCAAAAATCCCTTAAACAGCGCGAAGATGCTGCCTCAGCATTTAAAGAAGCACAACGAGATGATTTATACAAAAAAGAGGTGGCAGAAGCTACTTTACTCAAAACTTATTTACCACAACAACTCAGTGATGATGAACTAAAAATAATTATTCAAAAACATATTCGTGCCACAGGTGCTACTTCACTTAAAGAAATTGGGAAAATTATGCCATTAGTCCTTGCTGAGTGTGCCGGTGTTGCTGATGGAAAACGCATTAATATGATTGCGAAAGAACTTTTAGTTTAATTTACATGTAGAGAATTTTCTCTACATGTAAATAATAAATTAACGTGATTGAATAATTTCTTGTGTTTGAAGCGCGATTTCTAACTCTTCATTGGTTGGAATGACAAGAACTTTAACAGGGCTTTCTTGCGTACTAATTTGGAGCGTACGTGTTGAGCGTCGATTATTGAGTGTTGGATCAATTTCAATACCAAAATTAGAAAGATCACTACAACTTTTTAAGCGCATATCACTGTCATTTTCACCAATACCTCCTGTAAAAACGATACAATCCACACGGCCCAAAGCTGCACTATATGCGCCGATATACTTTTTAATGCGATAACTGAACATATCAAGTGCCAATTGAGCTTGTTCATTACCTTCATCTGCCATTTTTTTAACAGCACGCATATCATTGCTACCACAAATACCTTTTAATCCGCTCTCTTTATTGAGCATGGTATCAAGCTCTTCGATACCAAGACCTTTTTTTCGAGAGAGGTAAAAGAGGACAGCAGGGTCAATATCGCCACTACGGGTACCCATCATTAATCCTTCTAACGGAGTTAATCCCATGGAAGTATCAACACTTTGTCCATTACGAATAGCGGTAACACTAGCACCATTCCCGAGGTGGAGTGTAATGGCATTTAATTGGTCAAGTTTTTTACCAAGATATTTTGCTGCCTCTTTCGATACAAAGCTGTGCGACGTACCGTGAAACCCATAACGCCTAATCTTAAGCTCCGTATAGTGTTTATAAGGAATAGCGTACATGTAGGCATGTGGAGGCATAGTAGAATGAAAAGCCGTATCAAAGACAACCACTTGAGGTACACTCGGGCTTTGTTCTAATGAGACTTTGATTCCAGCTAAATGACCTGGATTATGCAAAGGTGCCAATGGAATTAATCGTTCAATTTCAGATGTTACCCATTCATTCACCAACACAGGTTCAAAAAACGATGAACCGCCTTGCACGACACGATGCCCTATTCCATCGAGTTCATTGAGGTCATGAATGACATTGGATTCAATTAAAAGTGCACTCATAAGTTTTAAAGCAACTTCGTGATTTGGGATGGGAAGCTGATGCTCAATTTTTTGCTCAGAACCCTCTTTATCGACGTACTTAATGCGAGCGGCTGAGGAACTCTCTCCAATTTGCTCAATAAGACCACTTGCCATAACCGAATAGCTTTCCATATTGATTAATTGGTATTTTACCGATGAACTACCTGCATTTAAAACTAAGATTTTCACTTATTTGCTCCATCATTGGTTTGTGCTTGAATAGCAGTAATAGCAACCGTATTGACGATATCAGGAACCAAACATCCACGGCTTAAATCATTAACAGGTTTTCTAAGTCCTTGCAAAACAGGACCTATTGCTACGGCACCCGAACTTCTTTGGACGGCTTTATAGGTATTGTTACCCGTATTTAAATCCGGGAAGATGAAAATAGTCGCTTGTCCTGCCACTTGACTGTTTGGAAGTTTCGTCTTAGCAACAATTGGGTCAATGGCAGCATCGTATTGAATAGGACCTTCAACCAAAAGATCAGGACGACTCTCTTTAACAATTTTAGTTGCGAGTCGAACTTTTTCTACCTCTTCACCTTTGCCTGAATCGCCTGTTGAGTATGATAACATTGCAATGCGAGGTTCAATACCAAACATTTTTGCTGTATCGGCTGATGAAATCGCTATTTGTGCTAATTCTTCCGCATTTGGGTCTTGATTAACGGCACAATCTCCATAAACCAATACACGTGTATCTAAGCACATAAAAAAGAGGCTTGATACGATAGAAATCCCCGGTTTCGTTTTAATAATTTGAAGTGCTGGGCGAATTGTCTCTTGCGTTGTGTGAATTGCGCCAGAAACCATACCATCAGCGTATCCTAGATAAACCATCATCGTACCAAAATAGTTTTTCATCATCATACTATCGCGAGCCACATCTAAGGCTAAACCTTTTGCTTTACGCATTTCATAGAAGGATGTTACAAACTCTTCCATGAGAGGAGATGTCAATGGGTCAATAATCGTTGCTTTGCTAATATCAAGTCCCAAAGATGCGCTTTTTTGGCGTACATCTTCTTCGACACCCAAAAGAATAATATCAGCAACATCGCGACGCAACAAAATCTCTGTTGCACGCAAAATGCGCTCATCATTGCTTTCTGGAAGGACGATTTTTTTGCGATCTCTTCGTGCACGTTCAAATAAAGCATATTCAAACATAATAGGTGTAATTGAACTCGCTGAAGATTCTGTATCAATGCATTTTTCTATCTCTTCAATATCAACATTCGAGGTAAAAAGTCCCATAGCGAGTGCAATTTTTCTGACACTTTGCGGTGTAATCGTAGCAGGTACGTTTGCAACATTAACGGCAGTGGTAAATGTGCCGTCATCTACGCTTAAAATAGGAATAGAAAGGTCTTTAAATCCCGCAACAAGTTTATTAATCGATTTATGAGGCATCATTCCAGCCGTTAATAAAATACCGGAGATATTAGGATAATTGTTTGAAAAAGCTGTGCTTAAACAACCGACAATGATATCCGACCTATCGCCTGATGTAATAATTAAATCACCGTCTTCGATATATTCTAAAAAGTTGTCAAGTTTCATTGCCGCAATCTTACTTTGCTTTACAACGCGTCTTAAGTCTTTTTCTTCGCCATAAATATGCATACAGCCCAACTTTTGCTTGATTTCAGCAACCGTTGGCGTATCTAGTTCTGGCACTTCAGGTAAAAAATACAATGGTGCTAGTTGGTACGTCTCATTTTGAATCAACAATTTAAGTGTTTCAGTTTCACTAGCTCCAAGGCGATTGACAAAGGTTGCAAAATGCTTACATCCAGCAACTTTGATGGCTTCTGCTTCAATATGAATTTCATCCACTACTTCTTTAACACTTTTATTTTTACCTTTTAGAACACTAATAAAAGGGCTACTGAGGTTCTTTGCAATGGATAGGTTAATATCAAAATCAAGGGTTTGAGAAAAATTTGATTGACTCAATCCTTCAATCAGTACAAAGTCATACTGACTTTCCAAGATTTTAATCTTATCAATGAGATTTTCAAGGACTTCATTATATTTGTTTTCAGCAATTAAGCTTTCAACTTCGTGCACGGTATAACCGTACATATCTTTGGCTTCCATGCCCAATGCATAATGTTCAAGCATGAAATCGATATCTTTATCAATTTGTTTGCCATCTAAAATGACTGGTTTGAAAAAAGCAACTTTCCCAAGACGTCCTTTTAACAGTTCCATAATTCCCATCGCTACAATCAAACTGCCCGCTGCTGGTTCAAGCGATGAGATATATAAACTTTTCGTTTTCATCTCTCTCCTTTATGTATGTCTCTCAACTCATTTTCCAAAATAATATAATAACGATCTAATAAACATATAACAAAATATTTTTTTTATTTTCTTTTAAATAAAACTAGGTGCATCGTTAGAAAAAAGTATCACATCCCCTGCTTTTGTATGTAAGGCCAATGTTTCTTGGAGTTTTGTTTTATCGGATAAAATAATTTTCTCAGCACGGTGGATATGTTCGTCTAAGACTTTTATATTGGCTTTACTGGTAAGGATGACTAAATCAAAAATAGCATCAATTTTTTGTGCAAGTGCTGTATTTGCCTCTTCTGTGCTCTCAACAATACCCGGTGTTATAATAACTTTACGTCCCTGATAGGTGTCTATCAATTCATAAGAGCTTATCATGCCTTCTAAATTACCGTTAAAACTATCATCAATAATCAACTTTCCGCCAGCTTCGATTTTTTGCAAGCGATGCTCGACACTTTTTAAGTTCAAAACATTTCGTTTAATACTTTCTACCGAAACGCCAAGCTCTTTGGCGACATGAATGGCAGCTGCTATATTGATTGTATTAAATGCGCCCAAAAGATTACATGTAAAATGCTCTTGCTTCCCATCAATGAGCATATCAAACGCTAATCCATCCAAAGTAGCTTCAACATGTGTAATCTCAGAACCAAAAGAAACAACGGTATCGGTTGGTTGGATACGAGCACTTTCATGAATAAATGCTTTTGTTAAACGTGATGAATGAATGATTTCCATTTTGGTATTACGAATATTTTCAAGTGTTTTAAAGTATTCAATATGCTGTTCACCAATGGAGCCGACAACAGCAATATGTGGATTGACAAAGCGAGCGATTTCATCAATGTCTCCTTTTAAACGGGCACCTGCTTCGACGATATAAACGTCACAAGGCTCAGGTAGGGATTCATTAATGTCTTTTATAATACCCCCAAGCGTATTTACGCTACGGGGCGTTTTGTAGACAGTAAGCTCAGAAGATAAGATTTGTGCAAGAAAATTTTTAATACTTGTTTTCCCATAACTTGCTGTGATTGCCACGACTTTAAGGGATGGTTGTCGCATCAGTTTAGCAGAAGCTTCTTTCTTGAAACCATTAAATAGAATCTTTTCATAGGCAATACTCATGAGATGCGCCATGATTAAAGGAATAACAACGCCAAATTTTAAACAATGAATCCAGCTCAAACACAAGAGGTCTGTAAATAATGACACAAGAATAAGAAAGAGGAAAAAACGTTTTACACGAGCAGTAAAAACCAATTTTTTATCAATTTTACGAGTCCAAAAGAGTAGTGAAGCGATATAAACAGCGACAAAGCCATACAGCACAACACCGTCTAATACATAATAACCAACCACGGGTATGATAAAAAAGTAACCATGCCAATCGTAGCGATTGAAATGAAAAATAACGCGTTCCAAACGGTAGCTATACCACTGCATTGCTGTAATAAAGTAGTACCCAATGCTTAAAATAAATGCAAAATGGATGATGGCTAATATTATTTTATCCATGTCTATCTCTTTTCAAAACGATCAAAATGCAGTGTTTCTATTTTCTCATATGTAATATCTTGTACATCAGAAAAGAGTGAACCTTCATATAATTTACTAATAAAAAACTCGAAATCCTCTTCATACTGAGCATTCACAACCACTTCAACCTTTCCATCTTCAAGGTTACACACATAGCCAACGTAATCTAATGTTTGTGCTACTTCGACAACAAACCTGCGGTAATTAACACCTTGAACTCGACCTGTAACGATCAACCTATACGTACTCAATCCATAGACTCCAAAATCAATTTTTCAATTTTTTGTGCATTTTTTAGGAAAAAGAAATGATCACCTTCTAATGGGTAAAAAAGACTATTAGGGATAAGCGAATGAATTTTTTCACCGCTACTTTGAGGTGTTGCCCTATCCTCTTTCCCCCAAAAAATGACTGTTTTAGCCGTTGTATTTGCAAAAAATTGACTAAAGTCTTCATCGACAACACACTTTAAAATGCCATACATTGTTTCACTCATACCTTCCACATCTTTTGTGGCAAATAAGCGATAAAACTTTTTTGGGGAAAAAGGTTTAAAGAGTTTAAACAACGCAATTTTTGCGCGTACTTTTAAGGGTTTTGGTATCACAATTCCCGCGCTAGATAGTAAAACAAGCATCGGTGGATGCAATAATGTCGCTACCTTGCCTCCAAACGAATGTCCAATGATGATGGAAGGTTTTACATGTAATGCTTTTAAAAAACATTCAACAATATTGGCATACATAGCCGTATTGATAACATCATTTACACTCGAATGCCCAAAACCAGGCAAGTCAAGATATAAATGCGTATACTGAGGAAAGGTTTTTGCAAAAGCTTGCTTCATAATCTCTTTATTACTTCCCCATCCATGCAGAATGAGTAGTGTTTGAGACTGGTGTGGATTGATAAGTTCATAACTTAAATGATAAACATTTGAGTGAAAAACGACCTCTTTCTTAGCCATCGCTTTTCTTTTTTGTGCTAGCGTATATTTTTTCTAAAATAATAACCGCTTCGCTCATTTTTTCATATTCGTCTATCGGAATCATAACCGCTTCAAAGCGATTATTTTTCACGACGACGACACGCTTGCTTTTGCCTTTGGTGAGACTACCAAGTACAGAGCTAAAATTTCTCACCATATCGGTAGCTGTCATAATCTCATCTTTAGCATAGGTCATAAGGGAACCTTTGTGCATTATTTTATGTAAGATACTACATAAAAGAGACTTTTACTTACCTTTAGCAGCTTGGATTGAATTGATATAGCGGTACTCTTTTGGCATTTGTATGTCATTTGGTAACCATTGGCTTAAAGAGTGAATAATGGTTTCAAAATCATCAAAAAGATAATTTGCCATACTGCCAGGAATAGGGTTTATTTCATTAAGATACACTTTATAATCAATGACAAAAAAATCACAACGAATTAAAGCTCCGCAAAACAGTGGATCATACAGTTTTCGAAAAGAGTCTCGAATGCTATCTTCTAATTCATTACTGATACTCGCTTCATTGACACGCTTAGTGCGTGAAAAATCAAGATATTTTTTATCAAAATCTAAAAATTCTTCTTTTTGAGGCTCTTCAATAATTGAAAATATAAAATGGTCTGTTTTGCATCCTGCAAGGTTATACTCTTTCACACCACAGATAAACGGTTCAATCAAAACAGCATCATCAAATTCAAAAGCGACATCAAGTGCATATGCCAACTCTTTTGCCTCTTTGACAATACCTATACCAATAGAACTTCCTAATCGTAATGGTTTTATGATAAAAGGATAAGGAATACGAATAGACGATAAAGCGTCATTTTTTGAAAATACTTGATAATCAAGTACATTCACCCCTACTTCTTGCGCTAAGAATTTTGTAAAAAGTTTATTGTAACTCATACAACACCCTTCTGTGCGAGGGCCAATATAAGGAACTCCAAAGAAATCAAGCATTGAGCTTAATTTACCATCTTCTCCATCCATACCATGAACCAAATTAATCATCACATCAAATTCAATTTTCTCTTCACCAAGCATTTTTTTAGCAAAAAAGCCTCCTTGTTTAAGAAAAAGTGCTTTATCTTTTTTATAAGCACCACTGCTAAAACGTTTGGAGGTAATGTCGTTGGTCGGAATCAGATAGAAATTACGATAATAGTCACAAAAAATATAAACTAATGTGCTCTGTGGAAGAACTTTTTTTAAAGCAATAGCACTTACGATGCTGATTTCATGTTCAAAACTATGTGCGCCAAATAAAACGGCAATGGTCATTTTTTTCCTTTTATATTAACTAAGTTTGCGTAAAGCTTCTTTGATAAGCGTTTGCGTATCAGTACCTTGTACCGTACTTAGCACTTTTTTAATCATCTCTTTTTTAAAGCCTAAACTCTCTAACGCCATAGTCGCTTCAAGAATACTTGCGTTACTGTTTTCATCACTGTTTAATTGCAATGAGAAATCGCTAAGTTCCACTAAAATACGTTTTGCACTTTTAGGTCCAATGCCAGGAACTTTTTGAAAAGCATGTACATTTTGTTGCAGTAACGCTTGTGAAAAATCATCAGGACTCAATGTTGAGCAAACGGCTAGTGCAGTTGAAGGTCCGATTCCATTCAGTTTAATAAGTGTATCAAAGACTTTTTTCTCATTTTCATCAACAAATCCATATAAGCTATGTTGATCTTCACGAATAATTTGCGTTACATGTAATTCTACAAAGTCACTCATTATTTTGCTAATACTGAACAATGAGACATGAATCTTATACGTTAATCCTGATGTTGTTTTAAGATAAACAGAGGTAATCTCTTTCTTAACAACTTTCCCTTCAATACCTACTATCATTTACTGCTATACTCGCCAGAACGTATCACTCTGTGCTCTCCATTTCCCATATCTTTTAGCGTTATTTCACGTGCAATTTCACGCTCTTTTGGATTATACGTTATATCTTTTGGAGGCGAAATCAATTTAAAGCGTATTTCATTAAATTCTTTCCATGCTGAATGATTGATAATCTTTGCCGTAAAGACTTTATTTTGGACTTTATTTAATTCAACGCGATACTCTTGTAGTTCTTCTTTCTTATCTTTGAACGTTTGTAGAAAATTATTATAATCTAACACTTTTTCTTGAAAATCTTTGATTTTTGCAAAAAGTGTAACAGGTGGTTCAACGCCATTACGCTTTAACTCCATAATCTTCTCTTTGACCATTTCTGCCATAGGTTTATTTTTATCAATAAACTCTTTTTTACTGCTGAGTTGTCTTGGATAGGCTTTGAGCTCTTCTTCTAATTTTTCAATTTTGAGATTAATTGAAGCAATCATCTCGTTAAACTCTTTGGTAACGCTTGGATCAATAATAAACTTGTTATTATTACCCTTTAACTCTTGCACTTCCAAAATTTCAGAGGCTGTAATTTTAGCGTTAGACATCAATTCATCAATTTTGACAGTTTTAGCGATAATTTCACCACCAATCATTTGCTTTACATGTACGGTATCGCCAATAACCTTGCCACCCTCGAGGCGATCAATAGTGACATCTTGACCATTGGCCTCACCACGATGCACGGCTATAAAGATTTTATCGGCTTCGATATAAGCGCTTTGATGCGTTTGCCCACCAATTTCAGCAACTTTGGCTTTGATTTTAGCACCACTACCGATGTTACCTTGCACATGAACTTCCGATGTTTCAACGCTCATTCCTGCACCAATGGCATCTTTTAAAATATCTTTTTCTTTAATATTGATTTTGATGTTTGAATCAAGATTGGTATCGATTGAGCCTGTGGAGCGAAAACTAATCTCGTTAATTTCCATCTGCTCTTGTATGTCATAACTGCCTTTTTCAAAATTGACATAACCACCACGATTCGCAATGTATTTGATACTGGTTTCACTCTCTTTTCGTGTAATATTTGGAGAAATAACAATATTGGTTTCATTACTCTTTCGAGGGTCTTTTACCGGCATAAAAGCACCTCTACAGTTACGACCAGGTGTACCCATCTGCGGTTTGATATATTCAATGATACATTCATCTTTTTCAACCGCTAAAACAAAGCCCCTTTTGGCATAATCAACTTTCCCGTCGGTACTTTTTGTTTCTACTTTTTTCTTATAATGAAAGATAAGGTCATCATTGATTGAAGGTTGTTCATCTACACCCTGGCATACCACAAAAGAGACATTTTGATCTAAGAAGCCATTAACTCGAATATTCGCAACAATGCGTTTGACTTCTTTATGCATATTTTGATCACGAATACCAACGAGAATACCCGCTTTTATTTTTTTAATTTGAATATCTTCAATAATCTTTTCTTCGAGTTTTGATGAATATTTGACGTCATGGCTTTTGGAAATTGTCGCGATGATTTTTGTGAGATTTTTGTTGCCACTTAATGAGATATCGGGTAGAATGACTTCTTCAACTTCATCCGTTGTTTTATAAATTTCAACACGGTAATGTTGAGAAAATTTGAGATTTGGATTTAAAAGATAATTATCATCAACAAAGAGTTTCATCTCTTCATCGCTCATCTCATTATTTTCACTTTTCTCGTCACTGTAAAATGTTGTTGTTTTCAACAATTTAAAAGAGAGCTCTGTAGGCTTAATATGATTTGCTATCGCTACGTTTTTGAGTTCTTTAATAACGTTAATGGTATCGATGATGATGGGTTTGAACTCAGATGTTTCGCTCTCGTGAAGCAATTTATCTTCTGTGCTTGATCCTTTGATTTTATCAAATAGTCCCAATGTTCATCCTCATAATGTTAATAATTTAATTGCTGTCTTTAGTAAATCTATATCGGCTAAATTTAGGATAAGTGTTGTCATAATCTTACCCAAATAAAGATAAAAATATTGTTTAAACGATTTTTTGATAATATACCAAATGCTTATTAAATCCTTTTTCACAAACAGTATTGGAACATTGGTTTCAAGAATTTTTGGTTTCATCCGAGATATGTTAAGTGCATCCATTTTAGGTGCCAATATTTATAGTGATATTTTTTTTGTTGCCTTTAAATTTCCTAATCTTTTTAGACGTATTTTTGCGGAAGGTGCTTTTACACAAAGTTTCATTCCTAGTTTTATCAAGACTTCACACAAATCACTTTTTACCTATAAAATTTTCATACGTTTTTTTGTTTTCCTTCTTATATTTTCGCTACTGGTTACCCTTTTTAGTGAATTTTTTTCTAAGATTATAGCCTTTGGTTTTGATGATGAGACGGTTGCTTTATGCGCACCTTTTGTCGCCATTAATTTTTATTACTTACCATTGATTTTTTGTGTAACACTCTTTGGCTCTTTGCTCCAATACAAGCATCGTTTTGCGGTAACAGCATTTTCAACCGCTCTTTTAAACATTGGGATGATTACTGCCTTGCTTTTATTTCAACATTGGGATAGAAAAACCATTGTATATGCCCTCAGTTATGGTGTTTTAGTTGGTGGACTTCTTCAGGTTATTGCGCATCTTATTGCCTTAAAAAAAGAACGTTTATGTAAATTATTTGTACTAGGATTTGCATATAGAAAACGCAATGACGACGAATTGAAAAAAACACAAAAAAACTTTGATCGTTCATTTTGGCACTCCATCATCGGAAATTCGACACCTCAAATTGTCTCTTTCGTTGATACAACCTTGGCTAGTTTTTTAGTCACGGGTAGTATTAGCTACCTCTATTATGGCAATCGTATTTTTCAACTGCCATTAGCCCTTTTTGCGATTGCTCTTACCACAGGTATTTTCCCAAAAATTACACGCTTATTAAAAGCAAATGATGAGACAGCGGCAACAAAAATGCTCTCGCAAGGGTTTTGGATTCTGGCATTTTTACTGACAACATCAACACTTGGCGGGTATATGCTCAGTCACGAGATTGTCAAACTTTTATTTGAGCGTGGCTCTTTTTCAACAGAAGATACGCAAACAACAGCTTTTGTCCTTTCGATGTATATGCTAGGCCTCATTCCTTTTGGGCTATCTAAACTTTTTTCGTTGTGGCTATATGCAGGGATGCGCCAGAAAGAAGCAGCCATGATTGCGATGTATTCGCTGGCTTCAAATTTATTTTTTTCTTTTGCATTGATTAAGCCTATGGGGGTTGCGGGGCTAGCCCTTGCTGGCTCTTTAGCAGGGTATGTCTTGCTTATTTTTACGATTCGCTCCTTTGGTGTCAAAACGTTTTTTGCTATACTTCGCGATAAAAAGTTACTTATTTTATTCATAGTTTTGGCGTGCGAAGCGCTTTTGCTTAGTCTTTTAAAGGATTTTATACATGTTTATTTTTGATTCAGTAGAGAGAAAAAAAGTTCCATTCATACCCATTAAGCCTCATGAGGTTAAAATCTATGTTTGTGGTCCTACTGTTTATGATGATGCACATTTGGGACATGCTAGAAGTGCTATTGCTTTTGACCTTTTGCGTCGTGTCTTAATAGCGCTTGGATATAAGGTAACTTTTGTAAAAAATTTCACGGATATTGATGACAAAATTATCAATAAAATGAAAGAGAGCGGAAAATCTTTAGAAGAGATTACAGCATTTTATATTGGTCGTTATAAAAACGAAATGCATGCTTTACATGTAAACGATGCTGATATTGAACCTAAAGCAACTGAAACGGTGAATGAAATTATTGATTTTGTCTCAAAAATGCTTGACAAACACGTTGCATACGCAACAAGTGATGGTATCTATTTTGATACATCTAAAGATAAAAAATATCTTTCATTAAGTCATCGTCTTATTGAAGAAGATGCGACACAAGCAAGAGTGGAGCAAAAAGAAGAAAAAAAAGATCAAAAAGATTTTGCATTGTGGAAGTTTTCTAAAGCAAATGAACCCAGTTACCCTGCTCCCTTTGGTGTCGGGCGTCCTGGTTGGCATATTGAGTGTTCTGCTATGATTGAAAAACATCTTGCATCCAGTGGTGATTTTCAGATTGACATCCATGCCGGTGGAGCTGACCTACTCTTTCCTCACCATGAAAACGAAGCAGCTCAAACCCGATGCAAAAGCAATCAAGAACTGGCCAAATACTGGATGCACAATGGCTTTGTCACCATTAGCGGCGAAAAAATGAGTAAGTCTTTAGGAAATAGCTTTTTTCTTAAAGATGCACTGGCTATTTACAGTGGTGAAGTACTGAGATTTTATCTTTTAGCCACACATTATCGCGCCAATTTCAATTTTGCGGAAGAAGACCTTCTTAATACAAAAAAGAGACTGGATAAACTGTACCGACTGAAAAAGAGAGTTTTTGAAAGCACACCAAGTACGGTTTTGGAAAGCTTTAAAACAGTGATGCTTGAGGCGCTGAGTGATGATCTTAATATATCCAAAGCACTGGCTGTATTAGATGAGATGATATCCACTGCCAATGAAACATTAGATACCAATCCAAAAGACAAAGCACTTAAAGCAACGGTACATGCCAATCTGATTTGGATAGAAACTCTTTTAGGTATTGGTTTGTATAACCCTTATGCTTATTTTCAATTAGGAATTGATGAGCAAGAAAAACAAGAGATTGAAAGTCTGATTGAAGAACGAACAACCGCTAAAAAAGCAAAAGATTTTGCAAAAGCTGATGAAATTCGCTCCATACTTGAGAGTAAACAGATACAGCTGATGGATACGGCAAATGGAACACAATGGGAGAAACTACTTTGAAAATATATGGATTAAAAGAAGTATTGTCCCGCTTCGCTCCCTTTTTTAAAGACTATATTCCCTATTTTCTTTTAGCCGTAGTTGGTATGGCTCTTTCTAGTGGAGGAACCGCTTATTCGGCATATCTTGTCAAACCCCTTTTAGATAAAATCTTTATAGCAAAAGATCAGCATATGTTAGAGTTGTTGCCTTTTGCGATAATTGCCGTTTATGCTCTTAAAGAAGGTGGAAGGTATACGCAAGCCTATTTTACGGCTTATATTGGACAAGATATTATCAAACGATTTCGAGATAAAATTTTAGAAAACCTCCTAAAACTTGATCTCGCCTTTTTTCATGAATACCGCACGGGTGAACTTATTAGTCGTAATACGAACGATGTTGAGCGTGTGCGAACCGTCGTATCTAATCTGATACCAGAATTTTTTAGTCAAATTTTTACGATTGTTGGGCTGGTTGGGGTTGTTATCTATCAAAGTTCCGAACTGGCTTTTTATGCGCTTATTATTATGCCTTTAGCGATTTATCCACTGAGTATTCTCTCTCGAAAAATGAAAAAAATATCACGCCAATCTCAAGAAAAAGTTTCCGATATTACAGCAAAACTGAGTGAAATATTTAACAATATTGAGATTATTCAAGCCAATAACGCACAGCAATATGAGCACAAGCTTTTTCATGAAAACAATGAACGTTATTTTAGACTGACTATGAAATCAACAAAAGTGAATGAACTTGTTAGCCCTGTCATGGAAACCTTAGGCTCCATTGGTGTTGCCGTCGTTATCTTAGTTGGTGGTAAAGAAGTCATTGAAGGTTCCATGAGTGTTGGTGCTTTTTTCTCATTTTTAACAGCTCTTTTTATGCTCTATACCCCTATTAAAAGAATTTCTAGCCTTTATAATAAAATGCAAGATGCATTGGTTGCAAGTGAACGAATCTTCTTTTTAATAGACCAAAATCCAACCATCAAATATGGTTCGCGTGCTTTACCTGACACTATTGATAGCATTACGTTTAAAGAGGTCTCGTTATCTTATGGTGATAAACAAGCGTTACACGCTGTTGATTTTGAAGCGAAATCAGGTGAAATGATTGCGCTTATAGGAAATAGCGGTGGAGGGAAAAGCTCTTTAATGAATCTTTTAATGCGCTTTTACGCACCTACTTCAGGAGATATATTGATCAATGGCACCTCTATTAGTGAATTTGACATCCATGATTTACGCAACAACATTGCGATGGTCACACAACGCGTTTATATCTTACATGACACCATTGCTGCTAACGTTGCTTATGGTAAAGAGGTCGATGAAGAAAGGGTCATTGACGCGCTTCGTAAATCAAATGCCTATGAATTTGTTGCAAACCTTGAACATGGAATTCATACCCACTTGGATGAATTTGGTACGAATCTATCAGGCGGGCAACGCCAACGTATTGCTATTGCTAGAGCGATTTATACAAATCCAAAAGTTCTCATTTTAGATGAAGCCACATCAGCACTGGACTCACACAGCGAGCAAAAAATCACTGAAGCCATCGAACATCTTATCCAAGATAAAATCACGTTTGTGATTGCACACAGACTCTCTACTATCAAAAAAGCCGATAAAATTGCACTGTTAAAGCATGGTAAAATTTCTGCAATTGGAAGTGATGAAGAGTTACTTGCTCACTCAGAAGAATATAGACATCTTAAAGGCTTACAACATTAAAAGTGCCTACAATCAACCATCTTTTATCTTACATGGGGTATAATCGCGTACTTTATATTTTAAAGGGAATAGAAGATGTTTGATTATAGCACGATGAAAAAATTGATGTTTAACTTTTCTCCGGAAACGGCTCACCATATGGCTGAGTTTTTTTTCAAAAATGGTGCACAATACGCTCCTTTTATTCTGTCTATTCTTGCGAAACGTTTTTTTGTTCATGATAAACGTCTTGAACAACAGCTCTTTGGTCGTACATTTTTAAATCCTTTGGGTCTTGGCGCAGGTTTTGATAAAAATGGTACTATGATTAAAATGCTCACGGCTCTTGGATATGGTTATATTGAATATGGCACGATGACTCCGCTTCCCCAAAGTGGCAATCCAAAACCAAGATGCTTTCGTTTTCCTAAAGAAGAATCGATTCAAAATGCCATGGGTTTTAATAACGATGGCATGAATGTTATTGCTAAAAGAATAGAAGCACTTTACCCTTTCGCAACACCTCTTGGTGCTAATATTGGTAAGAACAAAGTTACGCCCAGCGATGAAGCATTGAAAGATTATGAAAAACTGATAAAACGGTTTAAAGATTTAAGTGATTATTTGGTGATTAATATCTCTTCACCCAATACACCCGGTCTAAGAGATTTGCAAAATGAGCAGTTTATTAAAGAGCTTTTTATTATGGCAAAAGAGATTACATGTAAACCTGTTTTACTGAAAATTGCACCCGATTTGCAAACAAAAGATGCTATAGATTTATGTGCATGTGCTCTTGAATATGGAGCTGCCGGCATCGTTGCAACCAATACGACGATTGATTACAGTTTATTGCCGAATGCAAAAGATTTTGGTGGCATCAGCGGCAAAGTGCTTAAAGAAAAAAGTGCTGCTCTTTTTGAAGAGATTGCTAAAGAATTCTTTGGTAAAACAACACTTATCTCAGTGGGGGGAATTGACTCAGCCGATGAAGCCTACAAAAGATTGAAAGCTGGGGCGAGTTTAATACAAACATACACTTCATTTATTTTTGGAGGACCGCCACTGAATCGTGCTATTAACCAAGGAATTATTGAGCGTATGGAAAAAGATGGCTTCAGCCATATTAGTGAGCTCATTGGAAGCGACAGGAGATGATATACAATGAAATTATTAGGACTACTTTTAGTATGTTTAGGAGCATTAATGGCTAATTCACTTCCACAACACTACACCAAGACATTGTCAAATGGACTCCAAATTGTTGTGATTCCTATGAACAATAAAAGTGATGTTATCACAACGGATATTTTTTATAAAGTGGGTAGTGGCAATGAAATTATGGGCAAAAGTGGTATTGCTCATATGCTAGAACATCTTAATTTTAAATCCACTAAAAACTTAAAATCAGGCGAATTTGATGAAATAGTCAAAGGGTTTGGTGGCGTTAATAATGCTTCCACAGGATTTGATTATACACATTACTATATCAAAAGCTCTTCTAAAAATCTTTCTAAATCATTAGAACTTTTTGCGGAATTGATGCAAAATCTTCGTTTAAGTGACGAAGAATTTCAACCTGAGCGTAATGTCGTTTTAGAAGAAAGACTCTGGAGAACGGATAATTCGCCGATTGGGTATCTTTATTTTAGACTGTTCAATAATGCCTTTACGTATCATCCATACCATTGGACACCCATTGGTTTTAAAGACGATATCAAAAATTGGACTATTGAAGACATTCGTAGTTTTCATGCAAAGTATTATCAGCCTGCCAATGCTATTGTAGTTGTTGCTGGCGATATTCAAGCAGAAGATGTTTTTGCTGAAGTTGAAAAAAACTTTGGTAGCATTAAAAATACAACCGACATTCCAGCCCAACATCATCAAGTAGAACCACAGCAAGATGGTGCAAAGCGCATTATGATTAAAAAAGAGAGTGAAGTAGAGATGGTTGCTATTGCCTATAAAATACCCAACTTTCTTAACAAAGACCAAGTAGCGCTTTCTGCGTTAAGTGAACTATTAAGCAGTGGTAAAAGCAGTAAATTGCAACGCATATTAGTGGATGAGAAAAAAATGGTCAATCAAATCTATGGCTACGCGATGGAAAACAAAGACCCATCTATTTTCTTATTTTTAGCTGTTTGTAATCCTGGTGTCAAAGCCGAAAGCGTAGAAGCTGAAATTCTTAAAATCATTGATAGTCTCAAAAAAGGCGATATTAGCGATAAAGATATTGAAAAAATTAAGATTAATACGAAAGCTGATTTTATCCATAATTTAGAGAGCTCAAGTGAATTAGCGACATTATTTGGCTCCTATTATGCCAAGGGGGACATCTCCCCTTTACTCACCTATGAAGATGCCATTAATGCATTAAAAAAAGAGGATATAATCAACGTTGTCAATAAATATTTGATTTCACACACATCAACCACCGTAATTTTACGAAAGGATAACTAAGATGCAACATGTTTTACAAGGTGCTATGACAGCACTTATTACACCATTTAAAAATGGTAAATTAGATGAAGTTCATTATGCAAAATTGATAGAGAGACAAATAAAAAATGGCATTGATGTCGTTGTACCTGTCGGTACAACGGGAGAAAGTGCTACGTTAGACCATGAAGAACACCGACGATGTATTGAAATAGCTGTCGATGTCTGTTCGCACAGTAACGTTAAAGTACTCGCGGGCGCAGGAAGTAATGCTACGCATGAAGCCATAGGACTTGCAAAATTTGCCCAAGCACACGGTGCACACGGTATCCTTTCTGTTACGCCATATTATAATAAACCAACACAAGAGGGACTCTTTCAACATTATAAAGCCATCGCAAATTCTGTTGATATTCCTGTACTTTTATACAATGTACCTGGTCGTACAGGGTGTGATTTACTTCCGGATACTATTTTTAGACTTTTTGATGCGTGCCCTAATATTTTTGGTGTTAAAGAGGCAACCGGTTCTATTGATCGCTGTGTTGATTTACTGGCACATCAACCAAAATTGGCTGTATTTAGTGGTGAAGATGCGATTAACTACCCTATTCTCTCCAACGGAGGATCAGGTGTTATATCTGTTACATCCAATATTTTACCGGATCAAATTTCAGAATTAACGCATTTGGCACTTGAAGGTGATTTTCATGGTGCAAAAGCAATTAATGATTCCTTGTATGAAATCAATAAAACGCTCTTTTGTGAAAGTAATCCTATTCCAATTAAAGCGGCTATGTATATTGCAGGTCTCCTTGAAACATTAGAATATCGTTTACCACTGTGTGCCCCAAGTAATGAAAATATGAAACGCATCGAAAATACGCTTAAAAAATATACGATTAAAGGATTTTAATGAAAGGAAAGACACTCGTCATTAGCGGAGGTACTAGAGGTATCGGTAAAGCTATCGTGTATGAATTTGCAAAAGAGGGAGTAAATGTTGCATTTACTTACAACTCTAATGAAGAATTAGCCATAGAACAAGTCAAAGATTTAGAAAAAACTTATGGGATTAAAGCGAAAGCATATCCTTTAAACATTTTAGAGCCAGAAACCTATAAAGATCTTTTTTTAGAAATTGATAAAGACTTTGATCGAGTTGATTTTTTCATTTCGAATGCAATTATTTCTGGTCGCCCTGTTGTGGGTGGCTACACAAAGTTTATGAAACTGAAACCAAAAGGTATTAACAATATCTTTACTGCAACCGTTAATGCTTTTGTCGTAGGTGCGCAAGAAGCAGCCAAGCGAATGGAAAAAGTGGGTGGTGGAAGCATCATCTCACTCTCTTCGACTGGCAATTTAGTCTATATTGAAAACTATGCAGGTCATGGCACAGCAAAAGCGGCAGTAGAAGCTATGGTACGCTATGCCGCGGCTGAGCTTGGTGCGATGGGAATTCGTGTTAATGTTGTTAGTGGTGGACCGATTGAAACCGATGCATTGCGTGCCTTTACAAATTATGAAGAAGTTCGCGATAAAACGGCGCATCTTTCTCCATTAAATCGTATGGGACAACCACAAGATTTAGCGGGGGCTTGTCTTTTCCTTTGCTCGGAGAAAGCATCATGGATTACAGGACATACCCTTATTATTGATGGCGGTACTACGTTTAAATGATGAATTTACCGAATTTGCTTGCGAGTATGCGCATAGGACTGGCTCCTTTGATGTTTGTCCTATTGGTCAATCGCAATTTGCCTTTTTTTGAAGGTATACATACCTCATGGCTGGATTATTTTGCGGCACTTATTTTTGTCATAGCCAGTGCAACAGATTTTTTTGATGGTTATATTGCTCGTAATTGGAATCAAAAAACCCAATTAGGAGCAATTCTAGACCCACTTGCCGATAAGATGCTCACATTAGCTGCTTTTCTTGGTCTTATGATTTTAGATAGAGCAAATCCATGGGCAATTTATTTGATTTTAACACGTGAGTTTTTCATCACGGGTCTTCGCGTAGCTGCTATAGGTGAAGGAAAAAATATTGCCGCTTCCATGGCTGGCAAAGTCAAAACGGTGCTTCAGATGATTGCTATCGGTTTTTTAATGATGAATTGGCCATTTGCAGACCTTCTTTTATGGGCAGCTGTTGCTTTGACCATGTATTCTGGGTATGAATATATCATCGGATATACACAAAAAGAGACGAAATAAATGGGTACACTTACTTCCATTCTCGTTCTCTCTTTTCTTATTTTTTTTCATGAACTAGGGCATTTCCTCGCTGCACGTTTTTTTGGTGTCAGGGTTGAAGTATTTAGCATTGGTTTTGGGAAAAAAGTTCTCTCTAAAGTTGTTGGAAATACGGAGTATTGTTTAAGCCTTATTCCACTGGGTGGATACGTGCAAATGAAAGGTCAAGATGACCGCGACCCAACAAAAATCAGTTATGATAGCGACAGTTATACCGTTAAAAAGCCTTGGCAACGTATTATCATTCTTTTTGCTGGTCCCTTTGCCAATTTTTTACTTGCTTTTTTATTGTTTATTGCCATAGGGATGATGGGTGTTACCAAATTTGCGCCTATCGTCGGGAAAATTAGTGAAAATTCACCAGCCTTTCAAGCAGGCATTCAACCCAACGACCATATTGTTATGATTAATGATACACTGATTAATGCGTGGGAAGACATTAGTACGCTCATCCAAAAAAGCGAAGGTACGCTTTATGTCAAAGTTGAACGCAGTGGATTGGTTACAACACTGACCCTGACGCCCAAGATTAGTGAATACAAAAACATGTTTGGTGAAACGAAACATAAAAAGATGATCGGCATAGCTCCTAGTGGTAAAACCATCAATGTTGTTTACGGTGCCGATGAACTTTTAAACTTTGCGTGGGATCAAACACATAAATCAACAACCATGATTGTAACAAGCCTTCAAAAACTGATTGAAGGTGTCGTTTCGCCCAAAGAGTTGGGTGGTATTATTTCCATTGTGCAAGTAACTTCAGAAGCAAGTGCCGCTGGCCTTGTTGCCCTTTTTGGTTTAACAGCACTTATTTCAGTCAATCTTGGTGTTTTAAATTTACTGCCCATACCCGCACTTGATGGTGGACACATTATGTTTAATCTCTATGAAATGATTACCAAAAAAGCACCCAGTGAAAAAGTTCTTACGGCACTTACAATGGCAGGATGGGCATTGCTTCTTAGCTTAATGGCCCTTTCTCTTTTTAATGACATATACAGGCTAACCAATGGAAACTAAACCATACGAAGTCATCTTTGATGAAATCTTAACACGTATTGAAAAAGCACGTTTAAACGTGAGTGGTCATCACATCGTCAAAATTGTAGCGGCAAGCAAAAGCGCGACACCTCATATGATTGAAGAGATGTATAACATAGGACAACGTTGTTTTGGCGAAAATAAAATCCAAGATATGAGCGATAAAGTCAATGCATTGGCTTATTTACCTTTGGAATGGCATTTTATAGGACGATTACAAACGAATAAAATCAATCAACTCATTGACCTTCAACCTTCGTTAATGCACTCATTAAGCTCCTTGGAATTGGCACAAGAGATGGATAAGCGACTTTCGGTTAAAGGTAAAACAATGAATGTTTTACTGCAAATTAACAGCGCCTATGAAGAGCAAAAAGCAGGTGTTCTGCCAGAAATAGCACAAGAAGTATACGAACAAATTGCTTTTACATGTAAAAACCTTCACCTTAAAGGCGTCATGAGTATTGGTGCGCATTGTGAAGATCAACATATCATTCAAAAAAGCTTTGAAACAACCCATAAAATCTTTGAATCTTTACACAATCAAGGTGCAAAATATTGTTCTATGGGTATGAGTGGCGATTTTGAACTTGCTATTGCTTGTGGCTCAAATATGATACGATTAGGAAGTATTTTATTTAAACAGTAATCTTTCATTTTTATCTGATACGTTAAGGAGCTGTCTCATGTCACATTTAACGTCTCGCGAAGGGTATACGCATCTGATTGATCGCATCAACCGTTTTCCTTTAGGTGCCCCACCCTCACAAACGCTCTATAAAATTTTAAGCCTTCTTTTTACACCACAAGAAGCTGAACAGGTTTCATTACTGCCCATCACACCTTTTGATGTTAAAACGGCTGCATCCAATTGGAAAATATCGCTTCTAGAAGCACAAAAACGATTGGATGAGCTCTGCTCAAAAGCATTGTTGATTGATATTGACAATGATGGAACTTCTACGTATGTTTTGCCACCACCTATGGCAGGCTTCTTTGAATTTAGTTTAATGCGCACAGGCGGACACGTTGATCAAAAGATTCTTTCTGAGCTTTTCAATCAATACTTAAACGTTGAAGAAGATTTTATCAAATCCCTTTTTACTGGTGAGACAAAAATGGGGCGTACCTTTGTCAATGAATCTGTGCTGAGTCATGAAAACAGTATCCATGTCCTTGATTATGAACGCGCTTCTCATGTGATTGAAACTTCACACTATATGGGTGTTGGAATGTGCTATTGCAGGCATAAGAAAGCGCATCTTGGTGAAGCGTGTGATGCACCAATGGATATTTGTATGACTTTTGGCTCCACGGCTCATTCACTCTCCAAACACGGCTACACAAGACTCGTAGAAAAAACGGAAGGCTTGGAACTTCTTGAACAAGCAAGAGAACACCGTTTGGTTCAACTGGGTGAAAATGCCCAAGAAGGAGTCACATTTATTTGCAATTGCTGTGGATGTTGCTGTGAAGCACTAACAGCCGCCAGACGTTTTGCCTTCTTAACACCTGTTGCTACGACCTCCTTTTTACCGAACATTGATGAAAGTGCGTGCAGTGGATGTACCAAATGCGCACAAGCGTGTCCTGTCGAAGCAATTGCTATTGTCTCAGCCAATGATGCCCATAAGCCTAAAAGACTCAAAGCTATTGTTGATGAGGAGCGTTGTTTGGGATGTGGTGTATGTGCGAGTGTGTGTAAAGATAAAGTCATTAGCCTTAAACAGCGTGCACAGCGCATTCTTACACCCATTAATTCTGCCCATAAAACGGTCATGATGGCAATTGAACGAGGAAAGCTTCAAAATTTAATTTTTGATAACCAAGCCCTTTGGAGCCACCGTGCCATGGCTGCTATCTTAGGTGTATTATTGAAACTCCCACCCTTAAAACAAGCAATGGCAAGCGAGCAGATTAAATCACGTTATTTTGCGAAACTTTTGGCTGATATGTCATAAAGAAGCCTTTTTTAAAGGCTTCTTCGTTTTTACATGTAAACCTTTATATCTTACCTTGGTCCTTGAGTTGTTTATACCAAGAGCTGTGAAGTATTGCAACTTCCTCTTCTTCTTTGTATCCGTTAATCATGGAGTAAATTGCTCCTTTAATAGCAATAGCTGCCATATAAACGTGTACCATAAAGAAGGTGGCTACAACCATACCTAAGATATTATGAATCATCGCACTGATACGAAGCAAATCTATTTGGTTTAATCCAAAAGAGGTTGCTATTGGTGAGAGGT
>NZ_JCAHZS010000005.1:0-202936 GCF_059415145.1 Sulfurospirillum sp. E15m
TCCCAAGTCTTTTTCATAGCGCCAAGGGCTATTACCCCTCCTGCCGCTGCAAAACCGCCGAATGCCATGCCTATAAAGTCTCTTCTGCTTTGTTCAACAGCCATTCTTTGTTCCTTTCGTGTAGTTTAATTTGTGACAATTTTATCGCATCTTTTATTAAGAATCTATGACGTGTGTCAATTGTATGAAATTTGCGTCAATTTTGCGTCAAAATTTATTTTTTTTATTAAAAAATTTGATATATACGTGCAAAATATCTATCGCAGCAGGAGTAATACCGCTAATTTCACTCGCTGCAAAAAGTGTTGGCGGGTTGAAGCGTTGTAATTTTTCAACAACTTCGTTACTCAGCCCCGAAATAGAGCTAAAATCCATCATTGGAGGGATTTTAATGTCTATCATCGCTTTCATAGAATCTATCTGTTCTGTTTGTTTTTCAATATAATTTTTATACTTTGCTTCCACTAAAATCTGTTCTTTAGCTTCTTCGCTAAACGCAGCAATGAAAGGTGCTAATTTTTCTAATTTCTCAACACTAAAATCTGAACGCGCCACGATCTTCTGCAATGTGACTTTATCTGTAATTTTATCTTCGCCGATGGTGGATAAAAAGAGATTATTTTCATTAGATGGTGTTAAAAATGTCTCCTCTAAGTATGCTAATCCTTCGTGCAACTGGCGTTGTTTTTTCACAACTTTTTCATGGGTTTGCTCATCGATAAGTCCAATTTTATACCCATAAGGAGAGAGCCTAAGGTCAGCGTTGTCTTCTCTTAAAAGCAGACGGTACTCTGCGCGAGATGTGAACATTCGATAAGGCTCTTTTGTTCCTTTTGTGACCAAATCGTCAATTAAGACACCTATATAGGCTTCATCACGTCGTAAAATCAGTGGCTCTTCATCCCGTAAGCTCAAAGAGGCGTTAATGCCAGCCATCAATCCTTGTGCCGCGGCTTCTTCATACCCCGTTGTTCCATTAATCTGCCCTGCGCAGTATAGCCCTGAGACTTTTTTGGTCTCAAGCGCATGGTTGAGTTCTGTCGGATCGACATAATCATACTCAATTGCATAACCAAAGCGAACAATCTTTGCATTTTCCATTCCTTCAACAGAATGGATCATCGCAAGCTGTGTATCCGTAGGTAAAGATGTACTAAAGCCATTGATGTAATACTCTGTCGCTTCACGTGTTTGTGGTTCGATGAAAAGATGGTGGCGCTCTTTATCGCGGAAACGATTGATTTTATCTTCAATACTTGGGCAATAACGTGGACCAACACCTTCAATTTGACCTGTAAAAAGGGGTGCTCTATGAAAATTACCTTCAATGATAGAATGCGTTTGTTCGTTGGTGTAGGCGATATAACAAGGGAGTTGGTGGGGGTTAAATGTTGAACGGTCTGTTCTAAAACTAAAGGGTAATGGATTTTCATCACCGGGTTGAAGTTCCATTTTTGAAAAATCAATTGTTTTTGCATCAATGCGAGCACACGTACCTGTTTTGAGTCGCCCCATATTAATACCCAGTGCTTTAATAGACGCAGAAAGTTTAACGGCAGGAAACTCACCGACACGTCCAGATTCATGCTTGTACTCACCAATGTGAATCAATCCTCTTAAAAATGTTCCTGTTGTGAGAATGATTTTTTGGGCATGGTAGTGATTCCCCATAGCGGTAATGACGCCTGTAACTTTTCCATTTTCCGTGATAATTTCTTCTGCCATCTCTTGTGAAACGCTTAAGTTCTCTGTGTTTAAAATGATATTGCGCATGTAGATGCGGTATCTGTCCATATCAATTTGTGCACGGCTTCCTCTAACAGCGGGTCCTTTTGAAAGATTTAAAATACGAAATTGGATACCTGCCGCATCGGTTGCTAGGGCCATCTGTCCTCCCAATGCATCAATCTCTTTTACCAAATGTCCTTTGGCTAATCCGCCAATAGCTGGGTTACAGCTAGCAGCGCCAATTTGCTCTGCTAAAATGGAGATAAGAAGGGTTTTATGCCCCAGTCTTGCGGACGCTAGCGAGGCCTCAATACCTGCATGTCCACCACCGATTACTATAACGTCATATTTCATAATGCTCATACCTAAATACATAAATTTCTATCATTATACAATGAAATAGCTATATTGCGCTTATGAAAAAAGGTGAGATATAGAGTTCTAAAGAGTTCTTCAAATTAAAATTTGTGCGTAAAATGAGTAATTAAATACGAGCAATTTTTGCCCAAATTTTGTAATGTTCTTCATCTTCGTAATTAAAGATTATAATACACGTGACTCAACTCCGAGTGAATTGAAAAGGAAAATTGCTACAATATGGCAAATTTAACGGAAGTCAAAAATTATGTTTAAAGAAAAATATCTTCCAAAACTCATTTTTTTAACACCGCTTGTGACCATTATTTTACTGACGTTGTTTATTCTCTCGTTTTTTATCTCCATGGAGCGCGCCAATCTGAATGTGGAAAGTAATGCGTTAGAGCAAAAATTCTTACAGCAACAAAAAGCTGTTTTAGTCAATGAAATTCAAAAAGTCTTCAATTATTTTGAATACCATTTGGAGATGATGTACCGTAATATAGATTTAGAACTGAAAGAACGCGTGGATGATGTGCATCAAATGGGTATTAATATTTATGCTAAAAACAGCGATAAATCTTTGCAAGCCCTTCAACAAGACTTGTTACTCACCCTTTCGTCTTTACATGTCAGCGGACATAGAGGGTACTATTTTGTGATGAATGCCAAAGGCGACATTATCTTTCCGATGGAAGAGTTGGGAGACCGGATTGGTTTAGAGAGTGCGGTCAAGGAAGCCATTCATAATGGTGGGTATGCGACCAGTGAAGTGGGGCGTCCAAGGCGCGTGTATGTCAAAGCACTCACGCCTTATGGATGGAATATAGGAGCGGCTGAATATTTGGATTTGGCAACATCAAGACTGAAAGATGAGATGATAGCTTGGACGCAGTCTTTGCGTTATGAGGAGGGCGGCTATGTGTGGATACACAATACCTCTCATACCCTTTTAGCGCATCCTTTTAGGGAAGAGAGTGTTGGCAAAGATGATACCTTTTTGCAAGATCAAACGGGAAATTACATCATTCAAACCTTTGTGCAAAAAGCCATCCAAAGTAAAGACGATGCTGGGGCGTTTGTTGAGTACTATTGGCGAAAACCAGAAAGCAATGAACCGTTTAAAAAACTCTCCTATGTTGCACTGTTTAAACCGTGGCATTGGGTCGTAGGTACCGGTGTGTACCGAGATGATGTGCAAAAAGAGATAGGACTTAAAAAAGAGGAGATGAAAGCCAAGATGGACCGCTACATTTTCGGTGTTGTGGTGATTGCGCTTTTCTCCATGGTTGTTGTAGGCTTACTCTCTTTTTTAATGACACAAAAAATTAATGCGGCGCTGCAAAATTATAGAGAGCGTGTCCGCCACAAAACAGAAGCGCTCAAAGAGTTTAATGCCTCTTTGCGTTCAAAAATCAATAAGGCATTAGAGGAGTCCAAACAGAAAGATATGGCACTATTGCAACAGTCACGTTTAGCACAAATGGGTGAGATGCTCAGTATCATTGCACACCAATGGCGACAGCCGCTCAGCGAAGTTTCGGGAATTTTTATGGAGTTAGAAACAGCCGCAAAGTTTGGCAAAGTAGATGCCGCATTCATTCAGGAAAGCTCCAAAGAAGCCGATAAGCTTTTAACGTATATGTCGCGCACCATTGATGATTTTAGGCACTTCTTTAAACCCTCCAAAGCCAAGAAATACTTTTATGTGGAACAAGCATGCGAAGAGGCGTTTAGTTTGGCATCAGCGGTTCTTAAAAACTCGCATATACTTTTACATGTAAACACACTTGCATCACCGAAAATTGAGGGTTATCCTAATGAATACGCGCAAGTCATCCTCAATCTGATTATCAACGCAAAGGATGCTTTGTTGGAGCGTAAAATTGAATCACCACAGATTTGGGTAGAGATAGCGCAAAGTGATGAAGGAAAATCATTTGTCTGCATCAGCGATAATGCAGGTGGCATTAAGGAAGAGCATCTTAATATGGTCTTTGAGCCTTATTTTTCAACAAAAAAATCTTCTAAAGGGAGCGGTTTGGGATTGTACATGGCAAAAATGATTATTGAGCAAAACATGGGTGGAAAAATTGATGTTCAAAATAGTGCTTTGGGTGCTAAATTTTGTATTGAGGTTGGATGATGGAAGCTAAACTTGCCGCACTTAAGGAACTGAGTATTTTATGTGTTGAAGATGAAGAGGGTATTCGTGCGCGCATTGTCAAGACGCTTGGCTATTATTTTAAAGCGGTGTACGAGGCGAGTACAGGGGATGAAGGATTTGAACAGTATCAACAGCGTCATCCTGATATTATCCTCAGTGATATTCAAATGAGTGGCATGAATGGTGTTGAACTTGCTCAAAAGATACGAAAAGAGGATAAACATATTCCTTTAGTGATGCTCACCGCCTACAATAAAGAAGAGTATTTGATGGAGCTGATTAACCTCAAAATCGACCATTTTATTCTCAAACCTGCCAATGCTGAGCGTTTGCTAGAAGGCATCGTGAATGCCTTGGATGGCAAACTTTTGGGACGCATTAAACTAGCCAATGCACTTTTCTTCTCACCGCATGAACGAAAACTCTATTGTGAAGAGCAAGAAATTTTACTCAATAAGCGTGAAAAAGCCTTTTTGCTCTTGCTGTTGCAAAACGGACGAAAAATGACAACGTACGGTCAAATTGAAGATGTCATTTGGGACGGTAAAGTGATGAGCAGTGAAGCACTCAAGACATTTATTAAAGAGTTGCGTAAAAAAGTAACAATAGAATTTTTAGAGAATATCCCACAAGAAGGGTATCGGCTTATTTTTTAATCAATTTACGGTCATTTTCCCCACTTTTTCCCCACTTGAGCTTGTTAAGATAACCTCATAACTTTTTTAAAGGAGAGGAAGATGTTACGAAAATTGGTTGTGCTTGCATGTGCTACTGGTGCACTTTTTGCAGCAAACATCAAGATGGATCTAAATGCGATGTATGGGGCAAATAACTTCCATACAAAAGGTGCTGAACAGTTTGCTGCTTTGGTCGATGAATACACCAAAGGAAGTGTTAAAATCACTGTGCATGCAGGTGGCTCTTTGATTAAAGGTAGTCCTCTTCAAGCGGTGAAAGACGGTACGGTTGCGATGACGGATATGTTCATTCCTTTTACCGCAGGTGGAGGTAAAGTATTTGGAATTTCTGCGTTACCTTTTGTAGCAAACTCGTATGATGACGCATATAAGCTCTATCAAATTTCAAAACCAGCCTATGAAAAAGCAGCGGCTGCTTGGAATCAAAAAATGCTCTATGCCGTCTCTTGGCCTCCAAGTGGACTGTATACGAAAAAACCAATGAATTCAAAAGCCGATTTTGCGGACCTTAAAACTAGAACATACGATAAAAACTCAGCAGATTTTATCACGATGGTCGGAGGCAGTTCCGTGGCGCTTCCTTGGGGTGAAGTCTATTCCGCGCTTAGTACGGGTATGGTGAATTCTGTCGTCACCTCTTCGGCGTCAGGAAAAGATGGCAAATTTTGGGAAGTTTTGAGTGACTTTACCAAAATCAACTATGCGTATCCTCTGCAAGCGGTTACCATTAACCTTGATTATTGGAAGAGCTTGGATAAAGCACAGCAAGATGCCCTGTTAAAAGCGGCGGCTAAAATTGAAGCGTCTCAATGGGATGCAAGCAAAAATGAGGACAAAGATGCCCTTAAACTCATCTCTGATAATGGTATTAAAATTGCCGATGAGAGTCCTGAGCTTAAAAAAGAGCTCGATGTGGTTGCAAAAAAGATGCTTGATGCGTACCTAAGTGATGCGGATGCGAGTATCAAAAAGATTTTTGCAGAGTATAAAAAACAATGAAAGAGCACTTTGTAACGCTCGCTCGAAAGCTCTCCTTAGGGGGAGCTTTTATTGCGTCTGGATTATTAATTATTCTAGTTTTGCTTATCTTGCTTGAAATTGTGTTGCGCTATTTTTTCAACACATCTACAATGCGTGCGGATGAATACAGCGGCTATTTGTATTTGGCATTGGTGTGCTTTGGATTTGGCTACACCTTCTTACGTGACGGGCATATTCGTATTACATTCCTAACCGCTAAAATCTCTTCCAAATCATCCTCTTTGGTGGACATTTTCGCTGGAGTTGTGACGCTAGCTCTTTTAGGATTTATTTTCTATCGAACGATTCTTTTGGTATGGGATTCGTATCAAACAGGCGTTGTCTCTGAAGGAGTCTCTGCTACACCCCTTTTTATTCCCCAACTAGCGCTTCCAATAGGGTTATTACTTTTTATGGTCAGTGTGGTTGCATTTATTGTTCAAAGGATGTTTCATGATAAGTGATCCACTCATTTTAGCGGTTATTTTAATTGGTGTAATGTTTGTCTTTTTGCTCTCTTCTATTTGGATTGGTGCATCACTTTTTTTAACGGGCATTTTTGGTATGTTAATTTACGATCATCATTTACCGCCTGCGATTAGTATTGTGACTAAAATAGGGAATCTTCTTTCAAGTTCTGTGTATGATTCACTCAATTCATGGTCATTAGCGGCACTACCTATGTTTATTTTGATGGGTGAGATTTTGCATTACTCTTCTATTTCAAATAAACTTTTTAACGGATTGGTTCCTTGGTTGAGTCGTGTTCCTGGAAGATTATTGCATATTAACGTGGCGGCATGCTCCTTGTTTGCGGCAGTCTCTGGTTCATCAGCCGCGACCACAGCCACGGTGGGAAAAATCACGCTTGAAGAGTTGCAAAGTAGAGGATACAGCAAATCTTTAGCCATTGGTTCACTCGCAGGAAGCGGCACACTGGGCTTTTTAATTCCTCCTAGTTTAATTATGATTATTTATGGGGTCTTAGCGGATGTTTCTATCGGTAGATTGTTTATCTCTGGCATTATCCCCGGTCTTATGTTAGCAACAGCGTACTCTTTTTATATCATGCTCGTAGCAACACTCAATAAACGAGTGGTGCCAAGTCATAAAGAGCAGTTTACATGGACTCAACGTATGGAATCTCTTAAAGAGTTGGTACCGGTATTGTTATTAATTACGATTGTCATCGGTAGCATTTACAGTGGTATCGCTACTCCTACGGAAGCAGCATCTTTGGGCGTTGTTTTTTCAATTATGTTGGCACTCTATTTTAAAAGTTTTGATTTTCATATTTTCAAAACATCACTATTAAATACGATTAAAACAACGGTCATGATTAGTTTTATTATCGCTGGAGCGGGCTTTTTATCGCAAGTCGTTGGGTTTTTAGGGATTGCAAGAGCGCTTAGTGAATTTATCGCTTCTTTAGGACTTACTCCGATGATGCTCATCATTGTTGTTTCCATTATGTATATTATTTTAGGCATGATGCTAGATGGTATCTCTATGGTTGTAATGACACTGCCGATTGTTCTTCCCATTATCACAGCGGCGGGTTTTGATGCTTTGTGGTTTGGAATTTTTCTTGTATTTATGGTGGAGATGTCACAAATTACGCCACCCGTTGGGTTTTCGTTATTTGTTATCCAAAGTATCTCAAAAGAGAGTATTGGGTACATCATTAAAGCGACATTTCCGTTTTTTATTATCATGATTTTAATTACGGCTATGGTAACATTGTTCCCAGAAATTGTATTTTACCTCCCCAATAGGATGATAGGATGAGTATAAAATTAAATTGTGATGCTGGTGAGAGCTTTGGTTCATGGAAAATGGGATTGGATGAAGCGGTACTTCCTTATGTCGATATGGCAAATTTTGCGTGCGGATTTCATGCAGGCGATCCTTTGATTATGGATGCGTCGATTAAACTTGCCCTCAAACATGGTGTGAGTATTGGTGCGCACCCTGCGTATCCTGATTTGGTGGGATTTGGCAGACGCAGTATCGCTTGTTCTTTGGCTGAAGTGGAAACGATGGTGATTTATCAAGTGGGCGCTTTAATGGGATTTGTTAAAGCTAATAACGCGAAGATGGATTATGTGAAACCCCATGGCGGTTTGTACAATGATATGATGAAAGATGTACGCATCTTTAAAGCAGTTGCCACAGCGGTTCATAAAATTGACAGTTCTCTGAAATTGATGGTGCTTTCGATGATGGATTTGAGTGCGCATGAGGCCGTTGCTAAAGAGCTTGGTATTGAACTTTTATATGAAGTGTTTGCGGATCGTGCTTATGATGACCAAGGCTTTTTGGTTCCTAGAACACAAAATGGTTCAGTTTTGCATGATGTTAATGCTGTTTTAGCACGATTAAATTTATTGAAAACAGAAGGGCTTTTAGAGACGATTTCCGGTAAGAAAATTGCACTCAAAGCCGATACATTGTGTGTCCATGGCGACAATGCGGAAGCTGTTGCGTTAGTAGAAATGCTTAGGAAAAGTATGTGAGTAGAGTCTATAAAATTGCTTCTGAATCCTCAGTCATCCTCTATTTTGGTGAGAGCATTGACCCATTAATTTCAAAAGAGGTTCAACGTGCGTATAAGGCTTTAAAAAATAGTTACAATAAAGCGTTCTTTGAGATTATTCCTTCGTATGCGTCCTTGATGGTCAGTTATGATGTGATGCAGTATGATTTTGATGGGGTATGTGAAAAAATAGAGTCTATTTTAAAAAGTGCTCCAGAGATAGATACCAAAGAGCAAAAAATTGTGACGATTCCTGCGTATTATGGCGTGGATGTTGGGCTTGATTTGGAGTTGTTGGGCGAAGAAAAAAACCTTAGTATTGAAGCCATTATAGATTTACATGTAAAAGAGTTGTACTCGGTCTATGCCATCGGTTTTGCGCCAGGTTTTGCCTATTTAGGGCAGATTGATGAAGCGTTAGCCACTTCTCGTTTAGCGAGTCCTCGAAAAGCCGTTCCCAAAGGCAGTGTTTCCATTGCCGATCGTCAAACGGCAGTATATCCAACAAAAAGTCCTGGAGGTTGGAAAATTTTAGGGCGAACACCTACGGCAATGTTTGATGCCAGTTATCATGGACTTTCTTTGGTGCATGTGGGTGATTTGGTACGCTTTGAGCCTATTGGTAAAAGTGAATTTTTAAAACTAGGAGGCGAGCTATGAGTTATGGCTTCCTCGTAGAAAATCCAGGAGTACAATGCTCCATCCAAGACGCAGGGAGAAGGGGAATCAGCGATATTGGTTTAACGCAAAGTGGCGCAATGGACGAGGTTGCTTTTGGGTATGCGAATTTACTCGTAGGCAATCCTTTCAATAGCGCTACGATAGAAATAGCGCTTGGTGGTGCTTCATTTCGTGCCCTTAGTGAAATATGTATCGCTATTTGCGGTGCCAATATGCAACCGACATGTAATGGGCATCAAATAGGCTTATGGCAAACGCATCAATTAAGAAGAGGCGATGTTCTTGCTTTTGGATTTGCCAATGAGGGGCAGTTTGCTTACATTGCCATTGGTGGTGGATTTAAAACGCCTTATGCGTATGAGAGTTTTTCAACATCTCTTAAAGAGGGATTAGGAGGAATTGAGGGCAGAAAGCTTGTTAAAGGCGATGTGATTGCTAGCTCCATAAATGCTCGCTGTCCGATTGATAAACGAAAATTAGAACGTCGATTTATACCGCGTTATCCTGAAACGATTACGTTGCGATTAGTCAAAGGCTACCAAGAAAGCCTGTTTGACGCAAGCGCTCAAGAGACTTTTTTCAACACGACGTATACGTTTAAGGGAGAGGGAGACCGTATGGGGTATCGCTTAAGCGGCGAAAAAGTCATCCCAAATGCAACTGGAATTTTATCGGAACCTATCTGCTATGGGGCGGTGCAAGTCCCGAGTCATGGAGAGCCTATTGTTCTTTTAAAAGAGCGACAAACCATAGGAGGTTACCCTAAAATCGGTTCGGTCATTGGTGTCGATTGTTTTAAATTAGCGCAACTTAAAGCGGGCGGAACGATTCGTTTTAAAGCGGTTAGCATGGAAGAGGCAAGGGCAGAATCCCTTGCCTTTCACTCTTTTTTCAGGTTCTAAAATTTGCTAAAACATGGTTGAGGTCTTCGGTGAGTGTGCTTAAGTGCCGTGCCGCACTCTCCATCTCTTCCATACTTTTAGCATTGCTAATGGTGAAGGAGTTAATCTCTTCGATTTTCTTGACAATGGCATCTACTTTTTGACCCGTCATCACGTAATCTTGTACGGTATGATCACTTGATACCGTTGCGTTATCCATAATCGTTGTTGTCTCATTGATATTTTGCTCTACCGCTGAAGCAATCAACGTAAGGTTTTCCATACTTTTTGAGTTACTGTTCATATGATCGCTTGCGTCGTTAATGGCTTGGACGATAACGTTAATCGTTGCATTGATTTCGAGTAAGCTTTTTTGCGTACGCTCTGCTAATTTTCTGACCTCATCTGCGACGACAGCAAAACCGCGTCCATGCTCTCCCGCGCGTGCCGCTTCGATAGCCGCATTGAGTGCTAAAAGATTGGTTTGATCGGCAATGTCTGATATAACGGTCAAGACACCCTTAACTTGGTCGGCATCGGTACTGAGTTGCGCTATTTGACGCGCCAGTTCGATTTCCGTATGTGCGGTTGATTGGACTTGGTTTGCCATTTTTAATATCTCTTGTTTTGCATTCGCCAGTTTTGTCTGTACATTTTCAATTTCTGCTTTTGAGTGTTCGGCTTTTTGCAGTGAAAGGGTTAATTCTTGTTTCATTTGCTGAGACATGCCATTGGTCTCTTGTACGATTTGAGACGTACTTTTCACCCGTTTGCCTACTTCAATAGCGGTAGAGCTGAGTTCGGTTGCCACCGACGCATTCTCAGAACTAGAAGCTTTGGCTTCAGAAACCGTCAGTCGCACTTTGTCGATAAAGCGGTTAAACTCTTCAGAAGTTTGACCTATCTCATCACCGCTTTTAATGTCAATATGTTGGGTCAAGTCGCCATCACCGCTTGCGAGATTGGCGGCTTTGCTTTTCAGCTCTTCTAAAGGCGTGCTAACCGTTTTTCTAAGCACAAGAATCAATGCTAAAATAACCAAAATATCAATAACAGCCATAATCAATATTTGTTGAATCATACTGCTTTGCGCGGCATTGACGGTTTTATCGACAACGGCTTTTGGCATGGCCATCAACACTTCACCACAGCGGTTTCCATCGAAACCTTTAAGTTCTTGGCGGACAACAAAGTAAGTGGGTGTTGTAAAGGTTGCTCCTTGTGCATTTAAGTCAAGCGCTTTGATTTCATCAAAAAGCGTCATGTCTGTGATGTCTTTTTTTTGTGAGAGTGCGGTATCTCGCGCTAAAATAGCATCTTTTGCCCCTGCACTTAAGTTAAGATGACTTTTATCGGTTAAGAAGATGATGCTCGCTCCCAAATCTTTTTTGGCATTATTCACCACAGAGCCAAACGATTGGATGAACTCAACAGAACCTAAATACTCGCCGTCTTTCATCACCGGAGCCAAACCACGAAGGGACATGCCAGCAACGCCCATTTCAATCGCTGAAAGGGGTTGTTTTGTTTCCTTAACTTTTTTAATGGTATGACGAAAAGAAGAGAGGTCATCGCCAAATTTCTGTGGCATCCACGCCCGTACAAAGCTCTTGATATCTTTCGTATGGATGTGAACTTGAACATTCTTAAAATCCGTAAACTCTTTATAGGTCTTTGCAAGATTGCCTAACCCATCAATAGCAATACTACGGTCATTTTTAGCCAAAGACTCAATGACGTAATAATTCGAAGCAATGGTAATGGCATTGGTAAGCGCCACATCATATTTTGCATTGAGTTGATTGGTCACATAAACGTTTAAGGACGATTGCTCTTTCGCATAAACGTCTTTTTCAATTTGTTTAACACTGACATACGTCGTGCACAAAATGATAATCATACCAAAGACAATGGAGGCGATTAAAGGGAGGTGGATTTTGTTTGAAATCGAGAGGTGACGCATAAAAGACTCCTTGAAGGCATTTTAATTATTTTAGTAAAGTTTTCTTTAAAAAAGTTTATAAAAGAGACATTTTTAAGACATTTTCGCTCTTAGGCGCGTTCAATCTGAAAATGGCTATAATAAGGTGTTTATTAAGAGTGAGGTTCAAGATGTTTACAGGATTAATCAGAGAATTTGGCGAGGTCGTTCATTATCAAAATAATGTCTTACGTCTTCGTGCAAAGTATCGTCCAAAAATTGGTGATAGCATTGCCGTCAATGGCGCATGTTTGACTGTCATCCATCTGTTTGATGATGGTTTTAGTGTTGAACTTTCTTTAGAGACAAGGGAATTGTTAGCGCTTGAAAATTATAAAGGTAACGTTCATATTGAACCTGCTATGCGTTTGGATGAAAGGCTTGATGGCCATTTAGTGCAAGGGCATGTGGATTGCGTCGGAGAGATTATTCATTTAGCGCAAAAAGAAAATGGACTTGATTTGGAAGTAAGATTGCCCGTAGAATCGATTAAGTTTGTCATTCCTAAAGGAAGTATCACGATTGATGGTGTGAGTTTAACCGTGAATGATGTGTATGAAACAAGTTTTCGTTTGACGATTATTCCTCACACGTTAGAGCAAACTTTACTCAAAAGCTATAAAGCAGGGCGACGGGTTAATATTGAAACCGATATGTTTGCACGTTATGTCTATCATTTGTTCCACAAAGATAAAGTTCTGGATTGGAAGAGCGTCGATAGAATCATGGCACTTTATTAATGCAGTATTGTTTTACGAATCGTTTTGGCGGTGTCAGCGAACACCCTTATGATAGCTTTAATATGGGGCTGCATGTGAATGACAATCCTTTACATGTAAAACACAATCGAGAGCAGTTACGTGAACAACTCGGCGTTTCAAAGCTCGTGTTTATGGACCAAGTCCATGGCAATGATATTGCGCTGATTCAAACGGGAGATGAAACACCTGTTTGTGATGCGATGATTACCCAGCAAAAAGACATCGGATTAGTTGTCATGGTGGCAGATTGTATCCCCATTTTACTGTATGACGCAGTACAAGAAGCTATTGGAGTTGCGCATGCAGGGCGAGCAGGTAGTCGTTTGTTGGTGGGGCAAAAATGTGCGTTAGCGATGCACGAATATTTTGGAAGTGCGATGAAAAACCTACAAATTATGATGGGCCCTTCGATTCAACAATGCTGTTATGAGGTCGGCGTTGAGGTGACAGCGGGGTTTCAAAACGTTTTACATGTAAAAGATGAACGTTATTTTTTAGACTTGCAGCGTTTCAATTATGAAGCGTTTTTAACCTTAGGCATTCAAGCAGAGCATCTTCATGTCTCACCGACATGTACCTGTTGTGACGAAACATTTTTTTCGTACCGAAGAGAAAAAAATACAGGACGTTTTGTAGGAGCGATTTGTTTATGAATCCAAAAGCACTTGCGCAGTATCAGGCAACACAACAAAAAAGCGCTCAGCAGATTTTGCGTTTAAAACTGGATGTTATTATGAAACGAGGGGGACTTTATAATCTTGTTTTTTTACAAAATGAAGCATTGTTAGAGAATTTTATCAGTACGCCCAATATAACAGTATCTTCTCACCAAATTGAGCAGTTGGAGAAAGTCCTCTTGTGGCTAGAAAAGACACAAGAGGGAGCCAAAGTCAGCTAATTAATGACCGCAGCCACAACCGCCGCTTTTACAAGCAGCCGCGTCTTTAAGTGCAGCAAGTGCGCCATCGTAGTTAGGCTCTTCTGTAATTTCTGGGCAAATTTCTTTGTACGTGATTTTTCCGTTTTTATCAACAACAAAAATAGCTCTTGCGCTAAGGCCTTTGAGTGGACCATCTGCGATTAAAACACCATAACCATTCGCTACGGCTTTATCTCTAAAGTCACTGCCTACTTGAAGATTGTCAATTCCTTCTGTCGTACAAAAACGACCCATTGCAAATGGAAGGTCCATTGAAACAACCGTAATCGTTGCATTTTCAACGCTTGCAGCTTTTGTATTAAATGTTCGTGTTTCTTGTGCGCATACTGCGGTGTCAAGAGAAGGAACAATCACAATGACTTGAGCTTTATCGCTTTTACCACCGACTTGAATCTCGCTTAAATCTTTAGCGACGACGCTAATAGCGGGTGCTGTGTCCCCAACATTTAGAGTTGAACCTGAGAGATTAACAAGATTACCTTTGAGCTTGGTTGTTGCCATGATATTTCCTTATAGAAAAATGTAAATATTCCAAAATTATAGCTAACTCGGATAAATAAACTCTTAATTTAAGAGGTTAAAGAATTTGTACTTGGTTTCGCCCATTATTCTTAGCAAGATAGAGTGCTTCATCTGAACGTTTGACAATATCAAAAAAGTCATTGTCGCTCTCTTGATAGCCACTTATACCAATACTAACCGTAATAGGCGGAAGTTCAGGAAGCTTATTTTGCGTACTGCTTTCAATCGTTGAGCGAATTTTTTCTGCAAGAATCAACGCTCCTTTATCGGTATCGTTTTGGATACAAATACTAAACTCTTCCCCACCTATGCGTCCAAAAAGGTCACTTTCGCGAATCAATTGTTGAATTTGCTCACAAAAAAACTTCAAGATATCATCGCCTTTTGCATGTCCATAGGTGTCATTGATGTTTTTAAAAAAATCAATGTCCAAAGAGAGTACATGTAATGCACTTTTATTCCGTTTTGCCGTATAAAAATATTGCGTTGCCAAAAGAAAAAAATGCCTGCGGTTATCTATTTTTGTGAGTTCATCGGTATTGGCTAGTTCTTTGAGTTTTGCGTTTAACAGACTGAGCGCATGCGTACGCTCTTCCACTTCTTGCTCCAGTGTCTCATTAAAATGTTCGATTTCATGAGCATGACGAAGCAATTTTTGATTAAGCGTTTGGATATGAATCATAAAAAATACCGCACTACTAAAGGCAATCAATAGACCGATTAAGAGGTATTTGTATTTAAAAAGAACATCGTTGAATGTGAAGGATTTTTGCTCATATGGATAGATATTGAACTCTTTTAAAAGTGCGTGGACTTTGGAGTAGTCTTGAGGTGTTTTAAGCCGAAAGACATAGGTTTTATTTTGGGATAAGGTGGAAAGTTTTAAGAGCGTACTTAAGACCTCATTGGATAAATCTTCTGAAGTAAGGGACGTCTTAGCCAGTGTCCATTCTGGGTAAAGCTCACTACTGCTCATAAAGGGAAATTGCGGCATGTCTTTTAACCCTAGTACGCGAATATCGTTTAAGAAGAGTGTTCCTGCATCGCTCATTTTTTCCAAGACATCCGTTCGAATAATTCCCACATCAATTTCTTTAGTTAAAACGGCTTTAACGACATTGTGATGGGTACCCAAAAAAGTTATATGGTTTTTATCCGGTGTGTATCCCAGTGTTTTGATGCCTAAAAGATAACCCCCAAAGGACATGGGGTCAACCGCACCAATTTTTTTATTGGCAACATCGTGCAAAGAAGAGATAGGCGCATCCGAACGTGTAAAAATAACGCTGCCGTATTCACTGTAATAATGATTTTTGTATTTGGCACTCATCGTGGCCAATCGGCTAATACCGTATTTGTGTTCGAGTTGAATATACTGTATGGGATTTGTGATGATAAATTCGATTTCATTGTTTTTGACACTTTGCTCAAGTTCGTCAAATTCTAAAGGCATAATGACAAAATGGTGCGAGGGGAAAATGGAAGAAAGATAATCCGCACTTTCTCTCCACGTGGTAGGAATGACATCATTGCCATCACGACTTGCAAGAATACCTATGCGGATTGTATCTTTTGCAAAATGTAATGGGTCGATAAACCCTTCAAGGTTTTTGCCATTGGGCAAGAGCCCACTTATTTTATATAAGTTCGTAATCGTTTCAAATTTTTCTTTTTCAATAAGCCCAAAAGGTTTATTGTCATCATAGGCTAATTTTTTTAATGCTTTGCCTTCATAAATAAGGGCTTCTAAGCTTTTATGCTGGGTATTGTAATGTTCAAAAATAATTTTAGCCGTCTCCTCAATGTGTGCAAATGCCCATTCCCATCCTTGCTTACTGGCACTGTAAAAATGTTTGGCACGTTCGGGGTTTGCCAAGAGTTCCTGCTCCGATGTGAATAAGATGTCGCCATAAAAATCAAAGCCATAGTCTCTTGGGTCAAAAATCGTATGCGTGATATTGCGTTCATTGAGTAAAAAAGGTTCATTGGAAATATAACAAGCCATTGCATCGGTATTATGGTTGATAAGGTCTTCAAGTGAAAATGAGTGTGGCTGTAAAAAGATATCTTTTTTTTGGAGGCCATGGCTGAGAAGCATCGCCATAATTGGAATGGAATTGGCTTCATCAATTGTTATCATAATCATGCGGTAATTTAAATCTTTGGGGGTCAAAATAGCAGAGTTGGTCGTAATCAAAACAGAAGGACTGTGTTGAAACAGTGCCATGAGTGCAACAACAGGGCGACCTTGGCTACGATCTATTGCCAAAGAAGATTTTCCTACACCATAAGTACTTTCACCTGTTAAAACGGCATTGACAACACTATGTCCTTTTTGGTACTCCTTTATGGTTACATTAAGATCATAAGCATTGTAAAAGCCTTTTTGCTGTGCAACATAAAAACCTGCAAATTGAAATTGGTTTAGCCATGCGAGTTGTAAAGAAATGGACTCTGGTTGATGATTCGCAAAGAGTAATCGCATCACAAAGAGAAACAAAACGATAACTCGCATTGACATACCCCTTCATTGATTAAGCACCTTGATTTATTGTACCACATTCTTATCGTAAGATGGATGGCTAATGCACTTGCATAGCTTTTGCATAGCATGTTGTAAAGTGGTGTGACATTTTTTCTAAAATCGCGTCATCGACTTTATGCTCTGTTGCCATTTGGTTCAAAATACTTTGCACATCTTCAAGAGCCATTCCTTCCCTGTAAGGGCGGTCTTGTACTAAGGCTTGGAAAATATCGGCTATGGTTAAAATGCGCGCTTCAATCGGAATCTGATCGGCGCTGAGCTGATAGGGATAGCCTTTAGAATCCAGTGTTTCGTGATGCATCGAAGCAATCTTGGCGATGTCACTAAATCCTTTGATTTGTTGTAAAATCATTTGGGAATCAAAACCATGCCTTCGCATAGCAACAATCTCTTCACCATTTAAGGGAGTCTCTTTATTTAAAATGGCATCGGGCACACGCAATTTTCCTAAATCATGAAAAAAAGCTGCTAGCTCAATCTTCTCTTGTTCCCTTTGGGAAAGTTCGCACAATTCTGCAATATAACGTGCCAATGCGGCCACGCCATAGGTATGCGTTGCTGTGTAGGTACTCTTGGCATCGACAACGGCGGCGAACATTTGTGCGATGCTTTTGAGATACTCAAAATTGACACTTTCAATACGCCCTTGATCAATCCAATTTAAAAAATAGTAGTGCATAGATTCAGGTTCAATATAGTACCAGAAAGAGTCTGATGCAGAAGCGCTTAAAAAAGCATCGCATAAGAATGGTGCAAACATCGTATTGGTGTATTTTTCTATGGTGGCGCGAATGGTATTTCGCTCTTCGATGGAACGAGAGCCATATTGTGCTTTTAGCGCATCGACACGATCCACTAGATAGATGAGATTTGCCATCACTTTTGTCTCTTCATCAACATGGGGCAAAAACATATCCCAATGCGTATGATGATACGCAATCACATCGGAAAAGTTTTGGTACAGAGGTACTTTGCTGAGTAATTTTGCGCCTCTCTCGCAATGAATTTGTGAGTTATCCCAATCTAATTCACTGACCAAATGATGGTGGACGTCAGTGGATGAAACGCCGCAATCGTGCAGCATGCCTATTAGCATAATTTGATCAAGTTTTGATGGTCGCCATCCTAATTTTTTGCCTACTTCCGCAGCCATAAAAGCAACCCGTTTTCCATGGAGTGTATCATCAATTCCAACATAATCCAATGCTTCAGAAAGCGCATAGGTGACTTCGCGTAAATTGAGTTGATATAACATTTTAACTCCTTTTAACTCCTTCGTCTAATGAAATTATAGAACTAAAACGTTGCAAAGGCGTTATATTTGTTATAATGGCGCTTCTTAAAAAGGAATGAAATGCAAGTGTATGTTTTGTTGGTGCTTTGCGTACTTTTTTGGTCGGCTAATTTTGTGTTAGGGCGTTTTGTCGCAGGTGCGATTGAGCCGTGGGAGCTTGCTTTCTTTCGATGGTTAGGGGTGTTTATTTTGACCTTTCCTTTTTTACTTTTACATGTAAAAAAAATCGCGACGGCGATGAAGACGCATTTTGGTATTTTAGTACTCTTATCTTTTCTTGGAATTGCTTGTTTTAACACGCTTTTGTATATAGGTCTGCAAGATACGACAGCGACCAATGCGTTACTGATCAATTCTAGTATTCCCATCGTCATTCTTTTTCTTTCTTTTGTTATTTTACATACAACCATCAGCGCGCGCCAAATCGTAGGCATTTTACTCTCAACATTCGGTGTTGTTTTTCTTGTATTAAAAGGCGATATTCAAACACTCTATAGCCTCAATTTCAATCCAGGCGATATATGGGTCATCGGCTCTTCTTTGTGCTGGGCAACGTACAGTGTTTTGGTCAAATTTAGACCCTCTACGCTTAGTAATTTTGAGTTTTTTATTACCATTGTGGCAATGGGTGTGGTGATGCTTTTGCCGTTTTACATGATGCAAGGCTATACCCTTCACAAAGAGATAGCGCTTTTGAAGGAGTACTATTGGGCGATTGGGTATGTGGTGATTTTTACGTCGTTACTATCGTATTATATGTGGCATAAAGGTATCGCAACGATTGGCGCTGATCGTACCGGACAATTTACGCATTTGATGCCTATCTTTGGTAGTATTTTGGCCCATTTCTTTTTAGGTGAGCGCCTTGAGTGGTACCATTTAGGCGGTATTGTATTTATAGGAGTTGGTATATATCTGTGCTTGTTTGTGAAAAAGCCGTGTAAGGCGTTTGCAGACTAGGGTGCGGTTTGCCGATATAAAAGCCTTGCGCATAATCAATTCCAATCTCTTTGACGCAGTTTAAGACTTCAACAGAGTGCACATACTCAGCAATGGTCTTAATATCCAATTCTTTCGCAAAATTGACAATGGTCTTAGCGATAATTTTCATTTCATCATTTTGGTGAATGTTCTTAATCAAACTACCGTCAATTTTAATAAAATCGGCTCTTAATTCCGTTAAACGCTCAAAATTAGAGTAGCCTGCACCAAAATCATCAATCGCAATCTTTGCACCATACGATTTGACTTGAGAGATAAAATGCGAAATTGCTTCATAATTTTCAATACCGTCGCTCTCTAAAATCTCAAAAATAACCCAAGGACCGACATTGAACTCTTCAAGCTTTTCGAGAATGAACGTTGTGGTAACAATATTGGTCATGTCAAGATAAGAGAGGTTAATTGAAAAGCCGTTGGAAGAGATTTGGAAGGTTTCAAATGCTTTTTGAATGAGCGACATAGAGAGTTTTGAGTAGATTTTAGAGTGCTTTGCCACATCTAAAAACTCAGCGGGCATGTAGTACCCCTCTTTCTCTTTTTTGATGCGCATGAGTGTTTCATACTTGTCAATTTCATTGGTGCGAAGGTTCAAAATAGGCTGGAAAAAAGGGATAACACGATCTTTGGCTAATGCCTCTTTTAAGGTGTGGTTCATCATCATATTGTGATGGTATTCCGCCTCTTTATCGCTGCTTTTATCGTAAATCATATACGAGAGTCGTTTGTTCTTTGCTTCTTTACAGGCAATGGAAGCCAGTTTTAAAAGGCTCTTTTTCCCTTGGTGCGCGCCAATACTCAGGGTGGTATCGACTTCCACGTCTTCGCAGATAATACGATCTTTTGTGATTTTCATTGAGATTTTTTTGAGATACTTTTTGAGGTTATACTCATTGAAAGGGACTTTTATTAAAATAGCATAGATATCTGCTTCAAATTTGTACAAGCTTGATTCGATAGGGGGCAAGTTGTTTTGTAACCACTCTCCCATGACTTTAAGAAATTTGTCACCAAAATTGTGCCCGTAGAAGTTATTGGTGTTTTGAAATGAATCAATATTGATAATAATCAAGGTCGAGTCAATGTCTAAATCCAACGTTTTACTGTCTTTGAGGAGTTTAAGGCGGTTCGGAAGGCGTGTATTTAGATCAATATAGAGATTTTTGCGTAGTTCGTTTTTGAGTTTTAAATTGGAATCAAGAAGTCTTAGTACAAACATCAGTGAAGCGAAAATCAGTACGCTTAACCCTATAAGGGCGATTATCGTCAAGTGATAAGCGATAGCAATATAAATAGGAGATGCAAGCACAATCAGTAACAGAATGATTTTAAAAGAGAGCTTTTTCGTATAATCCACCATCTTCCCTTACCATAGATGCCCACAATTACATGTAGGGGAAGCACTTTAGCACAAAGGTTTTGAAAAAAAAATTAAGAGCACTTTCGTATCAGGTTCATCACAAAAAAGTCACGCTATAATGTTTCCTAAGATGTAACTTTATTCGAAAGATTAATATGAGCAAACAACGTTGTGACCACTGCCATTTAGAATATGACGCTTCTATGTTACTTCACGATACCAGTTTTACACCGCCAAAATTTTTTTGTTGTAAGGGATGCCAAGGCGTTTTCCATCTTTTGCACGATGAAGGGCTTGATAATTTTTATCAAAAAATGGGTGATGTGACGTTAGAGCCACCCAAAACAGCCTTAGAGGATAGCAGTCGTTTTGATTTAGAAGGGTTTATTACTAAGTATGTCAAGAAAAATAAAGAAGGATTAAGCGAGATTGCGCTGATTATTGAAGGAATTCATTGCAGTGCTTGTGTCTGGCTCAATGAAAAAATTCTCTCAAAACAAGCAGGCATTGTCGAAGTGTCTATCAATTACAGTAATAACAAAGCTAAAATCGTATGGGATAGTGACATTATCAAACTCTCTACTATCATAGAAACCATACGTAGCATCGGCTATAACGCCTATCCGTATGACCCTAAAAGCGGAGAAGAGCGTGCTGTGGCACAACGAAGAGAGTACTACTCTAAGCTGCTTGTAGGTGTGTTTGCAACGATGAATGTCATGTGGATAGCCATTGCACAGTATGCAGGGTATTTTACAGGCATGCAAAGTAACATCAAAGATATTTTGAATTTCGCGGAATTTGTCCTTGCGACGCCTACGCTTTTATACACAGGCTCTATTTATTTTAAAGGGGCATATTATGGCGTGAAGCATCGCCATATCACAATGGATTTTCTGGTTGCTACGGGGGCGACATTAACGTACCTTTTTTCCGTCTATGCGATGTTTAGCAAAAGTGCTGATGTCTATTTTGATTCGGTGACGATGATTATTACCTTTGTGTTTGCAGGAAAGTATTTAGAAGTTTTAACGAAGAAAAAAGCGGTTGATACGTTAGATGCTTTTGGAAGTGCTATGCCCACAGAAGTCATGCTTGTTAAAGGGCACGAAAAGAGTATGGTGAGTGTTGAATCTGTTGAAGTTGGCGAGATGATAGAGGTGCGTGCGGGAGATAAAGTCGTTATTGATGGTGTCATTTGTGAAGGCGAAGGCTCGTTTGATCTTTCACGTATCAATGGTGAGTCGATGCCGGTACTGCTTAAAAAAGAGGATAAAATTTTAAGTGGTTCTATCTGTCTAGACAGCGTATTGCGTTATCAGGTAAGTCATACATTCGCCTCTTCCATACTATCAAAAATCGTGACACTGCTTGAAGATGCCATGACAAAAAAACCGCATATTGAAAAACTAGCCAATCAAATTTCAGGGTATTTTTCCCGAACAATTTTAACATTGGCGCTCATCACCTTAGGATTTTGGTTCTTTTACAGCGGTTCATTTGAAAAAGCACTTATCATTGCTATATCCGTAGTCGTGATTGCGTGCCCGTGTGCGTTAAGCCTTGCAACGCCTGTTGCGACTTTGGTCGGGTTAGGATTGGCGGCTAAAAGAGGTGTTTTGTTCAAAGAAGCAGGTTTTTTAGAAAGTATGGCAAAGTGTGATACCTTGGTGCTGGATAAAACAGGAACACTCACAAAAGGCAAACCAGAAGTGGTAGAGTACCATAAGTTTGAAACGTTTGATGAGAGTCTTTTGTATGCGTTAGCGAGTGCATCCAATCATCCGATTAGCCAAGGAATTATGCAGTATCTAAAAGCGCAAGAGACGCCTTTACATGTAAAAAATCTGGAGCAGATTAAAGCCATCGAAGCCAAAGGGATGAAAGCCCTTTTTGATGGACATCTTCTCATTGGTGGTAATGCTAAAATGATGGAAGAAGAGGGCATTCTCACCCGTGTGCCTAGCCAATTTGAAAGTTTGACGCATTACTTTTTTGCCGTTGATGGAAAGATGGTTGCACTTTTTGGTCTTAAAGATAGCCTGAAAAGCGATGCCAAAGAAAATATTGCAAAATTACAGCAATTAGGACTTTCAATTATTTTATTAAGCGGTGACCATGCAAAAGTGACACACGATATTGCGCATGAAGTAGGCATTGTGAAATACGAAGCTGCTTTGTTGCCGCATGAAAAAGCAGACTACATCGAAAAATTACGCCAAGAGGGGCATAAAGTCGTGATGGCCGGTGATGGCATTAACGATACATTAGCGCTCTCACGAAGCGAGATAGCCATCGCAATGGGAAGTGGAGCCGATGTCGCCGTCGATGTGAGTGATATTGTCTTAACCAACGATAGTATTCAAAGCTTGTATGATGCTTTTATCATTGCCAAAAGAACGCTTTTTATTGTCAAAGAGAATCTTGTTTTCTCTTTACTGTACAATCTTATTACCATTCCTTTGGCCATGAGCGGATGTATTATTCCTCTGTTCGCGGCACTTTCAATGTCGCTAAGCTCTTTGGTTGTCGTAGGCAATTCTATGCGTATTAAAACACTGTTTAAAAGGTCGTAAAATGGACGGTTGGGTCATAGCGATGATGTTAGGTGCATCCACGTTATTGGGTGCTTTTGGTTTGTGGGCTTTATTATGGGGCATTAAAAGCGGTCAATTTGATGACCAGAAAAAATTTATTGATGGCGCGCAGTTTGATAGCGAAGAAGCCTTGAATGATGCAGTGACGATGGAACGTAAAAAAGCGGAAATTTTAAAAGCAAAAGAAAAAAGAGAGACGGGATACGCCCCGCCTGATTAAACGACAAGAGCGTGGCTCTTGCCGTGCCCGTAACTTATTTGAATGAAGCGATGGTCGCAGCGACTGCTTTTTCATCCTCAGCACTTAAACCTGAAGCGATAGGTTTCATAACGCCTTTCATCGCTGAACCGTATGAACCGTCTTTATAACCGTTTAATGCAGCAATAATTTTTGCTTCATCCCAACCCGCAATGATTTGAGATTTGTTAAGAGCAGCTTTTGCTGCTTTGTCTCCATGACAGGAGAAACATTTTGCTTTGTAAACTGCTGCGCCATCGGCTGCCATAAGGCTTGAGATTGCGGCAATTGATAAGAGAATGCAAATTTTTTTCACGCGATACCCCTTCGTAAGTTGTGTGTGTGGAAATTATAACCTGAGATACTTTATCCCTGCTTAGAATTTGCGTAACATTTTATTTCCTATAGACGCATTTTATGAAAGTAGTGTATAATCTATGTCAAAAAGATGTACAAGAGGTGTCGGTGTTTCGTATTATCGTAGGACTATTCTGTGGGATAAATTTACTTTTAGCCCAAACACACAGTGTGTGTGAAGTCGAGAGAGCTGATTCTCAAAAAGCGAAAGAAGCCATTGAGAAGATTTTACTAGAAGAGCCTTCTAATACTGTGTGTATGCTACAACTGGCCAATATTTATCTCAAACTTGGTCAAATTGCGCAAGGATTTGAAATCCTTGTCGATGCTTACTCCATTGACCCGCACAATGTTCAAAATAGTCGTATCGCCGCCGTTCTTCCTTTCGCTCTTAAAGTGACCAATCTTAAAGCACAAGCCGCGAAAACCAATGACAAAGAGACCTGGAATCAACTGGGTGATGGTTATTTTCAAATGGGTATTTTTAATGAAGCGGCGAGCATGTATCAAAAGAGTCTGATGGTCGATGATGCACAGTATGAGATTAGACTAAAGCTAGCACTTGTTCTCCAAAAAAATACACAAATTTACAGTGCCCTTGAAGAAGTACAAAAAGTGTTGGATAAAAAACCTAAGCATATTTACGCGAATTATTATATGGGGAAATTCTTAGCATACGATGTCAGAAATCGTGAAGCAGCGCGCCCTTATTTTGAGCGTGCAAAAGCCTCTTTGATGGAGCAAAAAGATAGGTATGGTTATCTAGAATATACCAATTTACTGAGCGATATTATCAAAGAACTTGGAGAGTAAGTGCAAAAAGCAGTTTTTTTAGATCGGGATGGTGTCATCAATATTGACAAAGCGTATGTTTATAGGAAAGAAGACTTTGAGTTCTGCCAAGGTGTTTTTGAAGCGTTAAAGCATTTCCAGTCGTTGGGGTATTTACTGATTATTGTCACCAATCAATCAGGCATCGCCCGTGGTTATTACAGTGAAAAAGACTTTGAAACGCTGATGGCATGGGTGCAAAAAGAGCTTTTACATGTAAATATTAAACTCGACGCCATTTACCATTGCCCGCATGCTCCAGATGATGGATGTTCATGTCGCAAGCCCAAAAGCGGTATGTTCGAAGAAGCGATTCGTGCCTTTGACATTGATGTGCGTCAGTCATGGATGATTGGCGATAAACCAAGCGATATTGAAGCCGCACGTCATGTGGGTATTGAAAAAACAATTTTAATTGGCAATGCGCCAAATTCGCAAGCTAAATATTGCGTTAATTTTCTTTTGGATACAATAGACCTTATCAAATAATCACTATTAAAGTACTATTTATGAAAATTAAGCGTGAAATAAAGCCTCATATCTTGGTTGTTGGCGATGTCATGTTGGATCATTACCTTTGGGGTAAATGTGAACGCATCTCTCCTGAAGCCCCTGTGCAAGTCATTGATGTTCAAAACGAGAGCACGGTTTTAGGCGGTGCGGGCAATGTGGTCAATAACTTACTGAGCTTGGGTGCAAACGTAAGCATTGCAAGTGTTGTGGGCGATGATACTAATGGGTCTCATGTCCGTCAAATGCTAGATTCCAAAGGGGCAAATACGCATGGCCTTGTTGTTGAACAAGGACGAAAAACCAGTAAAAAAAGCCGTGTGATTGCTTCTCATCAACAAGTTGTGCGTTTTGATAGCGAATCAAAACATGAGATTCATTACAAAAGCGAAGAAGCTTTGTTGCAGTATCTCTCTTCCATGCTTGAGAGTATAGATACAATTATCTTATCCGATTATGGTAAAGGCGTCTTAACCTATGATTTTACATGTAATGTAATCGCATTGGCTAAAAAATATCACAAACCGCTCTTAGTGGACCCCAAAGGCGAAGATTATAGTAAATACAAAGGGGCAACACTGATTACTCCTAATAAAAAAGAAGCAAGTTTAGCCTGTAAAATTCCGATTGTCGATGATGTGAGTTTGCAAAAAGCGGGAAAACTTCTCAAAGAGAGTTTGGATTTAACGTATGCCATCATTACACTCTCAGAGGATGGTATCGCTGTTTTTGGTGATAGGTTTGAGAAAATGCCAACGATTGCTCGCGAAGTTTACGATGTGACGGGCGCAGGCGATACCGTTCTTGCGGCATTAGGTTATGCATTATCGTGTGGTGTTGAGGTACATGAAGCCGCCTCTTTTGCGAATGCTGCTGCCGCTGTGGTTGTGGGGAAACTCGGGAGTGCAACGGTCAGTTTAGATGAAATTGATGCTTATACGCACTCTTTACGCACTGCAACCGCTGAGAGCAAAATCAAAACAAAAGAGCAGATGGTGCAACTTCTCAAGCAGATGAAGCACCAAAAAATTGTGTTTACCAATGGCTGTTTTGATATTTTACACGTAGGGCATGTAAAGTACTTAGAGAGAGCAAAAAGTTTTGGTGATATGCTTATTGTAGGACTTAATTCAGACGCTTCAATTGCGAGACTAAAAGGTGCTTCGCGTCCTATTAATACTTTAGAAGATAGAGCGTATATTCTAGCCAGCCTAGAATCGGTCAGTTATGTTGTTCCTTTTGAGGAAGATACGCCTCATGACTTAATTTTCGCTATCCAGCCTGATATTTTGGTGAAAGGTGCTGATTATAAAGACAAAGCAGTTGTAGGCAGCGATATCGCAAAAGAGGTACGTTTGGTAGAATTTATTGAGGGTAAAAGTACCACTAAGATTATTGAAAGGGCTCAACACGCATGATGAACATGATCCAAGAGGAAATTCTTGCACATAAAGCAACGGTAGAACAAACCTTTGCTACACTTCAAAGTCATATTTACACGGCATGTGTCATTGCCACAGATACACTTCACAATGGTCATAAAATTTTGATTTGCGGTAACGGTGGAAGTGCTGCGGATGCGCAACATATCGCAGCAGAACTGAGTGGGCGTTACAAATCTGAGAGAAGAGGGTTGCCTGCACTCGCTTTAACAACCGATACGTCTGTTTTAACGGCTATTGGAAATGATTTTGGGTACGAGCATGTCTTTGATCGCCAAGTAGAAGCACATGCACAAAAAGGAGATTTACTGATTGGTATATCTACCAGTGGTCACAGCAAAAATGTCGTACGAGCGTTAAGCCTCGCTAAAAATCTTGGCTGTAGAACGATTGGGCTGAGCGGACGAGATGGTGGAGTCATGAGTGAGTTTTGTGATATTAACATTATTGTTCCTAGTGAGGATACCCCACGTATTCAAGAGATGCACATCATGATAGGGCATATCATCTGCCAAGCCATTGACCAAAGTTTTCTAGAACCAAAGGAGCGTTAATACATGTTTTCAATTGTCATTCCCGTTTATAATGAAGAAAATTCACTTTTAGAGTTGGTCGAACGCATTGAAAAAGCAACAAAACCTTTAGGGCATGCTTATGAAATTCTGTTCGTCAATGACGGAAGTACCGATAAAAGTCAAGAAATTATTGAAGCACTGTGTTCTCAATATCCTTACATTCACTATCTTACTTTTCGTAAAAATTTTGGGAAATCTGCCGCACTCAATGCAGGATTTAAACATGTAAAATATGACATTGTTTTTACAATGGATGCGGATTTACAAGATGACCCTGTTGAAATTCCACGTTTTTTACAAGAAATCGAAAATGGATATGACCTAGTCACCGGTTGGAAAGAAAACAGACTTGACCCTAAAGAAAAAACAATTCCTTCCAAGCTGTTCAACGCGATGACCTCTAAAATGAGCGGACTTAAACTCAACGACTACAACTGTGGGTTTAAGTGTTATAAAAAAGAGGTGTTAGAAGAGATTGATATTTATGGTGAACTTCACCGTTTTGTTCCTTTTTTGGCACATAAAAAAGGCTTCAAAGTTAAAGAAATTCCTGTATTGCATCATGAGCGTAAGCACGGTGTCTCTAAATTTGGCTTGGAACGTTATGCTAGAGGCTTCTTTGATCTTTTAACGGTTGTTTTTATCACAAATTACGTGAGTCGTCCTATGCATCTCTTAGGAGGAATAGGTTCATTATTCTTTGGTACAGGACTGCTTCTGTTTTTATACCTTTTCTTTGGCAGGTGGGTAGAGGGAGGGTCTATTGGCTCAAGCCCGCTTTTTGCTATTTCCATTTTTCTTTTAGGTTCAGGTGTTCAAGTGTTTGTTATGGGAATGCTCTCAGAACTCATTGTGCATAATAAAGAACGTGATAAGAAAAAAAGCTACTCTATCGCAAAGATGAGCAGTGAAAATCGTTAAGTTTTTTACGACTTCATTGATTGCCACAGGTGTTGATTTTACACTTTATTCTTGCTTACTTCTGATTCTATCTCCTGTCAGTGCGCATTTTTGCAGTGCAACGACAGGAATGATTGTTAATTTTATCTTGCAAAAGAGATTTGTTTTTGACTTGAAACGAGGGTTGAAAACCTCTTTTGTATTTTCGCTTCTTTTTTCGATAGGTGGTATTTTTTTAGGTGCGAGTATTATTTACCTTTTGACGTTACTTTCTTTTTTTGCAAAATATCCCATTATCGCAAAATGCATTGCAATTGGCGTGACGTTTTTTTATAACTATGAGACAAAAAAAATAGCGTTTGGAGACAGATAATATGATAGGATTCATCACACAGCGATTTCCACTTTTTATTTTTGGATATTTTGCCTTACAAGTGCTTATTCGTTTGGCAACAACCCATATCGCTGTTTTAGATGAGTCCGAACAAATTATGCTTTCTCAGTATTTTGATTGGGGGTATAATGAACAACCTCCTTTGTACACGTGGATACAAATGGGCGTTTTTAAACTTACGGGAATTTCTATTTTTGGACTTTCCGTATTAAAAAATACCCTGTTGTTTCTCACCTACTTTTTCATCTATAAGCTTGGCATTTTAGTGATGAATGACAGGCTAAAATCAGCCTTGAGTTCGTTATCGCTTTTTTTACTGCCACAAATGGTATGGGATGCACAGGTCGATCAGACACACACCGTTTTTTTAACAACGGCAACGTCTATCACGGTTTATCTCTTCTTTTATATTATTAAACGCAATGATTCGTGGGTGAATTTTGTTCTTTTTGGGCTAAGTTCGGGCGTTGGGCTATTGGCAAAATATAATTTTATTCTTGTGCTAATTGCTTTAGGTGGCGTTGCCCTTTGTATCAAAGAGTATCGTGAGCGGTTTTTGACACGCAAGCTTTTATTCTCTATTGTTGTAGCGAGCATAATGGTTTTGCCACATTTTCTATGGTTTATAACCCATTTAGAGATGGCAACACATCGTACGGTTGAACGAATGAGCTCAGGTCATACCACCAGTGCTATGGTGAATTTTTTTAAAGGCAACGGAGATTTAGTACTTGCTTTTATCGCTTTCTTGTCGCCTTTTTGGCTCTTCTTTGTTTTGGCATTTCGTAAGTACTTTCACTGGCAATGGAATAACGAAACAAAAGCCTTTTTAAGCTACGTGGGTATCATTTTTGTCTTTTTATTTTTAATGGTAAGTTTAAGTGGAAGCACGCACGTTAAAGAGCGTTGGCTACAACCTTATTTGGTTCTTGCTCCTCTGTTTTTGTTTTTACATGTAAAAGCATTAAGCGATACTAAAACGGTTCGATTGTTTGTATCTATCTCTTTGTTTGCCCCGTTAGTTGTTGCCTTGGTGGTGCTTATTCGTCCTTGGTTAATAGACATGCGAGGAAAACCAACACGTGCCAGTTATCCTTTTGAACAGATAATACAAGAAATGCAGGCTAAACTTCCCAAAAATATTTCTATATTAGTGGAGGCGGAAGATAAATATGTTGGTGGCAATGTAAAGCTATTGATACCAAATGCAACGGTGATTACGGCATCAGTGCCGAATCAGCCGTATAATAAGCATCTTGTTAATATCATTGTATGGAGTAACATTAAACCTAGTCAATTAGAAAAAAGCTTATTAGCAGAAAAATTTGCATGTCGGACTTATTCTTCGACATATTTTTTTCAGAAATCCGGAAGACTTACGTATCCTTTTTCTTATGAAATATGTCAGTCTTCGGCATTAAGATAAGGAGATAATTCTTCTAATGCCAGTTTAATGTCAATATTGTCAAAGTAGTGATCGATATCAATAAGACTTTTTACAGGAGGAATACCTTCTTTAAAAAAAGTATGATCATAAATGGCTCGTGACCATGGCCCAAAAGGTGCGAATCGTTGCCAATCAGTTGGACCATAAATTCCAATTGTTGGTGTTTTTTGTGCTGCAGAAATATGTGCTGGACCTGAATCAGTGGTAATCGTTAGATATGCATTTGATAAAATATATTTAAGCTCTTGGATAGTCGTTTTTCCTGCAAGTATTTTGTATGGTACAGTCAGATATCTTGCTATTGACTCAACATATTCGCGTTCCGACTCATCTCCAGTCAAAATAAAAGGAAGGTTATATCGTTCATACAGCAATTCGCCAAACTCTTTCCATTTGAATGAAGGAAGTCGTTTAGAAAGCCATTTTGGGCTTGAACCACAATTGAAAACAATATAGTCTTTTTTCTTTGGTTGAAATGAAATATCTCTGGAATTAACTATATTCGCTTCAGTAGCTATATCAAAAAAAACATCTTTAGATTTTAAGGTATCAATATTTTTATTATTGAAAACAGTTGTATTGAGGAGTGAGCCAATAAAATGACTTCGGTTATTGCATTGAAAATCTAATACCATATCAAATTTTTCTTGACGAATTTGATGAATTAGTAAAAGCACGGAAGAAATTTTTTTGTTTTTCAGAAATAAAAAATGCTCAAACTCATCTTTCAAAAGTTCATAGCCAATATTTGTGGTAATAATAGTTGGTTGATAATGTAATGCTCTTAACGTGGGTATAGTGCTCGCGATATCGCCTAAAGCACTAAAGCGAATAACTGCTATTTTCATTGGCTTATATATCCTTATATAATAAAATTTCAAAAATCATTTTTTTAATCCTCTCAACCCTCTCTTAAGTTTAAGCCGAAAAGTTAAAAAATTGTCTTTACCACTAATAGTGATACGTTTAAGTAAAAAAAGATTACTTGTATCAACCTTTGAGATACCTTTTTCTGTAGTCGTTGCATTTGTGAAGCCTGCTGTTTGGACAAGTTTCCAATCATTAGGCTTAGAAAGACCAAAAGGATAAGAAAAGCTTTCACAAGTGATGGAAAAAAATGATTCAATATGATGTTTCGCTTCTCTAATTTCATATAATGTTTGATCTGCGGTGAGTGTACAGAAATTAAAATGGTTGAGAGTGTGTACACCTATTTCAAAATGTCCGCTTTGAATCATCTCTATAATATGCCTATCTTCTAATTTAGGTTCGTTGCGTAATTCTCCAGTATTATGAGATTTTTTTCGATGCGTTGACCATTCATTATTGTGTCTATTGACAACAAGATAAAGAGTTGCTTTAAATTGGTATTTTTTTAATAATGGCAACACAGTCGTATAGTTATCCAAATAACCATCGTCAAACGTTAATACAAAAGATTTTGGTGGCAATGTCATTTTTTGTCGGATTAGTTCAGCTAGAGTGAAAGAATGCCAACCATGTTCAGAAAAATAACGTAATTGTCGTTCAAACATTTCTGGAGGGACACGTAGTCCATTAAATTGAGCACCTTTTTTATGTGGCGACACCATATGGTACATCAATATACGTGGGTGCATATATGAAAGTTTTGGTAAGAAGATCGCATAACGAATAATAACAAAATATAATATTAAGCTTATAAAAATACAACTTAATATTATCCAGATAACAGACATTATGCTAATATCTCACGGTAATAGTTAATATATTGGTAACATATATGAGATAAAATGAAATTCGAACGTTTTAATTTAACCTTCTCAAATTCTGTTCGATAAAGACTGTATTGTTGATGTACATCTTGAATTTTTTGTCGAAGCATATTTTGATTAGTTAAAAAGAGATCAGGTAATATCTCTATTGAACCACTTACTTTAGTAGAAATCAGCATTGGGGCATAAAACAGTGATTCTATGAGAACTAAACTAAACCCTTCCGTATGCGAACTAATTACGATGAGGTCACTGTTAGCCATTTGGCGAGGGATATCGTTTTGATATCCTAATAAAATAATACGATCTTCTAAAGAGTAATGTCGAATCAGCGTTTCAAGTTGCGTTCGTTGTTCTCCTTCTCCGATGATTTCTAAACGATATGTAAAAGAAAGATCTTTTACAGCATGAATCAACTGATCAAACCCTTTAACAGAATTTAAACGACCAATCGCTTTAATAGTAAAAGATTGATGTGGTTGTTTCGTAGATAAGCGTATTTCTTGTGCTTCAATACCGTTGTAAATAACTTTTACATGTGGTGCTTTAATTGTTTTTACAACATCTTGTGAAACACCAGATGCATATTTAAGATGATTGAAGATTTTACCTTTTCGTGAATTATGCTTTGTTCCAAGATGGGGATAGTGTAAAAAAAGATTAATGAAATAGATTAATTGAGTTGCTTTTGCTCCATGTGTATGAATCACATCTGGAGAAAGCCGTAGTAATACAAAACAGAGCTCGATCCATAGAAATGGATTGTATCGATTTGAATGAGAATGCAATATATAAACTGGAATATCTGGGGTTAGCCCATGCTTAATAATATTATTTCTAGTTAAAATAACACTAATGTTATGTGTTTTTGCAAGCTCATTGCAAATATTGACAAAGCTATCCTCTGCCCCACCCCATTCAGATGATGCAATAAATTGTAATATATTCATGAAATTGACCTATAGATATTAAGTGTATTTTCTACCATTTGTCCCAATGAAAAGTGTTTTGCAATGTACGAAAATCCGTCAAAGTTAAGAGCTTTTGCTGAGGTAACTTTTTGCGATAAATCTTTTGCGTCGCCGATATGAGTAAAGTAACCGTTAATGCCTTCTTGAATGATGTCCAAAACACCGCCGTGACAGGTTGCAACGACCGGGGTGTTAAGCGCAATAGCTTCAGCAACGCTACGGCCAAAGCTTTCTGGTTTTTTTGAACTGCTTACAACTACATCGCTGAGTGCGTAAACTTCTGCAACTTTAGTAGTGCTACCACAAAAATAAATATGCTTTTTTATATCTAATGATTCCACCAAGGTTTGTAACGAGACGAAATAGCTTTGTTTATCTTCTCGTACACCGCCAACGATCAGTCCAACAATATTTGGAAAATCCTTTTTCAGTATATCAATCGCCTGTATAAAAGTTTCTAAATCTTTGAGTTGTGTAATGCGCCCGACTGTTGAGATAACAAATTTGTTTTGTAGTTGGTAGTTATGTACGAATGTTTCCACAATACTTTTATCAATATTTATTGGATTAAATGCAATAAGATCAATACCTCTAGGAATAATGGTGATTATATCTTCAGGAGTTTTATAATGTTGTTGAATATAGTGCTTGATAGCATTGCTAACACAAATGACATGATCGGCTTTTGTCATGATCGAACTGTAAAAACCGACAGAGTTAAATCCATGCACGGTGGAAACGACTGGAAGATGTAAAAACTTATTGGCAAAAAAGAGCATCCATGCAGGTACACGGCTTCTCACATGGACGATATCAGGTTTGATTGTTTTCAGCGCCTTGTAGAGCTGAAAAATACGCCATGGCACTGTGAAAATATTTTTTGAACAGATGTCTAAACTGACATGTAAACCGCCATCCAACGTAATTTGTGAGGCGAGCTTACCGCCATTGCTGATAACGACGCTCTCAAAACCTCTGTGTGCCAGTTCGCGTGAAAGTTCTACAACGCCACGTTCTACACCACCCTCGTTCAGCTCTGGGATAAGTTGAACAACTTTCATGCCAAAGCCTTTTGTGCGTAAGATTGAAAGTCGATTTTGCGATTGTGATGGGCCAGTGTGCCATCAAAGAGATGCACATATTTTTGCGCCTGAAGGGTTTCTGTCATTGTAAAAAATTTGTTTGTTTTGGCATCATTTAAAGGCAAAATTTCCACGCAGGACGTACCATAACTAATGGCTTCGCTAATCATGGAGGTCGAATCTATCGTAATAAAAACCACTTCGCAATAATGCAAAAAGTCTGCAATAGGGTTGATTTTATTTTGCGAAAAGATGACGCTGTATGAAAACGGGTAACTCTCTACCAAATTTTCAATTTCTTTTGGTGTACGGGGTGATGTGGTAATGGCTATTTCATAACCTTCAAAACGTTTAAAAATAAAATCAAGTTGCTCTTTGAGACGTTCTTTATTCATGGTAAAATGGGTGTTGTTGCCGCCAATAATAATACCAATAGCGTTTCCTTTAGGTTTAAAAAGCCCTTGAGGTTCTACGTAGCTAAAATTAGCAGGCAAGGTGATCATATTGGGTTGATAGGGCGGGTTATCGTGACTTTGCGCAAAGATCATATCAAAATCATAACGATAACTTTGCGGAAGCATCATCGTGACAGACTTGATTCTTAGCTTCTTGGCAAGTGTTTTATTGGCATAATAGGTACTAGAACCTGCCGAAACAATCATGTCGTAGCGTTGGTTCCCCTGTAAGGGTGTTTCTAGCTTAAAAAGTATGGATGAGTAGAGCTTACATGCATCAAAGAGATACGAGATGAGCTTGTACGCTTTACATGTAAAATGTACGGGAACGATGTCATAGGAGGCTTTGAGGTGTTTTGCAAATGCAATGGACTGATTTATATGTCCCATTCTGCCATCACTTAAGATAAGAATCCTCACTTGGCAATTCTCCAACGATCATGCATCCAAAACCACTGTTCAGGGTATGCTCTTATGACTTCTTCAATAATGTCATTATAACGTTGTGTCAAGCGTGCAATTTTTTCATGTTCACTGAGTTCCTCAGGAAGGTCGATATCCGCTGGTGAGCCTACGATGAGTTTGTATTTGCCATTTTCTTGTCTTGCCATAAACAACGAAGTGACTGACGGATTGTAACGAAGTTTTAACATGGCTGTTGAATTCACCGTATCGGCAGGTTGCCCAAAAAATGTGGCTTTGACACTATTGGCACCTCCTGCTTTTTGGTCAATCAACATTCCTGCAATACCTTTTTGCTTGAGTGTGCGGATAATAGCGCTCATGGCCTGCTCTTTATAGGCGAGGGTGTTGCCATACATAGAGCGAAATGGAGCGGTCAGGCGCTCTTCAATTAAATGGTTGTTGCCCTTTCTGCCAATAACGATAACAGGGTAGCCGTGTTTTGCAAAAAAGTGCGCCAAAAGTTCCCAATTCCCAAAATGAGCCGTTAAAAGAAGCGTTCCGTTGCTTTGATTGGCAAAGCAGTTGTGCATATCTTGGATGGCTTGGTCATAATCATCAACCATCGTATCAATATCAACACGTTTTTGCATCATCAATAAAATTTCAGCCATACTAATAGCGACATTTTCATAAATTTTTTTCGCTAATATTAGGCGTTTTGCTTCAGACATCGATGGATAAGCTTGTTCAAGATTTGTCAGTGTGATGAAGCGTCTGCGTTTATCGAAGTGAAAGATAAGTGCTGCCACAGTTTTACATAAAGAAAAAATGACAGATTGGGGTACTAAATTTGTTAAAAGTAAAACACCTTTAAGGGCATAGTATTCTAAAAAAAATCGCATCTCATCACTTTCATAGTTGAATTAAGCTAAAATTGTATCCAAAACAAGCCAAAGAGGTACTTAATGATCTGCGTGTTCGATATCGAAACGATACCTGATACCAAGCTCATTCGAGATGTTTTACATTTTGAAGGAGAGGATTTAGAGGTCTCCATTTTAGCGATGAGTGAACAAGAAGCTAAAAGTGGGAGTGGATTTTTGCCGCTACCATTCCATAAAATTGTAGCCATCTCAGCAGTCATCGCCGATGACTTTGGAATATTTCGTAAAGTGAGCAGCATTGAAGGTGCTAATGAATACGAAATGATTAAAAACTTCCTCAACTTTATCAATCAAAAAAATCCAAAACTCGTAAGCTTTAACGGGCGTACTTTCGATATGCCACTTTTGATGCTTCGAGCGATGCAATATAATCTTACATGTAATGCGTATTTTGAAGTCGAGAACAAGGAGCTGTTGAAAAATAAATGGGATAATTATAGAGCCAGATACAGTGATCGTTTTCATGTTGATTTGATGGACCATTTATGTGAGTTTGGTGCCGTGCGAGGACTCAAACTCGATCATGTCTGTTCTATGGTTGGGCTTCCTGGAAAATATGATGTTCACGGAGACCAAGTTATGGAGCTTTTTTATGCAGGAGAAATTGAAAAAATCAAGGAGTATTGCGAGAGCGATGTGCTTAACACCTATTGGTTATTTTTAAAATATGAGTTACTCAAAGGTAACCTCATTATAGAAGATTATCAGCGCGCATTGGTTACAATGCAGGAAAATTTAAAACATGAAAAATCCTACACCGATGTCTTTGGCATCGCGATAGAAGAAGAATTATATAAGGAACATCTGTGAAAACAATTTTTAGAGAATATGACATCAGAGGCATTTATGAACAAGAACTCAATGAGCAAATGGTCAAGCTCATTGGCTATTTTTTGGGAAAACAGATTCTCAAAGTAGGGAAAATAGTTTCTATTGGTTATGACGCAAGAAGCCATTCCCCCATTTTATGTGAATACCTCACCAGCGGTTTAAACAAAGCAGGCTGTAAAGTCCTTAATATGGGACTTGTCGCAACACCGGTCAATTATTTTAGCAACTTTCAAAACTTTGATGGCGTGAGCCCTAATGCTTCTATTATGATTACCGGTTCTCACAATCCAAGCGAATACAATGGCTTTAAAGTCACTATCGATAAAAAACCTTTCTTTGGCGAAGATATTTATGCGTTGGGTCGCGAAATTATGCAAAACTACGACATGGAAATTGAAGATGATTTAAGCTCAACGTTTATTGACGCTAAAGAGCGCTATATTGCGTATCTTATCAAAGAATTTGACCATCTTAAAGGCTTTACACAACCCTTTGTATATGACTGCGGTAACGGCGTGGCTGGCGTTGTGGTTCAAGATGTTTTCAAGGCGTTAGGTTTTACATGTAAAGGTTTGTATACAGAGCCAGATGGCACATTTCCTAACCATCACCCCGACCCAACGGTAGAGAAAAACCTCAAAGACATTAAAAAAGAACTTGAAGGTGTGTATGCACTTGGCTTTGCGTACGATGGTGATGCAGACCGCCTTGCCTTTTTGACCAAACACAATAATGTCAAAGGCGACATCATGGCGATTTTGTTCTCTAGTGCCATGAAAAATCCAACGGTTATCGGCGAAGTGAAATGTTCTCAAGTGATGTACGATGAGATCAATAAGCGTGGCAAGGCGATTATGTATAAAACAGGTCACAGTAACCTCAAAGTGATGATCGCAAAAACAAATGCTGATTTTGCAGCAGAAGTCAGTGGTCACCTCTTCTTTAATGACCGTTATTTTGGTTATGATGATGCCATTTACGCAACACTTCGTATGATAGAGATGGTTAAAAATGGGTTGGATGTGGACGCTGAAATCGCAAAATTACCAGTTGTTTACTCCACCGAAGAGCTAAAAGTTGAAACGAATGAAAACGATAAATTCCCACTTGTTGAAAAAGTAAAAGAGCTTCTCAAAAACCCTCCCAAAGATTTTCCTGCCATTAAAGAGATCGTCGATGTCGATGGTGTGAGAGTCATCTTTAACGATGGTTGGGGACTTGTAAGGGCGAGTAACACAACACCAGTGCTTGTCACACGTTTTGAATCCACCAATGCTGACAATGCGAAATTGTATGAGAAAAAACTCAATGAACTCATTGCAACGGCTAAAGCAGAGCTTCACTAAAATGAAAGGCATTATCTTAGCAGGAGGGTCTGGTACAAGGCTCTATCCTGTGACCCAATCCATTAGCAAACAGCTGTTGCCGATTTACGATAAGCCGATGATTTATTATCCGCTTTCGGTTTTAATGTTAGCGGGTATTCGTGAAGTCTTAATTATTTCAACTCCTCAAGATATTGGCAAATTTGAAGAGCTGTTAGGTGATGGTAGTCGTTGGGGACTTTCCCTTTCGTATAAAATTCAGCCAAGCCCCGATGGCTTAGCACAAGCGTTTATTTTAGGCGAAGAATTTATTGGCCAAGATAACGTCTGCTTAATTTTAGGAGACAATATTTTTTATGGACAAGGGTTTACACCACTTTTACAAAATGCGGCTAAATTAGAAAAGGGTGCCGTTGTTTTTGGTTATCAAGTAAAAGACCCACAACGTTTTGGCGTGGTAGAATTTGATGAGAATCAAAAAGCAATCAGTATTGAGGAAAAACCGAAAAATCCCAAATCCAATTTTGCAGTAACGGGTCTTTATTTTTACGATAACAGTGTCATTGAAATCGCTAAAAATGTCAAACCCAGTGAACGCGGTGAGCTTGAAATCACAACGGTCAATGAAGTGTACCTCAAACGTGGAGATTTACAAGTTGAAGTCTTAGGACGGGGATTTGCATGGCTTGATACGGGAACGCATGAAAGTTTACTGGATGCGAGTTTGTTTGTGCAAACCATTGAAAAACGTCAAGGGTATAAAATAGCCTGTTTAGAAGAGATTGCTTATAATTACGGTTGGATCAGTAAAGAGCAAGTATTAGAAATCGCCAAACCTTTGAGTAAAAATGGGTATGGCGAGTACCTAAAGGACCTAGTTAAATGAGTCAAACTACGATTTTAGTGACAGGCTGTGCTGGATTTATCGGCTCAAACTTTGTGCCATATTTTTTAGAAAAATATCCGGAATATCATCTTGTCAATCTTGATGCATTGACCTACGCAGGAAATTTAGATAATCTTATTGAAGTGGCAGATGACCCCCGTTATACGTTTGTACAAGGTGATATATGCGATAGAAATTTAGTCGAATCACTTTTTGAAACGCACGATATTAAAGGGGTGATTCATTTTGCTGCAGAGTCACATGTGGATAATTCCATTAAAAATCCAGGTGTTTTCATCGAGACCAATGTCAATGGGACATTTACGCTGATTGATGTCGCTTATAAAGCGTGGATGCAAAAACCTTTTATTCGCAAAGAAGGGTATGAAGCGTGTCGCTTTCATCACATTTCAACGGACGAAGTTTATGGGACATTGGGTGAAGAGGGATTTTTTACAGAGACTACACCGTATGCGCCCAATTCTCCTTATTCTGCGAGTAAAGCAGGAAGCGATATGATTGTACGTGCCTATCATCACACCTATGGGATGAATACGGTCATTACCAATTGTTCTAACAATTATGGACCCAAGCAACACGATGAAAAACTGATTCCTACGATTATTCGTAAAGCACTTAGCCATCAAAATATTCCTATTTATGGCGATGGTAAAAATATACGCGATTGGCTTTACGTCTTAGATCATTGTAGAGGCATTGATCTTGTATTTCATGAAGGCGTCTCTGGTGACACGTATAATATTGGTGGACGCAATGAGCGAGACAACCTTTACATCGCCCATAAAATTTGTGAAATTTTGGATACTCTCGTCCCCAAAGAACGTTCTTATCAAGAGCAAATCACCTTTGTTGAAGATAGAGCAGGACATGATAGGCGTTATGCCATTGATGCCACTAAGTTAGAGACAAAACTGGGATGGGAAGCGGAAGAGAACTTTGAAAGTGGTATTCTTAAAACCATTGAGTGGTATCTTCTTAAATACAAAGCTTTACAGCAATGAAATACCTTTTTCTTTTCTTTTTCTTGTTTGCTAGTTTGTCTTGGGCTTCAAAACCAGAATTGATGCTCTTAGAAGAGTACAAAGACCAAAATATCTCAGGCTGGCTGATGAGCGAAAAGATGGATGGGGTCAGAGCCTATTGGGATGGGCACAAGCTTATCTCACGAGGGGGCATTGAACTTGCCGCTCCCGCTTGGTTTACAGAGGGGTTTCCTCCATTTGCTTTGGATGGAGAGTTGTGGAGTAAACGAGGAGATTTTTCTAAAATCGTTTCAATTGTCAAAAAACAAGAACCGCATGATGGATGGAAAGAAATCACTTATAATGTCTTTGATGTACCGCATGAAAATGGCGGATTGATTCAACGTTTAGTAAAATTAGAGTATTATCTAAAGCTTAATCAAGCAGATTATTTGCATATTGTTAAGCAAATGACATGCAATGATGAAGATGAACTATATGCTTTTTTACATAGTATTGAGCAAAAAGGTGGTGAAGGTGTTGTGATTCGAAATCCATCATCACCTTATATTGCAAAAAGAGATGCCAATAATTTAAAAGTCAAAAGCTTCTATGATGCTGAATGCAAAGTGGTAGAGCATCATAAAGGTGAGGGAAAATATAAAAAAATCTTGGGCTCTCTTACGTGTAAAAATAATGAGGGAATGACGTTTGATATGGGTTCAGGATTTAGTGATGATGAACGAAAAAATCCTCCCGCTATTGGCTCAAAAATTACGTATAAATATAAAGAACTTACAAAAAATGGAAAGCCAAGATTTCCTATTTTTCTAAGAGTTAAAGAAGAGATATAAAAGGTTATCAATGGACAAAATTGCAATTATTGGGTTAGGTTACGTTGGACTTCCGCTTGCGGTTGAATTTGCGAAACAATATTCTGTCGTAGGATTTGATATCTTTCAAACGCGTATTGATGAACTAAGCAGTGGATTTGATAGGACATTAGAACTCAATGAACAAGCACTTCATGAAGCAATTAAAAATGGAATACTCTTTAGTACAAACAGTGAAGCACTTCGTTCTTGCAATATTTTTATTGTAACGGTACCCACTCCTATCGATGCAAGCAACCGTCCGGATTTAACTCCTTTAATTAAGGCGAGTGAAACTGTTGGAAAAGTACTCAAAAAAAATGATATTGTTATTTATGAAAGTACAGTCTACCCGGGTGTCACAGAAGAGGTATGTGTTCCTGTTTTAGAAAAATTCTCTCATCTTGTTTTTAATCAAGATTTTTATTGTGGCTATTCACCTGAACGTATTAATCCGGGTGATAAGACACATACCGTGACACATATTTTAAAAGTTACTTCTGGCTCAACTCCAAGTATTGCAGAAAAAGTAGACAAACTGTATAAAAGTATTATTAAAGCAGGTACCTATAAAGCATCTTCTATTAAAGTGGCTGAAGCGGCAAAAGTGATTGAAAATACACAGCGTGATGTTAATATTGCATTGATTAATGAACTGGCGCTTATTTTTAATACCATGGGAATTGATACGCATGAAGTCATTGAAGCCGCCGCAACAAAATGGAATTTCATTAAATTAAAGCCAGGACTTGTCGGTGGGCATTGCATAGGTGTTGATCCCTATTATCTTACTTACAAATCTGAAGAATTGGGGTATAAACCAAATCTTATTTTGGGTGCCAGGCAAATTAATAATGGCATGGGCAAATATATTGCCGATAAAACGATCAAACTTATGATTGAGCATGATAAAAAAATCAAAGATGCCAATGTTCTTATTTTAGGGCTCACCTTTAAAGAAAACTGTCCAGATATTCGCAATACAAAAGTTGTGGATATTATAGAAGAGTTGCAATCTTTTAAATGTCACATAGATATCTATGATCCATGGGTTGATAAAGCAGAAGCTAAATTGCACTATGGCTACGATTTGATTGATAATCCTTTTGACAAAGAAAAACACTATGAGGCAATTATCGTAGCGGTTGGACATTTGGCTTTTGTTGAAGTTGAACAAGAACAGTATCAACGTTTAAGTGATGTCATTATTGATGTCAAAGGGATTATTAAAAATCCAACGTGGAGACTCTAGATGAAAATTGCCATCGTTGGAACAGGCTATGTAGGACTATCCAATGGCATATTGCTTGCGCAGCATCATGAAGTGATTGCGCTTGATATTATTCCTGAAAAAATAGCGATGATTAATGCAAAAATATCACCGATTGAAGATAAGGAAATTGAAACATATCTCAAAGAAAAAGTTTTGAATTTCAAAGCAACGTTGGATAAACAAGAAGCCTATGAAAATGCGGAGTTTATCATTATAGCGACACCCACCGATTATGACCCTGAAACGAATTATTTTAATACCAAATCAATTGAAAATGTCATCAAAGATATTTTGGTACACAATCCAACAACAACGATGGTGATAAAATCAACAATACCTGTAGGTTATGTGCAAAAATTAAAAGCACAATTTGGAATTGATAACATTTTTTTTGCTCCTGAATTTTTGCGCGAAGGCAAAGCGCTTTATGATAATCTTTATCCTTCTAGAATTGTGATTGGTGAAAAAAGTGAACGAGCAGAGCGCTTTGCTCAACTTTTAATTGAAGGTGCTATTAAAAAAGAGGTACCGGTTGTTTATACGAGTTCAACAGAAGCAGAAGCCATTAAATTATTCGCTAATACCTATTTAGCGATGCGCGTTGCTTTTTTCAATGAACTAGATTCTTACGCACAAAGTCATGGATTGAGTACGAAAGAGATTATTGAAGGTGTTTGCTTGGACCCTCGCATTGGAAATTTTTACAATAATCCTTCATTTGGATACGGCGGATACTGCTTACCCAAAGATACCAAACAACTCTTAGCCAATTACAATGAAGTCCCGAACAATCTTATTCGCGCTATTGTGGATTCTAATAGTACCCGTAAAGATTTTATTGCCGAGTCTATTATTAAGAAAAATCCAAAAGTCGTAGGTATTTATCGACTAATTATGAAAACGGGGAGTGATAACTTTAGAACATCTTCCATCCAAGGTGTGATGAAACGGATTAAAGCTAAAGGCATCGAAGTTGTTGTGTATGAACCTGTTTTGAAAGATACAATGTTTTTTAATTCGCGTGTTATTAAAGATCTTGATGAATTTAAGAGGTTGTGCGATGTGATTGTTGTCAATCGTCAAAGTCAAGAGCTTGAAGATGTTGAAAAAAAGGTTTATACGAGAGATATTTTTGGTAAAGATTAAAAAGGAAGAGTGTGACAAATTTAATACTTTGTGGTGGAAGTGGTACAAGGCTGTGGCCGCTTAGTCGCACACTGATGCCAAAACAGTTTGTAAAATTGTTTGATCATAAGTCGCTTTTTCAATTGACCGTTGAGCGTAACAGTACCATTTGTGATGAGCAGTTTATTGTCTCTAACAATGAGCAATATTTTTTAGCACTTGATCAACTTGAAGAGCTTGGAGTATTTCATAATCGTTATTTACTCGAACCCATTGGTCGTAATACAGCGCCCGCCATTGCCCTGGCATGTATGGCTTTACCAAACGACGAAATCGTACTCGTAACACCCAGTGACCATTTAATTAAAGATCAAAGTGCCTATGTAAAAGCAATTAAAGAAGCAAATTTATTAGCCAAAGAGGGTTTTTTAGTGACTTTTGGCATCAAGCCAACCTTTTCTGAGACAGGGTTTGGGTATATTGAAGCAAGTGGCACCGATGTGAAAGCTTTTCATGAAAAGCCCGATCATGCAACCGCAGAAACATATGTCAAAGCTGGGAATTACTACTGGAACAGTGGCATGTTCTGCTTTAGGGCAGGTGTCTTTTTGAGTGAGCTTGAAGCGTATGCTCCCCAAATTTTTCTTACATGTAAACAAGCGTATGAGAATGCTAAGGGTGATGGCATGATTCGTATCCTTCATGAGGATATGTTAGCGATTCCTGAAGATAGCATCGACTACGCAGTGATGGAAAAAAGCCAAAAAGTAAAAGTTGTTCCTAGCGATATAGGCTGGAGCGATGTCGGAAGTTTTGATGCGCTCTGCCAAGAACTGGACAATGATGGAAATAATAATTTTATTATGTCTCCTAAACATGTAAGCCTTATTGATGTACACGACTTAATTGTCATTGATACCGAAGATGCCTTGCTGATTAGCCACAAAGGGAGTTCTCAAAAGGTCAAAGAGATTGTAGGACGACTTAAAAAAGAAAACGTTGAACTGACAACAACGCATAAAACGACGCATCGTCCTTGGGGGACTTTTACGGTATTGGAAGATAAATTAGGCTATAAAATTAAAAAAATTATGGTGAAGTCAGGAAAACGTTTGAGCCTTCAAAAGCATTTTCACCGCAATGAACATTGGATTGTTGTGAGTGGAACAGCGACGGTTCAAGTGGAAGAGAAGACATTTCTTGTAAGAGAAAATGAATCGACCTATATTAAAGCGGGCGAGATTCACCGTCTTGAAAATCAAGGTAAAATCCCACTTATTTTGATAGAAGCGCAAGTGGGTAGTTATACAGGTGAAGATGATATCGTAAGAATTGAGGATGATTATAAAAGGGAAGATGTATGAATCAAAAGGTAGCATTGATTACAGGAATCACAGGACAAGATGGCAGTTATTTAGCAGAATTTTTGCTTAAAAAAGGGTATATCGTTCATGGTCTTAAACGACGAAGTTCACTTTTTAATACGGACAGAATCGATCACCTTTATCAAGACCCTCATGTTGAAAATAGAAATTTAATTTTGCATCATGGTGATATGACCGATAGTATGAATTTAACGCGTATTATTCAAGAGACGCAGCCTGATGAGATTTATAATTTAGCAGCAATGAGTCACGTACATGTTAGTTTTGAAACACCTGAATATGTAGCTAATGCCGATGGTACAGGAACGCTTCGTATTTTAGAAGCAGTACGTCTTTTGGGGTTAGAGAAAAAGACAAAAATTTACCAAGCGAGTACGTCTGAGTTGTATGGAAAAGTACAAGAGACCCCTCAAAAAGAGACCACACCATTTTATCCTAGAAGTCCTTATGCTGTGGCTAAGATGTATGCGTATTGGATTACCGTGAATTACCGAGAAGCGTATGGACTGTTTGCGTGTAATGGGATTTTATTTAACCATGAAAGTCCTGTGCGTGGTGAGACATTTGTAACTCGCAAAATTACTCGAGCAGCCAGTAAAATCGCCCTTGGATTGCAAGATAAACTCTACCTTGGCAATCTCAATGCCAAACGCGATTGGGGTCATGCGAAAGATTATGTGCGTATGATGTGGATGATCCTTCAAGCGGACGAGCCAGAAGACTGGGTAATCGCCACAGGTCAAACAACAATGGTACGTGACTTTGTACGCATGGCTTTTGGCTATTGCGGCATTGAATTAGAGTTTAAAGGCGAAGGTGTTCATGAAATTGGTGTCGTAAAATCGTGTTCCAATCCACTCTATCAGGTTGAAATTGGTAAAGAGGTTGTAGCGGTTGATCCACGTTATTTTAGACCAACTGAAGTTGATTTACTTTTAGGCGATCCCAGTAAAGCAGAGCAAAAGTTAGGATGGAAGCGAGAACACAATCTTGAAGATTTGGTCAATGATATGATGAAAAGTGATCTTAAATTGATGACCAAAGATGTTTATCTCAAAGAGGGTGGCTATAAAATCATGAGTTATTTTGAGTAAGATGATGCAAAAAACGTCCAAAATTTATGTCGCAGGGCACCGTGGGCTTGTTGGTTCTGCGATTGTTAAAAACCTTACATGTAAAGGGTATACAAATATTGTTACCCGAACCCATGCTGAGCTTGATTTAACCCATCAACACGCTGTTACAGAGTTTTTTGAGAGAGAAAAACCTGAGTATGTTTTTCTCGCTGCTGCCAAAGTTGGGGGTATCGTTGCTAACGACATGTATAGAGCTGATTTTATCTATGAAAATTTACAAATCCAAAATAACATCATTCATCAAAGTTATGTTCATGGTGTCAAAAAATTGCTTTTTTTAGGCTCAACGTGTATTTACCCTAAAAATGCGCCACAACCTATGAGCGAAGACTCTTTACTCACAAGTGAGCTTGAATACACCAATGAACCTTATGCGATAGCAAAAATCGCGAGTATCAAGATGTGCGAGAGCTATAATCTTCAATACGGCACCAATTTTATCTCGGTCATGCCAACCAATCTTTACGGGCCAAACGATAATTTTGATTTAGAAACGTCGCACGTTTTACCGGCATTGCTACGCAAAATGTACCTGGCTAAACTGTGGGATGAGGGCAATATCGAAGCATTGATGAAAGACTTACATGTTAAATATTTTGACGAAGCCAAAATCTATCTTGAGCGTTTCGGTATTTTCCCTCATAGCGTCGAGATTTGGGGAAGTGGGAAGCCTAGACGAGAGTTTCTTTACAGCGAAGATATGGCAGATGCGTGCGTCTTCTTGATGGAAAGAATCGATTTTAAAGACACATATGACAAAAACGATAAAGAGATTCGCAACACGCATATCAACATCGGCTCAGGTGAGGATATTTCCATCAAAGAGCTAGCCTATTTAGTCAAACAAATCGTTGGTTATAACGGAGGCATTCATTTTAATACGCAAAAGCCCGACGGTACGCTTTTAAAACTGACGGATGTTTCGAAACTTAGAAATCTCGGTTGGAAGCATACGGTGGAATTGGAAGAGGGTATTAAAAAAGAATACGAATGGTATTTGAGCCATAAGCTTACATGTTAAATTTTTCGTTACTCAAAAATCATCAAGGATTTCAAAAATATTTTAAAAACACATCATGGCTTTTGGGCGAAAAAGTTTTGCGAATGTTCGTCGGCCTTTTTGTCGGTGTTTGGGTGGCGCGCTATTTAGGACCCGAACGCTATGGCTTGTTTAGTTACGTGCAAAGTTTTGTAGGGCTTTTTACGGTGCTTTCGACGTTGGGACTTGATAGCATCGTCGTGAGAGAGTTGGTGAAGGATGATGCACATAAAGACGTTCTGTTATCGACGGCATTTGTATTAAAACTTTGCGCCGCCTTTTTGACCGTGCTTCTTTTAGGTGTTGCCGTGTGTTTTACTTCAAACGATGCGTTTATGAATAAAATGGTTTTTATCGTTGCTTCGGCAGTCTTTTTTCAGTCCTTTAACGTTATCGATATGTTTTTTCAAGCCAAAGTGCTTAGTCGATACGTTGTTTACGCTAATACCGTGTCGCTTTGCCTTTCGAGCTTTTTAAAAGTCGTTTGTATTTTTTATCAAGCGCCTTTAGCTGCGTTTGTGTGGATTGTGCTTTTCGATAGTATGGTTTTAGCCTTAGGACTTATTTATTTTTATGCACGATTTACGCGATGGAACATTTATTTTAAAGCATTTGATGCTGCCGTAGCCAAAGCACTTTTGCAAAATACGTGGCCTTTAATGTTAAGCGGTCTTGTAGTGTCGATTTATATGAAAATCGATCAAGTGATGATTCAAGAAATGTTAGGAAGCGGGGCCGTAGGACAGTATGCTGCGGCAGTACGAATTTCCGAGGCATGGTACTTTATACCGATGGTTATTGCAAGTTCGCTTTTTCCGGCGATCGTAAATGCGAAACAAGTGAGTGAAGAGCTTTATTACATAAGGCTTCAAAAGCTTTATTCTTTGATGATATGGTTAGCGATACTCATTGCGCTTCCGATGACATTTTTATCACATTGGGTCGTTCATCTGCTTTACGGAAGCCAGTACGCTCAAGCCGAAGGTGTTTTAAGAATACATATTTGGGCAGGAGTGTTCGTATTTTTAGGTGTTGCAAGCGGAAATTGGTACGTGACTGAAAATCTCCAGAAATTAGCTTTTTGGAGGACTTTTTATGCCATGGTATTAAATATACTATTAAATATAGTTTTGATGCCGAGATTTGGAACTCAAGGAGTTGCTTTTGCAACATTATTGAGCCAATCATTAGCAGCTTATTTCTTTGATTTTTTTAATTCCAAAACAAAACGGATGTTCTGTATGAAAACAAAATCACTATTATATATGGGTAAAATAAAATATGATAAGTAAGATAAAACAAATATTGTTTTTGTTGAGCCATCCAAAATTGCTGAAAAAATTACTTTCAATGGGTAAACATGGTTATTTACATGAAGTTGGTTGGATCAATTCTTTCAATTATCAAATGCCCATGAACAAAAAAAATGAGCCACTACCTTGGGTTACTTATAGTTTTATCGATTTTATTTCAAGTCGGCTGAATAAACGAATGGATATTTTTGAATATGGTTCAGGCCATTCGACTTTATGGTATAGCAAGTATGTGAAATCTGTAACTGCTGTCGAACATAATCAAAAATGGTTTGAAGAAATAAGTCAGAGTATTCCATCAAACGTGAATCTTTATTATCAAATATTGGAATATGGGAGAGATTATTCTTCCTTCCCCTTAAAATTAAATCTGCAATATGATCTTGTCATTATTGATGGAAGAGATAGAGTCCATTGTCTGAAAAATGCTATCAATTGTATTAAAGAAGATGGCGTAATTATTTTAGATGATGCAGAAAGATATTCTTATGAAGCCGGTGTTAGATTTTTATTAAATAAAAATTTTAAAAAAATTGACTTTTGGGGCATAAGCCCTGGACTATTTTATCGCAAGAATACAACAATTTTTTATCGCACCAATAATTGTTTGGGAATATAAATGACTTTAGCACCCATCGTCCTTTTCACATACAATCGTCTAGAGCACACCAAGCTAACTATTGAGGCTCTTCAAAAAAACATATTGGCTAGCGAAAGCGAGCTTTTTATCTACAGTGACGGCGCTAAAAACGATGCGGTGTCTTTACATGTAAGAAATGTAAGAGAGTATCTTCAAACGATAGACGGCTTTAAAAAAGTAACGGTTATCGAGCGAGAAAAAAATTGGGGGTTGGCAAACTCCATTATCGACGGCGTGACAAAAATCGTCAATCAATACGGCAAAATCATTGTTCTTGAAGATGATTTGGTCACAAGTCCTTGCTTTTTAACGTATATGAATGAAGCTTTAGAGATGTATGCAGATGAAGAGCAAGTTATTTCTATTCATGGATATGTATATCCTATTGACAATTTACCAGATACTTTTTTTATTAAAGGTGCAGATTGTTGGGGCTGGGCAACATGGAAAAGAGGTTGGGATATATTTGAAAAAGATGGTAAAAAGTTATTAGATGAGGTAAAAAAACGGGGTATACAAAAAGAGGCAAACTTTAATAATAGTTATGAATTTACACAAATGTTAAAAGATCAAATATCTGGTAAAAATAATTCTTGGGCTGTCCGCTGGTATTTTTCAGCATTTTTACAAAATAAATTAACATTGTACCCAAGACAAAGTTATGTTCAAAATATTGGATTTGATGCTCAGGGAACACATTGCACAAGTGAAACTGATATTTTTACTGTAAGATTGAGCAGCAATATAAATTTGAACAAAAATGAAGTGAAAGAAGATTTGATAGCAAGAACAAAAATAGAAAACTTTTTGAACTCTATCAAGCCAAGTATTGTGAAAAGAATTATATCAATAATCAAAAGATTAGGTAAATGAACCAATTTATTAAAAGATTGACACCTCCTATTTTATTTGAATTTTTAATAAAATTGAAAAATAATAAATACGGTTGGCATGGAAATTATGTCAGTTGGGATGAAGCACGAAATGCTTCTACGGGATACAGTACAGAAGAAATACTCCAAAAAGTTCGAGCCTCACTATTAACGGTTAAAAAGGGTGAAGCTGTTTATGAGCGTGATAGTGTTTTATTTGATGAGGTTCAATACTCATGGCCTCTTCTATCGGCTTTAATGTATGCTGCTGCTCAATCTCATGGAGCTTTACATGTAATGGATTTTGGTGGAAGTTTGGGCAGTACTTATTTTCAAAATAAAAAGTTTTTAAATGAGTTGAGTGATGTCTCATGGAATATTGTCGAACAAATGCACTTTGTTGATATTGGTAGGAAAGAGTTTGAAGATGATAGACTCAAATTTTATGATGATATTCAAAGTTGTGTAGAAGCCAAAAAGCCAAATATACTTGTTTTATCAAGTGTTTTGCAGTATATGGAAAAACCTTATGCTGTATTGGATGCACTTTTGAAGCATCCCTTTGAGATTATCATAATTGATAGAACGCCATTTTCTGTTTTGGGTGATGATACAATTAAACTTCAAATTGTTCCACCCTCTATTTATAGCGCAAGTTACCCTTGTTGGTTTTTTGATTTTAATAAATTGACTTCTTATTTTGAAGAAAAATATAAGTTAATTGAAGTATTTAATGCAATTGATGGCAAAAATCAAGATTATGAATTCAAGGGTTTTATAATGAGGAAGATAAAAAATGTATAACTACTGTACCCTTTTTGATAGCAACTATGTCACAAGAGGACTTGCAATGTATGAGTCTTTGAAAAAGCATAGCGATGATTTTCATCTTTATATTTTTGCATTTGATGAACGATGTTATACCCTTTTAAGAAAATTAAACCTTGAAAACGTAACAGTTATTGCACTGCAAGAATTTGAAGATGAAGCGCTACTTAGCATCAAAGAGACCCGCAGTGCGGGAGAATACTGCTGGACGTGTACTCCTTCTACTATCAAGTATGCTATAGAAAACTATTATCTTGAGAGTTGTACGTATCTTGATGCCGATGTATATTTTTTTGCGAATCCTTCAGTACTTATTGAAGAGATGGGCGAAAAGTCCGTACTAATAACGGAACATAGATACTCTCTTCAATACGATCAAAGCGTTATGAGCGGAATTTACTGTGTACAATTTATGACTTTTAAAAGCGACGATAATGGCATGAGGGTTTTAAATTGGTGGAAAGATGCGTGTAACGAATGGTGTTATGCACGGCACGAAAACGGTAAATTTGGAGATCAGAAATATTTAGACGATTGGACGAGTCGATTTGAAGGCGTACACGTATTGCAACATTTGGGTGGAGGTGTCGCTCCTTGGAATGTGCAACAATATCTGTTGGAAAATAACAACTTTGAGCTTATTTTTTATCATTTTCACGGTGTGAAGTTCCTTGCATCTAATCACGTAGAACTTGGTAGTTATCGACTTAGAAAAACCGATATTGATTTGCTTTATAGACCCTATATTGCACACCTTGAAAAGATTCGCAACATGCTTATGGCTTTGGGGGATTTTTATGATTATCATGGTCGTGTAAAATTAACACAGAAGTGTATAATGATGCTTAGAAATTTTAAAAGAAGAATCAAAGGTGTTTATAATGTATTTTCTATGGACGAGATGGTGAGATTTTAAATGGCTCAACTAATCAAAATTCCCACTTTTGGAGATGACCGAGGAAAGCTTAGTGTTGTTGAAAGTATATTGCCTTTTGAAATCAAGCGTTTTTATTATATTTATGATGTTACATGTAAGCGTGGAGGGCATCGTCATAAAAAGAATAAACAAGCACTTATATGTGTAGGAGGAAGTTGTGAAATCTATGTGCACAACGGCAAAGATGAAACAACCTTTGTTTTAGATAAACCGCATCAATGTCTTTTGTTGGATCCTGAAGATTGGCATACGATGGATGCGTTTTCAAACGGGGCAATTTTATTAGTATTTGCTTCCGAACATTATGATGTAGATGATTATATTGATGAGGCGTATGAATGATCGAATATGAAAATTTACGTTTGAGCAATCAAAAACTTTTTCATGCGTATAAAGAGAAATTTAACCAATTTTTGGAGAGCGGTTGGTTTATTTTAGGCGATAATGTAGCAAGCTTTGAAAGAGAATTTGCATTGTTTTGTCAAACATCGCATTGTGTGGGTGTTGCTTCAGGGCTTGACGCTCTCATTTTGACAATTGCCGCTTTTAAATTTCCAAAAGGGAGCGAAATCATTGTTCCTTCAAATACGTATATAGCAACCATTCTTTCTATTGTGCGCAATGGCTTAAAGCCTGTTTTGGTTGAACCGGATATAAAAACTTATACGATTGATCCCCTTAAAATTGAGGAGAAAATCACTTCTCAGACAAAAGCGATTTTGGCAGTGCATCTTTACGGCAAGGCATGTGATATGGGCAGGATTGGGAATATCGCTCAAAAATATAATTTGAAAATTATTGAAGATGCAGCACAAGCGCATGGTGCTATGTATAAAGATCAGAAAGTAGGGTCGTTCGGCGTTGGGTGTTTTAGTTTTTATCCAACGAAAAATCTAGGAGCCTTAGGCGATGGCGGGGCAATTACGACCGATGATGTTGATGTTGCAACAAAGCTAAAATCTTTACGTAATTACGGTTCTGCGAAAAAATACTACAATGACGAGATAGGATTTAATTCAAGGCTAGATGAAATTCAAGCAGGGTTTTTATCGGTTAAGCTTCAAGTATTGGAAGATATTACGAACCATAAGAGATGTTTGGCGCAACTGTATCACGAACTATTAGATGAACGCTTTATCAAGCCTGTGGTTCATGAAGATTTTTTTGATGTTTATCATATTTTTAATATCCGCCATAAGAAAAGAGATAAGATTAGAGAGTACTTACTGGCGCATCACATTAAGACGGAAGTGCATTACCCAATTCCTCCCCATAGACAAAAAGCGATGGAGGGTATCTTGACAGGAGAGTATCCGCTAAGCGATGAAATACATGCGACAACTCTGAGTTTGCCTATTTCGTATTATCACACCCAAGAAGATATTCAAGAGGTTTGCCAGTGTATCAATGCTTTCCAAGATGTTGAATAGAAACAAGAGATAAGGTTTTAATATGAAGATTGTTTTAGATGCAAGGCCATTGGTTTCTGTCATTACAGTAGTCTATAACGGTGAAAAACATCTTGAAGAAACCATTTTGAGCGTGATAAATCAAACGTATGCAAATATGGAATATATCATTATTGATGGTGGTTCGACGGATGGGACATTGGATATTATCAAAAAATATGAAGATAAGATTGATTATTGGGTAAGTGAAAAAGATAATGGGATTAGCGATGCGTTTAATAAGGGATTGAGGGTTGCAAAAGGTGATTATATCAATTTTCAAGGGGATGGAGACGGCTTTTTTTCTCCAGATGCGTTAGAAAAAGTTTTTCAAACGATTAATCCTAGTGAAGATATATTTGTAAGTGCTAAAATACAAAGAATTGATAATAACGGAAATGAGATATTTGTCTCTAAGCACATCAATGTTTTTGATAAAAAATCACTTCTTTTTAGAATGTCGATGCCGCATCAGGGGCTTTTTACCCATAAAAGCTATTTTGAAAAATATGGACTTTTTGATATAAGCAATACTTTTTGTATGGATTATGAACATTTATTGCGAAGCTATCAATCGTTCCCCAAAGTAGTAACAAAAGATGTGATAGTCGCTAAATGGCGAGCTGATGGGCTAGGAAATGGCAAAATTTTAGAGATATTTAAAGAGTATGATAAAATCAAAAGAGATAATAAAGTTGCTAATGTGTGGGTGTTAAAAGGGATTTATTATTGGTCATTGTTTAAATATTCCGCTAAAAAAATAATGGGTAGGGAATAACTATTTTGCCGGCAAAAATTGAATGGGTTTATGCTCTCAAAACCGTTGGCATTTTAGCTGTTGTTTTGGGGCATATCGCTTCACCTCTTAGTACTTTTATTTTTTCATGGCATATGCCACTTTTTTTTATGGTGTCTGGCTTTTTTATTAAATTTGATATCTCTCTCAAAGCGTTTGTCGTAAAAGATTTCAAACGGCTTATGATTCCATATTTTCTTTTTGCGATGATTGCATTAGGGGTAGAAACATTCAAACGAACTGCTTTGCAAAGAGAATCGCTTGATTATTTCCAAGAACTACAAGGTATCTTTATTTGGATGGATATGTCATCTTTGCTACATACGTATGCTTTTGTATTGTGGTTTTTACCAGCACTTTTTTTTGCCAGAGGTCTTTTGGTGTTTATAAATCACTCTATTCGCAATATTAGTATGCAATGTTTAATCATCGGTATTTTGTTCGCCAGTAGTTTTTATATTAATCTACCTTTTGGGCTTGATAATGCGATGAATGCTCTATTTTTTGTATTTATAGGAAGCGTTTTCTTTAGCTTTTATCAAGAGAGTACAATACTGTATAGTTTACCTTTTTTACTTGTTGGATTATATCTCACTTTTGGTCTTCCTCTTTTAGATATGGCTTTAAAAAGTTATGGAAATGTGTTTATCACTATTTTTTGGTCTTTATCTATTGTTGGTAGTTTGATTTTGGTGCTAAAATATTTGGATTATCAAAGTAAGATAGTGGCAGTATGGGGGAGCAACACAATGTTACTGTTTATTGTCCATCCCTATACTAATAATATCGCTCATATTGTTGTTGAAAAAATTCACTTTGGAGACTGGTATCTCAAGTTTTTTATCTCTTTATTTTTGTTGCACATCATACTTCTTATAAAACTTCAATTCCAAAATATAAGTGTTTTTAAATATGTATGATTATGTTATCGTGACTCACATACCTGCTTTTTATAAAGTCAATCTTTACAATGAATTAGCTCAAAAATTAAATATTTTTGTTGTGTTTATAGCGTCCAATACAGCTGAAAAAAGAGCAGATGATTTTGTTGGGTTAGAAGATGCAAAGTTTAACTATGAAGTATTGCACAATGGAAATTTTCAAGGAAGAAATGTCTCCAAAAATATAAGCAACCTCAAAATAATTTTACAAAATTTGTCATTCAAAAAGTTGCTTATCAGTGGGTGGGATTTGGGAGAATTTTGGTATTTGGTTATGACTCAGCCCAGAATAAAAAATTGTTTAGCGTTAGAATCAACGGTTATGGAGAGCAATCCAAAAGGTTTAAAAGGCTTGATAAAAAAGATATTTTTATCTCGCATAGCTACAGTTTTTGCTTCTGGACGCTTACATGTAAAGCTATTACAGGCATTGGCTTACAGCGGCGAAGTTAGGATTACAAAAGGTGTAGGAATTATTAACAAGCCAGTGTTGGTAGAACGAAAAAGAGAGTATCGCAAAAGATTTTTGTATATTGGAAGATTTACAAGTGTAAAAAATTTAAAGCTTTTAATCGCAGTTTTTAACGAATTATCAGAGTATTCATTGACCCTTATCGGCGATGGCGAAGAGGTTGAAAATTTAAAAAGACTTTCAATGCAAAATATTGTTTTTAAAGAACCTACCGAAAATAAAAAACTTCAAGAAGAATTTTTGGGACATGATATTTTCATCTTGCCAAGCCTGAGTGAGCCTTGGGGATTAGTAGTGGAAGAAGCGCTTTATTTTGGGTTGCCTGTAATTGTTTCAACAAATTGCGGTGTTTGCGAATTGATAATAGATTCGATAAATGGGTATGTCATCAATCCCGATGACGCTCAAAGTTTAAAAAAAGCTATATTAAAAATTGATAATCAGTCATATGAAAAATTTCTTAATGGGGTAAGTCTGTTTTCTATAGAATCGAAAGATAGGCAACAAGTGAAAGTATATTTATGAAATTATTTTATGATAATATTATTTTCTCACTTCAAAAAGCAGGTGGTATTTCTATTTACTGGTTTGAGTTACTAAAAAGGGTAAAAGAGAAGCAAAGAGCTACTTTCTTTGAATCAGAAAATGAAAATATTTTTAGACAAAAACTTGATATTTTTTCTAACAGAGAATACAATCTAAGTATAAAAATTTTAAGATATCTTCCTTTTACAAAGAAACTACCCCTACGCTCTATTTTTCATAGTAGTTATTATCGTGTATCTTTACAAAAAAATATTGTCAATATTACTACTGTTCATGATTTTACATATGAATATTTTAAAAAAGGATTAGCTAAATATATTCATATGTGGCAAAAAGGTTTTGCCATTAAAAAAAGTGATGGTATTATTTGTGTATCTCAAAATACAAAAAAAGATTTATTAAAGTTCTATCCTTTTATAGAAATATCAAAAATAAAAGTTATTTACAATGGCGTAGGAGAGGAATTTTACAAGCTCAAAGATTCTCATCATCATTTGATCGGTTATTTTGATATTTTGAAGGATAAAAAATATATTTTATATATAGGAGATAGAAGTAGCTATAAAAATTTTCCTATAGCTATAAATGTACTTAAAAAATTAAATGATTATAGTTTTGTGATTGTTGGAGGGAAAGAATTTGATGAAAATGAAAAAATGTTGATGTTAGAAATTCAAAATAAAGTTTTTCATTTTTGTGGAATATGTGGAGAAAAACTTAATGTACTTTATAATAACGCATTTTGCTTACTTTATCCATCAAGCTATGAAGGATTTGGCATACCTCTTATTGAAGCTATGAAAGCAGGCTGTCCTGTTGTGAGTACAAAATTTTCGTCTATACCGGAAGTTGTGGGCGAGGCTGCTTTATTGGTAGATAAAATTGGTGTAGAAAACTTCGTGCAGAAAATTAAAGAGCTTGAAGATCAAAATACTAGAAAAAAATTAATTGGAATGGGGTTAAGCCAAGCAAGTTGGTTTTCATGGGATAAGTGCTTCAATGAGACGTATTCATTTTATCAAGAAATTTGGAATAAAAAATTTACATGAAAATATCCATTATAACAGTTGTTTATAATAACGCGCATGTGATCAAAACAGCCATTGAATCGGTGCTTTCACAAACTTATCCAGAGATAGAGTATCTTATTATCGACGGTAAAAGCACGGACGGTACGGTTGAGATTGTTCGCGCTTACGGAGATAAAATTTCAAAGTTTATCAGCGAACCCGACAAAGGTATGTACGATGCGATGAATAAAGGTCTTCATCTTGCTACGGGCGAGGTCGTGGGGATTTTAAACAGCGATGATGTTTACAAAACAAATGATGTTATTGAAAAAGTCATGGATGCTTTTCAACGCCAAAACGTTCAAAGTGTTTTTGCGGATTTGGTGTATGTTCGAAGCGACAATCTCGATAAAACAGTACGTTATTATGATAGCGGCTATTTTCGTCCCGACAGATTTGCATACGGTTGGATGCCCGCACATCCAACGTTTTTCGTAAAAAAAGAAGTTTATGAAAAATATGGATATTTTAAAACCAACTATAAAATCGCTGCCGATTTTGAATTGACGGCACGCTTTTTATACCAATATCGCATTACGTATGTATATTTGCCTCGCGTATTGGTAAAAATGCGAATGGGTGGGGTGAGTAATTCTCTGAAAAGCTTTTATACCAATTCCATAGAGCAGTTACGTGCGTGCAGAGAAAATGGTATTTCAACGAATGTTTTCAAAATACTTTCAAAATATCCGACTAAAATGCTAGGTTTTACATGTAAAAAATTTTCGAGTGTACTTCAAAAGGATTTGGCATGAACTGGATGGATTCTCAACATATAATTGTCGTTATCATTGTTTTTAGTATTTCATTGTGTTTAAATATATTATTGGTCAAATACAAACATATTATTGCAATTTTGGATATTCCCAACGAACGCAGCTCCCATACCAACATTACGCCTAGAAGCGGTGGAATTGCAATGTTTTTTGCTTTTACAAGCGGTTTATTATGGATTGATTGTGCGCACTCCTTACTTTTTTTGTTTCCGCTTGGGTTTATTTTTGTGATCGGTTTGTGTGATGATATTTCGTCGATTTCGTCTAAAACTAAACTCTTACTTACGGCATTAGCGGCAATGGCACTTTTTAATCTCGGATTTGACATCCGACATTTCGGAACATTTTTCGGACATGAAGTCGTTTTCGGATATGTCACGGCATTGCTTTTCTTTGCCTTTGCGGTTTCAGGGTTTGTGAGTGCTTTGAATTTGATCGACGGCTTGGATGGGTTGGCATCGGTGATCTCTTTAGCGATTTTGATTCCGTTTACCTATATGGGGTACAAATACGACGATGCGTTTTTATGCTATACGGCGTTAATGCTTATGAGCAGTATTGGAGGATTTTTGGTCCTCAATTGGCATCCTGCAAAGCTTTTTATGGGTGATAGCGGCAGTATGTTTATGGGGTTCTCAATAGCGATTTTGGTTGTTTATGCCATTCAAAGAGACTATATTACGGCCATTTCCACGCTTTTACTGGCGGGAGTTCCGATTATGGATACGCTGGTGGTGATGTTACGGCGTTTACTGCATCGCCAAAACCCTTTTACGGCCGATAAAACGCATATTCACCATATTCTTTTGCGCTACCAACAAGGCAATGTTCGTAAAACGGTTTTGCTTTTAGGACTCATGCAAATTTTGTTTTCGTATTTGGGATTGGGTTTTAAAGTAAGAGACGATATTTTTATTTTTATTTTGTACGCACTTTGTTTTACGCTAATCTATTTTTTATTAACGAAAGATAAGTTAGAAGCTTATCGAAACGAACGGGATTAACCAGGTCCTAAGTGATTATTAGATACCATCAACTGAAATATTCAGAGATATGGAGATTGCCAATGAAACTTTTAGTCACCGGTGGAGCAGGATTTATAGGTTCTCATACGTGTGTAGAACTTCTTAATCAAGGTGACGAGATCATCGTTTACGATAATTTTTCCAATAGCATGCCGCAAGTGCTTAAGCACATAGAAAAGATTACATGTAAAACCGTTCCTTGTATCGTCGGCGATCTTCGCGACGAAGCTGCACTTGAAAAAGCGTTGGAAGGATGCGATGGTGTTATCCATTTCGCGGGACTTAAGGCTGTAGGCGAGTCGGTAGAAAAACCGTTAGAATACTATGATAATAATGTTCACGGCACACTTTGTTTATTGCGAGTTATGCAAAGATTGCAGATTAAGAAACTTATTTTTAGTTCTTCTGCAACAGTCTATGGTGCCCCACAATATCTTCCTCTTACAGAAGACCACCCTCTTCGCGCAACAAATCCGTACGGTCATACAAAATTAGTTATTGAAGAGATGTTACGTGCTTTATATGCCAGCGATTCTACGTGGTCTATTGTGATTTTGAGATACTTTAATCCAGTAGGTGCGCATGAAAGTGGGTTACTTGGTGAAGTGCCTCAAGGTATCCCAAATAATCTTATGCCATATCTTGCACAAGTGGCAAGTGGACAACGTGAGTGTGTTAATGTTTTTGGCGATGATTATGATACATATGACGGAACAGGTGTTCGTGATTATCTGCATGTGGTAGATTTAGCTAAAGGTCATCTTAATGCTTTAGAAATTTTGAAACAATCGCAGTGCACAGCAATCAATCTTGGAACGGGACGAGGATATAGTGTTTTGGATGTAATACAAACATTTTCAAAAGTATGTGGTAAAAAGATTTCTTATGCCATTTCTCATAGGCGTCCAGGAGATATTGCAATGTGTTATGCAGACCCATGTAAAGCAAAAATATTTTTACATTGGGAAGCACAATATGATTTGACAAAAATGTGCGAGGATATGTGGCGATTTCAACAAAATCTTAATAATAAAAATCTCTTATGAAAAAAATTCTTATTGTTTTTGGAACACGCCCTGAGGCTATTAAAATGATACCTCTGGTAAAAAGTTTTGAAAGACATCTAGGTCTATTTGATATAAAGGTGTGTGTAACGGCACAGCATAGAGAAATGCTAGATCAGGTTTTGGAAATTTTTCAAGTAAAACCTGATTTTGATTTGAACATTATGAAATCAGGGCAAGATTTATATGATATTTCAGCAAATGTTCTTTTAAGAATGAGAGACGTACTCCAAGATTTCCAGCCGGATTTAGTGTTTGTACATGGTGATACGACAACATCTTTCGTAACTTCACTTGCGTGTTTTTATGAAAAAATAAAAGTCGCGCATGTAGAAGCGGGGCTTAGAACATATGACATGTACTCTCCTTGGCCGGAAGAAGCCAATCGACAACTTACATGTAAACTGACACATTTTCATTTTGCACCTACTTCAAAAGCACAAGAAAACCTTCTTTTAGAACATGTTCCTGAAAAAAATATCTTAGTAACTGGCAATACGGTGATTGACACTCTTTTTATGGTTAATGATCAAATAACGAACAATTTTAACTTACAAAGCCAATTACAGGCTGAACTAAAGACGAGCGGGTATGGTATAAATAATGACAGAAAAATCATTCTCGTGACAGGGCACCGTCGAGAAAACTTTGGTCAAGGGTTTGTCAATATTTGTGAGGCATTAAAGGTCTTAGCGTTCAACAATCCTGCTGTAGACATTGTTTATCCTGTGCATCTTAATCCGCATGTTCAAGAGCCTGTTAGAGAAATACTCTCACAGGTTGCAAATATCTTTTTGATCGAACCTTTAAGTTATTTACCGTTTGTGTATTTGATGTCAAAGTCTTATCTTATCATAACCGATAGCGGTGGAGTTCAAGAAGAAGCACCTAGTTTAGGGAAACCCGTGCTGGTTATGCGAGATACGACAGAACGTCCTGAGGCAGTAGATGCTGGAACGGTCAAGCTTGTTGGTACGGATAAAGAAAAAATCATTCAAGAAACACAGATACTTTTAGATAACAAAAATGCTTATGACATCATGTCCAAAGCCAATAACCCTTACGGTGATGGTAAAGCGTGTGAGAGAATCGTAAAATTTGTAAGAGGACTTCAATGAAAAAAAGAGATATTTGTATTATAGGGCTAGGTTATATTGGACTTCCAACTTCAGCATTACTTGCCAATAGAGGATATATGGTGCATGGTGTGGATGTTGTACAAAATGTAGTAGATACTATTAACCAAGGGAAAATTCATATCGTAGAACCAGAATTGGATGTTTTTGTGAAAGCAGCCGTAAATAGTGGAAATCTGACAGCAGATACCAAAGCGACGTTCGCAGATATTTTTATCATTGCTGTTCCAACTCCTTTTCATAAAGGGTATGTCCCAAATATTGATTATGTTATTTCTGCGACAAAGTCTATTGCCCCTTATGTAAAAGAAGGCAATATTGTCATTCTTGAGTCTACATCTCCTGTAGGGACGACCTATCAAATAGAAAAAGTCTTAAAAGAATGTGGTATTGATACTACGAAGATTTATATTGCTCATTGTCCAGAGCGTGTGCTCCCTGGACATATTATGAAAGAATTAGTAGCAAATGATCGTATTGTAGGTGGCATAACGACTGAAGCGACAAACATGACGGCAGCTTTTTATCGAGAATTTGTTGCAGGTGAAGTACTTGAAACAGATGCCAAAACAGCGGAGATGGCAAAGCTTACGGAGAACTCTTTTAGAGATACAAACATAGCATTTGCCAATGAACTAAGTATGCTTTGCGATAAGTTTGGCATCAATGTTTGGGAACTTATAAAACTAACTAATCGCCACCCAAGAGTAAATATACTTAACCCAGGTGCTGGTGTAGGTGGACACTGTATAGCGGTTGATCCGTGGTTTATAGTCCATGCGGGGCAAGAAACAGCAAAACTTATCAAAACAAGTAGAGAAGTAAATAACTACAAAACAGAATGGGTGATCGAAAAGATAAAAAATGCATCATTAAAGTTTGAAGCTGAAAATGGAAGAAAAGCAAAAGTTGCATGTATGGGACTTGCTTTTAAACCAGACATAGATGACTTAAGAGAATCACCAGCACTCTACATAGCTAGAAGGCTTAAAGCTGATGGATTAGATGTGTTAGCAGTTGAGCCAAATATAGAATCTCACAAAGAGTTTGAGATAATAAACTACAAAAAAGCATTAGAACAAGCTGACATAGTAACGTTTTTAGTAGCTCATAAAGAGTTTAAAAAACTTGATATAAAAACTGATTTAGATTTTTGTGGGGTACTTAACTAATGATACAAGCAATAGTAAAAAAAGGAAAAGTTTTAGGAGAAGAAATTTCAGCTCCAAATGTTTCAAAAGGTTCAATTCTTATAAAAGTTGTCAATAGTTGTATATCAGCGGGAACTGAAATAAGCGGTGTTTCAAATAGTGGAAAATCACTTATCAAAAGAGCAATGGAACAACCTGAAAATGTAAAAAAAGTGCTCAATATGGTCAAATCTGATGGTATTGCCAGTGTTTACTTAAAAGTAAAAGGCAAACTAGAGAGAGGAAACCCTACAGGGTATTCTATAAGTGGAGTTGTTATAGCAGTTGGTGAAGGTGTGACAGACTTTAAAATAGGGGATAGTGTAGCAGCAGCTGGTGCAGGTCTAGCTAATCATGCCGAGTATGTAGATGTACCTCAAAACCTTGTGATGAAAACCCCAAAAGGGATGAGTTTTGAACATGCTTCTACGGTTACTCTTGGTGGTATCGCTATGCAAGGCGTGCGAAGAAGTGACCTTAAGCTTGGAGAAATGTGTGTGGTTGTAGGTGCAGGGATACTTGGACTTCTTGCAGTACAAATGCTTAGACTTTCAGGTGTGAGAGTATCTGTTACAGATTTTGATGATAGACGACTTGAAATTGCAAAAGAATATGGAGCAGAATTAGTACTGAATCCATCAAGAGAAGATGTTGCAAATACCATCACAAATTGGAGTGATGGTCATGGTGCTGATGCAGTCCTTTTTACCGCAGCAACAGGTAGTAGCGAGCCACTTTCTCAAAGCTTTCAGATGTGCAAGAAAAAAGGTAAAGTCATCCTTGTGGGTGTAGTAGGTATGGAGATAAAAAGAGAAGATATGTATGCTAAAGAGCTTGATTTTCTTATCTCTACCTCTTATGGTCCTGGGCGATATGACAAAAACTATGAAGAGAAAGGGTTTGATTATCCGTACAGTTATGTAAGATGGACTGAAAATAGAAATATGACAGAGTATCTTCGACTTGTACACACAGGTGCTATAAATCTAGATAAACTTATCGATGCCAACTTCCCAATAGAAAGAGTTACAGAGGCTTTTGAGTCACTGCAAGCACCAGGTGCTAAGCCTTTAATGGTATTGCTTGATTATGGAATAGTAGATTTAGAACAACTTGAAACATATCTAAATCACGATAGAAAAGTCGTTCTTAACAACAATCCTATCCAAAAAGAGATCATCAATGTAGCACTTATCGGTGCAGGTGGATTTGCTACTGGTATGCACTTACCAAACATAGCTAAACTATCAAGCAAATACAAACTTCATGCAGTGATGAATCGCACAGGACATAAGGCGAAAGCAGTATCGGAGCAATACAAAGCAAACTATGCAACAACAAACTATGAAGATATCCTTAATGATAAAGATGTAGATTTGGTACTTATATCTACTAGACACGATAGTCATGCAGAGCTTAGTCTAAAAGCTTTACAAGCTGGAAAAAATGTATTTGTAGAAAAACCACTTGCTACAAATCAAGAAGACCTAGATAGTATTAAAGCTTTTTATGAAAGCGACACTTCAAATAAACCAGTACTTTTTATAGGATTTAACAGACGATTTAGCAAATACACAACTGAAATTAAAAAACATACAAACAAACGAATTAATCCTATGATGATACGATACCGTATGAATGCAGGATATATACCGCTAGATCACTGGGTACACGAGGATGGTGGTCGTATGGTGGGAGAAGCGTGTCATATCATAGACCTTATGACTGCACTAACAGAAAGCAAAATAGTGAGTATCTCGGTAGAGTCACTTACCCCAAAAACTGATAATTATAGTAGTAGTGATAATAAATCTATCACACTAAAATATGCTGATGGCTCAGTGGCTAGTATTGAGTACTTTGCAAATGGAAGTAAAGAGCTCGCAAAAGAGTTTATGGAGGTACATTTTGATGATAAAAGTATCGTCATGGATGACTACAAATCTCTTAAAGGTTACGGTGTAAAACTAACTGAGATAAAAGATGAAATAAGCCAAAAAGGTCAATATGAAGAGCTTGAAGCACTTTATGAGACTATCAAAGGCAACAAAAAAGAGTGGCCAATAGAACTTTGGGATATGGTACAAACTACTGAGGCTACATTTGTAGTATAAAGGCTGCAAAATGGTAAAAAATGGAAAAATTGATGATTTGGTAGATAAATTAGATGATGACAATACCATAAGTGCTGATAAATTAGATCCTATTTTAGATGGAACTTGTCCTACAAAAGTAAATTTTTCTAGAAGTACGCCAAATGTATTTGGGATATTTAGACAGTATAAAGAAAAAAGATAAATCTTGCTCCACAATTTCAGCGAGAAAAAGTATGGACTAAAAAATAAAATTCAGAATTTATAGAATCTATTTTGATAGGAATACCGCTTCATATTAATAGTAGATTATGAAATCCTGATGATAGTTCGAGTAAAGACTTTAGTTATATGGAAAAGGTGAAGTAGATGAAAAATAATATACTCAAAAAAATAACTAATAAAACACTAAATTATTTATCATTTAAAAAGAATGTAAAAGAATATCAAGATTTTCAGTGGAAAACAAAAGTTGAGATCACAAATATTCAAACTGAAAAACTAAAGAAACTATTATCAATAGCAGTTAAAACGGTTCCATTTTATAAAAATCTTAATTTAAAAATTGATTTTGAAAACTTCACATTGAAAGAACTAGATAAATTTCCAATAGTAGATAAAAAAATAATAAGAAAAGATTTTAAAGCTTTTTGTTCTACTAAATATGATGGTAAATTATCTCATACTTCTGGTTCAACGGGTAATCCATTTGAATTTAAAATTACTGAAGAAAGTGATGTATTTGAAGATTTGACAAAATGTCGTGCATGGGGTATGGGAAAAGACTATAGCTATAAAAAAGGTGATCCTATTATTGTACTTAGAAGTTACTCTCCAAAAGAAAATGAACCACTTGTAAAAGTATCTAAATCTTCTAACTATTGGTATCTATCTCCATTTCACATAAATAAAGAAAATCTTGATTTATACATTGATTTTATGAAAAAATCAAATGCCAAAATCATAAGAGGATATCCAAGTTCAATTTATATTTTTACTCTTTTATTAAAAGAAAACAATATCAAACTACCTCAAATAAAAACTTTGATAACTTCATCAGAAACTCTTTTACCAATGTATCGAGAGATTATTAAAGAATACTGGGACCTTCCAGTATTAGATTGGTATGGACAAAATGAAAGAACAGTTACAGTACAACAGTGCTGGGCTGGAAGTTATCATAATAATGATGATTATGGAATTGTAGAGATTGATGAGCAAAACAATATTATAGCTACTTCTTTAAATAATTATAGTATGCCTTTTATACGATACAACACAAGTGACAAAGCTATTCCTTTGGATAAATCAATAGAAATTTGCCCTTGTGGAAGAGAGATGTCAATACCATTTAAAGGTATAGAAGGCAGAAGTGATGATATTTTAATAAAAGATGATGGGACAATGATTCCATCAATTAATATATATACACTAATGCATGAACTTGATTTTGTAAAGCAATTTCAAATTATTCAACAAAAGAATAATTCCATGATAATAAAAGTGGTAGGAGACATTAACAATGGAAATTCAATTAAACTTGAAGATGGCATGAAAAAGAGATTGGGAAATATTAATTTAATAATTGAAATTGTTGAAAATATTGAAAGAGATATGAAAACTGGCAAAATCAAAACGATAGTAAGGGAACAATAAAATGTTTGCAAATAAATATGTAAAAGTATTAAAACCATATCCTTTAGTTTCTCATAGAGCATGGGAGTTACAAGGTAAAGAAGATGTATTAAAACTTGATTGGAATGAAGCAACCGTACCACCTTCGCCAAAAGTAAAAGAAAATATTTTAAAGTTTTTAGAAACTGGGAATATGCATTGGTATCCAGATGTAAATAATAGTCTATTGCTAGAGGAATTATCAAGTTATAATAATTTACCAGTAGAAAATATTCAGTATTTTGCTAGTTCAGACTCACTACATGAGTATATTGTTAGAACATTTATAGAGCCAGAAGATAGAATTGTGATAGTGGCACCAACTTATGATAATTTTAGAGCAGTAGTCGAAAGCAATGGGGCAATGACAGAGTTTTATTATCTTGATGAAAATTTTCAGTTAGATTTGGAACATTTCGAAAATTATCTTAGCTTACATAAGCCAAAAATAGTATATATTTGTAATCCAAATAATCCAACTGGAACAATGTATAAGAAAGAAACTATAGAGCAATTAATAGTAAAATTTGATGACATAATGTTTATTATAGATGAAGCATATTATGAATTTACAAAAAATACATGTAAAGATTTAGTACCTAATCATGAAAATTTGCTTATTTCAAGAACATTTTCAAAAGCATTCGCATTGGCAAGTTTTAGAATTGGATATACTATTTCATCACAGCATAATATTAAACTACTTTCAAAAATAAGAAATCCAAAAAATATAAGTACATTTTCTCAAATAGCTGCCATATCAGCACTCCAAGACAAAGAATATATGAATTCTTTTGTCGAGCAAGTAAATAATGCAAAAACATTTTTTGATAGTGAACTCAAAAAATTAGGTTATACAGTTATGGGTGATGGCGGTAATTTTAGTATGTTGAAATTTGATTTTTCTGTTAAAAAAGATTTTATTAAATATCTTGAAAAGAACAATACTTTTGTTAGAGACTATGGACATGTTAAAGGTATGGAAAATTATTTGAGAATTACAATAGGTACAAAAGAACAAATGAAGAAAGTGTTAAAAATAATTGAGAGTTTTAAAAGTGCTAATTAAAAAAAAGTTATCTATTTTTGACTTTTGTGATACTATTTTTGATGGACAGTCAATAAGTTATTTTTTGGATTATTTAGAATCAAAATTACCAATTCATAAAAAAATTTATTCAAAAATACGGAAAAGACTAAATCGAATACCATCTAGTGAAAGTAAAAGATATAAAGAGCATTTATTAAAAGTTTTTAAAAATATTAGTAAGTCCGAAATAGAAAAATACTCTGAAGAATATTTTGAAAATATAATCCAAAAAAAATTGCATAAATCGGTTATTGAGAAGTTAACGGAGCATAAAAAACAAGGTCATATAATTGTTATAGTCTCTGGAGGTTTTGAAAACTATCTGAAATATTTTGCTGATAAGTATAAAATTGACTATCTTTTTTGTACAAAATTGCAATTTAGAAATGAAAAATTTACATCAAAAATTTTTGGAAATGAATGTTTAGGGATTGAAAAAGTGAATCAACTAAAGCAATTGGATTTAAGTCAGTATGATTTAGAAAATTCTTATGTATATAGTGATCATCATAGTGACAAGCCACTTTTTGATTTAGTTGGAAATAAAGTTTTAGTCAAAAATAAACAGAATATAGATTGGATAGATGAAAGATATACAGTATTGGATGTAAATAATTAAATGCTTAAAAAACTAAAATCCTCAAAAACATCTATGCAAACATTGTTACTATTTAGTGCTCAAATATTTGGTATGGTAGTTGGATTTATATCAAATATGCTTTTAGCAAAAGAGATGGGTGTTCAGGCTTTTGGAATATACTCGTTTGCTTTGGCTATTATCTCTTTTTTGGCTATATTTTTTGAGTTTGGATATTTTTCAAGTGCTTCACGACTTCTGGCGGTTAATCATGACAAAATAAAAGAAAAAGAGTTGATAGGGTCTTCATTGGTGATTGTTTTGGGAATATCTATTTTATTTTTTATTACCATATTTGTGGTCTCATTCTTTATAGATAATATTTTTCAAGATAAAGTCGGAGAGATCATAAGAATAGCATCTATTGTAAGTTGGAGTTTTATAGTACCCTTTTTTATGGATTTGATATTAAAAGGAAGTAATCACATAGAGTATTTAGCAGGATTTAATCTCTTTTGGAAACTCCTTTTTGTTGCTTCTTTGTTTGGTTTGTATTTTCAAGATGTATTGACACCTTTAAATGTTTTATTGTGTTTTTCTAGTACGGCTATTATCTCGTTTGTTATTTTTATCATTAAACTAAAACCTTCATTTATAAACCTCAAATCAAATATTTCTCAAATCCATAATGAAAATATGATCTATGGCATACATTTATACAGTGGGAGAGTTGTAGATACTGCAAGCTATCAGTTGGATAGATTAATGATAGGATTTTTTGTAGGTGCTAAAGATGTTGGTTTGTATTCGTTAGCTAATTCTATGGCTGCACCTATAAATACTTTTTCAAATGCTTTGTCCAGTTCAAAATTCAAAAGTTTTTCAAATAGACTTGAAATTCCTAAAAAAGTTCTAAAAATTAATTTTTTATGGATATTAATAGCTTTATTAGGCACTAATTTATTAGGGTTTATTATTATTCAGTTTTACTTAACTACAGAATATCAAGATGTCCAGTTATTACTATTTTTTATGTCTTTGGCAATAGCTTTTCAAGCGGCATATCAACCTTATAATGCATGGCTTGGCACAAATGGTTTTGGAAAATTTTTAAAGAAAAAAGCAATTTATACAGCAATAGTAAATGTAGTATTGAATTTTCTGCTTATTCCCGTTTACGGAGTAATTGGAGCAGTCATAGCTAGTATGCTTTCTATGTTTTTTTCGTACATTTTACATATCAAATATTACAGATTAGGAGTATCAAGTGAAAATACTCTATCTTAGAACACTTTATTGGTTTAATCTAAAAGCAGGTGGCTCAGTAGGTCATACTGCTGGTGTTATAAATGCTATGGATAAAAAGGCTGATTTACATGTTGTGTCAAACGACAATTTAGCAGAAGTGAAAAAAGAGATAGAGATTCTAAAACCTATATTTTTACCATTTTTGCCAATAGAGATAAGTGAGCTGTTTTATAACTTCAATGTCATAAAGCATTGTAAAATTATGAAAAGTGATGTGATTTATCAAAGATACAATGGTTTTAGTTTTTGCGGAGCATATTTAGCCAAACAAAAAAATATCCCCTTTGTACTAGAGTTTAACTCTTCTGATGTATGGAAGATTAAGCACTGGAAATCAAATGATAATAAAGTTAAAAAAATAGCAAAATTAATATATAACAAGTTATTTAGACTCCCAATTGTGAGCTTTATAGAAAACTACAATCTCAACAATGCTTCTAGTATCGTAGTAGTATCTGATGCACTCAAAAATACTCTCGTAGAGTTTGGAGTAGATAAAAGAAAGATTATAGTTAATCCAAATGGAATAGATGAAAAAAAATATCGTCCAGATATAGAATGTGATGATATCAAACAAAAATATGACTTAGAAAATAAATGTATACTTGGATTTATAGGCACTTTTGGTCAATGGCATGGAGCTGAAAACATTGCTTTAGCTTATGGAAAATTGTTACAAAAATATCCAGAATATAAAGAAAAATCAAAACTTCTAATGATAGGTGACGGTATTAAAATAGGTGAAGTAAAAAAATACATCTCTGATTTTGGTATTGATAAAAATGTAGTTTTAACTGGACTTGTACCTCAAAGTGTAGGAGCTAAATATTTGGCAACTTGTGATGTTCTGATAAATTCTACCGTACTAAATCCTGATGGAAGTGAATTTTTTGGGAGTCCTACAAAGCTTTTTGAATATATGGCAATGGGTAAAGCTATCATTTGTAGCGATATGGCTCAGATGGGAGAGATTTTAAAACAAAATAAAACAGCCTATATGGTAAAACCAGCTGATATTGATGAACTAATAATAGCAATGAAGATACTTATAGATGATAAAAAAATACGACAGTTGTTAGGTGAAAATGCTAGAAAAGAAGTAGTTGCTAAATATACTTGGGATAAGCATGTAGAAAATATTTTGAAGAGAATAAATGAGTAAACTTAACCATTACATAAAAAAAGCATTATCAATGCCACCTCAAGAAGTGGCAAAAAAAGTGGTAAATAAACTAAACACTAAAGTTAAAAATAAACTACAAAGAACCAAAGATTTAAGTAAAGGCACTCATATAGACTTTGATGTGCCACTGATACAAAATAGCTATATAGATATAAAAGAGCTTGATACTTCAAATATAGATACGAAGGTGGCTCAGTATTTATCTCAGATGTATATCGACCACCGATTTGATTTACTTGGTAGTGGATGGGTCAAAAATAGTTATGACTCAATAGCTTTTGGCGTTGAGGGATATAAGTATGATAGGAATGTATCTGCTCCTAAAAATATTGATGATAGCTATAAGCCGATAGACTGGCAAAAAGATTATAAAAGTGGTTTCAGATGGAGTGAAAAGACTTGGTATAAAGAGCAGAGAATCGGTCATAAAATAGGAAGTGATATAAAAGTACCTTGGGAGTTAGCTAGGTTTCAGCATCTACCACAACTTGCAATCTTTTCACTTGTTGACGAGAGCCTAAAAAAGCAAAACATCAAAGAGTTCAAACATCAAATGCTTGACTTCATAGCAAACAATCCACCACGAATGGGTGTAAACTGGGTTTGCACTATGGATGTAGGTATCAGAGCTGCCAATATGCTTGTAGCTTATGATATGTTTACACAAATAGATAACTTTGGGATACTTGATGATAAATTTAAACAAATATTTGTTAATAGCATTTATGAACATGGCGTGCATATAGTTAATAATCTTGAATATAGTGAATTTTTAACTTCCAATCATTATCTTAGCGATATCGCTGGACTTCTATATGTAGCAGTATACTTAGAAAACAGTAAAGAGATAAACCAATGGCTTGCATTTAGCATCCAAGAAGTTATAAATGAAATGGACTATGAGTTTTACGAAGATGGTGGAAACTTTGAGAGTTCTACCAGCTATCATAGACTAAGCGGTGAATTGATGATATTTAGTACTTCTTTGATACTTGGTTTAAAAGAAAATAAAATCAATGCACTTCAAGACTATAATCTCAAGGGCTGGAAAGTTAAGCCAAAATTAAAACCACTTCAAAATCAACAATTTAAAATTAATAATTTAGCATTCAAAATTGAATTACCTCCACAGTATATCGATAGACTTTATAAAATAGGTAGATTTACAGTTGATATTACAAAGCCAAATGATGAAATACCGCAATTTGGGGACAATGATAGTGGGAGATTTTTTAGGTTTAGTCCAAATGGAGAGTTTCTTTTAAATAAAGAGGCTGTAAGAAAGTATTTAAACCTCAAGGGATATAGTGAGGATGATGAACTTTCTTGGGATGAAAATATATTAAATCATAGTACTTTTATAAGTTGTTTTGGTGGATTATTTACAGATGAAATATTTGAAAATAATATAAAATTTGAAAAAAGCTTTATAAAATCTACAGCTAATAATACTCTTCTAGCTAAAGATAAATCTTATAAAGAAATTCGGAAAAATAGTTATAGTTCAGAAGGATTAAATCACAAAAAAAGTATAATCATAAATACAAAACTAGATACTAAAAACTTAAAATTTATAGCTTATCCTGATAGTGGAATATATATTTTTAAAACAAATAATTTTCATTTAAGTATTTGTGCTACACCGCTTGGGCAAAAAGACAGTGGCGGTCATACGCATAATGACAAACTTGGGTATGAATTATGGATAAATGGTGAGGATGTAGTTAAAGATCCGGGAACATACCTTTATACACCATTGCTTAATAGAAGAAATGAGTTTAGAAGTGTAATGGCTCACAATGTACCAATAGTTGAATGTATAGAGCAAAATAGCTGGAGCAAAGGAAATATTGGACTTTTTGGAATGTTTAATGAGTCAAAATGTTTTGTGAGAGATTTTGGAAATGATTTTTTAGAGTTGGTTTTGGAATATAAAGATATCAAAATAATAAGAAAATTTCAAATCAAAAAAGATAGTTTAGAGGTCATTGATATATGTAATAAGGAATTTATATATTATAAATATGAATTATATTCAAATGGCTATGGAAAAGTAACCCTTAATGATATTTTATAACATAGTCATTATTGTAAGTTATTTAATTGGATTGTATATTATTTTACTATACTGTCAAGACCTATTTTCAATAAAATCTTTTTTTTATGTGATAGCTGGAACATGGATTTTTGGTAGTCTTTTGACAGAAAATGGATATTTTGCATGGCCAGGTGATGAGATAGCTAGTCCACATAACTACGCCACATTGGTTTTAATGATCAGTGTACAATTGACATATCTTATAACTAAAATTCTGAGTGCATCCCTGTCTAACGCGTATCATTTAGAAACTATAAATAATAAATTTATTGAATTAAATAATTCTATATTTTTGATTGTCGAAATTATGATCTTTTTAATTCAAGTTTTATTTTCAGTTTATATTATTTGCGTCGGTGCACCTTTTTTTGCAGAAAATTCAGATATTGCTCGTACAGTATTTTGGAAAGAAAATGCATATGAGTTTTTAAATCGGATGATAACTGTTTTTTTACCTGCCGCCTTTATTTTTTTATATTTGTATGGACGAACAAAAATACAAAGTTTATTTTTGATTATTAATATAATAAATTATATTTTTCTTTGTATTTTATTGTCTCAGAAATCAAATATATTATTTATTATTTTTCCATTATTTTGTGCATTTTTTTATAAAAATAGAAAAATAATAAATATTAAAAAGAATATATTGGTTGCTCTTATCATCGGATTAATATTCTTTGAATTTTCATCTTTTTTAGCTTATAACAATATGACAGATCCTTTATTAGTGCATGGAAAAGAATTACGAAAAAGTTTTATCTCTGGCAATATAGTGTTTGCAAGTAGAATCACACTGGGACAAGGAGAACCGTATTGGCGAATTTATAATGATTATATAATAAATGAAGAAGACCCATTGCAACTAAATGGGATTCAACATTTTTTCAGTACTATTGTTAACTCAAAATATTTTGGTATCGTACTGTCGCATGATGATAGTTTTGAATATTGGATTACAAAAAAATTGACTTCAGATTTGTTTGCCGAAAATAGGAATTTAGTTATCACATATTTGGGAGAAGGTATAGTATATTTTGGTTTTTTTGGATTAGGTATAGGAATACTTACTTTGTCATTTGTCTTAGGCATTATTGATTTTATTTTAAAATATACAATGCAACAAAAATATTACATAAGCTTTATATTATTTTTGATTTTTTTTCAATACAAAATCTTTGCTTGGATACAAATGGGTAATATATTTAACCTTTTTAGAATCATGGATTATCTATATATAATATTTTTGTTTATATGTTTGGTAATTTTAACAAAAATTACGGATATAAAACTTTTGAAACAGAGTCTTGTATGAAAAAATTGTTAATGCTTGAAAATCTTCCCTTTAAAGCAAATATTAAAATAGGGAGCCATCATTATGCAGAGATATTTTCTGAAAAATATGAAGTATTATGGATCTCACTACCGTGGCATATTTTACAATGGATAAAAGACAAAAAAACTGATCGCATACAAAATTGGAATCGAAACAAACCATTAAAAATCAAAGATGGTTTAACGGCACTTACACCTTTTATTTTGCTTCCTTATCGTAATAACTTTGTATTGAAAAGCCCTTGGTATCTTGAACACTATTATCTTTTTATGCCTTTTTTACTACGGCATATTAAACAACTTGGATTTGATAAACCTGATGTTGTGTGGTTTACCGATCCTAGGCACATATCCATTTTGAATTATATAGAACCTAAGCAAATTTTTTATCGTTGTGTTGATAACTTAGAACATTTTGATGATATACCAAAAACATTGATGGCTCAAGAACAACAACTTGTTGCGATGGCAGATGGGGTCTTTTTTACATCGTATGACCTTATGGAAAAATATAAAAAGTATAATCAAGCTTCTTTTTATCTTTCAAATGGGTGTGATTTTGATTATTTTGATGATGTTCTAAATAATACAGAGATGGATGCTCAAATTGATCCATATTTCGCAAAAGGAAAATTGAATATACTATATACGGGTGCTATTGCAGAATGGTTTGACTTTGAAGCTATTTTAGAACTTTCAAATTTTTCAGATGTACACGTTGTTGTCGTTGGGCCTATTCGGACAGAGGTGCCCCAGGTATTAAAAGATCAAGAAAATATTATTTTTTCTGGCCCATATCCATATGCTTTTATGCCTTATTTTGCTAAAAAGGCTAGCATCGGCATTATTCCATTTAAAATAAATACTATGACAGACTCCGTGAATCCTATTAAGCTTTATGAATACTGTGCTTCTGGATTACCGACAATAACTTCTGCATTCAAAACAGTAAAAGATATAGATGGACCCTTTAAAATGTATAGTAACACTAAGGAACTGCAAGATGCTTATAAATGGGCTTGTAATATGATTGATAAAGTAGATGAAAAAATCATAATGAAAAATTTTGCAAAAGAAAATTCTTGGCGACAGCGTGCAAAATTCGTTGAGAATTTTTTTATAAAAGAGGATTTCTTGTGAAAATATTAATTAATGGCTATGTAGGTAAAAAAATTACAGGCATTGGAAGAACGTTAATAGAAACGATAAAGCATATGGCAGCACTCAATAAAAGTAACCAATTTGTAGTTTATACTAACTATGATAATGATGATTTCTTTAATATTGAATTTCCAAAAAATGTAATTATTAAAAAAATAAATGTGACTAAAATGAGTTCTTTAAAAAACTTATTGTTCAATACTTTTATTTTTCCTTTTTTATCAGTAAAAGAGAATGCAGATATAGTTTATTTACCAAATTTTACATTGATAAGCTTTTCTTTTAAACCTATTGTTGTTGTAATTCATGATATGATTGAGTTTAAAGTCGGAGAAAAGTTTTCTAAACTTCGTATGGGTTATCGACATATGATTGTTCCAAGAATGGCAAAAAAATCAAAAACAGTTATAACAGTATCGGAAAATTCAAAAAAAGATATTATAGAGATATGTGGAACAGAAGCCGAAAAAATAAATGTTATTTACGATGCAGTATCAAATGATTTCAATAAACTGAGAGATGAAAACTCCAGACTTGTTCAAGATCATTATATTCTATATGTAGGTACAGTTGATCACCCAGGGAAAAACCTTTTTAACGCTCTTAAAGCATTTGAAAAATATAAAGATAGTACTAAAAGCAGTATAAAGTTTGTAGTGTGTGGGATGCCAGGCAAGGGCTTTGAAATAGTTGATGATTTCATGAAAAATTCAAAATATAGTTATGATATTTTATACAAAGGATTTGTAAATGATAAGGAGTTATTTAACTACTATTCATTTGCAAGCTTATTTGTTTTTATCTCATATTATGAAGGTTTTGGTATGCCAATCCTTGAAGCTATGAAGTTTGGAATACCTGTAATAACTTCTAATAGATCATCTTTACCTGAAGTTGCTGGAGATGCTGCGATAATTTGTGACTCTGATAATATTGATGAAATTGCAGCATACATTGATAAAATTATTCGTGATGATGCCATAAGAAAAAACTTAATTATCAATGGATATAAAAACTTGGAACGATTTTCATGGGATCAAACTGCAAGTAAAACTTTAGAAGTATTTACAAAAATAATGGAGAATAAATAATATGAAAAATAATATAACTATGCCAACAGATATATCAATCATCACAACATACAGATGTCAAATGGAGTGCAAGATGTGTAATATTTGGCAAAATTGGACTGATCCTAAAAAAGAGATAACGCCACAAGAGTTAGAGATATTACCAAATTTTAAATTTGTAAATATTACTGGAGGAGAGCCATTTTTAAGAGATGACTTAGAAGAGATTGTCGAAGTCATGTTTAAAAAATCTGAGAGAATTGTTATATCGACATCAGGTTGGCATACGGAAAAAATATTTAAACTAGCAAAACGCTTTCCCAACATTGGTATAAGGGTAAGTATCGAAGGACTGAGTCAAAAAAATGATGACTTAAGAGGAAAAGACGGTGGATTTGATAGAGGGCTTAGAACTCTTTTAGGATTAAGAAATATGGGCGTAAAAGATGCAGGCTTTGGTATTACGGTGTCCAATAAAAACTCTGGTGATATGCTTTGGCTTTATGAACTTGCACAGCAGTTAGGTATGGAATTTGCAACGGCTTCGTTTCATAACTCATACTATTTTCACAAAGATGACAACTTTATTACTAACCAAGATGAAGTTATAGCAAACTTCACTGAACTCATTCAAAGACTTATGAAAGAAAATAGTCCAAAAAGTTGGTATAGGGCTTTTTTTAACCTTGGTCTTATCAACTATATCAAGGGTGGAAAAAGGATGCTTCCGTGTGAAGCTGGCACTGCTAACTTTTTTCTTGATCCATATGGTGAAGTTTTACCATGTAATGGACTTGAAGAAAAGTACTGGAAAGAGTCTATGGGAAATATTAGAGAAGCTAAAAGTTTTGAAGAGATATGGTTTAGCGATCAAGCACAAAAAGTAAGAGACTTAGTAAGAACTTGTCCTAAAAACTGTTGGATGGTAGGAACAGCTGCTCCTGTTATGAAGAAGTACATCAAATATCCAACGAAATGGGTAGTGAAGAATAAGATAAAAAGTTTACTAGGTCGCTCTATATGTACAGACTTTATTCCAACATGTGATGTAGGACAAGACCCAAGGCAAGGAGACCTTAGGATTCCTCACAAATGAAGATTGTAGTACTAGGCACTAGAGGAATACCTGATATCCAAGGTGGGGTTGAGACTCATTGTCAAGAGCTTTATCCTAGACTTGTTAAGTTGGGTTGTGATGTTACACTAATAACTCGAAAATCTTATGTAGAAGATTTGGGGATGAAAGAGTTTCATGGTGTAAAGCTAAAGCATATTTTTACCCCAAGGAAAAAAAGTTTTGAAGCAATTATCCATACTTTTTTAGGTGTACTATATGCTAAAACTCAAAATCCAGATATTTTGCATATCCATGCCATAGGGCCATCCCTTTTGGTACCATTTGCGAAGCTACTAGGACTCAAAGTAGTAGTGACAAATCATGGGCCAGATTATGATAGACAAAAATGGGGAAAATTAGCGAAAAAAGTCTTGATGCTTGGTGAAAAATTTGGTAGTAAATATGCAGAGAAAGTGATTGTGATATCAAATGTAATCAAAAGGATTCAAGAAAATAAATATAATAGGATGGACTGTGAATTGATTCGCAATGGAGTTAATTTACCTGAGAAATCTGTAAACATCGACTATATAGAATCATTAAAACTTGAGCCATTCAAATATATTTTAGCGATAGGTAGGTTTGTTCCGGAAAAAGGTTTTCATGATTTGATACAGGCTTACAGTACTTTAAATACTCATTTAAAGCTCGTCTTGGTGGGTGCTGCTGATCATGAAGACGAATATAGTATATTGCTGCAAAAAGCAGCTAAGGAAAATGAAATTATTTTGACAGGTTTTATTAAGGGCGAGCAATTAAATCAAATTTTTACTAATGCAAGATTATTTGTTATGCCGTCATATCATGAAGGATTGCCTATTGGATTATTAGAAGCGATGAGTTACAATCTTGATGTCTTAGTAAGTAATATCCCTGCGAACCTAGAAGTAAAATTAGCGGAAGAAGATTATTTTGAAGTAGGTAATTTGGTAGATTTAGTATATCAGTTAAAAAGAAAAATTTTTACTAACATACAAACTAAACAATTTTTTTTGAATTTATTGCGAACAGAATATGATTGGGAACATATTGCAATGCAAACCAAAAAAGTCTATGATGATATCTTAAAATGAAAGCAATGAAAGACTAAAAATGAAGATATATTTATCATATAGTGTCTTGATGATTGTTGATGCGAGTTGTATAGCAATAACTATTTTTTTTGCATACCTCTTACGTCTTCAATTAGGGAATTTTTCAGGAGAAGGAACTATTTATGAAGTTGTAACTTACATAAGATTACCTTTGATTTATAGTGTAGTTTTAGTGCTTTTTTTCTATGAAGGGTTATACACAAAACGTTATGATTTTTGGCATGAAAGCTATTTAATTCTTAAAACATTGCTCTTTAGCTTGATTATCATATTAGCGTATCTTGGTCTAACAAAGACAATTCAAGAATATTCGCGTTTTATCATTATCGTCGCTTTTGTGATAATGACTTTTTTGATTCCTTTAGTAAAAAAGATACTAAAAAAATTTTTATTTCATTTAGGTCTTTGGGAAAGAAAGGCGAAAATCTATGGAAGTCAAGACTCTTTCATCGAAAAAGAAATTTTCGAAAATCATTATTTAGGATATTCCAAAGCTCATGGGACAGAAGCAAAAACAATTTTTATTAATTCTTTGACCTTTAGTACTGATGCACTAAGAAACGTTATTGAAAATGAGATACGTCAGTCTCATGAGGTTGTTTTTATACCATTAGTGAATGATTATGACTTTTCAAAATCACCTATGTATTTATTAAACAATTCTCGTACAAATCTTTTTATTTTAGAAAATCGCTTAAAAAGCCGCTTGAGAAAATATATCAAACATGTTATTGATATTATTCTTTTAGTCAGTATCTTTCCAATAGCATTGATTGTTTTTGCGTTCATTATTTTCTTAATAAAAAAAGAAGAACCCAATGCAAAGATTTTTTTTATACAAAAAAGATTAGGCAAAGACGGACATATTTTCAAGTGTTATAAGTTTAGAACGATGTATGATAAAAGTGAACTAAAGCTTCAAAGTTATTTGAATGCGCACCCGGAGGAAATAGAATATTATTCGACCTATCATAAATATAAAAATGATCCTCGAATAACTACAATAGGAGCATTTTTACGTAAGACATCTTTAGATGAGTTACCTCAGATTTTTAATGTTTTAAAAAATGAGATGAGTTTTATAGGTCCAAGACCGTATATGCTTAATGAAGCTGAAAAAATGGGTCGTATGAAAGATATAGTTCTTGATGTAAAACCAGGGATTTCTGGCTTATGGCAAGTAAGTGGTCGAAGTGATCTGGATTTTTTTAAACGGATAGAGCTAGATACATGGTATGTTCGCAATTGGAGTATTTGGCTTGATGTTGTCATTATACTCAAAACGATTAAGGTTGTTTTACTTCGTAAAGGTGCGAGTTGATGAGAATATTACATATTTTGCATGCAGATACACTAGGTGGAATGGAAAAACTCTGTATTGAATTGTGTAATGCGTTAAGTGCTGAACATGAAGTATTCTTGATGACCGATAAAATATTTTTACCAAGAATATCTCCTGCAGTTAGATTTATTGAAATTAATATCAATGCCAGTAAAATGCGTCCCAAAACATTATGGTGGTTTTACAGAACCATTCAACATATTGCTCCTGACATTATTCATACACATAAACAAAAAAGTAGTTACATAGTTAAGTGGATATTCCCATTTTTGAAGATACCATATGTTGCAACTAAACATGATATGCAAAGAAAAAAAGTTTATAATAAAATCCCTAATGTGATAGCAATCTCTGATGAAACTGCAGGGACGTTTCAGGCATCACATGTATATAAAATTTATACGGCTGTTCAAAAAAAAGAGCAGCCGAAAATTGATAAAGAATCTTGCTTTACGATAGTCGCTGTGGGCGGATTACGAGCTGTAAAAGGTTTCGATAAGCTTATTTGTGCATGCCAAACATTACCATTTCTTTTTCAAGTGTGGATATTGGGAGAAGGCGAAGAACGTGCTCGATTAGAATCTTTGATTGCTTCTGTTGGATTGCAAGACAAAATTCGTTTATTGGGATTTCAAGAAAATGTTCATGAATGGATTGCAAAAGCTCACTTACAAGTTATTAGCTCCCATTCTGAAGGCTTTAGCCTCGCGATGATTGAAGGTGTTTTTTATGCAGATGTGCTAATAAGTACGAGAGTGAGCGGTTGCGTAGAGGTATTGCCCGAGGCGTTATTAACCAGCCAAGATGAAATGACACAAAAAATAATTGAAATTTACAATAACTACAGCTACTTTAGGACATTATTCGAATCTATTAAAATATTATGGACGCAAAAACTAGAAATCAATTTTTGTAAGGAGGAACATGTTACAGTTTATCGAGATATTATCTCCAAGATTTAATAAACGCTTTATTGTGAAATGGAGTTATATTCTCTTTTTTGCTTCAGTCCCGTTGACAAAAAGTATTTCATATGTAGGTTACGGTTTACCAATAATATTAATGATATATTTTAGCTACGTAGATGATGGCAGTCGAGCTATATTGAATAAAATCATAAAAAGTCCGCTGACATATTTTTTCGTTTATCTTATTATCCTTAATTCTTTACATCATATCGCTTTTGTAAAATCTCAAATAGAGATGAAGTTGTTATGTTACAGTTTGATTATGGTGGCGACAAATTATTTCCTGAAGCACAATATGATTACGTTACGGTTTTTATATTCTAGTTTTTTAGGGGTGGCATTATTGCTATTAGTAGATGGATATTGGCAATATTTTTTTGGTATAGATTTTTTATTAAATCGTACGCTTGGTAATAAATATTATGTGATTAGTGCTATGGAACACTGGAATTCTTTCGGATTGCTAATGTTCTTTGCTTATATATTAGTTGTTTATCTTTTATTTGAGAAATCTTCAAAACCAATTTATAAAATCTTAACTATCGTTTCTCTTTTTGCGATATTCGGTATGATTTTGTTATCAGGAAGCAGAAGCATATGGTTAGCGACAATTGGTTTTAGCATAATTATCTTATATTATAAACGGCAGGAACTTTCATGGAAAATATGGGGGCCGTTTATAAGCTTGAGTGTGGGTGGCTTTTTGAGTATAAGTTATTTCATTCCATCCGTTTGGGCACGCGTTCTTATGATTTTGCAAGGAAATTCTTCGGGGAGGGGAAGTATTTGGCTATATTTTTTGGAAAAAATTCCAGAAAATTGGTTCTTTGGACACGGACTGACTTCCCCACATTATATTGAATCGTTAAAATGTAGTTTTTTATATCCTCATAATCTCACAATAGAAATAATTTATTCATTTGGTGTGGTGGGCTTTGGGTTGGCTATTTTTTGGTTTTATATGATGCTATTAGCACTTCGTAATGTCTCAGATATACATATTCGTCCTTATTTAATTGCAAGTTTTTTAGCGCTTTTCTTATTGCAACAACAATTTGAAACATCTATTTTTATTCATAAAGTAGCAGGACCTTTTTTATTTTTATATCTAGGGGTTGTATATTTTCTAATTTTAAATTCTAAACAAAAGGTAGTATCGTGAATCAGAATGTATATTGTCAAGACGACGAAATTGATCTTCGGGATATGTGGCAAACACTTGTTAAACGAAAAGCATTAATCGCTATAGTCACTTGTTTCGTAACTATTTGTGCGACAATTTTTGCTTTTGTTCAAATACCTTTGTACGAGGTTAAGACAGTTGTAGATATTGGTTTTTATGGAACATCTTTATTGGAAGAACCTGCCAATTTGGTAAAGCGCGTGGAAATAAAATATATCAATAACGAAAACAAAGAAGCCGTAGCAAGATTGGAGAAGGTCATGCAAGTTAAAGGTGCTAACAATTTGGTAGAGCTAACTGCCATTGCGCCTTCAAATGAAGAAGCAAAATCTCTGCTCAATGCAATCGTAGAAGATATAAAAAATAGGCATCATCAACTATTGCAGTCGTATGTCGGGTCCGTGCAGGCAAAAATACAAAATTTAGAGAATCAAAAAAAAGATTTAGTGGCAGAACAAAAACAACTTGCTCAAGAGATTGTTCACAAGACAGCCAATATTGATCGAATTATTAAAGACAATCCTGCCGTTGCTGCAGTTTATACTATAGAACTCAGTAGCAAAACGACCGAATTGTCAGCGTTAAAAGATAAAATTTTTATGTTAAATAATCAATTGAGCGATTTATCGTTAGCAATTTCGTCCAGTAATATTCAAGACACAAACATGATGGACAAAATGACGTTTGGTGATTCTCCTGCAAAACCAAAGAAAAAAATGATTGTTACAGTAGCCTTGATATCAGGTGCTATAGTGTCAATTTTTCTCGCATTTTTTTTGGAATTTATAGGAAAAAATAGACATGAATAGTTTACATGTAAACTATAAAGTAATTTTATATATATTTTTAGCTTTTCTCTTTAGCGTTGCCGTACGCCTTATTTGGGTGTATCAGTTCCAAGATTTTGAGAGTTTCAAATACGCCGGGCAATTTATGATTAATACTAATGACGGTTATTATTGGGCCGAGGGTGCTAGGGATTTGTTCAGCGGGGTACATCAAAAATTTGATCTTTCACCGATAGATCAAGCGCCTGCGCAGCTCACATATCTTTTAGCAAAAATTTTACCTGTATCGTTTGAAACACTTATTTTTTATATGCCAGCGTTGATAGGTTCGCTGATTGTCGTTCCTATTATTTTAATAGCTTATAATTTGGCAATAGTGGAAGTAGGATTTTTAGCGGCTCTCTTAGCGTCTATTGCCGTGAGTTATTACAATCGAACGATGATAGGCTATTACGATACGGATATGCTTACAATCGTATTGCCTACATTTTTGCTGTGGTCACTCATATTGTCTTTACGAACCAAAGAAGAAAAGTATCTTCTTATTACGGCTTTGGAGATTATCGCTTATCGTTGGTGGTATCCTCAGAGTTATTCGCTTGAGTTTGCTTATTTTGGTTTGATTTTAGTGTATGCATCTCTCTTTGATCGCAAAAATCTTTTTAATTTTAAGTTGCTCAGCATTATGATTTTTGCAATGATGGGGCTACCTAGTCTTATCCGTTTGATGAGTGTTATTGGTATCTATGTTATTTTTAAAAAAATCAAATTACCAAAATATGTTTGGTATGTATTGGTCGTTGGTATCCTACTATTTTTTGTTACAGGTGGGCTATCGCCAATTGTAGGGCAACTTAAAGGATATGTATTTAAAGATGCAATTGAAATAAGCTCTGAAAACTTATCGCTTCACTTTTTCTCTGTCATGCAAACGGTTCGTGAAGCAGGCCAAATTCCTTTTAGCGTTTTTGCTGAACGCATTAGCGGGCATACGATTACCTTTATTACTTCTATTGTGGGATGTGCTCTTCTTATGTGGCAATACCGTGTAATGTTATTAGGTCTTCCACTCCTTGGATTAGGTTTCCTAGCTCTTTGGGGAGGACTTCGTTTTACCATTTATGCCGTGCCAGTCTGTGCATTAGGGACATCATATCTGCTCTTCACCTGTGCTCAATATATTACCAGTATTTTTACAAATCAAAAAGCCGGAAGCTTTGTAAAATCAAGCTTTGTGGTGCTTGCTAGCTTAGGTATTTTGTATCCAAATCTTTTACATGTAATTGATTATCGTGTCCCAACAGTCTTTACCAAAGCGGAAGTCGAAGAACTCATTAAATTAAAAAAGATTACAGGAAGAGAAGATTACGTTGTTTCGTGGTGGGACTATGGCTATCCGATTCGTTATTACAGTGATGTTAAGACATTAATAGATGGAGGAAAACACAATGGCGATGTGAATTTTCCTGTGAGTTATATGCTGACCCATGATGAAGAGAGTGCTGCACGTTTAGCTAGGTTGGAAGTCGAATACACTGAAAAAGCATTTATAGAAGCAGAAAAAAATGAGACAAAACCAAGTAAAGAGCAGACAAAAATTATTAACAATACCGCACAAATGACGTTAGATTATGGCTTTCACGATGCCAATGATTTTTTGGCTGCTTTGCAAACACCTCTTACTTTACCGGTTAAAACACGGGATATCTATTTTTATTTACCGTTTCGTATGATGAGTATTTTTCCAACTGTTGCACAATTTAGCAATATTGATTTGATGAACGGCAATACGATACGCCAACCGTTTTTCTTTCAAGCAACTCGTTTTCAAGACAGTGCAAAAACACTTAATTTTGGCAGTGGCATCGTGCTTGATAAAGAAAAAGGGATGCTCAAAATTGGTATGGATGATGTGCCTGTGAAGCATTTTATACAAACAACGTATGATGCCAACAAAAAACTCGTAAAAAATCAACAAATCATTCATCAAAATGGTATGGTTAATATTATTTATATGCAACCGTACAATACCTTTTTATTGCTTGACACGGCGATGTTCAATTCATCGTATATACAGCTTTTTGTTTTAGAAAATTTCGATGAACGCTTTTTTGAGCCGATTATTTTAGAACCATACGCTAAAATATATCGTCTTAAAATTTAGTTACAATTAGAAAAAACAAAAGGTAGAAAATATGATTATTCGAGAAATTCAGCAGTTTGCTGAAGTACGAACACGGGCAAGAGCCTATTTGTGCTATCTCTTTACCCGTAATATCCCCAATCGTATGCCTGCCCCTAATTTGGATGTGATTACAGCCAGTTTAGATAAGATTGTGCATGAGGTAGAAGATTTTGAGGCACTTTATCTCCTCGATCATACGGGGGAACAAGTGATTAATAATATCACGGATGACCCTCATAAAAAAGGTGGTTTAGGTCAAAATCGTAGCGGAAAATCCTATTATTATCGAGCGGTACGCGAAAAGCGTTGCGTGTTAAGTGACCCTTATCCTTCTACTCTGACCAATGATTTAACGGTTACGGCTTCGTATCCTATTTATGATGACCAAGGTGCGTTAAAGTTTATTGCCTGTATTGATGTCTCTTTAGAGCATATTTTAAAAATTGCACATCCTTCATCATTGCAATCAGGCTTTGGAAAAACGTCACAGCTTATTTATACACTTTTTTCGGCGTCCTTGTTGGCAGTTGCGCTTTTATTGTTGTTTAATGGTATGCGTAGTCTTTTTATGCACGGATTGGCGTTTGAACTTCTAGATATTAAAGCCATGTTTGAATCCACGATTTTAATTACATTGGCACTTGCCATTTTTGATTTAGTGAAAACCATTTTTGAAGAAGAAGTGCTTGGGCGTAATGAGAAAGATGAAACATCGGGAATGCATAAAACAATGGTGCGTTTTTTAGGTTCTATTATTATTGCATTGGCGATTGAGGCATTGATGCTGGTCTTTAAATTCGCTATTATTGATGCTTCGCATATTGTGAATGCTGTTTATTTGATTTGCGGTGTTGCATTATTGTTATTTGGCTTGGCGTTTTATGTCAAATCTGTAGGACAAAAGAGAGATTTATGATTGGTTTAATTGATTATAACATGGGAAATTTACGTAGCGTTACCAATGCCTTTGAAAAGCTTGGGCGAAGCATCGAAATTGTCAAAGATGCAGACGCTGTGGACAAATACGATAAGATTATCCTTCCGGGTGTGGGTGCCTTTAAAGATGCGATGACGTGTTTAGAAGAACGCAATATGGATAAAGCCATCAAAGCGTTTGCGGCTTCTGGAAAACCGCTTTTAGGTATTTGTCTTGGCATGCAATTGCTCTTTGAGAGCAGCGTCGAATTTGGAAACACGCAAGGGCTAGGTTTGATTGAAGGTCAAGTGATTAAATTTGACACGTCCCGTTTTCAAACACGGTTGAAAGTACCGCATATGGGATGGAATGAATTACATGTAAAAAAAGAGACACCGCTTTTTAAAAGAATGCCGGCTTCTTTTTACCTCTATTTTGTGCATAGTTTTCATGTGCAGTGTGATGAACGCTATGTGATTGGTTCAACAACCTATGGGTATGAATTTCCAAGTGCCGTACAAAAAGACAATGTGTATGGTTTTCAACCGCACCCTGAAAAATCACATGCGAATGGATTAACAATTTTAAAGAATTTTGTGGAGTTATAATGGATATTTTACCAGCAATTGATCTCAAAGATGGCAAAGCTGTACGCCTTAGCAAAGGACTCATGGAGAGTGCAAAAATTTATTCCAATGAGCCTTGGGAAGTAGCAAAAACATTTCAAGAGATGGGTTCATCGTGGGTACATTTAGTGGATTTAAACGGGGCATTTGCAGGTGAACCAAAGAATTTAGAGCAGATTCAAAAGATCCGTAAAAAATGCAATTTAAAGCTTGAACTAGGTGGCGGCATCAGGGATGAAGAGACAATTCGCCGTTATGTGGATTTAGGAATTGACCGTGTTATTTTAGGCTCGATTGCTCTTAAAAATCCTGCTTTTGTCAAAGAAATGTGTCAAAAATACCGTGTTGTCGTGGGGATTGATGCCATTGATGGTTATGTCGCTGTTGAGGGATGGGCAGAAAAATCTACGATGAAAGCTACTGATTTAGCAAAGGAATTTGCTAATGCGGGTGTGGAAGCAATTATCTGCACAGATGTAGGACGTGATGGAATGCTCAGTGGCGTGAACGTGGATTTTACCCTTGCAATTGCTGAAGCATCAGGTATTGCTACGATTGCGAGTGGAGGCGTTAAAAATTTGGACGATATAGTAGCATTGAAAGCGTGTCAAAAAGTTGCTGGCGTCATTGTCGGCAAAGCATTTTATGAAGGTACGTTGGATTTACATGAAGCCTTTGCACTTTGTCGCTAAAAGAGTGCTTTAAACTAAGTTCAAACTAAAGTTCGTTAGAATTGAACACTATAACCTAAGATAAAGGAGTGACATTGAAGCTGCTTGTAGTAGATGATAGCTCAACAATGCGCCGTATTATAAAAAACACATTACAGAGATTGGGTTTTAATGACGTATTAGAAGCAGAACATGGTGTTGAAGCATGGCAAATCATGGAGCGAACACCGGATATTAATGTACTAATTACAGACTGGAACATGCCTGAAATGAATGGACTTGACTTGGTTCGTAAAGTAAGGGCCGAGAAACGTTATGATGGCATGCCAATCATTATGGTTACAACAGAAGGTGGAAAAGCTGAAGTTATCACAGCTCTTAAAGCAGGTGTGAATAACTATATCGTTAAGCCTTTTACGCCACAAGTCTTAAAAGAAAAACTCGAGGATGTTTTAGGTTAATTTGAATGAAACAAACCTATAACGAACTGCATCTCACCCCTAGTAGCGAATACTCACTTTTTATCGATTGTCTGATGAGCCTCAGCGATGAGGCCATTGAAGAAAAAGATGGCACCATCATTCTTCGAAGCGAAGATGACCTTGACATGATTCAATTTGGTATGGAAACCTTTGCAAAAGAGCTCTCCCTTGCGCTTGGCAAAAAAATTGATCTTGTTTCCGCCTTGTATGTAAAAGAAAATGAGGACTGGATATCGCAATATCGCAACTCCATACAGCCTTTACATGTAAAAGAGCTGTATATTCATCCTAGTTGGCTTGAAGATGACGCTTCAAAAATAAATATTATTATTGATCCGGCACTTGCATTTGGATCAGGCCATCATGAAACAACATACGGGTGTTTACTTCTTTTACAAAAATATGTACACAAAGATATTGCATTGCTCGATGTGGGATGCGGCAGTGGTATTTTGTCAATTGCCGCACGTAAATTGGGTGCCGTTGTTGATTTGTGTGATACGGACGAGCAAGCAACGAGTAGTGCTGCAGAAAATTTTAAATTAAACCATGAAGATTTTCATCGTATCTGGACAGGCTCCGTACAAAAACGTACACAAGAGTATAATATTGTAGTTGCGAACATTATTGCGGATGTGCTGATTATGCTTGCAACGGATCTTCAAAGTGCAGTTAAAAAAGATGGCTTGTTAATTTTATCGGGTATTTTAGATAAATATGTTGAGAAAGTTGAACAAAAATTTTCTTCCATGAAATGTATGGAAAAATACCAAAAAGATGAGTGGTTTACACTCGTGTTACAAAGGAACTAAATGAATCCGAATCAAAATAAAGATAATAAAAACGACAAAAAAAATAGCTTTTTTAACCAAAATCCTCTTTTGATGTTTGCTATTTTCTCGATCATCGTTATTTTACTTTTTAAAAATTTTACATCCGTCTCCGATAATGGAATGGCGGCAAACTTTAGCGTTCAAAACAGTGCAACAAAGAACATTAGCTATTATGATCTGAAAGAACTTATCAAAAAAAATCAGATTAGCTATGTCGCAATCGGACAAACTACCATAAAAGCATTTTCTAACGAAGGTGCTCAAAAAACAGTTTATATTGTCAAAAAAGTTGGTGAAGATAGCACGTTTATCCCTTTAATGGATGAGAAAAAAGTAGGGTATGGTGGCTATAACGAATCCAATATTTTTACAGAAATTTTATTTTCATGGGTCTTACCCGTGTTTGTCTTTTTTGGAATTTGGATGTTTCTGGCAAATAAAATGCAAAAAAATATGGGTGGCGGAATTCTTGGAATGGGGAGCAGTAAAAAGCTTGTCAATTCTGAAAAACCAAAAGTTAAATTCGAAGATGTTGCAGGTGTTGAAGAGGCAAAAGAAGAGGTCAAAGAGATTGTTGATTTTCTTAAGTTTCCAGACCGCTATATGAATTTAGGAGCAAAAATTCCTAAAGGTGTTCTTTTAGTAGGCCCTCCAGGTACGGGTAAAACGTTATTGGCAAAAGCTGTTGCAGGAGAAGCAAGTGTTCCTTTTTTCTCTGTTTCAGGATCAAGTTTTATTGAGATGTTTGTAGGCGTTGGCGCAAGCCGTGTACGTGATTTGTTTGAAAATGCTAAAAAAGAAGCACCTGCAATTGTCTTTATTGATGAGATTGATGCCATCGGTAAAAGCAGAGCCGCGAGTGGTATGATGGGTGGCAATGATGAAAGAGAACAAACACTCAATCAACTCCTTGCTGAAATGGATGGTTTTAGTTCTGATAAATCACCTGTTATTGTCCTAGCGGCAACCAATCGACCAGAAGTCTTGGATGCTGCGCTTTTACGACCAGGTCGTTTTGACAGACAAGTGTTAGTTGATAAACCTGATTTTCAAGGAAGAAAAGATATTTTAAAAGTTCACAGTGTGGATATTAAAATGGGTAAAGATATCAATCTTGAGGAGATCGCGCGTTTGACAGCTGGTCTTGCGGGAGCTGATCTTGCCAATATTATCAATGAAGCAGCTCTTTTGGGTGGTCGTAAAAATAAAGCCTATGTTGAACAAATTGATTTAGTAGAAGCTGTTGAAAGAGCTATTGCCGGACTTGAAAAGAAAAGCAGACGTATTAATCCGGAAGAAAAACGTATTGTTGCTTATCATGAAAGTGGCCATGCACTCATTGCTGAAACAACAACCGGTGCTAAAAAAGTCTCAAAAGTATCTATTATTCCAAGAGGCTTAGCGGCTCTTGGTTATACGTTGAATACCCCTGAAGAAAATAAATTTTTGATGCAAAAACATGAATTGATTGCAGAAGTTGATGTTCTTTTGGGAGGACGAGCCGCAGAAGAAGTTTTCTTAGGTGAAATTTCAACCGGTGCTGGTAACGATTTAGAGCGAGCCACAGATATTGTCAAAGCGATGGTGAGTATTTACGGCATGAGTGATGTCGCTGGGCTTATGGTTTTAGAAAAACAACGCAATACATTTTTAAACGGTGGCACAACCAAAGATTACAGTGACAAAATGGCTGAGAATCTTGATGAACATATTAAAAAGACGCTACAAGAACGTTATGTGATTGTCAAAGAGCGCTTAGAAGAGTACCGCGAATGTATTGAACGTATTGTTGCTAAATTAGGTGAGTACGAAACAATTGATGGTGAACAGTTACGCGAAGTGATTGTTGCTTTTGAAGAGGAGTTTAATATCCCTTCAAAGCTTAAACATGTCACTCCATCCAATAAAATTTCACACGAGCAACCCAACAGTGATGCGTAATTCGTACACCACAACACAAATTATTGCGAAAGAGGGCTGGAACAGAATCGTTCTAGCCTTTATGGTTTTTTTGCTCTCTTACGCACTTTCATTTTTTTCATGGTTTTTCTTTGCGATTTTTTTAGGAACGCTTTATGGGTACCGCAATCCAGAGCGTATTCCTGAAGAAGATGATGCGCGATGTATTATTGCACCGTTGGATGGAAAGATTACGAATATTTCAAAAATTAGTCTCAGCGATGGAAGCGATGTTCTTCGTATCGTCATTCGAAAATCATTTTGGGATGTAGGCATCCTAAGAGCACCAATGAGTATGGAAGTCACAAGCGTTAAAAATCGTTTTGGTCTTTTCATGGACTCATCATCCGCTCTTTTTGATACGTTATGTGAACGAAAAACACTGACATGTAAAACAGCATTTTCTCCGTTTAAAATTGTGATGAGTGTGGGGATACTAGGTCAAAAGATTGATTTTTTTCAAAAAACAGGTTTGTTTAAAACAAGTGAAAGAATAGGTTTTCTACGAGACGGTGAACTTGCCTTGTTAGTTCCACTTGATACGCGTGTAAAAGTTGTTTTAAACAATGAAGTTAAAGCCGGTGTGAGTGTACTTGGCTACCTTTCCTATAAGGATAAAGATGATCAATAATAATGGCAATAAATTACAATTAATTTATATTTTCCCAAATTTGTTTACCGCGGCTAGTGCTTTTTTGGGAATTATCAGTATCTTAGCTTCTGCCAGTGGACAATTTGAAAAAGCAGCAGTCTATATTTTATTATCTTTGATTTTTGATGGACTCGATGGCAGGGTTGCTCGTCTTACGAATGCAACCAGTAAATTTGGGGCTGAATTTGACTCTTTGGCGGATATTGTAGCCTTCGGTGTTGCACCAGCGATGCTTTTTTATTTTAGTATTGGGCATATGTACGGTAAATTGGGTTCTTTGCTGTGTGCAATGTATGTTGTTTTCGGGGCAATCAGACTGGCACGTTTTAACGTGATGATAGGTTCGGTTGAGCCATCCGTTTTTATAGGCGTACCTATTCCAACAGCCGCCGTTGTTGTTTCCATGTGGATATTGTTCTACAAAGAATATACCATGATGCAAGGGTTTGAAACTTTGATGCTTTTTGGACTTGCTGTTCTTTCTTTCTTGATGGTAAGTAATATTCGCTATCCAAGCTTTAAAAAAATTGATTTTAAGAAAGCCAATTTAATTAAGATACTTGTTTATATGGTTATCTCTTTCTCATTACTCTATCTTTATCCGATAGAAGTAGGGACATTTTTAATTACGCTCTATTTGATGTATGGATTGGTGCGAGGTGTTTATAATTTTGTCGTTGCTAAATATCATAAAAATTTAGTATAATACCCTCACTTTGAGTCATCAAAGAAATTTTTGCAAAGGAGAAGCGATGAATAGCGTTGATACCGGCATTATGAAATCAATCAAAATTTTACCTAAAATAGAGATCAAAAACGCTCTCCTGCACAAACTTCTCTCCCTCTAATCTACTCTTATTTTTATATTTTTAAAGACATACCCAAAGGATAAACACTATGGACAATAATACTATTATCATTTTTGATACGACATTACGCGATGGGGAACAAAGCCCTGGTGCTTCGATGAATACGGAAGAAAAAATTCAAATTGCATTGCAACTCCAAAAATTAGGGGTTGATGTTATTGAAGCAGGTTTTGCTGCGGCAAGTCCTGGTGATTTTGATGCAATTGCCAGAATTAGCGAGGTAATCACCAAAAGCCGTGTTTGCTCGTTAGCGAGAGCTTTAGACAAAGATATTAAAGCTGCAGGGGAAGCTGTAGCAAAAGCCAATTTAAGACGTATTCATACCTTTATTGCTACGAGTCCTATTCATATGCAGTACAAACTTAAAATGAGCCCGGACCAAGTTATCAAAAAAGCAGTTGAAGCCGTACAATATGCACGAACGTTTTGTGACGATATTGAGTTTAGTTGTGAAGATGCAGGTAGAAGTGACATTAGCTTTATGAAAGAAGTTCTTGATGCTGTTATCAATGCGGGAGCTTCTACGCTAAATATCCCTGATACGGTAGGCTATCGCCTACCAACAGAGATGGGCTCCATCATTAAATCATTGGCAGATTTTGTGGGCAATAGGGCTATTATCTCTGTGCATAATCATAACGATTTAGGCTTAGCGGTGGCTAACTCTTTAGCGTGTATTGAAAACGGTGCACGTCAGGTTGAATGTACGATTAATGGTTTAGGTGAGCGCGCTGGAAATGCGGCACTTGAAGAGATCGTGATGGCTCTTCGTACGCGTAAAGATTACTTTAGCGGCTATGAGACAAACATTAATATCAAAGAGATTTATCCAACCAGCAAGTTGGTCTCTTCAATTACCGGTATTGAGCCTCAGCCTAATAAAGCTATTGTCGGTAAAAACGCATTTTCGCATGAAAGTGGTATTCATCAAGACGGTGTTTTAAAACATACGCAAACGTATGAGATTATGAGTGCTAAAGACATTGGTTTAGATAAAAACTCCATTGTGCTTGGTAAACATTCAGGTCGCCATGCATTTAAAGACAAATTGAATAGTTTAGGTTATGAACTTAAAGATGAAGAAGTCAATGAAGCCTTTGATCGTTTTAAAATTTTAGCCGATCAGAAAAAAGAGATTTTTGATGATGATTTACGTGCGCTTGTTGCAGAAGAAATTACAAAAATTCCTCAAATTTTTGAATTGACACGCTTACAACTTTCAGATTGTGCACCAGGAGGCGTTCCAAGTGCTGCTGTGACAATCTTACATGAGGGAAAAGAGATTACGGATGCTGCCATCGGTAATGGTACAATGGATGCTATTTTTAAAGTTATTGATCGTGTGTGTGGGGTGAGTGGAGAATTGAAAGATTATAAAGTAGATGCTGTATCACAAGGTAAAGATGCGATGGCACGCGTGCTTGTTAAAGTCGTTTTTGATGAGAGCAAACCGGCGATTATGGGACATGGTCTTAGTGTAGATACTATGCTTGCAACGGCAAAAGCATATATTGGCGCACTTAACAGTTATATGTCTATGAAAGAGCGTTTACGTAGTGTCCAAAAGATTGAGCAAGAAGGGATTTAAAACGTTTTTACATGTAAAGGATTTTCTCCTTTACATGGTCTTTATTTAACGAGAGCAAATGTAAAATATTGTGAGATGAATCCTATATTTCCAATACTACGATATTGCGCATTTGCCGCTTCATAATTGCCTACTTCTTGATACAATAATCCTAAAGCGTATTTACTTTCGACATTACTTGGATCGGTAAGTTTTGAAAGTTCTAACAATGCAATGGCATTTTCACTGTGACCTGCACCGATTGCGGCAACGGAAGCTAAAAAGATAGTATGCGTGTCTTTTTGTTTGAAGTCATCTATAAGCTTATTGTACAGGGTAAATGCCTCTTCAAAATTATTGGTATAAATTTCCATATACGCTAGTGTCTGCATAATAGAAGGAATATCGACGCGCTCTTCTTCCATTTTTGCTTTGACACTGTTGCGTTTTTGATGCAATAACCCTCCAATTTGGAGCAGGGTAATATACTGCTCTTTAACAATTTTCGGTCCATAATAAAACGCATCATAATCCAAATTGAGATGATTGAATTCCATTTGTATGGCTTTAGCATAGTTCTTAATATCTTGTTTTTGATGTTTGACATTAAAGGCAATGATATTTGCCATAATATCTTTGGGGAGCAATGCTTGGAGCTTTTGCGTATTCAGACGGTAGAGACGGTCATTCCCCAATTTTTGAGCAGCAATGATATTTAAAACCAGACTGAGTGGTGTGTCATCTTTATCTTTTTCAATCCATCGTGTGAGTGAAAACTGATTGCCATCGGTAAGATGAATCAGTGAAGCGTAAAGACTATCTTTTTCCAAAGAGCTATTTTTAGCAATACTTTCTTTCACATCTTCACTTAACTTTGTGATGTCTTTACCAATGAGATTGCCACTCATCAAAGCAAAAACACCGGCTAAATAGTTGTTACTATCTAAATGGTAACTTTTTGAAAAATGTTTATAAGCTGCTGCATAATCACCCATTTGAGCGTAGGTTAATGCTAAATTGTAGTGCAGTATCGAGTGGTTTTTGTACTCTTCGACCATTTTAAGAAAAATTTCATTGGCTTCATAGACATGAAAGTCGAGTGCTTTTTTGATGCCTTTACTAATGGCAATATTAACTTTAGAAATTGTAGAGCTGGCTTTGAGGTATGAGAGGGCTGGCCCAATTTCATCAATGAAGATATTCATACTGCCTTTGCGAATATAATCAATCGTCTGTTTAGCATCAAATACTTTATACGGCGCATAATAGAAAATAAGATTATAGGTATTTTCATTGTCAAAGAAGAGCTCTTTTTCAAATTCACTTTGCGCTTTGTCCACATCAAACAGTGTAGGTCTTAAAATAGCACGCGTTTTATAAATAGGTGTGACATCGGTATTTTGAACTTTGACCACTTCGCTGATAAGCGAAGCCGTGTTGGCAAGGTTACCCAATTTATTTTCTACCAATGCCAATGCCATTTTTATTTTAGGATTTTCACTATCATTTTGTAGGGCTTTAGTGAGGTATGCTTTGGCTTTGGTGTAGTCACCTAGTTTTGCTTCGAGTAGGCCTAATGTAAAATTATCGCTCTCTCTCGCAATGGGTTCTAATACTTTAAGTGCGGCATCGTTGTAATTAAGTGAGGCTAAAATTTTGGAGGCGAGATATTTCTGATCGTCTTGATAAAAATCATTGATAGGATGTGAAACAGCGCTTAACGCTTCGTAATAGTAGTTTTTATAGTAGTGTACTAATCCAACGTAATAGGAATACAATGGCGCATTACTCTCTTCAGGAAGGTACGCGTACGCAAGATCAACATAATAGTGAAAGAGCTTTTTGTCTTTCATCTCTAAGGCACACACTGCAGCATTAATAGCGCTAATGCACCGATGTTCTTTATTCTGAATTGCTTTTTTGAACGCATCAAGAGCATCACTGAAATTGCGCTCTTTAAGTTTTGCAACACCAATATTATAAAAGGAGATAGCTTCATTATAAGTTGCAATTTTTTCATAAATTTTCAGCGCTTCATCTTTGTTGCCTTGTTCGTAAAGCAAATGCGCTTTTTTAATCATACCATCGAGTCTGGATGGCGAAAATTGTTCTTTGATAATAGGGGCTTCTTCAACTTTTGTAACGACAGCGGGGGGAGTTTCAGTGTGAGATTTTAATTTAATAATAACAATAATAGCAACGATAATGGCAAGAAGAAGTATGCCGCCAGCTAAGAGAAGGAGCAATAGTTTTTTCTTTTTAGTTTGTGTTGCTCTTTCATCAAAAGCAACAATCTCTAAACCGGTTCCTTCTTCACTGTTTTCCTCTTCAATAGGTGCAAATCCTTCTTCATTGGATGTTGCTCCATCGGCTTCGAGGATAACGACTTCTTCTTCAGCCATCTTACATGTACTTTTTCAAAACTTCAGGAATGGCTATCGTGCCATCTTCTTGTTGATAATTTTCCATAAGAGCAATGAGGGTTCGACCTACTGCCAATGATGAGCCATTGAGTGTATGTACCAAACGATTTTTACCATTATCTTTAAAGCGGATTTTGGCACGTCTGGCTTGGAAATCAAAGGTATTTGAGACTGAGCTGATTTCTCTGTATCTGTTTTGTCCTGGCAACCACACTTCAAGATCAACAGTTTTTGCCGCACTAAAGCCAAGGTCACCGCCACACAACATCAAATGACGGTGAGGAAGTCCTAGGGACGTCAAAAGGTCTGATGCGCAAGAGAGCATCTCTTCAAAAACAGCTTCACTTTGCTCAGGTGTCGTAATAGAGACAAGTTCTACTTTATCAAATTGGTGTTGGCGAATCATGCCTCTTGTATCACGCCCCGCGCTTCCTGCTTCTTTTCTAAAACAAGCAGAATAACAGGTCATTTTCAAAGGAAGCTCTTCTGCATTGAGAATTTCATCTCGAAAAAGATTGGTGACAGGAACTTCAGCAGTAGGAATTAAAAAGAGGTCTTCGCCTTCTATTTTGAAGAGGTCATCTTCGAATTTAGGTAGCTGTCCCGTGCCCATCAGTGTTTCGCGATTGACGATGTAGGGAACGGCGACTTCATGAAAACCGCGTGTTCGATTAAAATCTAACATATAATTAATCAGCGCGCGCTCAAGTCGTGCCGCTTCATTTTTCAACACGCTAAAACGACTTTTAGAGAGTTTGACACCTCTTTCAAAATCAATCCAATTTTGTTTACTATCGATATCCCAATGCTCTTTAGGCGTAAAAGAAAAGACACGAGGCTCAAGAACACGTTTTAACTCGACATTATCATTTTCATCTTCACCATCGGGGACTAAAGGTGAGGGCATATTTGGAATAACCGCAGCCATGGCTTCTAGCTTTTCTTCAAGGCTTCGAACACTTTCTGTTGCTTCAGCTATTTTTTCTTTGTTCAAAGAGAGTTCGGCTTTAAGTGCGCCTACATCTTTTCCCTCTTTTGCATAGACACCAAAAAGCTTACTTTTGGCATTTTGTTCTGCTTGCAAAGGCTCTAAAACAAGACGTGCACTTTTAAGTTCCAATGAAAGAACACGCAGTTCTTCTAAAAGACTCTCATCGACTTTTTTCTTGCGAAGGCTTTTAGCAACGGCATCAAAATCATTTTGTATCAGTTTTATATCTAACATACTTTCCCTTAACGATAAATTCCAACAAGATCACGAATAACACGCATTTTTTCACTAGCAATTTTACGTGTTTTAGCAGCACCGTCGTCTAAAATAGCAAACACTTCATCTTTATGGTCTAAATAATATGCTCTTTTTTCACGTGCTTCTGTAAAATAATCCCAAATCAGTGTGCTGAGGTAGGCTTTAAAATGACCATAGCCTTCACCACCTTTTTTGTAGCGTTCTTGCAATGCAACTACTTCGTCATTTTCCAAAAAGAGTTTAGCGAGTGCGTAGATATTGCATGTCGTATAATCTTTTGGCTCTTCCATCGGAGTAGAGTCGGTCACAATACGTGAAGTAGCCTTTTTGAGCTCTTTTTCAGTACAAAAAATATCAATGGTATTGCCATAGCTTTTACTCATTTTAGCACCATCAAGCCCAGGAACAGTTGCGACATTATCATCCACTCTAAATTCAGGCAGTGTAAAAATATCTCCGAAATCGTTGTTGAACTTTATCGCGATATCGCGTGTGATTTCAACATGTTGAATCTGGTCTTTTCCCACAGGAATGATGTCTGCGTCATACAGTAAAATATCGGCTGCCATAAGCACAGGGTAAGAGAAAAGGGCATGATTGGCCGCGATACCTTTAGCGACTTTATCTTTGTATCCATGGGCTCGCTCTAAAAGTCCCATCGGGGTGTATCCTGAAAGTACCCAGTAGAGTTCCAAAACTTCTTTGACATCCGATTGCGCCCACAAAGTTGCTTTTGTTGGGTCAATGCCAAGGCTTAAAAAGTTAATAGCTGCATCGAGCGTGTTGTTTTTAAGTGCTACCCCATCTTTTAAAGAGGTGAGGGCATGATAGTTGGGGATGAAAATAAATAGGTCGCTTGTTTCTTGAAGATCGACCATTTGTTTAATGGCACCAAAATAGTTTCCTATATGCAGTGCCCCTGAAGGTTGAATTCCCGTTAGTACTCTCATAAATCTATCCTAATCCTTTTTTAACTTTAAAACCTGAATAATGTCAGCCACAATCTCTTGTACACTGCGATTTTCAACATCAATAATAATATCTGCTTTAGCTTCGTAAAGGGATGAGCGCTCATTAAACAATGCGCGTGCTTTGTCTTCGTCAGTCAGTAGTGGACGCTTTGCCAATTTAAGATCAGCATTTTCATGGGCTTTTAAACGTGCTAAAATACCATCAAATGAAGAACGAAGATAGACAATCGTGCCAATTTTGTCGAGATTATCCACTTTAAAAAAACCACCGCCGGTTGAGATAATGGCATTTTTGACATTTTTTTGAAGCCATTTTGCTGTTTTCTTTTCAAGCTTGCGAAAATAACTTTCACTATTTTCTTCAAAAATTGCTTTAATCTTGCGGTTTTCCATACTCTCAATGAGGTCGTCCGTATCGAGTCCAAAACGTTTGGTGGTTTTAATGAGGGCTCTTGAAATCGTTCCTTTTCCCACACCCATAAAACCGATAAAAACAATATTTTTATTTTTAGGATTCAGCACCGTTGTCTTCCTGTTCGACGTCTCTTTCACCTTTAGCGCGAGGATAAAGGAGAATTGGAGAGCCTTCTAAGTTAAAATGCTCACGTAATTTATTGGCAAGATAGCGTCTATAGCTAAAATGAAGGGAACGCGGTTTATTCATAACCAACGCGATACGTGGAGGCTTTGTTAAGTATTGGGTCGCAAAATAAATTTTGACGACTTTTGAGTGGTCACTTGGAATTTGATGCTTAATTGTCGCATCTTTGATGACTTCATTGAGGACACGTGTTGGAAGATGTTGTGAATAATTGGCATAGACTTCTAAAATCATATCTTTGATTTTTGAAACCCTTTGTTTGCTTTTTGCCGAAACGGTAATCAGTGGCGCATAGGAAAGAAACTTAAATCGGTGTCTGACTTCAGCGGTCACTTTTTCATAATCATCCATCGCATTGTCCCATTTATTTAACACAATGATACATGCAAGATGATTCTCTTCTACCAGCCCTGCAATACGCTCATCCAGCTCTAAAAAGGGTTCACTGGTGTCTAAAACAAGTAATGCAATGTTGGCACGTTCTAGCATCTCTTTGGTGCGCATAAGTGCAAACTTTTCAATGCCTTCTATCTTTCCACGGCGGCGAAGCCCCGCAGTATCGACAAAATTGATAATTTTATCTTCGTACTCAATACTCTCATCCACAGGGTCAATCGTTGTGCCAGCCACACTACTCACCACAGCGCGTTGTTTACCAACAAGAGCATTTAGAAGAGAACTTTTCCCAACATTCACACGTCCAATAATCGCAACATTGATTTGATTGGTTTCGACTTCTTCGACGATTTCAGGAATCGCTTCTTCTTCATCGTCTTCCTCAAAGGATTCTTCTTCATCCCAATCGTCTTCAACGTCTTCATCATCATTCTCATCTTCATCGCTTGGCGGTGGTGTTGCACCTTCCACTGCTGGTAAAAATCCACCGATCCACTCTAAAAGAGCACTGACCCCTCGGTTATGAGAGACTGAAATTGGGAAAACATTTTCCGCACCAAATTCACTAAATTCCCAAGCGCGTTCCATCTCTTTATCGTTGTCAATTTTATTGATGACTAAGGCAATGGGCTTATTGCGTGCTTGCAGTGCATAAAAAATCTTTTTTTCTTCATCACTTGGAAGGAGTTTGCCATCGACGACCATGATGATGATATCTGCTTTTTTAGACGTCTCCATAGACATATTATGAACGTTTTCAAAGAGCTCAGATGATTTATCAAGTCCGCCTGTATCGAGGATAAGGCAAGGTTTTTCAGTGATATAAACTTGTTGTGTTTTAATATCGCGTGTTGTGCCGCTAAAATCAGACGTAATAGCGATACGTTGTTTAGCGATACGGTTAAAAAGGGAGCTTTTGCCAACATTGGGCAGCCCGATAATTGCTATTTTTTTCATAGTAACCTTTAATAATGTGTACCTAAATGGGATACATTATACCTTTTGTTTGCTGTTATTTTGGTAAACTCTCAACATAGAGCGATTGGCTAGGGAAGGCAAAACTGGTTCCATGTTTTGCGACAATCTGCATGATTTTAAAATTGACATCTTCTCTTACATGTAAATAATCATTCCAGACCGTTGTTTTCGTAAAACAGTAGAGAAAAATGCTTAACGCGCTGTTCTCAAATTCATCAAAATTAACAAGAATGGTCTCTTGGTGAATATCGGGATGGTTTTTGAGCATCGTTTTAATGTCGCTTACAATTGCTTGCATTTGCTCAACCGTGGTGCTGTACGTAAGTCCAATTCTCGTTCGAATGCGACGTTTTCCCATACGTGACCAATTAGTAATGGGTGTATTGGCAAGCGTTGCATTAGGAACACTGACTAATGCTTGGGCAAACGTACGCACTTTGGTGGAACGAATACCTATCTCTTCAATAAACCCTTCCACTAAAGGCGTCTCGACCCAATCGCCAACTTTAAAAGGACGGTCACCAAAGATAACGAGCGAACCGAAAAGATTGGCAACCGTATCTTTCGCTGCCAAAGCAAATGCCAAACCTCCAAGACCCAGCGATGCAACAAAGGCGCTCACATTGATGCCCCATTCTTGTAAAATAGCCATGAGTCCTAGTGCGATAATAATCACACGCATGGTTTTGGTCAAAAAGTTTTGAATATCGGAATGGAGTTCTTTGCCAAATTTTGAAGAAAAAAGATGAAAAAGGTGTGAAAATGCATCCACGAGGCGATACAAAATCCAAAAAATAACAAAGATAAAGACGGAGCGAACAAACAACTCTAAAAAGCGGTCAATGCCATCAACAGGAAGCCATCGCATCGAGAAATAAGCGCCACCTAAAACAATTGAGACTTTTAAAGGCTCTTCAATAACATCAATGAGTTTATCATCGTTAAGTGTTTTTGTTCTGTTGGCAAGTTTGCGTAATGGTTTGAGCAGAATCTTGCTCAGTAAGGTACGACATAAAAGTGAAAAAAAGAAAATTGCGATAGCAATGCCTATGTGTGTGATAGGAATGCCCCACAGCTTATAGTTTAGAATAAGATGAAAATCCATACTCTCTCCCGAAGCTAAGATGTAAAAATCAACGGATTTTAACACATAATGGATTAAGATTACGTATTTATGGTCTTCATTGGAGTGAGCGTGAAAGAGTTTTTTTTAGGGATTAACAAAGGTGTTATCTTTATGTTAATTTCTTCATTTAGTTTTGCCTTTGATGGTGCTTTTGCAAAAGTACTCAGTCATGACATGGATTCAGTAGAAGTCGTTTTTTTTCGTAATGGACTTACGATGCTTTTTGTCGCCTTAAGTATTTTTAAATTGCCGATTAAACAAGTAGGCGGCAAGCCTTGGCTACTGCTTTTTAGAGCCTTGATTGGATTTGCTTCGATGTTGGTTTTCTTTTACAATATTGCGCATATCCCTTTGGCCGATGCCATTACCTTCTCGCGTACAGCACCTATTTTTACCGCTATTTTGGCGTTTATTTTTCTGAAAGAAAAGATTGGTTGGAAAGGCTGGGTTGCTGTATTTGTTGGGTTTATCGGCATTGTTTTTGTCATGAAACCCAGTGGATTGATGCTCTCAAAAACAGATTTGTTTGGGCTGTTTAGCGGTCTTGGCGCGGCACTGGCTTATACCAGCGTGCGTGAACTCAATAAAGTCTATGACACTCGCGTCATTGTGTTGGCTTTCACATCAACAGGAACGATTTTCCCTGCACTTTTTATGGTTTTGAGTGATTATTTTCACACACCTATGTTTGATTTCATGTTGGGACATTTTGTAATGCCCTCAGGCGTAGCGTGGCTTTATATCATTTTGATGGGCTTTTCAGGTGCCATTGGTCAGGTCTATATGACCAAAGCATTTGCAACCACGAAAGCAGGCATTGTCGGCGCTGCTGGATATTCTATTATTTTCTTTTCACTGATTATCGGCATTTTTTTAGGAGATGCCTTACCAGATTTTGCTGGACTATTTGGTATACTCTTAGTCGTTCTTAGTGGAATTATCGTAGCAAAGGAGAAAGAGTGATTTTAATTGCAGGACCATGTGTCATTGAAAGCAGAGACAACCTGTTTCGGGTTGCAGAACAATTAATGCCTTATCATGAAGATACAACCATAGATTTTTATTTTAAAAGCAGTTTTGACAAAGCCAATCGAACCAGTATTGATAGTTTTAGAGGTCCAGGTATGGATGAGGGTTTAAAACTACTCGATGAGGTACGAAAAGAGTTTGGATACAACCTCTTAACCGATATTCATGATTACACCCAAGCCAAACCGGTAGGTGAGGTGGTTGATGTGCTTCAAATCCCCGCATTTTTATGCCGCCAAACGGATTTGTTGGTTGCAGCAGCACAGACGAAATGCGTGGTCAATATCAAAAAGGGGCAGTTTTTAAATCCTGCTGATATGCGCTATTCGGTCAAAAAAGTGCTCGATACCAGAGGTATCAAAGAAGAGGGGTATGCAGCAGCCAAAAAAGCTGGCGTATGGCTTACTGAGCGAGGAAGCACGTTTGGATACGGCAATTTAGTCGTCGATGCACGCAGTTTTGTCATTATGAGAGAGTTTGCGCCCGTTGTTTTTGATGCAACGCATTCGGTGCAAATGCCTGGAATGGAAGGGGGCAAAAGCGGTGGAAAACGCGAATACGTCCGTCCTCTTTCACGCGCAGCTGCGGCTGTGGGCGTGGATGGTTTCTTCTTTGAAACCCATTTTAATCCATGCGAAGCGTTGTGCGACGGTCCGAATATGCTTGATTTAGATGATTTGTCGTTGGCAATACGTGACATTAAGGCAATTCAAAATACCCTAAAGGTGTAGGTATGCAATTGATTCCAACACGAAATATTCTTCTGAATGTAGGTGATGCGGAGCACAAAAGGCAAGAAATCAGGGACTATTTTTTAAAAACATATAGCCTTTACGAAAAACTTTTTGAACTGATGAAGGATGAAGAGAGTTACTACCTCACGGCAGACCCGCTGCGTCATCCTTTGGTTTTTTATTTTGGACACACTGCGACATTTTTTATCAATAAACTTGTTCTTGCCAAACTCTTAGATAAGCGTATCAATCCTACGTATGAGTCCATTTTTGCCATTGGTGTGGATGAAATGAGTTGGGATGATTTGAACCAAGAACATTATAAATGGCCTAAAATCGCTGAAATTAAAGCGTATCGTGATGCGGTGAAAACCAAAATTCTAGAACTGATAGATACGTTACCTCTTCGTATGCCTATTTCATGGGATAGCCCATTTTGGGCAATTTTGATGGGGATTGAGCATGAACGCATTCATCTTGAAACATCATCGGTTTTAATACGCCAACTTCCACTGACAAAAGTTCAGCCAAGCGATTTTTGGAAAGTCTGTCCTCTTGATACACCCATTGTGGAAAATACGTTATTACATGTAAACGGAACAACACTTCGTTTGGAAAAGAAAAAAGACGATGCATTGTACGGATGGGATAACGAATACGGTTTACATATAAAAGAGGTCAAAGCATTCAAAGCTTCGAAATACCTTGTCAGTAATGCCGAATTTTTGAGTTTTATTGAAGATAGTGGTTATGAAAATGAGTGCTATTGGAATGAAGAGGGGTGGAAATGGAAGTGCTATAAAAACGCCACAATGCCTCTTTTCTGGCGCAAAGATACGTCAGGCTACCGTCTTCGATTGGTAGCAGAAGAGATAGCGATGCCATGGAGTTGGCCTGTTGAGATTAATTATCTTGAAGCCAAAGCCTTTTGTAATTGGAAAAGTGCCAAAACAGGCAAGTCGATACGCCTTCCAAGTGAGGAAGAGTGGTATGTTCTGCGCGATTTACATGTAAAAAAAGATGAGCCTTTTTGGGAGAAGGCTCCTGGTAATGTCAATTTGGAATATTTTGCCTCATCTGTCCCTGTCGATACCTTCACTTTTGGTGAATTCTATGATGTCATCGGCAATGTGTGGCAGTGGAGTGAAACCCCTATGAATGGGTTTGATGGCTTTGAAGTTCATCCCCTTTATGATGATTTTTCGGTTCCTACATTTGATGATAGACACACTATCATGAAAGGCGGTTCGTGGATTAGCACAGGCAATGAACTGATTCGCTCTTCTCGTTATGCATTTCGCCGTCATTTTTATCAACATGCAGGATTTCGTTATGTTGAATCGAATGACCCGGTGGAAACACACTCTGTATTTTATGAAACTGATTTTGCCCTTTCTGAAATTTGCCATGCTCATTTTGGTGAAAAAGAGAGTAATTACTATGAGACAATGGCTCAGTTTTGTATTGATTTGGGGAGTGCCAAAACCAAAGCATTGGAGATTGGGTGTGGCATAGGGCGCGGAACCTTTGCACTTGCAAAAGCATTTTCTATGGTTCATGGTATTGAATTTACGGCGCGAGTCGTACGTTTAGCAACGAATTTCAAAGAGAGCGGAAAACTCAAATATGCCCTGAAAGAAGAGGGCGAATTAGCTTCGTTTCTTGAGCGGAATCTCAGTGATTTTGGCATCGACCCTAAGTCTCAAAAAGTAGAGTTTTGGCAAGCAGACCCACACAATATGAAGCCTTATTTTGATGGCTATGACCTCATTCTTGCCAATGATATTTTAGATACGCTTTATGATCCAGCGCTGTTTTTAAAGACGATAAAAGAGCGGCTCAATGAGAAGGGGTTATTGGTGATTGCAAGCAGCTACGACTGGGATGAAAGTAAAACACCGAAGGAAAAATGGTTGGGTGGCATTAAAAAAAATGGTGAAAAGTACAGTACATACGATGCTTTAAACGAACATCTAAGTTCATCGTTTATCAACATGCAAGAGCCAGTAAACATGGCGTTAGTACGCTATGTCAGCGAGCGCAAAAGTGTGATAAAAACGTTACACGTGAGCGTGTGGAAAAAACGATAATAGTTCTCTAATCAAAAATGCGGTATTATTGAACCACTTTACAAATAATTGAAGGATTGTTATGAATATCATTGAAGGAAAATTATCCCTTAGTGGCAAAGAAAAAGTAGCCATCATTAACAGTAGATTTAACCATATTATTACGGATCGTCTTGTTGAAGGTGCCCGTGACGCTTTTATTCGTCATGGTGGTGATGAAAAACATTTAGACCTTATATTAGTTCCGGGCGCATATGAAATTCCCTTAGCACTTGATAGAATCTTAAGCAGTGGTAAATACGATGCGGTATGTTGTGTCGGTGCTGTGATTCGCGGAAGTACACCGCATTTTGATTATGTTGCAGCTGAGACAACAAAAGGCGTTGCCAATACCGCACTCAAATATCAAAAACCCGTTACCTTTGGTGTTTTAACAACCGATACGATTGAGCAAGCGATTGAACGTGCGGGTAGTAAAGCCGGAAACAAAGGGTTTGAAGCGATGACAGGTTTGATTGAGCTTATTAGCCTTTACAAAAACCTTTAAGGAACTCTTTTGGCAACACGACATCAAGCACGAGAAAGTATTATAGGTCTTTTGTACGCAGAAGACATTGGTAACGCAGGCATTGAAAAATTTATTGATGAACTTTTTGAAGAAAAAAAGATTCGCAATCAGCAAAAAGAGTTTGCATTAGGACTGTATCATGGTGTTAAAGAGCATCTTGAAGTTATAGACGCTGCGATTAATTGCCACCTGAAAGAGTGGAATTTAAGTGAAATTGGTACGATTGAACGCGCTATTTTGCGTTTGGGCGGTTATGAAGTGCTTTATTCATCGTTGGATAATGCTGTTGTCATTAATGAAGCGATTGAACTTGCTAAAAAGCTCTGTAATGAAACCAGTCCAAAATTTATTAATGGTGTTTTAGATGCCATTTGTAAAGATCAGGAAAATAAGCAATGAAGCTTTGTGTCGCACTTGATCTTCCTAGCAAAGCCGAAAATTTAAATTTAATACAAAAACTAAAAAGCGAAGATGCCTGGCTTAAAGTCGGCCTTCGCTCCTTTATCCGCGATGGCAAATCGCTTCTTGAAGAGATAAAAACCATCAATCCCTCTTTTAAAATCTTTTTAGACCTTAAAATTCATGATATTCCCAATACAATGGCAGATGCGGCAGAGTCTATGGTTGGGCTTGGCGTGGAGATGTTTAATGTTCATGCCTCTAGTGGTAAAAAAGCGATGCAAACCGTTATGGAACGGGTGAATGCTTTGCCAAAACCACCTATCGTTTTAGCCGTGACGGCATTGACCAGTTTTGATAATGCGTCTTTTGAAGCGGTGTACAACGCTCCCATTGCCGAAAAAGCAGTGACATTTGCTAAAGATGCTTATGAAAGTGGTATTCATGGTGTTGTCTGTTCTGTTTTTGAAAGCCACGCGATCAAATCGCATACCAGCCGCTCTTTTTTAACATTGACACCTGGCATTCGCCCTTTTGGCGAAAGCAGTAACGATCAAGAAAGAGTAGCCGATTTAGCCCTTGCCAAAGAACAACTCTCCGATTTTATTGTTGTTGGACGCCCTATATATCAAAGTCCAGACCCCCTAGGGATTGTTAAAAAAATTCTTGAAAATATATAAATTATAAGAGGTAAGAATGGTCCAAAAAATATTGCTTAGTATTGTCTTATTTTGTGCTGTAAGTATTGTTGCGTTTTTTTTGCTCATTAAAGTGATTGATTTTAATGAATATAAACCAAGAATTCAAAAAGCCATCAAAGAGAGTACCGGCTATGAGATTGTCATTCATGGCGATATTGCACTCTCATTATCCCCAGCAGGTGTTAGTATCTCAGATATTGAAGTATCGAATCCTTATTATAAACCAGAAGCACCTTTTGCAAAGCTAGGGAGTTTTGACATTGCGCTTGATTTATCGGCTCTTTTGAAAAAAGAGGTAAAAGTCAGTCATCTTTCATTGGACAATTTAACGTTGGTGATTGAAAAAAACAGTGATGGTAACTTCAATTATGTTTTGCCAAAAACGGCCAAAGAAGCAGTCTCTACCCCAAAAGCTCCAGACAGCAATGTTACGGCGGAACTTGACGCTAATTTTCCTTTGGTCAATGTCACAAAAGTAAAATTTAGCAATGCAAACATTTTGTATAAAGATGTGAATGGTAGCGATGAAGCGGCATTTCAAAAAGTTGATCTTGAAATGAATAATATTAACTATGACCCTACTAAACATCAGCTTCAAGGGCTCTCTTTCTTAGCGAAAACGCATATTGATAAAATCGTGTACGATAAATATTTTATCAGTGATATCTCAATGGCATTGGAGATGAAAGATGCCATAGCTGTCAGTGAAAATCTTAAATATACTCTTTTTGATACGCCTATTGTAGGTAGCGGCAAGTTTGATTTTAGCGGTAAACAGCCTAAAATTTTAATTAAAAATAAGATAGATGGCTTAAAACTTTCAACGCTTTCAAAAGCACTTTTTAACAAAGATTTGCTAGATGGCACCGCCAATGGCGATATCAAGCTCTCTTTCTTTGTGGGAGATGCCTTAAGTTTCAAAAGTACCATTAATGGGTATATTCACCTATCCGGTAAAGATATAACACTTACAGGTTATGATATAGATAAAATGGCAACATTGTTTGATGCTCCATCTTCTCCTAAAAATTTAAATACGCTTTTAGCTCCCTTAGAAGGGTTACAAGGTGGAAAAAGCGTGCTTAAAGAGGTCAATACCAATGTTGATGTTGGTTATTCAGAAATTCAACTCAGCGATGTCGCTTTAAGTACCGCAAAAAACAGAGCAGCACTTAAAGGGACCGTAAATATTGTTGATGAGAAGTTTGTTGATGTTCAAGCCGCACTTTTAAACGCAAAAGGGTGTGCAACTGTTCAACAAAAAATTAGTGGAACATTTGCTAAGCCTAACATGAAAATGGATGAATCCACGGTAACGACACTGACGAATGTCGCTCTTTCTTTTTTGGTCAAACCGAAGAAAACAGTACCGGTTCAAACAGAGCAGGCAAGTGATGAAAATTGTACTGTATTTTATGAAGGAGTTGTCGCACACCCTGTACCGTGAAAATAAATATGGAATATGTTTTGCTTTTTTAAGATGAATTATATTGATCTTAAAAAGGAGTACCAATGCATTTTATAGAAGGTGTTGAGCTCATCGTGATGCTTAAGAGTAAGATTGAGGAAGCGAAAAAAACAGATCAAGTAAGCGCTAAAAAACTTCAAAAATTACTTGAAAAGCTTTTAAAATCACAAGATGCAGCGTACATTTAACCGATAAACGGCTTAAGTAACGCCACTTAAGCCGTTTATTATTTACTCTTGCTATAATTGCACTCTACTTTTTACTTGGACAGATGGGTGAGTGGCTGAAACCACATCCCTGCTAAGGATGCGTCGGGGTAACCTGACCGAGGGTTCAAATCCCTCTCTGTCCGCCACCAAACTTCCAAATATTTTTTCACAAAACTCAACTCTTTTATAGGTATGTTAAATTACACAACGAAAGTCAAATAATGGTTAAAAAATATGTTCACTTTATTACCCAACATTTCAAAGCAGTTTTATTCGCTGTTGCCGTTGTAACAGCCTTTTTTGGTTATTACGCGCAATATCTTAGTATTGATGCATCAGCAGAAACACTTCTACTTGAAAATGACCATGACTTAAAACTGACACGCGAAGTTCATGGACGTTATGTGAGTCCGGATTATTTAGTGATTGCATATAGTCCTAAAGCCTATATGCTCTCCGATGAAACACTCTCCACCATCAAACAGCTCAAAAAAGACCTGCTAAAAGTGCAGGGTGTGGAGCGTGTTACAACCTTACTGGATGTTCCACTTTTAGAAAGCCCTCCTAAACCCATTCAAGAAGTTATTGGGAATGTTCGTACTTTAGAGTCGCCAGATATTAATAAAACGATGGTACAAAATGAGCTGACGACAAGCCCTTTGTATGCGAGTAATCTTGTCAGTCGTGACTTTAAAACAACAGCAATTCTTGTTATTTTAAAAGATGATGTTAAATATACGGAATTTTTAACGAAGCGCAACGCCTTTTTAGAGCTTTCAAAAGAACGAAAACTCACGCCTCAAGAAGAAGAGCAATATGAGACGATTAAAAAAGAATTTAAAGAGTATCGCAATAGTTCGCGTGCAGAGATTCACCAATTAATTGATAATGTCAGAGCCGTCATCAAAACATACCATAGCGAAGGAACCCTCTTTTTAGGGGGCGTTATGATGATTGCAGATGATATGATCAGCTTTGTGAAAAGCGATATCGCAACGTACGGTATAGCAATTCTCGTGATTATGATTCTTGTCCTATGGGTCATTTTTAGGCAAGTTCGTTTTGTGGTATTGCCTATCATCGTTGCATTCGTCGCAGTGATTATTACCACGGGTATTAATGCGCTTGTGGGACTTGAAGTAACGGTTATTTCTTCAAATTATGTTGCCATGCAACTTATCAGTACGCTTTCTCTTATTATTCATCTTATCGTTAGTTATCGCGAAGAGTATGCGCTGATGCCTGAAGCATCACAACAAGAGTTAATTGAGGTCACGCTTCAACGCATGAGTATACCTTCCGTCTTTGTCATTTTAACGTCAGTTGCAGGGTTTAGCTCTTTGATTATGTGCAATATCTTGCCGATTATCGACCTTGGAAGTATGATGAACATTGGTATCACTGTTTCGTTAATTACCGCGTATGTTCTTTTCCCTGCGTTAATGATGCTTCTTAAAAAAACACCTCCAGTATTAGCGTTTGATAATATCTTTACGCTGACACGAACTTTTGCGCGCATTGTCGAGCATCGTGGAAAGGTGATTATCGCTGTAACCGTTGCTATGTGTTTGTTTAGTGCTTATGGTGTGACCCAGTTAATGGTTGAAAACAGTTTTATCAACTATTTTAAATCCAGTACCGAAATATACAAAGGTATGCAAGCCATTGATAATAACTTGGGTGGTACAACACCCCTTGAAATTGTTGTCACGTTTCCTAAAACAAATACCAAAACCACTTCTAAAAGTGCGGATTCTTCAGGACTTGACAGTTTTGAAGATGAGTTTGATAAGATGAACAACGATGCGCAGTATTGGTTTACGGCTCAGAAAATGGAGACGATTTTAAAAGTGCATGATTACTTGTTGTCATTGCCTGAAGTCGGGCATGTCTCTTCTTTGGGAACATTGAGTAAAGTAGGGCGAATTTTAAAAAATGGACAAGATTTTGACGGTGTTGAATTGGCACTGTTGTACAATGAATTGCCTAAAGAGTATAAACGAATTCTTATTTCGCCGTATGTCAATATCGAACACAATGAAGCACGCTTTGTGATTCGCGTGGTCGATTCCAATAAAAATCTAAGACGCAATGAATTATTGCAAAAAATTCAAACCGAGCTGCACACCAAAGTAGGGTTAGATACAAAAGATTATGAACTCGTAGGCATGATGGTCTTGTACAATAATATGCTCCAATCACTCTTTAGTTCTCAAATCTCAACGTTGGGTCTAGCCGCTTTAGCACTGGGTGGTATGTTCTTGTTCTTGTTCCGCTCCATCAAAGTAGCCGCTGTTGCGATGGTTGTTAATATTATTCCAGTTAGTATTATTTTTGGCATTATGGGCATGGCGAAAATTCCACTTGACATGATGAGCATTACGATTGCATCTATTTCATTGGGTATCGCTGTCGATAATACTATCCACTATTACTACCGATTTAAAGAAGAACTGGCTCTTAGTGGAGATTATCTTGTGGCGATGCACAAAGCGCATAGTACCATAGGGTTTGGTATGTTTTATTATGCGCTAGCGACGATTATCGGCTTCTTGGTTTTGGTGACATCCAATTTTATCCCGACCATGATTTTTGGTCTTTTAATTGTTCTTGTGCTAGTCGTTGCTTTATTGTCTGACCTGTTGCTTTCACCTTTTTTAGTCGTAACACTCAAACCTTTTGGAAAACAAAAGCCTAAAAAGTAAACAGTCACCTCTCACTTCTTGGAACGTAAACGCGTTATACTCTGTTTCAAGGAGTGATGCATGCTGTCTTTAAATTGTCCCTTGCTAGATGGTTACCATGAACAAAGCGAAGCGATTCTCTCTTCCTTTGACTTTGCCCATTTTGAAGCCTCTTTTTTACATCTGATTGATTACACAAAAGAGCATTTTGCGCATGAAGAAAGCTTGATGCAGGCGTACAATTTTTATGGTTATCGCGAGCATTGTGACGAGCATCACACAATCTTAGCAGAGATGCAACGCTTTTATGAGATGGCACTTCTTGGCAACACACTCTTTGCAAAAAACTACATCAAAAATGGTATTGCAGAGCGGTTTGACTTGCACATACGCACGATTGATTCACAACTGGCGATGTTTTTAAAGCGCCAAGAACTTTGAAAGTGCTACTCCTGAAAAACCTATCAGTCCTAGTCCAATAATTTTTTGCAATGGATAGAGCCAATGAAGATACGAAAGAGCGTTTGGGTTGCCAAATAAAAAAGCGATGAACATATCCCATCCAAGTAACATCGTAACCATCCACAGGGCATAAAAAATTTTTACATGTAAAAGCGTTTGTGGCTCAATAATTGTAAAGAGCAGTGAAAAATAAAATAGAATATTCTTAGGGTTAAGTAATGCCGATAAAAGCCCTTGACTAAAGAGTTTAAACGCTATTTTGCTTTTTACATGTAATGTCTTTTCCAACGCTGGTTTGGGCGCAAAAAGCAGTAAAAAACCAAGGTAGGCTAAGAAGAGTGCACCGCCTAATTCGATGCTCGAAACAATAAGCGGATAACGCGCTAAAAGCGCATGTCCCATGTATGCCAAAGCGATGTAAAGTGCATTGCCACTGGCGATACCGAAAACGCTCCACCATGCTTTACGGTATCCATGATACAACGCATGTTTGATAATAAGAAAAAAATCTTGTCCTGGGCTAAGAAGCGCCAAAAAATAGATGGAACTGAGTGTTAAGAGTTGTGAACTTGGCATGCTATTCCTTTTTGGATGGAAGCATAAAGAATTTTGCATTTTTTTTCTTGTATAAAATTGACAATGTAAATGACGTGTTAATACTCTGGATGTATAATGTCGTAAATTTTCAATGTGGACACATCAATGCGCATCACTTTAATCGGATGTCTCATCGCAACGTCTCTTATCAGCGGTATCGCAGGGGAAAACGACCCTTTTGATACACAAGCATTAGTCACAACTCCCTCTTTATTGGCATGTCATAAAATTGACATGACGCGTCCTTTGAGTCTTGAAGACGTTGTCAATCAATCGTTATGCAATAATCCTCAAACCAAGATAGCGTGGCAAGCTGCGCTGTATCAAGCCGCCTTGGTAGGCGCCAATCAATCTTCTTTTCTTCCAACCCTGAGTGCGACGGGTTCTATCGCTCAGGTGGAAAGCAGTGAAACGAAAACGGGAAATCAAGACAATGCTTCTTTAACACTCTCTTATTTACTGTATGATTTTGGAAAACGCGATGCAACCCTAGAAAATGCAAAGCAGTTATTAAACGCCGCATTGGCATCGCAAGACAGTACCATTCAGAGTGTTTTTTTACAAGCCGTTCAATCGTACTACGCTCTTTTTGGCGCGCAAGCATCATTGGAAGCATTTCAAGAAGCGGAACAGTATGCCAAAGAGAGTTTAAGTGCTGCCAACACAAGGCTGCGTGTTGGTACAACCACCAAAGCGGACATGTTACAAGCGCAAACGGCGTATTCACAAGCGATGCTCAATCGTATTAAAGCGCAAGGCAGTGTCAAAAGTGCCCAAGGTGCATTGGCAAGTGCTATGAACCTAGCACCCGATGATGCATTAGCGTTACAGCAACCCTCCCTGAAGCCTCCTACGGAGGAGTTTACCAAGAACATCCATACCCTCATGCAAGAGGCGCAAGGCAAGCATCCTGACCTGTTGGCGGCGCAAGCAAAAATCAAGGCGTATGAAGCCAGCGTGAAAGCCGCTAAAGCAGACAACATGCCAACCTTTTCGCTCTCATCTTCCGTAGGAAATACCGATACAACAGTCTTGTCGCACTCTTCACGAACATCTAGCATTGGGTTGTATGTTTCTATTCCAATTTTTACAGGCTATAACACTAAGTATAAAATACAAGCAGCTCAAGAACAACTCCGCCAAAGTGAAGTCGAATATGAAAAACTGAGTCATGATGTTGCTTTAGATGTCTATCAGACGTATCAAACGCTCATGAGTGAAACGCAAGCCATTGATGCAAGCCGTGACTTGGTCATGAGTGCAGAAGCATCGCACGATATGGCAATGGGACGTTATAAAGCAGGAGTTGGCTCCATCTTAGACCTGCTTAATGCGCAAAGTGCGCTCGCAAGTGCGCGACAAGAATATGTACAATCACTCTATAATTGGTATATTACTAAAGCGGCTCTGGCAAAAGCAATGGGCGGGCTTGATTTCTCACAACTCAAAGGACACTAAGAATGCAAAAGTATCTATGGAATAAATGGAGTTTTCTCATCTTGCTTTGTGGTATTGGTATTGTGGCGGTCTGGATGTGGGAAAAGTGGAATACCGTGCCACCCGAAGCCAAGTATAAATTGCAAAGCATCGAACAAGGTGATTTGACACAAATGGTTTCAGCCAATGGTACGCTTAATCCACTGGTTCTTGTAAGCGTTGGTTCGCAAGTTTCTGGAAAGATTATTCGATTGCATGCAGATTTTAACGACAGAGTGATCGAAGGTCAAGTCTTAGCGGAACTGGACCCTGCTTTATTTGAAGCACAATTGGCACAAAGTGAAGCCAATGTCAAAAGTGCAGAAGCAACGTATGAGTTAGCCTTCGCCAATGCTAAACGTTCGCGTGAGCTTTATGTGCAACAATACATCTCTAAACAAGATTTAGATACATCCATACAATCACTCAAAGCAGCGCAAGCGGCAGTAGAACTTGCCAAAGCGCAACGCCAAAAAGATGCTACTAATTTGGCCTATACGGTGATAAAATCACCCGTTTCAGGCGTTGTCATCGACAGACAAATCGATGTGGGACAAACCGTTGCTGCAAGCTTACAAGCGCCAGTCCTTTTTAAAATTGCTCAAGATTTACGTAAAATGCAAATTGACTCGAGCTTTGCCGAAGCCGATATTGGACGCATCAAAGAGGGACAAGTGGTGAGTTTTGCTGTCGATGCATTTCCTAACCGTACTTTTAATGGTATCGTCAAACAAGTTCGCCTTAATGCGACAACCGTTTCCAATGTTGTCACATATGACGTGGTGGTTCAAGTCGAAAATCCAGATGAAATTTTAGCACCAGGAATGACCGCGTATGTCAATGTCATTATCGCTGAGAAGAAAAATGTTTTACTCGTACCCAATGCGGCACTTCGTTACAAACCAAGCGCTGTTAAAGAGAGTGTGGGAGTGGAAGGTAAAGCATCTCAACGTAAACGAGAAAAACCGTCCACGAAAATGGGAACAGTGTATGTCTTGGAAAATGGCGTGCCTAAAGCATTACCTGTCACGCTTGGCATTACCGATAACCGTTTAACGGAAGTTATTTCAGATACCTTAAAAGCAGGTGATTCTATCATTGTAGAGGAGATAAAAGCCTCCAATGCTCAAAATAAAAAACCAGCGACACTTGGAAGACCGTTTTAATGGAAGAGATTATTCGCATTGAGCATTTAACCAAAAACTACCATACCGATGCGGGGGAAGTCGTTGTTCTTAAAGGGGTTGATATTGCGATTAACAGCGGCGAGTTTGTTGCGATTATGGGACCTTCTGGTTCAGGAAAATCGACGTTTATGAATATTTTAGGCTGTCTGGATAAAGCCACTTCGGGGGAGTATTTTCTCAATCAGACCAGTACCACAATTTTAAGCAAAAATGCCCTGGCAACCCTGCGCAATCATGTGATAGGCTTTGTGTTTCAAGGGTTTAATCTTTTACCGCGTAAAAATTTGATTGATAATGTCGCTTTGCCGCTTGTCTATGCAGGCATTGGGATGAGTGAGCGTAAGAAAAGAGCCAAAGAGGTACTAAAAAGTGTTGGATTAGAAGCGTTTGGGACGTACTTGCCGACACAAATCTCAGGAGGCCAACAACAGCGCGTTGCAATTGCGAGGGCGTTAGTCAATCGTCCCAAATTGATTTTAGCGGATGAACCAACGGGCAATCTCGACACCAAAACCAGCCAAGAAATTATGCAACTTTTTACGGAACTGAATGAAAAAGAGAACATTACCATTGTTTTAGTCACGCATGAGCCTGATATTGCCGAGTATGCTAAAAGACTCATCAATTTTGTGGATGGGCGTATCCAACACGACGGACCAACCAAGCGCATGATGGAGAAGAACTTATGAGTTGGATAATGCTTCTTGAAGCGTGGAGCGCTATGGGCGCAAACCGCTTGCGTACTTTTTTAACGATGTTAGGTATGGTCATCGGCGTGGGCGCTGTTATTTTAATGTCCTCCATTGGCGCAGGAACCCAAGCTGCCGTGAAGCAATCTATCGCTTCGATGGGAAGCAATCTTTTTATCGTGCTTGCAGGTTCCATGACTTCAGGAGGTGTTCGCATCGGAAGTGGAGGTGTTCAAACGCTGACGTTTAATGATGCCAATGCCATTAGCGACCTCTCTTCTATTGCCGCAACCGCTCCAGTGGTACCGGGTTCGGCTCAAATGGTCTATCAATCTTCCAACTGGTACACGCAAATACTAGGCACGACACCTTCTTTTTTTGAAGTGCGCGATTGGAATATTGATCAAGGCTATCCTTTTACCGACTCGGATGTCAGGGGTGCGACGCGTGTGGTTGTGCTTGGTAAAACCGTTGCCCAAAATCTTTTTGGAGATGAAGACCCTGTGGGTAAAACCATACGTATTAAAAATAGCCCCTATATCGTCCTAGGCGTGTTGGCTTCAAAAGGGCAGAGTTTAGACGGAAGAGATCAAGACGATACGGCGATGGTACCTCTGACGACGGCACAAACCAAACTATTTGGTAGCCAATTTAAAGGCGTTGTGCGTTTTATTATGGTTGAAGCCATGTCTGAAAATGTTATGGACCAAGCAGAGAAACAGATGCAGCAGCTCTTAAGAGAGCGCCATAAATTACGAGCCAACGTGGATGATGACTTTACGATTCGGAACTTAACCGCTCTGGCTAATACCGCAGAAGAGACCACCAAAGCGATGTCCTTAATGTTAGCGGCCATTGCTTCTATATCGCTTTTAGTAGGCGGCATTGGTATTATGAATATCATGCTTGTTTCCGTGACTGAGCGCACAAGGGAGATTGGTATTCGCGTTGCTATTGGCGCAAAACAAAATCATATTTTGATGCAGTTTTTACTTGAAGCATTGATGATTTCGATTATTGGCTGTTTTATTGGGGTCTGTGTTGGTGTGGGAGGCGCTTATGTGGTAGCGCATTTTTTTCCTATCACAATTGTGATTACGCAAAGCTCCATCGTAATTTCTTTCTTGGTGGCAACAGGAGTGGGTGTCTTTTTTGGCTTTTATCCTGCACGTAAAGCGGCTAATCTAGAGCCGATTGAAGCCCTTCGTTACCAATAAGAATTTTACGTTTTTGCTTCTTATGAAAGTGGGTTATTAAAGCTTTGCTGGTACTCTTTAGGCGTTAGTGCTGTTTTACGTTTGAAAAAGCGGTGAAAATGGCTTTGATCGACAAACCCGCAATACAAAGCACACAACGAGAGGGAAACACCCTCATGCAGTAATGTTTTGGCATGGTGAATGCGCGCATCGAGCCAATAGTGTTTGGGTGTACATCCATACGCTTTTTTAAACTGACGTATCAAAGAGAACGTATTAAAACCAAAGCGCTTTGCTAAATCACTCAAACGAATAGGCTCATCCAGCCTATTTTCTAAAAAGTAGGCAACTTTTTGTAACGAGATTGGCATTTTTGGTACGGGAGCATCGAATGAGTAAAGCTCCAAAAATGCTTCCAACCATGCTAGGAAATTTTTTACATGTAAAGGTGTATAAGTTTCTAAAAGTGAGAGGATAATGCGTGTAAATGTCTCGTACAACTCTTTATGAAACACAAGTGGGGCACGAAGTGGTAGCAGTGTTTTGTTGTTAAAATGCTTAGCTTGTAACGTGGTGCAAAGAGCCGCATCAATATAAACCATCACATAACTTCGACTCTGTTTGGGCAAAGGATTGCAGGTGTGTTGAAGATGCGGTTCGATAATGGCAAGGGAGCCATGCGCAAGCCTAAATTCACCTTCGGGGGTGTGAAAAAGTGTTTCACCCTCAAGCATAAAACCAATCGAGAGTGTCGGATGCGCATGGGCTTCGTACGGACGGTCACTGTTTTGGGTAAGACGGATTGTGAGAAAAGGCGCTTCAGGGTAAGAAATCATGCGTGATGAGGTCGGTAACGTTGGTGTGCGTTGGTTTTTTGTATTGCGTTGCATCATCGATATTCCTCATCTGTTTCTTTAGGAGAAGATTTTAACATGTTTCATCTGTTTTATAAAAAATAATTTTAGTGTTTTTAATGAGTATTTGGGCTATCATAATTAAAACAAAGGCAAGGAGAAGTGTATGCGAAAACTATGGTTACTCAGCACACTACTGGCTTTTACGATGAGTGTGTATGCGTTTGACTTTGCGCGCGAAAGCAGTTTTCAAAATGCGTGTGACAAAGGTGATGCGCAGGCGTGTTTGGACCTTGGCATCATGTACCATTTAGGAGATGGCGTGTCTCAAAACTTTAAACATGCGCGCAGTTTATATGAACAGGCTTGCAAAATGGGTTTAGGTGAAGGCTGTGAAACGCTAGGGTATATGTATGAAAATGGACATGCAGGAACCAATTATGCGAAGGCTTCTGAACTCTACCTCAAAGGGTGCGAGTTAGGACGCGCGAGTGCGTGTGCAAGTTTAGCCAAGCTGTACGAAAATGGTACAGGTGTGGAAGAAGATATGCAACAAGCCGTCGATTTTTACGATAAAGCGTGCGATGGTGGAGATGGACGAAGTTGCGCTCATTTAGGATTATTGTATGACCAAGATGATAACGACACGTATGCTGCGATGTATTACCAAAAAGCATGTGACGCAAAAGATGCGGATGCATGTTCAACCCTTGGCATCATGTATATGAATGGAAAAGGTGTCAATACCAATGCACAAAAAGCGTATGAGCTTTTTCAACAAGCCTGCAAATTAGGCAATGAAATCGGTTGCAAAAATTATGAATCCATGAAAAATAGCTCGTGGTATTAGAGGCATATCTCAAACAACATTTTACATGTAAAATGTTGTTTAGTCTTTAAAGGACGTAGTGTAGAGAAATTGAGCAATCTCATAAAGGGTCTCTTCATCATAACCAAGCGTAGGCATCAGACCAAATTTATTGACTGCTTCTTGCATGATGGCACTTTTCGCATCAGGCTTTTGTAGCCATGCTACCATGAAGGCTGTAAATTTTTTCTTGGTATCGAAGCGTTGTTTGTAGCGTGTTTGAACGTCTTGTATCGCAGGTGCGGAATTTGCTTTTGAGACATCGTGGCATGTCACACAGTTGCCATGAAAGAGCGTCTCGCCCAGTGTGGCGGCATGAAGTGAAAGAACTATTAAAAGTAGAAAACAAAGATGACGCATTGAAAAAATCCCCATATTTTTAAATAATTGTAGAAAAGGAAATTCTAAATATATTTTTATATCTCAATAGTTATTTTTTTATATTGAAATCAAAACTATTGTTATTAACAACCAATTTCAGGCATAACCACCATACATATGCAGTTGGGTATGAGTTTAGTTCTCCTACTTCAGATAATCCATGTGCTAGATTGTTTCTAAAATTGTAACCGAGTGGTTTTGTTAATAAAACGTGCAACTCAAACAGTAAACTATCATCTAAAAAAAGTTGTACATCTTCCTTATCTAATAATGTAGATAATCCTTGTTCTGTTTCAATCCCTTCTTTATCAATTATTGTTGTTTTAGCCCCTCTAACCTTTAATTGTGATCGAACAAAATGCTCGATTTGTGGAATTAGAAGATGAATAGCAACTAAAAAGTTAAGTTCAAAACCTTGCCATAAGCCTTCAACCCATATATCGATCCTTTCTTTAGGAATCAGTGTTGAGTTATCACAAATGTGATATAAATCTTCCTTGGTAATGCGATGTTCAAGCAATAGCTGAAAAAGGGCAGGTGCAATATATGCTTTAGCGGTAAGTTCAATATAATTTTTATAGTTCTGTACCATTGTAGGAAATAGTGCATCAAAATTATCTGTCAGGCTCTCCGCTAAATCTATTGAAGGTGTCTTGGCTATGATTCTTCCGTCATGATTTATATGCACGCCACTGAATAAATGTTGCATGGGAAATTGTTGGATATGCTCTTGCGCTTGCTTTTTAAAATATTCTTTGGTTGGTATATGAATTAAGTTAGCAAAAATATGTAGCGTTTTAAATTTTGGCTGATTGGATACGGCTTTTTCACTGTATTCAACCATCTCTTTAGTGTCTATTTTAGTTTCCATTCTTTGCATATATTCTAATGCGATTTGATTTGATTCAGGGATTTTTCTTTCAATCACAGCTATAAGAGTATTGATGTCATCTGTATCACGATATTTTTTTGGAATTTGTCTAAAGGTTTGAAGTGCATTTTCATAATCTGATGTACTTTGAAACTCATAGGGTTGGGCAAGGGCATTTTGATAAAAAGAAAAACCTATTTCATAGAGCATCTTATAGCATAGTTCTTTATTTTGTAGTTTTCTAGCCCATTTTAAAGCACATTGGTAATAACGTGTACTTTGATTGTATAGTTTTTGCGCTTGAAATTGTTGTGCGACTGTTTCAAGTTGAGCCACAACAATTTCTATATCTTCTCTTCGCAATTTAGCAACATCTAAGATTTCTACGAGATGCATTAAATAAAAATTGTCTTGACTCGAAGCGTTTTTAATGTGTTCCAAAATAGGATTAGTGAGGTTTTCAGTAGGTTGATTAATAGTTAAGGCTAGTAATAATGCGCGTTGCCATGCTTTCCCAGCATGATGGATTGTGTCGTGGGAAAGTAAATATTTTTGATAATTTTCAATAGCAATTTTTGCAAAATCGATAGCTTTGCCTCGTTTTAATGTCCATAAGACATCGGCAATACGAGCTTTGATTTGGTATGCTTTACATTCAGGGAGTACGAGTTCAAAAAAATCTAATTCCTCTGTAATGAAATCATCAAGTATTGCTGAACGATGTCCATCATGCCATTTTACCATTGCGCCAAAAGGTTCACTTTGACTCTGCGGTACTAACATCATTGAACATAGATCACCCATTAAAAAACAAATTCTTGCGATAGTTGGATCATCGCTATCTTGCACTAATCGATGAAAGATCGATGAAAAATCATAACAATCTTCTTGATATTCAATTTGGTTTTGAATAGTTATAAAACTTTGGAGTATTAAGGGCGCATTTTTACATTCTTCTCTGGTCATCGTAATATCTCCAAAGTATTTCCCTTATTCTACGTCAATTATTTTTATAAGTAAAGATTTCCACTATCCTTGACAACATTTTACATGTAAAGTAAAATAGGCCTCGAACTCCCATAAAAAGGTTGATTATGCAAAAAGTACTTTGGTGTTTTTTCTTCATCGTTTCGTGCAGTTTTGCCGCAGGCGATGTGCAGTCCATCACACTTGCCAAAACAGATAAAAGTTGGGATGGTGCCACATTGCCGGCGTATCCTAAAGAGATGCCCGAGATTTCTGTTTTGAAAATCACCATTCCCGCACATGCGACATTACCGCTTCATAAGCACCCTATCATTAATGCGGGATATTTGCTTAAAGGCACGCTGAAAGTTGTTACAGATGAGAATAAAACCTTAGAACTCAAAGCCGGAGAAGCGATTGTCGAAGTGGTCAATACGTGGCATTATGGTGTGAATGAAGGCGATGAACCTGCTGAAATCGTTGTGTTTTATGCCGGTACCAAAGAGAGTGCATTGGCGATCAAACGCTAAAAATTGACAGCGCGTTGGTGGTCAAGTTTTTTGTCTTCGTACATACGCTCATCCGCAACATTGATGAGTGTTTCGATGTCATTGGCATCTTCAGGGAAAATGGCCCAACCCACACTGGCACTACTATCGACAGTAATATCGTTGATGGTATAAGTTTGGTAAAGCGCTTTTTTTAACGCAATCCCATACGTTTCTAACTCTTGGTATGAAGTAATTTTTTCAAAGATGATGATAAACTCGTCGCCACCAAAGCGTCCAAGTAGCGCATTGTATAGTAACTGCTTTTGAAGATGGTGCGCGAAACATGTCAGCAGTTCATCCCCAAAATTATGCCCGTAGGTGTCATTAATAGGTTTAAAGTAGTTAATATCAATCAGCATAATGCCAAAATGTTTTTGGTGTAAGTTCGTGTTATACGCCAATTCATTTAAAAATGACTCGATATAACGGCGATTCCATACGCCTGTGAGGTGGTCGTGGTAGGCTAAAAACTCAATATGCGATTGCGCTTCTGTATGTTTGGATATTTCGTCTTTTAATTTCTCGTTGAGAATGAGCGCTTGAATCGCTGTTTTAGAATTAATGAGCGCTTTTCGTAAGAGGACAATTTCACAAATAAAAAAAACGGTAGCCAATACAAGATAAAACGAGTCATGCGACGCTAGAAAATTGATGCAAAGTTTCACTTCCAAAGGAATCAGCGCGCCTATAAAGTAGACCAAATACTGCAAAGGCAAGATGCTGTAACTGAGCATACCAACGTTAATAAACGTAGACATTGCGATGTAAGAAAGCGTATAGCCTAGCATCGATTCCTTGGGCATTAGTTGTGCAAAAAATCCCCAAACCAATGCGATACAAAAACCTATCAAGAGACGTATTAAGACTTGATAAGCTAATTTCTCTTGGTAAAATCCTGCTCTGATAATCGCGGTTTCATAGAAATAAACAACAAAACCCAAACTCGAAAGTGCGATAGCCCACACAACGATGTAAGGTGTAGGGACGTTAAAAAATGAGAGCAGCACAATAGCCAGAAATAATCCTAAAAAAAGTGCATTCAAGCTTCCTTTGGTGTTACTAAAGTATATTTTTGAGCGTTCGAGATTGACACGGGCTCTTAACTCTTTGGAGTGAATTGTATCGTGTGGAATACCGAAAAATAGTAACTTTTGCAGTGAATTCATCTCTTTTTTGCAACTTCTTAAAATATGTGGATTATTAGAAATCAAAATAATACTACTTTAATACTTTATTAAATATTTATCTTTACATGTAAACATCTTGGAAATTCTTGGCACAAAGAGAAGGTCTCAACCATGCTTTTTGTTATAATTATGCAATCAACGGACAAGGAGACTGCAATGGAACAAGAATTTCAAAGCCTTCAAAAGTTTTATACCATCATTATTGAGTTTTTAACAACGTATAGTTTTCAGCTTATTGGTGCGCTGATTATTATTTTGATGGGTTGGTTTGCGGCGAAATATACCTACAACCTTTTGATGCGTGTTTTTGAAAGACACCATTTTGACATGACCTTAGGAAAGTTTCTAGCCAGTGTTGCTAAAGTGCTTGTTTTTGCCGCGATGAGCGTGATAGCCCTTGGCAAAATTGGCATTTCCATCGCTCCGTTCGTCGCAGCTATCGGTGCAGCATCACTCACGGCAGGATTAGCGCTTCAAGGCAGTGTTTCCAATTATGCCGCGGGAATTTTACTGATTATCAGTCGTCCATTTAAAGTAGGCGATACCCTCTCTGTTGCAGGGGTTTATGGCGTGGTGGAAGAGATAAAGCTTGCATATACCATGCTTCGTAATGAAGATGAAGAGTTGATTACTGTTCCAAATAAAAAGATGATAGGCGATGTTTTAGTCAATTCGTTTGAATACAGAGTCGTTGAATCGGGGATTGGTATCGCTTATGAGAGTGCACCCCAAAAAGCAATTGATGTGATTCATACCGTTTTAGCAAGCTTTTCTGAGGTTTCTAAAGAGCAAAAGCCTATTGTGGGAATTGCTAATTTTGGGGAGAGTTCCATTGACCTTGGGCTTCGTTATTGGGTTCCGACAAAGCGTTATTTTAAACTTCAGTATGAGGTAAACTTGGCTATTTTTAACGCATTGCTTGCCCATGAGATTCACATTCCTTATCCTCAACGTGAAGTGCGTATGCTCACCGAGAAACGCTAGCGTAGTAGGGGGCTTATTCTTTAGTGACGCACAAACTCAATAAGCCCCATCACGATTTCAAATCCAATTAGTACGATGATAATCCACTCTAAAAATTCGCTGTGTTTGTGATTGAAAAGGTCTAAAGCCATACTAATGTCTTCTTTGAGATTGGAGAGTTTATGTTCGACAATTTCAAAACGGTCTTTAAGTTCTAGGATGGAAGAGAGGCGGTTGTACAATTTCTCCGCTTCTTCGTTGTCCCACAAAATATTGGGCTTATCCAGCAAAAGCAGGTCACTGACCATTCCATGCCTGATGACGGTGAGACTGCGTGCAAATTCGATAAGTTTTGAGCGCTTCAGCAGAGAATAACTTTTTGTTAAATCAAGCAACTGTTGGCTACGTTCAAAATGAAGATTGAGGTCTTGTTCGTATTTTTCTAACCCCACGCTTTGCGAAATAACTAGCGCGATGATAATAAGATAGAGACTCAAAGGCTCTTTTAGGACAATTTGTTCATTACTGACTTTACATGTAACGTCTAATGTAGGGTCAATTAGGATAGGATAATCTTGATAAATCGTGCGTTGTTCAAACAAGGCCGCTTCTTTAATATCCAGTTTTTCCAGCGCTTTGATAATCTCTTCTTTACTCCAATTAATGAAGGTCAAGACATTAAATTGGGTATACACCAAATAGGTCTCACGGTATTCATAGTAAAACGCTTTTTCAATGCCTTTTTTAAAAGAGCAGACCAAGCGCGTTTCTATCTCATGCCTTGAGTAGGAGAGTGGAAGATAAATAGAGATGAGTGAGTATTTGGTATCCATCGTGTTTACTCCTTTTTCGTCTTATGAAAAAAGCTTTTTGCATCTTCAAGCATCATGTAAATAGCGGGAACAAAAACCAACGAAATAACCGTTGAGAATAATATACCATAACCCAGTGAAATTGCCATAGGGATCATAAATTTAGCTTGAATGGATGTCTCGTAAATCATGGGGGCTAGCCCTCCAAACGTGGTTGCTGTGGTCAAGAAAATAGGGCGAAAACGTCTGGTTGCCGCAAGAATGATCGCTTCAAGGGGTGAATGTCCCTCTTTTCGCATGATATTTGAATAATCTACCATCACCAGTGTATCATTTACCACAACGCCACACAGTGCCACGATACCCAAGGCACTGACCATACTCAAACTATAACCTAAAAGCATATGCCCTAAAAATGCCCCAACGATACCAAATGGAATGGCAAGCATAATGATAAGCGGTTGCGTGTAACTTGCAAACGGAATCGCAAGCATCACGTATAAAACCGCTAACACCAGTAAGAAGCTTGCCATCAAGCTTTGACTGCTCTCTTTGGTTTCTGCTTGACGCCCTTGATAGGAGACTTGTAGCTCAGGGTATTTTTGTTCCAATTGTGGAATGTAGGTTTCATTAAGCGCTTGGATAAGAATAGGCGTGTCACGCTCTGGCTCAACATTGGCGGTTACATTGATGATGCGTTTGCCATCGCGTCGTAAAATGTGCGTATAGGCATTGCCTTCAATGCGTTTGGCAACATCACCAAGGCGCACAAATCCGCCGCTACTGGTTTTGATTTTGATGTTGTCGATATTGGCTTCATTATCCCGTTCAAGCGCATCTTGTCGTACCATGATTTTAACTTCATTGCGTCCGTGTTGTTCACGAATGGCTTCTTTTCCATAGGTGGTATAACGCACTTGTCGCGCAATTTCATAAGCGCTCAAGCCAAGTTTTTCACCTAAAGGCAAAAGCTCAAAGTCAATTTGACGTTTGCCCGAAGAGGTTCCATCATCAATATCTTTTGCGATGGCAAAGCTGCGTAAGTCGTTGGCTAACGTTTCACATGCTTGGTCTAAAAGCGTGTTATTGCTATGACTAAGCTCAATCGTTAAAGCCGCTCTTCCGCCTCCAGGCCCTCCGATATCTTTTTTGAAAATCATCGATTCGATACCTGCGAGTTGGCCTAAATTTTGGCGCCATTTTGTATTAAAATCACTGGTTGAAATCTTGCGTTTTTCACCATCTTGCAGATAAAAAGTCACTTGGATTTGGTTGTCGTCAATTTTGCTTTTATAGCCTTGATTGAGGTCAGGTTCATTGACCTCGGCAATGGTCTTAAGTCCCGCTTGAATAATTTTTTGATTAACGGCTTCGATAGTGGCATGTGGCACACCAATAGGAAGCGTGGCATAGACAACCGCTCGATTGGACTCAACGCGCGGCATCATCTCAAAGCCTAAACGACCACTGATGGCATACGCCAAAACGAGCGCTAAAATAACAAAACCTGTGATGATGGTGCTGTAACGATTATGGACACAAAAGAGCAAAAACGGTTTGTAAATCGTTTCAACAAAACGATCAAAGGCACGTGCTACCTTTTGTTGTTGTAGCCAAAGTTTATGTGCAAACCCTCCTTTTTGCGCCTCTTTTTTAAACGCCAAGTGGGCAGGTAAAATAAACAGTGCTTCCAGCCACGAAATTGTAAAAACCGTTGCAACAACGATGGGAATAGGATAAAACATCTTGCCAAACATACCCGGTACAAAAAGAAGCGGGATGAACGCTACCACATTGGTTAAGATACTAAACGTGACAGGAACCGCGACATCTTTGGTTCCTTGAATCGCCGCTTCAATGTAGTTCATTCCCCGTTGGCGGTATTCATAGACATTTTCACCCACAATAATGGCATCATCCACAACAATTCCCAATGCGACAATGAAGGCAAACATAGAGACCATATTGATGGATACACCAAAATATTGAAGAAATAACAAAGAACCCAAAAAGGAAGTCGGAATACCAAGCGAGACCCAAAATGCGAGTTTGAATTCCAAAAAAGCACCTAAAATAATCAAAACAAGCGCAAGTCCCAGCATACCATTGTTTAAAAGAAGTTCCAATCTGGCATCGTAAATTTTAGAACTGTCGTCATTGATTTTTAGTTCATAAGGTGCGGGAAGGTCTTTTGAAATGGCTTCTACGGCTTTGAGTGTCGCCTCTGAAACACTTTTTGGAGTCTCTTTTCCCAAACGATAGACTTCAATCTCAATGGCGGGTTTATTGTTATACGTAAAATAGATATTGTCATCCACAAAGGTATCTTTAATGCGTGCGACATCCCCTAAGCGAATAGTCTCTCCGGTACTACTGGTTAATAGCGGTAAGGTCTCAAACTTAGCCGCGCTAATGCGGCGTGTTTTCACACGCAGTAAAATATCACCTGCGTTACTTTTGACACTACCGCCTGAAAGCTCAACCGATTGCTTTTCAACAATGTCAGCGACATTTTGCATAGACAGACCGTACTTTTCCAGTGCCAATTTATTGAGTGCGATTTCAATTTCATATGACCTTGCTCCCACCAGTTCAACTTGGCTGATACCCTCACTTTGCAACAGTTTATCGCGTACTTTTTCTGCCATTTCGCGTAAAACCATGGGGTCATTGTCACCCATAATGGCTAAGGAGACAACGCGTCTTTTGCGCATGGTCATGGAGATAATAGGCTTTTCAGCATCTTCAGGGAATGTCGTAATGCTATCAACCGCTTGTTTAATGTCTTGATAGGTTCTGTTTTTATTGCTTCCTTCTGAAAGTTCCGCCACAATTTGAGCAACTCCCTCTTTGGCGGTTGCGGTAACTTCTTTGACCCCTTCAATACTGCGAATTTCTTCTTCCACCGCTAAGATAATGCCTTGTTCGACCTCTTCAGGACTTGCCCCAGGATACGCGACATTAATGGTCACCATATCTAAATCAAACTCGGGGAAAACCTCTTTTTTGATATAAAAGCTCATATAGATGCCGCCAATCAAAAAGATAAGCATGAATAGATTTGCAGTGACTTTATTATGTACCAACCATGCAATAATCGAATTTTGCTCTTTACGCATTATTCACCTTTTTTTGGTTTGGACACTGTGGCAAGATTGACTAAGTTCATGCCAGAAATGGGTGCGGTAAGGTACGTCGAGATGATGTGGTCGTTTTCTGTGATGCCTGAGGTAATCAGCACTTGTTGAGGGTTCTTATACAACACTTCGACAGGTTTGATGGCAAGTGTTTTGTTTTCATCCATCACCCAAACGGTGTTGTTGGGACGTAGTAATGATGCCGGTAATGCATAAATAGCATCAAAACGTTTCCCTGCAATCGTGGCTTGCAGCGTTTCTCCTAACAATAAAGCATGTTTTTCTTTTCTGGACTCTTTAAGTCCAAAAGGATCGTGCACACCTATTAAGAGTTTGGCTTGTTTGGTGGTGCTATCAAGATCAGGCAAGATTTTAAGCAGATTTGCTTTTACATGTAAAGGGTGATTGGTATTCGACAGAAGCGTTACTTTGATGTGTGAAAGTGCTTTGGCATCGGTGGTATCCAAAAATTTCAAATAAGAGACAGGCAGTGTAACACGCATCCAAAATTCATCGGTTGAAACAAGTTCAAGTAGGGTACTTTGTGTGGAGACATAGCTACCCAGTTCGGCTGATTTTGTGATAATCACACCATCATATGGCGCTTTGATACTTGTCTCTTTAAGGTTATTGAGTGCACTAGCATAGGAGGCTTCTAGTTCCATGATGGTTGCTTTGACTTGAGCAAGTTGCGGTTCGCGTAAAATTAAAGCGCGACTCAGTCCTGTGGGATTTTCTTTGGAGAGTTCTAACTCTTTTTTAGCGCTCTCTTGTTGTCCCATTTCAATCATCTCAGATGCTTTCGCGGAAAGGAGTTTTGCTTTGATTTCATCAACTGCTGATTGATAATCCACAGGGTCGATTTGTGCTAAGAGTTCTCCTTTTTTAACAAAACTACCGAGTGTAAAATTGGGGTGTGTTTGTATGATTTTACCCGAAACTTTAGAGGCAATCGTTGTTTTTTGTGAAGCTTCAATGGTTCCAATAACAGGAAGAATGACCTCTTGGGAGGAGGACTTTATCTGAACAACTTCGACAATGGTTCCTGTGATTTGGCGCTTTTGTTTTTGTGCTTGCGGCGCAGTGCTAAGAAGATACTTAGCGGCTCCTACCCCAAAAGCGATGATTAAAACCGAAGCGGTTATATTGATGATAATTTTTTTAGTTGTCATACTTTCTCCATTCTTGTTTCACATCATAGTCTAAAAGGCCACCTGCTAAAGCGCGGTGCAAAGCAATGCGTTCGCTAATAAGGTTTTGTTGTTTTGAAAGCTTGGTTTGTTCTAACTCTTGCAAACTCGCTTGTGCATTAAGAACGTTTAAGTAGGTTTCTACACCGTATTCGTATTTGGCTTTTTGGCGTTCAAAAATTACTTGGGCAAGAGCGACACGTTCGTTGAGTTGGTTGAGGTATTGTGTTTGTGTCTTTTCGGCTTCTAGGGCATCTTCTACTTCACCAAATGCTTCAAGGAGCGTTTGTTTGTATGTCAATGTATATTCATTAGACGTAAACAGCGCTTTTTTCACTAAGGACTCTTTTGCACCTGCATCAAAAAGCGTTCCGCTAAGACTTGCAACGGCACTGCCGATAATCGTATCGAGAACATTGGAAAACTGCGATGATGTGGCAATGCTTGAGAGCGAAATATTAAGGGATGGGTATTGGTTTTTAATCGCTTCAGAGAGTGCGGCATTGGCAGAGGTTAGGGTATAAAATGCTTGTTTGACATCGGGGCGTTGCAACAATTTGGTTGCAGGAATACCCACAGCAGGTTGTGGCGGTAATACAATCAATTTTGCCAAAGATGCTTGCGGTAACTCTTCTAAAACAGAGCGCCCTAAAAGAAGATTGAGTGCGCGTATTTGTGTTTGAATATCGCCTTCTAACGTAATTTTTTGTGCTTCAAGATTTTTGATATATTGTTCTTGTTGCCAAACGTCTGTGATGGAGTTTTTTCCACTTTCATGTTTGAGTTTTGTGAGCGCTAAAATCTTAGTGGCAACATCCTTTTGGTCATTTAAAAGTGCTAAGCTCTCTTTCTTATATGCTAAGGTGTACCACGCATTGGCAAGTTCAGCGACTAAAGAGATGCCACTCACTTGCATGGCTTCATAACTCGCACGATACGTTGCTTGTTGTGCATCAATGCTATCGGAGCGTTTACCAAATAAATCCACTTCATACGATGCACCAAGGGTTGCAGAATAGCTCTCTTTTTGTGTTTCTATGCCTCTTAGTTCTCGCTCTTTCGTTACTGAACCAGAAAGAGAGAGACTGGGGAAATTGGCGGCTTGTTTGGTGTGCAATGTTGCATATGCTTGTAAAACGCGTTGCTGTGCGGCTTGAAAACTTAGGCTTTGTTTTAACGCTTCATCGACCAGTTGGTTGAGCGTTGTATCGTGCAACTCTTGCCACCATGGGTCGATTTTAGAGTCGAAAGGCGGCGGTGAATGAATAGGTTGTGGTGTAGGCGAGATACAACCGCTAAGTGTGATGGCAATACTAAACAAAGCGATATAAACGAGCTGTTTCATCAAGACTCCCAATAAGTAGTGAGTTATTATTATACCTTGCGGTGTATTAACAAAATGTAACGCTAAATGCGTTATAATTTTTAAAAAACGAGGATAACCAATGAAATTACTCCTAATTGGCGCAGGTAACATGGGTGGAGCAATGCTTCAAGGATTACATGTCAATGATCTTAGTGTCGTGGTGCGTAACCCTGAACGCGCAAAAAAGATTCATGAAATGTATCCTTCCATTACTATTTTAACAGAAACTCCCTCTTTAGATGGTTATACCGTTATTTTAGCCATTAAACCTCAAGCTTTTGCTTCGTTTAAAACGCAAGGGTGTGCCAAAGGTGTAATTTCCATTATGGCGGGTATTAGCCTTGAGCAGTTGCGAAAGGGCATTAATGCAAAGCATTATATTCGCTCTATGCCTAATATGGCGGCTTCTGTGCAAAAATCCGCTACTTCCGTCTGTGGCGATGAAGCACTCAAAGAGAATGCTTTACGCATTTTAGGGACGATAGGAAGTTGTTTTTGGTTAGAGAGCGAAAAAGAGCTAGATATTGCAATGGGACTAGCAGGATGCGCACCCGCATGGGTCGCGTTGGTTGCTGAAGCATTAAGCGATGGCGCGGTGAATTTAGGATTGAAACGTGATTTAACCTATCCGATGATTGCGGCATTGTTTGAAGGTATGGGCGCTGTGCTTCAACACGAGCATCCCGCCATTTTAAAAGATAAAGTCATGTCACCTTCGGGTACAACTGTAGCGGGGTATCTGAAACTCGAAGAGGGAAAAGTACGCGATAGTTTTATCAAAGCGATGGAAGCTTCGTATGAAAGAGCAAAAAGTCTAGGAAAAAAATAGAATTATAAAGGCTTGTAAAACAAGCCTTTATGCAATCGTATGTGCTTTTTTCTTACTGGTTTTTTTCGTTTGCTTTGTACTAGGTGCAGCGGGTTTTTTAGACGCTGACCTTGTATCTGTAATATCGGGTAAAACATCTTCAAAAATGGTGCGTATATCATTCCAACGGTGTTCAGAATTGAGCATTACCACTAAAATATCTCTATTATCTTTTTTAGCACGGGCAATCAAACACGGTCCTGCTTTTTGAGTGTAACCTGTTTTAATACCCACTGCGTATTTATAATTATTGAGAAGTCTATTATGCGTATAAGCGGCATAAGCGCGTTTTGTGTTGAGAGAGCGAAAGTCGTAACGTTTTAATTTTGCGATTTCATTGAAATTATTATTTTTAATAGCATATTCGCTGAGTGTTAAAAGATCAAGTGCGGTTGAGTAGTGATTGCCTATGTCAAATCCGCATGGATTGGTAAAGTGTGTATTTTTCATGCCAATTTTTTTAGCTTTTGCGTTCATCTCTTTAACAAAATTATCGACATTGCCATCGCCTAGATAAACACCAATAGCCATTGCCGCATCATTGGCTGACATAACCATAGCTGCCTTGACTAAATCTCTTAAGTAAAATTTCTCACCGATGCGTAAATTAGCTTTGGTAGGTTCAACATGCGTCATCTCACGCGTGATTGTCACCACATCGTTCATGCGACCACTTTCAAGTGCCAACATAGAGGTCATGATTTTAGTAAGACTGGCAGGTTGATTAATCTTTTGCTCATCTTTGGCAAAAATTAACTGTTTGCTGGTTAAATCTTTAGCAATAATGGCATCTGTATTTTTACGGATGCGATTGGCAGTCTCTTTATCGAGATAGTTTGCACTGAGTGTGGAAGACATTAGACATACGCTGCAGAAAAGCGTTAAAAGTGGTTTAATCATGCTGCTCTTTTTTGGAAATAGTTTGTTTGATTTTAGTGAAAAAAACTTAAATCTTTCCTTTGAAAATGGCTACTTTAGCCATTTTGATGAAATTTTTATCTGTGCTCAAAAATTCACCATGAAGCGTTATAACTCTTAAGGTTATATCGCTATAATGTTCGAAAAGTTTTAAACGAGTCGCTATCGTTATATACTTTTACTATATAAGGAAGAAGCATGGAAGGTATCTCTACTGGATTGATGAGCTTTGATAAGCCTGCACTTCTTGAAAAACGTGTCAAATTATTGGAAGCCATCGCCATTACAGGTTCTATTAGCAGCGCTGCAAAAATGGTAGGACTCAGCTATAAGGCGGCATGGGAAGCGGTAGATACCATGAACAATCTCTCCAATAAACCTTTAGTTGTGCGTATAACAGGAGGAAGTGGCGGCGGTGGAACAACATTAACCCCCCTTGGGACAGAAGTTGTTGCCAATTACGCCATTTTAAAAAAAGAGTATGAGCGGTTTTTAGCCAGACTCTCTGATGTGAGCAATTTTGAGATGCATTCGCTCAAACACATACAAAGGATTGCTATGCAAATCAGTGCGCGAAATCAGCTGATGGGTAAAATCGGCGAGATTAAACAGGCAAAAGTCAATGCAGAGGTGAGCATTGTGCTCAAAAGTGGTGTCGTGCTTGTTTCTACGATTACCAATAGTGCTGTTGAGGAGTTGGGTTTACATATTGGGGATGAAGTGGTCGGCATCATTAAAGCTTCATCGGTTCTCATTTCCAATGCTCTTGATGTCGCAACCAGTGCTCGCAATAAATTAGCAGGTGTCGTTACCGACATTAAACTCGGTGAAGTCAATGCACAAGTCAGCATTGATATCGGTCAAAATGATGTTGTCGTTGCAACCATTACTACGGACTCTGTTAGAAACTTAGGCCTTAGTATTGGGTGTCGTGTGTGTGCGATTATTAAATCCAGTAGTATCTTAATCGGAAAATAAAGGAGTTATCATGTTAAAACTGTTTATCAGTAGTTTTGTATTGTCTGTTTCCTTGCTTGCAGGGGAGATTAGTATCGCTGTGGCGGCCAATATGACCGATGCGATAGAAGTGCTCAAAGGTGAATTTGCCAAAACAAACCCAAACACTAAAATCAATACGGTTTTAGGTTCGAGTGGAAAATTAACGGCTCAAATGAAAAATGGTGCACCGTTTGATCTTTTCTTTAGTGCCGATATGAAATTTCCAGAAGCTTTGTACGCTGAAAAATTAGCTGTGACAAAGCCTGTGGTTTATGCAAGTGGGGCATTGGCTATGATGAGTGTCAAAGGTCTTGATTTGAGTAAAGGATTGAGTATCTTAACCGACGCCAAAGTGGGTAAAGTTGCTATCGCAAATCCAAAAACAGCTCCGTATGGAACGGCGGCTGTGGAAGCGTTTAAAAATGCCAAAGTCTATGATGCCATCGAATCTAAGTTGGTTTTTGGCGAGAGTATCTCTCAAACCGTACAATTTGCAACAACGGCAGCCGATGTTGGTTTTGTAAATAAATCAGCATTTTACAGCGATAAAATGAAAGCCTATAAAGAAGGAAAAGAGTGGATAAGCGTTGATCCAAAACTTTACACACCTATTGCTCAAGGTGTTGTCGTTTTAAAACAAGCGCAAAACAATGCGGAAGCAAAAGCATTTTATGACTTTGTTCTCACCAATGCAAAAGCAAAAGCAATTCTAAAAGATTTTGGATATATCGTCAATGACTAAGCTTCAAGCTGTTGTAACCCATATTGAGGGAGAGCAAAACCTTCACATCATTAGTTTTGATTGTGAAGGGACTCCTTTAAAAATGATGGGACTTGATTTGCCAAAGGGATTACATGTAAAAAGCCATGTAACCCTTGGCGTTAAGCCTTCACATGTCGCTTTGGCAAAAGATTTGAGTGGTGCATTGAGCTATTCTAATCAACTGCAAGCGACGATTGAACGCATTGAAAATGGGAAATTATTAAGCAGTATTGTTTTACATGTAAAAGGTCAAACACTTCAAAGTTTTATTACATGTGCTTCAGCCAAACGTATGAATTTGAGTGTGGGTGATGAGGTTACCATTTTAATTAAAGCCAGCGAATTGTTTGTTTTAGAGGTGCACGATGTTTGAAAAATTTTCACATCTTGAATTCACACCGTTTCTGATTTCATTTAAATTGGCGATTATCACAACCACAATTTTGTTTATCGTTTCCCTTTTTTTAGCATGGTCGCTTTCGCAAAGCAGGTCACGCTATAAACCTATCTTTGAGGCTATTACCGCGTTGCCTATTGTCTTGCCTCCATCGGTTTTAGGTTTTTATTTGCTCTATACCCTCTCTTATAATTCGCCCTTAGGCGCATTTTTTCAAAACGTTTTTGGCATCAAACTGGTTTTCAATTTTACAGGGTTGGTGATAGCCAGTTGTTGTTACTCGCTGCCTTTTATGGTGCAACCTTTACAAAGTGGTTTTGAAAGTTTGCCAAAAAATATGCTAGAAGCGTCTTATATTGCAGGTAAAAGTAAAATAACGACCCTGCTTCGCGTGGCATTACCCAATATTAAACCCTCTTTATTGACCGCCATTATTATTACGTTTGCGCATACCGTAGGTGAATTTGGTGTCGTTTTAATGGTTGGAGGGAGTATTCCTGGCAATACAAAAGTCGCTTCGGTAGCTATTTATGAAATGGTTGAAATCATGGACTACACGAGTGCTCATATTTACAGTGGCATTATGGTAGCGCTTAGCTTTGTGGTGCTTTTGAGTGTGTATATATTTAATGGAAAGCAAAAGCACCATTTAGGAGGTATGCATGATTGAAATCAATGTCCAAAAAGAGCTTTTGGGCTCTTTGGGTAAAATGGATTTAGAGGTCAATCTTACCATTGAAAAACAGCATTTTATAGCGCTTTCAGGGCAAAGTGGTAGCGGTAAAACGACGCTGCTTCGTATCTTAGCAGGGCTTGAGAGTGCAGAGGGAAAAATCAGAGTCAATGATGAGCTGTGGCTTGATGGCACGCAATCACGCTCAGTCCAAGAGCGAGGTATCGGTTTTGTTTTCCAAGACTATGCACTTTTCCCCAATATGAGTGTTTTGGATAACCTTCTTTTTGTCAAAAAAGATGCCACGTTAGCGCATAAACTCTTAAGTCTCACCGAACTAAGCGAGTTAGCCCATCGTGCACCTTCCACTCTTTCTGGTGGGCAGAAGCAACGTGTGAGTTTATGTCGAGCGATGATGAATCGTCCCAAGCTTCTTTTGATGGATGAACCTCTCTCCGCACTTGATCCTGCTATGCGACTCAAATTGCAACACGAGATATTGACTTTGCATAAAGAGTTTGAAACCACAACGATTATGGTCAGTCATGATCCGAGCGAAATGTATCGATTAAGTAACCGTGTGATTGTTCTCTCTCAAGGAAAAGTCATCCAAGACGGTGCGGCCAAAGATGTTCTGCTCCGTACGCAAGGCTCTCAAAAATTTTCTTTTGAGGGTGAACTTTTGGACATTGTCAAAGTCGATGTCATTTTCGTTGCCATTGTGAGTATTGGACAACAATTGGTGGAAGTTGTATTAGATGAAAGCGAAGCCAAAGAGCTACAAGTAGGAGATATTGTAAACCTGAGTACGAAAGCATTTGCACCTATCATTCAGTCACAAAAGGAAAAGAGATGAGAGTTTTATGGATTGTATGTTTTATTTTCATCAGCATTGGTCTGGCAGATACTTTAAAAATTGCCGTAGGCGCTGGGTATAAAAAACCTGTTCAAGAGGTGATTAAACTCTATGAAGCAAAACATGGGACGGTGGATGCCGTATATGGCAATATGGCGCAAATTTTTGCGCATGCGAAGCAAGCGGAAATTGCTCTGGTCATTGCCGATAAAAAATTTTTGAAAAAACAGCAAGCCTTAACGTTTGAAGCTTATCAAACGATTGGATTAGGACGAGCTGTCATAGCATATGCGAAGGATGTTCCTTTTGAAAAATGGGAAGATTTAAAAGATGCTCGTATCAAATCGATTGCTATGCCTGAAGTGAAAAAAGCCATTTATGGCGGTGCAGGAATGGAGTTTTTGGAAAAGAGTCAATTGTATGAGGCTGTCAAATCAAAACTGTTAATCGTTGCAACCGTACCCCAAGTAAGCGCTTATGTCAGTACCAAAGAGGTGGATGCAGGGATTATGAATTTAACAGCAGCCTTGGACAGCAAAGAGAAGTTGGGCGGATATATCGAAATTCCCCAAGCATATTACACTCCCATTGAAATTGTTGCAGGAAGCTTGAGTAGTTGCAAAGCGGATAATCAATGTCACGCGTTTTTACAGTTTTTGACATCACCTGAAGCCAAAGCAGTTTTCGCTAAATATGGACTTTGATATTGTGCAGGTTTGGCACCCTTTGGTGCTAAGCCTCAAAATTTTGTGTGTGGTTCTTTTTTTATACGTGATTCTAGGCATTCCTTTAGCCTATCTTCTCTCATTTGAAAAACTAAAATTCAAATGGTTTTTTGAAACCCTTGTTACCCTCCCTTTGGTCTTTCCTCCCATCGCAATAGGCTTTTTATTGTTACTTCTTTTAGGAAAACATGGATGGTTGGGTAGTTATTTATACCCTTTGGGCATCCATTTCATTTTTGATTTTAAAGGGTTGGTGTTGGCAGGATTTATCTCTGGACTTCCCCTGATGGTGAAACCTTTGCAATCTGCCATTGAACTTTTCCCAAAAGCGATAAAAGAGGCGGCCTATCTTAGTGGAAAAAGTGGTTTAACCACCCTTTTGTGTGTGGTTTTACCGTGTATTAAAAAGAGTGTGGTTGCCGCTTTATTGATCGCCTTAGCAAGAGCCCTTGGCGAAGTCGGGATTACCTTGATGCTGGGAGGCAATATTGTCGGAAAAACCGATACGATCTCTTTAGCCATCTACAATGCTGTTTTTGACGGTGATTATACGCTTGCTCTTGGATTGTGCGCAATACTCATTGTGATCTCTTTAGGCGTTTTCATAGCGTTACACTTTTTTCAGGAAGGAAAAGAAAAGTTCCTTTAACAAAGTTTTGTTACAATTATTAATAATTATTTTTATTGCAAAAGGTTATGTAAAATGATGGATATGATCCGTGAGGATGTAGGGCTCATCGATATGACAACCGTTGGTTTAGAGATTGGTGATCTGCAAGGTAAAATTAGTTTTTCTCCTAAAAAAGCTGTTGTATTGTGTGGTTCTGAGATGGTAGAAGATATCTGCAAGCGTATGCATTTAGATGTAAAACGATTTAAAGATAGCGGAGAGAGTGTTGCAGAAGATGAGATTATTCTCGAAGCATATGGATTGGCCGAAAATATCCATCAAATTTGGAAGGTGTGCCAGAATATTTTAGAGTACTCGTGTGGTATTGCAACCAAAACACATGAAATGCTCTCCCTTGCACGCGTTCATAACCCTCATATCGAACTTCTTACCACACGTAAAATTTTTCCACGAACAAAAGAATTAGCGCTAAAAGCAGTTTATGCGGGTGGTGGAGCGCACCATCGTTTAGGGCTTTATGACTCAATTTTGGTTTTCAAACAACACCGTGCTTTTTTTGATGATGCGGCTTCGTTTGAAGCACAGTTTGCAAAAATGAAGCGTAAGTTTTTGGAAAAAAAGATTGTGGTTGAAGTCGAAAATTGTGAAGAAGCCTTCTATTTTGCACGTTTGGGTGCTGATATTTTGCAATGCGAAAAAATGAGTTATGCGGAACTGGGTAAATGCATTACAGAAGTGCGAAAAGAGTTCCCTCTGATGCTCTTTTCTGCAACCGGGGGCGTGGGGGAGAAGAATATTGCAGAGTACGCTAAAGTTGGTGCTGATTTCATTGTGACATCTTCGCCGTACCACGCAAAACCTGCCGATATTCGAGTCATTATTGAGAAGTGCTGATGCAAACGGTCAATTCGATTTTTTCTGCCTCATTTGAGGAAAAGAAATCGACATTTTTAAGTTTTTTATGTCCGATAGATGATTTTGAAGCATTACATGTAAAACTAAAAAACGAACACCCCAAAGCTGCTCATATTGTTTGGGCAAAACGACTGTTTAACGAATACCGTCAGATCGTTGAAAATAACTCCGACGATGGAGAACCTAAAGGTACCTCAGGTCCTCCTGTCTTAAACGTAATGCGTGGCAGTGAACTTGTGGGTGTTGGCATCTTAATCGTACGCTATTTTGGTGGAATAAAGCTAGGTACTGGCGGATTGGTTCGCGCTTATGGTAGTAGTGCAAAAGAGGTCATTGCAATAGCATCTCTTCAACCTTTTGTGTTTAAAGAAGAACTTTCTTTTCATACGGAATACTCTTTAACGCCACGCTTTGAACATTACTTTGCGACGCATAATGTGGTGATGAATGAGCGTTTGTTTGATGCTACGGGGGTTGTTTGGAAGATAGCGGTGAGCCAAGAAGAAAAAGAGGAATTTTTACTCTTTGCTCACCTGTATGAACGGGATGGTTTTAAGCGATTATAATTCGATTGCTTCGACATCAATGGTGAGATTGACCGTATCATCAACCGTGAGTCCACCACCTTCTAAGATTTTATTCCAAACGAGTCCAAAATCTTTACGATTGAGTTTGCCCTCTAGGCTAAAGCCTATACGTTGGTGCCCTTGAAAATCTTTAATCAATCCATGCACGGTAGCATTTAAGACAATCTCTTTAGTGATACCATGAATCGTAATGTTTCCATAGACTTTATTGCCTTCAACACGGCTCATCACAAAGTCAATGGTTTTAAATTTATCCACGTTGAAAAAATCAGCACTGCGTAGGTGATCGTCTCTTTTTGTAATTCCTGTATCGATAGAAGCGGCATTGATTTTGGCATCAAGCTTTGTGAAGACTTTTTTGTCCGTATCGTATTCAATATCAGCAGAATAGTTGGTAAAATTACCTTTGACATTGGAAATCATCATATGCTTGATGGTGAAGCCAATGTTTGAGTGTGCGTTATCAATAACGAACTCCTTTGCTGAAGCAAAAGAGAAAACAAGAGCTATTATACTAAAGAGTTTCATAAGACGTTTCATATACTATCCTTTTAACTAAACGTTATGTTTATAGTATAGTCGTATGACGCTTATGAACTTAGTATTACAGAAAAGTAACTTTTTAGATTAAATTAGCAGCAAGTTGATACGATGCAGCACTACAGATGCCTGCTAAAACGCCAGCGAGCATATCATCGCCCATGACGCCCCAGCCGCCTTTGACATCGCGGTCAATTTTACCAATCAGTGAAGGTTTCCAAATGTCAAACAAACGGAAAAATGCAAAGCTTGCTAAAACTTGAAACCATGTCCCAGAACTTAAAATAAGAGCAATCCAAACACCAACGACTTCATCGATGACAATTCTTTTGTCATCATGAATGGCGCTACTTGCCTCATAAGCATTAATGTGTTTAATGCCAACCATTGTCATTAAAATGGTTAAAAGGACGAGTGTTTCCATTGAAACATAGCGTATGATGATAACACCTAAAAGAGTTGCAACCAAAGAACCTACGGTTCCTGGTGCTTTGGGAGAGAGTCCACTGTAAAAAAAGGTTAATAAAAAATTGGGCATAAGCTTCCTACGTGAGTGATGTTGTTTGATGCAAGCGCATGAGTTCAAGATAAAAATCGCGTTCATCGTGATTTTCTAAAAGACCACTGTTCGGGAAAATAGCATCGTAAATTTTTCCAATATTCTCAAAGCGATTTTTGAAAAGCCTACTCAAAAGAAGCGCAGAGATATCTTTACGCATAAAGATTGCTGGTGGCAGCATGCCCACTTTTAAAATTTCTAGGAGAGACTCTGCATGATACTTAATGTGGTGATGTGCTCCATGCGGACATGTATTGGTGCTGACTAACGTTTTACATTCATTGCAATACACAAATTCTGTAATAATTTCGACTTCAATAGCCAAATCTTCATAATGGCTGACAAGAGACTGCATGACATTTTGTGCATAATAGGCACCAATGCCGCTATGATGTTGTCCAAGCACGAGTTTATTGCACCCAAAGTTTGAAGCGCAAATGGCATCCAAAATAGCATTTTTATAACTTGAAAAAAGGTAAGTATTTTCAAATGGGACAATGACCACTCTATTTTTAGGAAGGTAGTTATCGACAAAATACTGCAACGCTTTTAGGCGTAATTCATAAGAGAGCAGGTCTTGCTTATAGGGTTTGAGTAAAAAGATAACGAGCATATCGCATTTTTCAAGTGTAATACGAATGACTCTCTCATGGGCTCTGTGAAAGGGGTTCGCGTTAATCATCATCGCTGAGACATTTTTAGCGCCCAATTGCTCTTTAGCAGCTTCTATTTTGTTCTTGACATTTTTGATATCGTCGAAATGAAGCTCATATTCACCACAAACGGCCACATCTCCCAATCGCTTAAGAAACATTTGTGTTTCTGGATTGGAAATATCATACGTACCGAAAATTTGCTCTATTCGCTTTTTTTTATCAACTTCAAAGACTTCATCGACAATAATCGTTCCTTTGATTTTTCCATCGACTACAAAATCCAGCGGTTCACCTTGATAGGAGGTTGTTAAGATTTCTCTATTTTTTTCTCCCGCAGGTGCAATAATAAAAGGAAATGGAAACGGTTTACCTTTGTAATACCCTGTTTCTTCAACTTCTGTTGCCTCTTTCTTGTTCATCAGCTTATCAACAGGATGCAATATACCTTCTTTGGCAAGCGCTAAGGTTGCTACAAACTCTTTATCTAAAAAGAGTTGTCGATTATTTTTTCTTGTTGATTCCATACTTCTTCCTTTTTTCCCATAAGCTTTTGCGTGAAATTCCTAATTTTTTAGAGAGTTCGGTATCTGGAAATTTATTTTGAAAATTAAAGATGACATATTTGACATAGTCATCAATACACAAAATATCTCCTTGGTCAAGAATCTTACTGTCGGTATTAATCTCAATCGTTGAAAATTCACTCTCTTCGTTAGGGTCCGTACTGCAAATAATAGCACGTTTGCCTTCGATGATATTGTAAACTTTGAGTTTTTCGCTCTTTTTGAGATTTTGCAGATCAATAATGTAGAGTAATTCCTCACTTCCTACACGAGCGATTCTCTCAAAAGCATTACTTTGTGTAAGAGAGATAAACGTAAAAGTCTCATTTTGTGAACTTGCGTAATTAAAGACAAGCGCATCTGCGTGTTTTTGAAAATTGGTTTTAATTAAAATAGGGAATTTTGCTTTTTTATCTATGGGTTCTAAATTGGCACTTGAAAAGAGATTTTTGACATACTCTTTATAGGTTTCATTTTCTTTTTTGAGGTTTTTAAAGTCATTTAAATGCTGTAATTTTCGAATGAGCTCTTCAATCATAAACGGCTTTTGAATGTAATCACATGCGCCTGCTTTGATAGGATTGGTAACCGTATCATTACTGATATAAGAGATCATTAAAATAATAATGGAGCTTCTGTGTTTTTCTATAACAGGATAAAAATTTTGTCCTGAAATATTGGTAGAGAGTAAGACAGCGTCGTACTTTTCATCTTTGAGTGCATCTTTTATACTGGTCGCTATCTCACATAAATGTCCAATTTCCATTAACTTAGAGGCAATACTTTGAGCAAGGTAAATCTCATTTTCAACGATTAAAATCTTCATGCATTCATCCAATCATAATATTTTAGTGTAGCCGTTGCACTGACTGCAACACCTTCTTGTCGCCCGATAAATCCAAGTTTTTCTGTCGTAGTTGCTTTAATATTCACATGAATGGGAGATAATGCCAAAAGATTGGCAAGGCAAAAGCGCATGGCATCCTTAAATGTGCTTAAACGTGGAAATTCAGCCATAATGGTAATATCACAATGGATGATTTCAAATCCCACTCTTGATAGAAAAGAACAGACCTCCTGCAATAATTGTTTTGAGTCAATATTTTTATAACGTATGTCACTGTCTGGAAATAATTCACCAATATCGCCCACACCCGCTGCACCTAAGAGTGCATCTATTAGGGCATGAATCGCAACATCTCCATCCGAGTGCGCTTTAAATCCAATGGTAGGATGCACTTCAATACCACCTAACATCATTGCTTTACCTTCTTCATAGGCATGCACGTCAAATCCTTGTCCGACAAAAGGGTGAGAGGAAGGAGGCTTAAGGCATGTGATGGCGTTTATATCTTCTTTGGATGTTAGTTTCTTGGCATGAGGATTTCCTAGAACATAACAGACTTTCCCACCCATAGCTTGAATCGCACTACTATCATCGGTATAGTCTATTGAGGTATCAAGGGCTTTGGTTAAAAGCGCTGTTTTGGAAAGCTGAGGCGTTTGAATCAATTTAACATAGTCTCTGTCAATCGTCTGAGCCTCATAAACAACCGTGTCTACCACGGGAAGATACGGTACGACAATATCCGCATCATGCGATGCATTCAAAAGGCGTTCAAACATCGCTTGGTCAATGCAAGGCCTTGCACTATCACTCACAAGCACATAAGGTGTTTTTACATGTAAAAGAGCATTTTTAAGAGACTCTTGACGTGTTGCACCACCTTTGACAAAAGTAATAGTGTCGCTAAACTTGGATGCATACGCTAATTCATCCTGAGAGGTTGTAACAATAATTTGACTAAACGAATAGAGTTTTTGAATATTTTGTGTAGCAAAGAGCCATAGAGGCGTGTCATCAATGCGTAGCCACTGCTTTTTCACACGCTGATTGAACCGCGTGGAACTACCGGCCCCTAACATCACAAGAGCTAAATCGGGCAAACTTTGTCCTTTATTTCTGAAGTGTTACAATATTATACATTTCAAAAGCTTTTTTTTATCTTTTTTGTGTTAAATTCCGCCATTACTTAAGTATAGAGGTCAAGAAATGTTAAACAAAGATACAGTCAGCGCCGCACTTGGTGGCGTAAAATACCCTGGTTTTGATAAAGATATCGTAACATTTGGTTTTGTTAAAGATATCGATGTATCAGATAATAATGTTTATGTTGAAACAGAAATCGTCTCATCTAGTAAAGAAGTTGCTGACGAATTAAAAGTCAATATTGAAAAAACACTAAAAGCACTTGGTGCTGCGAGAATAGATATTGTCGTTAAACAACCTAAGCCTCCTGTTGAAAAAAGCAACTCTCAATCAGGTAAAAACATGGCACCACACATCAAAAATTTTGTGATGGTCAGCTCAGGAAAAGGTGGTGTGGGTAAAACAACCACTACGGTAAACCTTGCCATTTCTCTTGCAAGCCAAGGCAAAAAAGTAGGGCTTTTGGATGCAGATATTTATGGACCTAATGTTCCTCGTATGATGGGTGCTGTTGATACACACCCTGAAATTGTCGGTCAAAAAGTCAAACCTATTGTTGTGTATGGTGTTGAGATGATGAGTATGGGCTCTTTAATGGAAAATGGTCAGTCTCTCATTTGGAGAGGTGCGATGGTCATGAAAGCCATTGAGCAGCTCTTACGTGATATTTTATGGAGTGACTTAGATGTTCTTTTTATCGATATGCCTCCAGGAACGGGTGATGCTCAATTAACACTTGCTCAAAGTGTGCCAGTAACCGCTGGTATTTGTGTCACAACGCCACAACAAGTCGCCCTAGATGACACCGAGCGAAGTTTGGATATGTTCCAAAAATTGCATATTCCCATCGCAGGAATTATGGAAAACATGAGTGGTTTTATCTGTCCTGAGACCAATAAAGAGTATGATATTTTTGGCAAAGGAACAACGAAGCCACTTGCCGATAAATTTGAAACCATTGTCATTGGTGAGATTCCAATTGAACCTGCGGTTCGCGAAGGCGGCGATGCTGGAAAACCAGTGAGCTTCTTCCATCCTGAGAGCGAAACCGCTAAGCGTTACCAAGCATCTGCTCGTAAACTTTGGGAGTGCATTGAAAAAGTCAATGCAGAAGGTGGTGCAAATAATGAGGCCATTCAACCAACCATGGGCATCAATGGAGCGCCAAGTGCGTGTTCAAGCGCAAAACATTAAAAAAGGACGATAAATGGCACTTAGACTTACACTAGACGAAACAGATTTTAAAGAACTTGTACGAGAGATAGAGTCACAAGAAGGATACCGCAAACCCATTGCATTTGGTATTGCACGTGTTGATCGTGGACAATTGAACTCGGATAAGATTTTGCAAGCAACTTTCCCTGTGATTAATTGGAATGAAAACTTTGGTAGTGCTGCTATTTTATTAGGCGCATTACAAGAAAGCGGCGTTGATATTGATTTTAGTGGCAGTGAGTTTGTCTGTGATGTCAAGAAAAAATGTGTTAAAAGTGCTATGAATGCGTTTACGCCTTACTTAAACAAAGCCTTTGGCGATGCACATAAAAATGTTCAAGTGATTAAAACACTTGATTGGATTGCGCAAACTGAAAAATTAAAAAAAGATTACCGTATCGTCTTTTTATTTGCCGATGAAAAACCATTGAGCCCAGAAGCTGTTTATCTTAAACTCTATGCACTTTCCACTGGAAAAGCCGCTCTTAGAAGTGTGAATCTGACAGGCGCTTTTGGTGTTTTAGAAAATGTTGCATGGTCGTTTGGTCAGCCTATTGAGCTTGAATGGTTACGTCAAAATGAAATTGAGATGAAACTTTACGGTAATTATCCATTAATTGAATCTGTCGATAAATTTCCACGTTTCTTATCTCATATTATTCCGGCAGATAACACACGTGTCCTTGATTCCAGTAAAGTGAGAATGGGCGCGCAGTTGCATCCTGGAACCACGATTATGCCAGGCGCAAGTTATGTTAATTTTAATGCAGGTACTACAGGTCCAGTCATGGTTGAGGGCCGTATTAGCTCTTCTGTTATTGTTGGTAGCGGAAGTGATGTTGGTGGTGGTGCGAGTATTTTAGGCGTTCTGAGTGGAACGAATGGCAACCCTGTTAGCATCGGTGAAAATACCTTGCTCGGTGCCAATTCTGTGACGGGTATTCCTTTGGGTGATGCGTGCATCGTCGATGCAGGAATTGCTATCTTAGAAGGGACAAAAGTTGGTGTAAGTGCCACAGAACTTTCAAAAATAGCCGAAGCCAATCCGAAAGTAAAATTCAAAAAAGCGGGTAAGGAAGAGGTGGTCTTTTTAAAAGGGCTTGAACTTGCTGGATTGAATGGCATTCACTTTCGCCAAAATAGCGTTAATGGTATGATTCAAGCGGCTAGAAGTAAGCGCGAAATTAAACTCAATAGTGATTTACACTAATCTTCTTTTTTAAAGCAGGAAGGCTTTTAACGAAGCTTTCCTGCAACTTGATTATGCTTTTCTGCCCATAATGTCGTGATGTGCTCATAGGTCTGAGATGCAATGGCATTTGCTTTAAAGAGTCCATTGTGGCACTGCTCACATGCTTTAAGTTGTTCTGCGAGCTCTTGTAACGGTAAAAAAACAAGTTGCCTACTTTTTTGTTTACACTCTTCTTGTGTACATGAGTTTTTTTCTGAAGTCATGGTTTTCCTTTGCAGCAAATTCATAGGCTTTACATGTAAAAATATCAAAAACATGAAAAGGATTAAGCGAAGGCTAAAAGGCTATGTATGATTTATATTAAATCGTACTAACTCAAAAACAACTGAAAAAAGAAAATTACACCATTCAGAAGAAGAAAATGTCTATGGCAGAAAATTACCCTTTAATAAGGGCTTTGTTAAATTCTTCGGCCCATTTCAAAGAGACTTTTTGATAGGTTTCTTGGGCAACGCTATCGTCTTTGAGTATCCAATTTCCACACGTTGCGCAACGCGTTGCGTAGTGCTCAAGCTCATCTAAATTCATATAATCAATCTCTTTAAGCCTTGCTTTGCATTCTGCTAGGGTACATTTAAGTGCCATACTACTCACAAAAACTCCTTTAATAGAGAATCATTTTCGTTTATTGTAACATAGCAAAAAAGAAGGATTATGTGTTTATTATAAGCAAATGAGGCAATTACGACCACTCTCTTTGGCTTTATAGAGAGCTTCATCAGCCGTTTTAATCACATCTTGCGGAAGCTTACCTTTTTGAGAAAGCGATGCCCCAATACTTACGGAGAGTTTTTCTTTTTTGACGGGCGTTTGTGGTGTATTTTTTTTCGGAGCTTTTTCAGGTCTATTTTTATCGCGAATAGCAAATCCTCGCCTAAAAATGCGTTCTCTAACCTCTTCAAGTGCCATGATACACTCTTCTTTTTTCTTTCCGCTAAATAAAATGGTAAATTCTTCACCCCCATAACGGTATGCTTTGCCGCCATTTTTAACATGACTTAGCTCTTTTGCCACCATTTTTAAGACTTCATCACCGATGTCATGCCCAAATTTATCATTAAACTTTTTAAAAAAATCGATATCCACCATAGCGATAAGATAGTGTGAACCCAAGTGTAAAAAACGCTCTTCTAAAGCGCGACGCCCTGGAATGCCGGTGAGTGTATCGACGTAGGCCATACGATACGCATCGTGTACCAAAGCGCTAATGGCAATGAGTGAAGAAAGTAGCGAGAAAAGAACAAAACTCTGGCTCTCTTGCAAGGTTAAAAAAGGAACCATCAAGGCTAGTAACATCCAAAAAGGAGCTTTTTGCGTCTGGTTGTCAAAAAGTAAAGAGACAAGAAAGATAAAGCAAAGGGCAATCAATGCAATAATCAAAAGAAAATCACTTGCTTTGGTCAGTCCATGCAATAGATTGGGCAATATGGGCGTATCCAAGGCTTTTTGCATCGCAGGTGAAAAATATTTCATTGCAACAAAACTTATCCCCAAAAAAATAAGACCAATGCCGGTTCGTAAAAGCCCAAAAGAGCTAAAGAGACCGCGTTCTTGCAGCGCATAGAGAATGAGATACCCTATGGCACATGCCAGAGGCGCAATATGCCAAAAGGCAGATACACTTAGTTTACTAAAAAGCGTATTGGGAAATGCCAATGCTAAGGTGAAAAAGAGCGGAAAGAGCAAAAGAACAAATAATTTGCTTTTATTAAAATAGATACTAAGTGCAATCGCAATGAGTAAAAAGACGAAGGTACTTTGCCACAAAAGATAGAAAGCATAAGGCGGAATAATGTTCATCTTAAAAATAAGCAGTGTTATAAGAATAGCCCCTAAACAAAGAGCATTAAAGGTATAAAGAGCATTTTTCAGTTGTTGCATTACCGTCCTAATATACGTCAATCTTTATGTGTTTGGAAGATGCGTAAAATCATATTCCCATAAATCTCCCATCAACAAATCTTGAAGATGAGGTTTTCCTAAAAGTAATTTTACCACCTCTACGCTTTGAATTGAGGCAGCAAAGCAGACTGTGAAGGCTGGATTGCCTGAGCGCTTTTCTGCACCATCCCCTTTTTCACGATAGAGATGCTCCAATGTGGTACAACTTGCAAATTGCGTATAATACCCACCAATAGCGCCATGAACGAAAGGTTTGTTTAATTTCATAGCCGTTTGTGCTAAAAGACATTTGAGGTCTGGATTGTCCAAAGCATCGATAACAATATCGGCAGTTTGGATAAGGTTTTCATCTTTTGGAAGTTGCAAAAATGAAGAAAGTGCTTTTACATGTAAAGCGGGATTGATCTCTTCGAGCTTTTCTTTTAGCACATCTGCTTTAAATCGCCCGAGTGTTTTAAGGGATGAAAAATTTTGGCGATTGAGATTATGTTCTTCAAAGACATCGCCATCACACAGAATGAGGTTGCCAACGCCGATACGTGCAAGCATTTCGCTGATGAATCCTCCAAGTCCTCCACATCCAACAATCAGCGCTGTTGCATTAAAAAGCGTGTATTGTTCTGCTGTAGAAAGGGTCTTTTGGTTGCGTTTGTAACGAAGTGGCACGATGCCATTTTCAAGAGCAACTTTTTCGACATCACGGAAATTACATGTAAAGACTTGCATCGCTTTAAAAGCTGTTTCTAACGGTAAGAAACCATCGTGTGTAGCGTTTTGAAGGTAGGTCAAAAGTGTCATAGTTATCCTTTGATAGGGTATAATAACGTGTTAAAAGAGAAGGAACAATCATGCATATTGTACTCAATGCTTTTTCATTTTTAAGAGCAAAGATAGCACAAAAAGGATTTGGTTATCTTGATGAAGTTATCACGCTAGAAGAGGGTGCGAACATCAGTGCTTTAATGGATGTATTGCAACTTTCACAACATGATGTTGAAGCTGCTTTTGTAAACCATAAAGTTGTGCCCAAAGAGACAACGCTTCATGAAAATGACCGAGTTGCGCTCATTCCTCCAGGAACTCCAGGGTCGTATAGATTGCTATCGGGATTGAAAGAAGATTAACCACCACCAACTTTTGGGAAGAGGGCGACTTCATCGCCCTCTTGTAAGCCATACGTTGTATCAACATGTCTTCCATTAACCATTAAAACACCTAAAGGCGACGTTTTTTCAAGCTCTAACATGTCTATGACCGTTTGAGCTGTTGTCCCTTGAGGATATTCTTTTTGCTCAGCCTTGAAGCGACCTTCTCGGTATTGAGCAAACAGTTTAATCAAAACGTGCATTAGAAGTTCCAGAACTCATCAATTTCTTCACCTGTAAAATCCCAAACAACATTGTGCGGAGGAAGTGTTTCGTATTTCATAAATTCTGGTAATCTATCATCTGCATTATTAAGACCTGCTTTGATGTTAAATTCATGCTCTCTTTTTAAAATCGTTTTACCCAAATTAACCACATCGTCAATGCTAAGATTACAGCCAAAACGAGCGTTAATCATATCGACAAGTGCTGGTAAACATTTTGGATCATCCAACGCTGGGAATGCGACAAAAATACACATACCCGTACTATCAACGGCAGCGGTTGCAATTTGAAGATTGCGTGCGAGTTCAACTTGTCCCTCTTTTTTGAGTGGATCAATATGCCCACCACTGTTTAGAATGTTGGTTGCAACGGCATAACCTGATGTATGGTCCGCTCCCATCGTTGAAGTAGCATAGGTAATACCTTGACCCTTAACCGCACGCGGTTCATACGCAGGAATACCTTGACTTTTAACCGTTGGTACGCGTACCAATCCGTAAATTTTTCCTAAAATATGCGTACCGCTTCCGATAATACGACCTATTGGCGTACCGTTTGGTAAATCTTGGGATAAGAGTTCATACGCTTTTTGACCATCGCCATAAGCAAGAATGCCTGCATCCACAGCAAGACCAAGCGTGACACTCGCTTCGATAGAATCGACGCCTAAATCATCCATCAAACCATCCATCTTAGCAATCAAATCTAAATCTTCGATACCAAAGTTTGCTCCAAGTGCCCAAATGGTTTCGTATTCAAAGCCCGATGTGAGGTAGTTTCCATCTTTATCATTATAGACTTGCGAGCATTGGATGACACAGCCTGCATGGCAGCCATGGGTTGTTTTTCCTCCTCTGGCTTTGATGTTCTCCGCCATGGTTTCACCACAGATGTTTTCAGCATGTTCCCATGAACCTTCTCTAAAGTTACGGGTTGGAAGACCACCTGCTTCATTCAGGATATTGACAAGAACGTTTGTTCCAAATGCAGGTAAGCCTTGACCACTGATAGGGTTTTCTTGAAGCGCTTTTGTAAAAATTTTACTGGCTTCTTTAAATTTTTCAGGATCAGCAATCGTGACTTCTTTATAGTTTTCTGCATTGACGGTGATACACTTGATTTTTTTAGAACCCATAACGGCACCAAGACCACCACGTCCATGGCTTCTGATTTTTCCACCAGGGTCTTTGACAGAGATATTGGCAAGATTCATACGCATCTCTCCCACTCGACCAATACTCATAACGGCAACTTTTTTGTCATATTTTGCTGCCATTGCATCTAAGACAGCGTAGTTGTCTTTTCCGACAAGCTCTGGTACCGGATTGAATTCCACGTTATTTTTGGTGATATGTAATTGATAGAAGGTATTTTCATCTTTAGGTAAGCCTTCGATAATCAACGCTTTGATACCGAGTTTTGAAAAGATACCAGCACTCGTTCCACCAACGTTAGACTCTTTGATACCTCCGGTTAAGGGGCTTTTAGCTCCCGCTGAATTACGGCCACTATTCGAAGCCGAGGTTCCTGAAAGAAGACCTGGAGCAAAAACAAGTTTATTGTTTGGTCCTAGAGGATGACATTCTGGATCAACTTCTTCTGCAACAATCGTTGATGTAAGAGCGCGACCTCCTAATCCCATCCAATGACTTGGAACTTCTTCTATTTTAAAACTCAAGTTTGACATATTGACACGATAAATTAAATCTGCCATGATAACTCCTTTACAAGTTTCGTATAGCGCAATCATATTTAAAAAAAATAGCGCCAAAATAGCGTAATAATTCTATCTTCTAACGGTATATCCCATCCCTCTAACATTGACAATCAAGTCTTCTTTTAAAACATTTTTTAAGCGATTAATTTCGGCTCGAATAGTGGGTACATCGACTTCTATGTCATCCCAGACATCATCCATAAACATTTCATAACTGCAAACAAGTCCTTTATTACGAGCTAAAAAATTGATGATTTTAAGTTGTCGTTTTGAGAGAACTTGGGGTTCGTTATTAAAATAGAGTGCCATTGTTTCTGAATTAAAACTATAACAAGGAGAGAGTCTTTTATGACGTACTGTCACAGTTTGTGGTTGCGTAATCTTATTGATTCGAAGTCCTAATTCTTTTAGGTGGAATGGTTTTTTAAGGTAGTCAAAACAGCCTAACTCAAAGGCATTGGAGATGTCTTCAATGTCAGTGAGTGCAGAGATAAAAATAACAGGAGCCATTTTTTTAATGGCATGCAGTTTTCGCACGATGCTTAAACCATCCACATTAGGAACATTGATATCTAAAATGAGAAGGTCAAAAAAGTTCTCTTGGAGTACATGTAAACAAACGTCTCCATCTCGTACGGGTGTGATAGCGTGTCCAATGGATGTTAAATACTGAGTGATAGCACTATTCAGTAAAATATCATCCTCAAGCAGTAAAATTTTCATTGCTACGTTCTCGTTTATAATGATAAATTTATCCTTGTTTCGTGAGTATAAAACCCCAAGGACATAATTATTATAAACCGATTAAAACAGAGAGTCAAAAAAAAATGTTAAAACAAAAATATGCTTTTTAGGCATATCTTTTTTTACACACTTTTCCTAAAGAAGGAGTGGAAAAGACCACTACTTCTTAGGTTTGAGAGATTGAAGTTCGATGATACGAAGGATAATAGCAGAGTAATAAGGGATACTTTGAATTAAAAGAGTGAAGGCAAAAACATAAATTTCTGTAATACGTGTGAAGTTTGTAAAATACAATGCAAAGAACGAAAGCGTTAAAAGTCCCGCCAAAATCATCTCATGGCGAATAGGGTTTTTATTGACCTTTTTGGTGTTACCGCCTTTTTCAGTACGTTTAAAAGGTAACCCGTCTTTGACAAAACCATCGTATACGGCTTTAAAAATGACCAACTGCAAACTCATAGATGCAATGGCACTTAAAACAGTCTCTTTGATACCCATTTTAACACGGGTATGGTATAAAATGAATGCATGCAAGATATTGACCAAGAACGCAACTACAATTGGCAATGTCAAAGGAAGCGTTGGGATGGTTACCCCTACAAAAATAATAAACGGCACCCAAAAAATATTTAAAAAAGCTGTCATCGCGCCAAAGGCATCGGAAAGCCAGAAAAACCAGCCTGCCACAAAGTGATATTTTTGGTATCGGGTGAGCGTTGTGGATGAAGGCATAAAATGGCGCCAGTGACGTTTGAGAATTTGAATCGCTCCATACGCCCAGCGATGGCGTTGTGTTCGAAATGCTTCTACCGTATCGGGTAATAATCCCCATCCATAACGTCGGTTGGTATAATGCGCCGTATAACCCGCTTCAAATAGACGAAGCCCCAGTTCAGAATCTTCAACAATCGTGTACGTCGTCCAATCACCGACTTCATGCATCGCAGAAAGACGGGTCATGAGCATGGTACCGTGTGCTACGATGGCATTTTCTTCATTGCGTTCAACCATGCCGATATCGAAAAAGCCTGCATATTCTGCATTCATGGCTTGCTTAATTAAAGACTCATTGCCATCACGGTGATCTTGAGGGGCTTGTACAAGAGCGACTTTTGGATCATCAAAAAGCGGCACAAGATCAATCAGCCAATCTTCACTGACCACATAATCCGCATCAATGACCGCTAAAATCTCTGCTTTTTCATTGGTAAATTTAAGGGCTTCATTGAGTGCGCCTGCTTTAAAACCTTTACATGTAATGTTTAAAAAGATAAATTTATCACCCAATTTGGCACAGTGCTCTTCAATCGGCTTCCAATAAAACTCTTCAGGCGTGTTGTTAATAACGACTAAGACTTCATAATTGGTGTACTTCATTTTTGAGAGCGCATCGAGTGTTTCAATCAAAACATGCGGTTGCTCTTTGTAGGCTGGCACGTGAATGGAGACAAAAGGAGCGTGTTCTAATTTAAGATGCAATGGCGCAAGACGAGCAGGTGCAATGCCAAGGGTACATTTAAAAAGCTCGTTAATTTTTGCCAATGTAATAATGACCAGTGGAATCATCAAAATGATACCCATAACCCACATAACCCACATACCAAAGTTCATATAGTAGATAAATGGGTATGTTGCTGCCATTGCGATACCAAAACCCATGGCTTGTGCTGCTGCGGCATAGGTCATAGAGTGTGCGAGATTGACGCGTTGATTACGTAAACCAAAGTAGGTCAAAAGAATTCCAAAAAAGACAGATGCCGCCATTTGGTATCGCCATAATGGATTGACAATGGTTTGCTTAATAAAATGAAATTTCGGTTGTTTGTTGGTATCGAAAAGTCCCCAATAAGGACCTACGCTACCTTCATGAACCCCTTTCCACGGTTGATCAAATGCTTCAACAATGTTATAGCTCCATTTTTCTTGCTTTGCCATCTCCAAAAAGCCCGTAATTGCCGCAATTTGATTGCTGAGTGTGGCTTCAGCTTTTTCATTGTTGTACCCACTACTTGGCCAACCAAACTCCCCGATGGTAATGGGCTTTCTTGGATACATTTTAGCAATAGCATCGTACTTTTCTTTCGTAAATGCCAATGTTTTTTCAATAGGAATTTTTTCCCAATACGGAAGAATATGCACACAAATAAAATCAACGTGTTTGGCGAGTTCTTTGTTGGTCAGCCAAACGTGCTGAACTTCAGCGGTGGTAACAGGAATACGTGTTCGCTTGGAAACTCTATCGATATACTCCATCAATTCTTCAGGTGTTAAATCCGCACGAAGTAAAACCTCATTGCCTACAATGATAGAAGAAATTTTTGGATAATACAGTTTTGTGAGTTCAAAGAGTGTTTCTATTTCTGACTCATTGGCACTCTTATCGGTTGAGAGCCATAACCCTACATCAACTTTGAGCTTGGTGTCTTTAATGTTTTCCAAAACTCTTTGGGCGTCAGCAATAGCATATGTTCTGACTTTACGAGAGATACTCGCAATGATTTTCATATCTTGTTCAATCTCTTGGTTGCTTTTAGGCGCTTTATCAAACCCTTTATACGGAGTATAAGAGAGAGAATCAACTTTTTCGCCAATTTGAGGGGATGTAACAATTTTATCGCCGCCTCTTGTCCATAAGAGAACTTGAAAAAGGGATGTAACGACAATAGAGAGTAGAATATATTTGAAGTATTTCAAACGTTTGCTCCGAAAAAAATTAGGTGATTGTACAACAAGTTTGTTTAAACATCCAATCGTACATAGGGATTACATGTAAAGCGTTGTCATGTTTAATAAAGTAGCAATAGGTTAGGGAAAAAAGCTTTATACGAGAGAAAAAATAACCAACAAGAGCATGTTCTCAACACCTTTATCGACAATGGATTATGGACAATCCTTGTCAATAAAGATGTGGATATAGCGTCATTAAGAATCTAAAAGGGCATCAAGTTCTTTAAGTTTTCCTAATGCTTTTTGCGCGGAAGTTTGAGCTGACTCACTTAAGCCTTCACTAAAATGCAAAACATTTTCCAATAAAACACAAATGCCCAAAAAGATTGTTTTTGTGCAAATGTCTCTGAGACAACTCATGAGAATAGGGGTGGGAATATTGTGCGTGGAATAGACATAGGTGCGTTCATCGCTGAGATCAAAAAATTCTATTTTATCTTCCTTAAAGCCGCTCATCGCATCAACAACGACAATAATATCTGGTTCAAATGCGCGTAAATGCCCAAACTCATTTTCAGGAGTGTCATAACCAAAGAAAACCCTCCACTCGGGTAAATGTTCTTCAACCAATCGTCCCACCGCAATGGCAACGCCATCATCTCCTCTGAGTTCATTGCCGATACACAGAACCGCTTTTTTCATCAATCTCCCTTATTCCTCTATGAGTTTTGAAAATCTTTTCTTAAAACCAAGTACCCCTCTTTTAAGTTTTTAAGTACTTCTTTAAAGGGGCATTCTATCATATGAGGAAAAAGTTGCGCTGCATGTTCTGGAAATATCTCTATTTCAAAATATTTACTCAAGTTTCCAATCTTAAATTTTAGATACTCGTCGCCATGGTGCAAAATTTGTTCAAATTCCTTCTCGTCGATCTCTAAAACTTTTTCACTAAAATCAATTGTGCCAACGCCGTGCCCTATACACGTAGAGAAAATTTTAATCTGATCGAGTTTGACATTACCAGACTTTGCGCCGTCAATATGTTTTTTAGTTAATTGATAAACTTCTACCACTTAGTGCCCCCACTCAACTCTATGAAGACTGATTCTATCTTCTTCCTCACACGGAACATATTGCGTATAAATCTCGTTGTGTAGGATACCTAAACATTCAGCATATCGAGGATCTTCTTCTATTTTCATGGCTTCAGAGATAGCAGCTTTTGTTGCTTTTGTGTCTTTAATGTTGCCACTTTTTATGAGAGCTGCAAGGTATTTATCGTAAAGTTTACGTCCAAAAACATAACTCATCAGTCGTTTAGAGTGGACGAGTAAGTCTCTTTCAAAAAGAGTGTTTCCAAGAACGGAATCTTCAACCAACGGTGGCATTTCATCATCTTGTTCATAGCTTACTTTTTGAAGTCTTTGATCCATAACACCAAGAGCCGTTGTAAGACCATAGATGATACTGGCTGGATGAGGAGGACACCCTGGAATATAAACATCGACAGGAATGATTTTATCGATGCCGCTAAGGACGCTGTACGCATCATAAAAAATACCACCGGTTGCACCACACGCTCCTAGGGCAACAACGATTTTAGGATCGGGCGTTGCCTCATAAGCGCGCAATAACGGATAATACATTTGTCTGGTGACAGGACCTGTACAGAGTAGAATATCAGCATGGCGCGGATTGGCAACCAATTTAAATCCAAATCGCTCTGGGTCCCACAACGGTGTAATAGCCGCAAAAATTTCAATTTCACAGCCATTGCAACTTCCACAGTCTACACGATAAACGCTAAAACTACGTCCAATATGTTTGAGTAACTCAAGCTTTTCTTCTAATGAATTGGCATCTGCAATGTTTTGAGGAACTTCATATGTTTTCATTCTATCACCATCTCTTTGCCATCGGTAAAATTAGATACGGTGGCATTTTTTTTGCATGTTGGACAAAGACTAAGATAATTTTTTGACTCTTCCAGTCTTTTCTCGCCTAAGTTAGCTTTGCTGAGACGCTCAAAACTATATTTAATCAGCCTCTTAGCTGCAAAGGGTTTATGGCATTGTGTGCAATATTGACTATCAAGCTCGCCTCGTTGAATCAGCGCTTCTTTATCAAATTTGACAGCGAGTTCAAACTCTTCACTAAGTCTAATCGCTCCTGTGGGGCAGACTTCATCACATCTGCCACAAAAGATACAACGTCCACAATCAAATTCCCAAATTAATTTACTTTGATCATGATTAAAGGCAACGGTAATTGCATTAGAGGGGCACGCGATACCGCATGCTGCACAGCCAATGCATAATTCATAAATATACGCTGGTTTTCCTCGAAAATTATCGGCAACTTTGTAAGGCTCAAACGGGTATTTATGGGTAATTTCGCCGTATTTTTTGCTAATATCAAGAAGTTTCATCATCTTAAATCCTTCATCGGACTATTTTTGAGTGTTTTAGAAAATTCTTTCAAATCATTATTTGTCAAAATTTTACTCTTTTTACTGTTAATATCGACAACCGTTACACGCTCGGTACACGAATAACATGGATCTAAACTACAAACGATAAGTGCGGCATCCGCGATGGTGTTTCCACGGAATTGGAAACGAAGGCTAGGCCAGTTATTGTAAGTAGCGGCTCTACATCTCCAGCGATAGACTTTTTGCGCACTGCCTTGCATAATCCAGTGAACATTCTCTCCACGTGGGGCTTCGACATACGCTAAAGAGTAGTTCTCCGGGGTCACATGGAATTTTGGATCAATAATAATCGCTGTTTGTGGCATCAACTCAAAACATTGGCGAATGATAGAGACGGAACTTTTAAGCTCCATGTAGCGTACCATTTCTCTTGCAAAAACATCGCCTCCGTGAACAACGGCTACTTCAAATTCAATCTGTTTGAAAAAATCATACGGATGGTCGTATCGTGTATCGCGTTTGATACCACTTCCTCTAATGTTAGGACCAACGGCTGAAAAATCGCGTGCGACTTGTTTGTCAAGTACACCTACGCCTTTCCATCGCTTCATTTGGCGTTGATCATCCATCACTGCGTCCCACACTTCATCGACTTGCGTATCAATGATTTGCAAGATACGTAAACTCTCTTTGATTTCATGACCTGTCATATCGCGTCTGAGTCCACCCATGACAACATTACCATAGGTTTTGCGTCCACCCGTGACAAGTTCTGCAAGTTTCATAGAATATTCACGGATTCTAAAGATGTGCATAAAAGCGTTGTAGTTTCCGGTTACTTCACACGCAAGACCAATATTGAGCAAATGGCTGTGAAGACGTTCGATTTCGGAACAGATAATACGAATGGCTTGAGCACGCGCTGGAATTTCTAAATTGATTGCTTTTTCTGCTGCTTCAATGCACGCAATCGCATGGGCATAACCACAAATACCACACACACGTTCAGCTAAATAGCCCATTTGATCGTAGTTCATACGGTTTTCAGCCAGCTTTTCCATTCCTCTGTGTTGGTAAAAAAGTCTGTAATCTGCATCAACAATCGTATCTCCGTCACAAAAAAGTCTAAAGTGACCAGGCTCATCCGCCGTTACATGTAAAGGTCCAAGAGGAACATCAATAATGCCTGAACCCTCTGGTCGTAAGAACTCATATTCGGGTTCATTGTAGTGTTCACGCATATCCGGACGGTAGCGGTAATCCATCGCATCTTTGCGCAATGGGAAGAGTCCCTCTGGCCAATCATCACTGAGCACCAAACGCCTTTTATCGGGTAATCCTTCTGCCACAAGTCCAAACATATCGAACGCTTCTCGTTCATACCATACACATGCAGGGACTAAAGGTGTCACAGATGGATAGGTAAGGCTATCCGGAGAGATAAGCACTTTAACAGTGACAAAGCACTTCTCATCTTGCGCTATCTCATCGCCTTCAAACATTTTGCCACCTTCCATTGAAAGGGCATAATAAAGAGCGTAATGTTTATTGAGACTTCTCTCGTCATTAGGAATCATGGTAGAGAGATATCCGCCCATATCATAATATAAGAAGCGAACGGCTTCAGGAAGGTCACCCAGTTCAACCAAAACGGTGACTTGATCTTCACATTGTCTTGTTACTTCTAAAATCTTAATTTTAGCTCCTAGAGCTTCTACAAATTTATCACATTTCATTAGGAGTCCTATCTTTTCATTATGGTATTAACGCTCTCATTAAGGAGAAACGCAAACGAATCAAACTGCCAAATACCAAAACTTACAATCAAAATGGCTAAGGCAATGAGTGGTAAATTTTCACTCAGTTTCATTTCACCGTTGTACTCAACTTTGCCTTCTACTTTACCAAATGAAGCTAAAAAGAAGTGCGAGAAATCGGCAATAAAAATAATGGCTAAGGCAACTGCAAAGATACCCATCAAAATATATTTACCGTCAATCGCTGCTGCTTTAAAGATTAAAAATTCGCTTACAAAAATAGCAAAGCCTGGAACACCGACAAGGGAGCAAATGGCAATACCAAACAAAACAGCCGTTAGTGGTGCAATATGTATCATCCCGCCCATCTTAGTCATGTCTTTCGTCCCGTAAATTTTGGCGATATTTCCTGTTGAACAAAAGGCCAAAGCTTTTGTAAATGAGTGTGCTGCGCAGTGAAACAGTGCTGCAAAAAGTCCAATGGCTCCTCCCACACCTAAACCAAACGCAATAACGCCCATGTGTGCAATGGAGTGATACGCAAACATACGTTTGACATTATGTTGTCGAATCAAGAAAAAGGCAGAGATAAAAAGGGTTAATGTGCCGCTGATGATCATAACCGTTTGTACAAAATCAAAGCCAACACCATTGGCAACAACCGCATAGTAACGAATGAGTCCTAACATGGCACATTTTAAAAGCACACCAGAAAGTAAGGCAGATGTTGGGGCAGGTCCTTCAGCGTGAACATCGGGTAACCACGTATGGGTAGGCGCGAGTCCCGCTTTGGTTCCAAAACCGATGAGAGCAAAGATAAAAACAAGTTTTAAAGCCATACTGTCTAGGCTGGCTGCATTAGCAAGCAAGTTCGTGTACAGCATTGCCTCACCATCGATTTTACCGTTGGCAGCGGAGTAGAGTAAAATCGTTGCATAAAGAGCAAATGCTAGGCCAATGCTACATAAAACAATATATTTGTAACCGCTTTCAGTCGATTTTTTATCTCGTTTAACGGCAACAAGAAAAACTGAAGCCAGTGTTGTTGCTTCAATAGCTGCCCACATAAAAGCGATGTTATTACACACAACGCTTAAACTCATGGTCCATGTAAAAATAAAGCTAAGTGCAAAATAGTTTTTAACTTCTTTTAGGCTGATATGGCCGTCTTCCATTTCCCATTTCATATAGGTTGTTGCATAGATATTGACTAATAAACCAGTAATCGCAATAAGTGATAAAAAGATAGCACCCAATGAATCTAAAAAGATATTGTTATGAAAAACGGAAAGTTGGGCTCCATGAACAACTTGATTCACAGCGGTTAGTAAAACCGATGAAACAGCAATGCTCAATACAATATGGAGCTTTTGTAACAACTTAAAATTCAATGGCATCACAAACATGAACACGCCGCAAACAAAAGGTATGATTAGTATTAATGATAAAATATTCATGTTATCCCTTTAAATTGACCGCTTTAGAGGTGTTCAAACTCTCATAAGAGGCGTAAAATCGTTTTGCTAAAACACTCATAATAATGACAGCAAAAATTGCGTCAGTTAATATACCAACCTCCACAAGTTCGTGAGAGGTATAAGCCATAAGCGCAAGGCTAAGGTGAATGCCATTTTCAAACAGACAATATGAGAGAATCTGTTTTAAAAAGGATGTTCTTAGAATAAAGCCGAAAATTCCCATCATAAAGACAAAAGAAGCGGCAAAGAGTGGTAAGACATCTTTAAAGATTGAAAAATGGATAAAAACTTTATACAACATCATTGAAACGGCAAGTGAAAAGCTAAGCGCAACGACAGGTGAAATAAAAAAACCACCCACAGGTTCATCTTCAACGACGACCCCTAGTTGTTTAATTAATCTAAGAAGATATAGAGGTACACAGACCACTTTGATAACAAAAGCAGTCATTGACCAAACGAGGAGTTCATGTGAGCCGTATTTGACATACAATGCTAAAAAGATAGCGACCAGTAATAGCGTTTGCAAGGCATACGCTAGAATACTATGTCGGTATTGTCGTAAACTAAATACCGCAAAACTCGTTCCCATCATCAAGACGGCGATAATGTCGATTAGATTGATAGTTGCCATAGTTAAATCCCCATGATATAGAGTACTAACGAAGTACATGCAATTGCAAGCGCATAGAGCATCGTTCGTTTCATACCTTTATTGATTGTAAATCTTGGTCCAAAGTTATCGATAAAAACACCCATAACATATAAAAAGCCTACTTCTGCTAAGAAAATAATCAACGATAAAATTGGATTATCAACAAGACCTCCCCATGGCATAAAAATGATTAGGAAAAAGCCTAGTACTGTAATTTGTTTCAGTAAGATTGCAATATCAATAATCGCAAAATCTTTACCACAAAATTCACCCAAAACACCCTCTTGTAACTCTTGTTCAGCTTCTGCTAAGTCATAAGGTTTACGCCCTGTTTCAACATACATGACCCATAAAAATGCCGTAGAGGCGATAGCGAAAGAAGGGATAGCATAACCGTAACTACCATGCTGTACCAAAGATGAGATAAACGGTAAATTCGTACTTCCTGTACCCATCATAACAACTACAAGACAAATGACAGCCACTTCTTCTGTATAAAAACCGATGGTACCTTCCCTGCTAGAGCTGATACCGGCAAATGGATTAGCCGTATCGATACCCGCCACAATAAAAATAAATCGAAACAATGCCCCTAAATAGAGTAAAACAAAGATATCCGAAAACTGTGACAAAGTAGCAGAACTTGTGCTGTACGTAATGGGCAAAGCACAAAACATAGCCGCAGCACTTACAAATAATAAGTAAGGCGAGATTTGATAAATATAACTTGCACTATGAGATTTTGTTCTTCCTCTCTTGAGTAATTTGTAAATATCATAATACGTTTGAAAAATGCTTGGTCCCATTCTTGACTGAAATTTGGCTCTTAGCTTTCTTGAAATTCCATCAAAAAGGGGAGCAACTAATATAGCTGAAACCAGTTGTAATAGTAAGTATAAAAAATCCATTTTGCCCGCTCCTTATAGATAGTAATACCCAAACATGAGTATCAAACACAGATAAACTAAGATATACCCAGCATATAGATTGGTTCTTCCATTTTGAAAGACGCCAATCTTGTCAGCAATAATCATGATAAGACGAATGACAGGTGCATAAAGTTTTTCCCAAAAGAAATCGTGTGTTTTGTGTGTATAAACAACTTTTGAAAAATAGCCATCTAGTTTTATCTCTTGTTCATGTTTTAAAAGAAAACTGAGAGCTTTTCTAACATCGCCCGTAAAAGAGTTAGAACCGATTTGCATGTTTTTATTGTAAAGAAAACCACACGCCCATGGGTCTGTAATGCGTACTTCTTTATTGTTTGCTTTGAGAAGATAGAGCAATACAAATGGGATGATGGCACAAAGAATCATGACCATAACGATAATAGGCATAGAGATAAAACCGTACGTACTTATGCTTGTTGGCGGTATTAATGTCAGAACAATTTTAGAGAGCATCTCGACAACGTGATTCATAAACAAGCCAATTCCCACACACAAACTGGCAAGTATTCCTAGTGGCAACAGTCTCGTAAATGAGACCTCTTTAGCTTCTGCAACGCTTTTAGTATCACGAGGTACGCCTAAAAAGATGGCACCATATACTTTGGAAAATGCCATAATAGCCATCGCTCCTGTAATAGAAAGCGCTATGATCGCTAGAGTAAAAAAGAAGCGAGAGATGGCACCTTCTTCAATACCACCCATGACCATTGTTTTATAAACTGTCCACTCACTCGCAAAACCATTGAGTGGAGGCAACGCACAAATGGACAATACCGTAACGAAAAATATGATAGATGTGATTGGCATTTTTTTATGAAGTCCACCGAGAATATCCATATTACGTGTTTTAGTTTCTGTGTAAACATTGCCACTTAGCATGAACAGCAGCGATTTGAAAACCGCGTGATTTAAGATATGAAAAAATCCTGCGATAAAGCCAAGTAATGCAATCATCGGTGAATTGGTTCCAAGCCCATAAAAAGCACCGCCAAGTCCTAAAAAGATAATCCCTACATTTTCACATGAACTATATGCAATAGACGCTTTGTAGTCGTTGGAAACGAGTGCGTAAATAATTCCAAAAATACAACTCAATGCTCCAATTAAGATAAGGAGGTATCCAAATTGAGCAAACTGTGGTAAAAGCAGTGAAAATTTAATAAATGCAAAGAGTGCCACTTTTATCATAACGCCACTCATCAGTGCCGAAGCATTTGAAGGGGATTGACAGTAAGCTATTGGTAACCAGACATGAAATGGAAACATACCTGCTTTAGAACCAAGACCCAAAAGTAGGAGTGTAAAAAGAGTGAAACTCATTCCAAAACCGATATTGAGGTTATCAAATTTACTAAACTCAAATGTTCCTGCAGCACTTGCCATGATTAAAAGTGCTACCATTAAACAAAAAGCTCCAATTTGGGCAATTCCCAAATAAATCATAACATTTTTCCCTGCACCTTCACCATCATTAACCAAAATTAAAAGAGCAGAGATAAGCGTCATAAGTTCCCATAAAAGCATAAATGAAAACACATTATCGCTGGCAATGACTAAAAGCATGGAGAGAATAAATGCGTTAAAAAGTGAAGCAAAAACAGCTAAGTTTGATTTTTTCTCATAAAATCTTGCATAATCAAAACTAAAAAGCGAAACTGCAAAAGCAATTAAACTGACCAAAAAGCTAAAAAACATTCCTAAAGAGTCTAGTCTAAAAATAGGCAAACTGATAAAATTTCCCGGTAGTTTCCAGACTAAAATATTCCCCAAATTGGAAAAGAAAAAAATCGCTGCGTAAAGCGAAATGAGGCTCGCCAAACCAAATCCTATCTTTTGAGCCAGGAGAGGTTTTTTATAGAGCGCAAGTGAAAGAAGTGCGGTTAAAAAAAACAAAATATAGATCGTTTGCATTATGCTTCCTCTTTGTTGGTTTCTATCGTATCAGAGGGAGAAGACTCGGGTTTTGGCTCTTTTGGTTTTTTTACCTCTGGAAGCGGAATATTGGCAAAGGTAACATCCGGTACAACAGCCTTTAAAAAAGGCGTCATGTCTCCTTTAACTTTTTTGCCAAATTTGCATTCGCCCAGCACTGGATCAATCATCACCAATGCGCCCGTTGGGCATGCACTTACACAAGCTGGTCCACTCTCGATACCATCACACATATCACATTTAATAGCGATACTTTTTAGCCCACTGATGCAACCTGCTTCTAGATTTCTTTCCACTTCCTCTTTGATTGAAGGTGGAAATTCAGCATCAATATAAATTGCCCCATAAGGGCAAGCAATCGTACAGAGCTTACATCCGATACATATCTCTTCACAAAGCTCAACACAAGAATTGGCAACACGAAGCGCACCTGTTGGACAAACATGCGCACATGGCGCATCATCACATTGGCGGCATTGATTAGGCATTTTCCCGCTCTCTAATGTAAGGACATCAAGTCTTTTCTTAGAGAGTTTGCCTCGCATGTAGGCATGCTTGACACATGTTTTCATACAGGCGTTGCAAGCAATGCATAGGGTAGGGTTGGTAATAACGAATTTATGAACTTTAGACATAGACTTTCCTCTATGGTTTGTTTGACTTAATTAATAAACTAGCATATTAATTTAAGAATTATATCGTCGTTAAATGACTTAACTATGATATTCACTCTTTTCACCCTAGAATCATATATTAAATTTATAGCATGAGAATAGCATAGTTTAAAAATTTATGGTTTCTTTCAAAATTACTCTTTTTACTCTTAAAATGAATTCGTAAATTCGATAGTGCGCTTTTCCTTCTAAAAGTTTTATTGTGTTAAATGATGAATAATTTATTTTAAAGTAATCAACAATCAAAAACGATGGGCTATGATAATAAGGGCTTTTGAGAAGATAAATTTTGGAACAAGCTACATAGTGCTATAATCCGCGAAAACTTAAGAAAGAGATTCGATGGTAGAAGTAAACAATTTGACGATGCGTTTTTCGCATCAATTGTTATTTGAAAATATAAATTTAAAGTTAGATAAGGGAAAACGTTACGGGCTGATTGGTGCTAATGGTGCAGGTAAAACAACATTTTTAAAGATTTTATCGAAACAGATTGAAGCAACAAGTGGAAATATTTCAATTGAAAACGGTTTACGAGTAGGTGTTTTGAACCAAAATCAATATGCCTTTGAAGAGTACACGCTAAAAGACGCTGTTATGTATGGCAACAAACGCTTGTATGATGCTATTAAAGAGAAAGAGCATCTTTATGTAACAGGTGATTTTTCAGATGATAAAGTCAATGATCGTTTGGCTGAGCTTGAGATTATTTGTGCCGAAGAAGACCCAACGTATGAAGTAGATGTCAATATTGAAAAGATTTTAGCATCTTTAGGTTTTCCTGTTGAAATGCACGATAGTCTTATGAGTGAATTAACGGGTGGGGATAAGTTCAAAATCTTACTTGCACAAGTGCTTTATCCCAAACCTGATGTTCTTTTCTTGGATGAACCAACCAATAACTTAGACCTTGAAGCCATTTCATGGTTAGAAGACCAACTCATTCGCCATGAAGGAACCATGGTTGTTATCTCGCACGATAGACACTTTTTAAATGCCGTCGTAACGAATATTCTTGATGTTGATTTTAAAAAAATTCGTGAATTTACCGGTAACTATGACGAATGGTATATGGCTGCCAATTTGATCGCTAAACAGCAAGAGATGGATCGAGATAAAAAGCTCAAAGAAAAAGAAGAGCTCGAAGCCTTCGTCAGACGCTTTTCTGCTAATGCTTCTAAAGCGAAACAAGCGACTTCCCGTCAAAAAAGACTTGAAAAATTGGATATTGCCGATATTCAAACCTCTTCACGCCGAGATCCAAGTATTATGTTTAGAATGGGACGCGATATCGGTAATGAAGTCTTGGACGTTGAAGGAATTGAAAAAAGCTATGGAGATCAAAAAGTCCTTCATAACATCAGTTTTAAGGTGGAAAAGGGCGATAAAATTGCTCTTATCGGACATAACGGTGTGGGTAAAACAACTTTGTGTAACATCATCATGGAGCAATTATCTAAAGATGCGGGAAGTGTTAAATGGGGTGCAACGATTATTCCGAGTTATTTCCCTCAAAATACAACCGACATGATTAATGGTGATCTTCAACTCTTTGAATGGCTTCAACAGTTTGATGATAAAAAAGATTTGGATGAAATTCGTAAATGCCTTGGTCGTATGCTTTTTTCCGGAGAAGAGCAAAAAAAGAGTGTCGGACAGCTCAGTGGTGGTGAAAAACACCGTATTGGTCTTTCAAAAATGATGTTAGAAAAAGGCAATTTTTTGGTTTTAGACGAACCCAACAACCACTTAGACCTTGAAGCAATTATCGCTTTAGGTGAAGGACTTTTTAAATTTGCGGGCAATGTTATCTGTGTCACGCACGATAGAGAACTGATTGACGCTTTTGCCAATCGTATTATTGAATTACATCCCGATGGAAGTATGACCGATTTTAAAGGCGATTACGAAGCTTTTAGAGAAATGTATGGCAGATAATAAAATACTTTTTAGTCTAGGTTCTTCGTTAGATCAAGATAAAGAATGGGCTTTGGTTGAAGAAAAAACTTCAGCCAAGCCTATTGAACTTAAACTTCCTTCCAAACATTTTCTTGTACTTAAAATGGAAAAGAGACAAGGCAAACCTGTGAGTATTGTTGGTCCATTTTGGCTTTCAAAAGAGCATATGCAAAGCTTATGTTCTACATTGAAGAAGAAGCTAGGAAGCGGTGGTACACTCAAAGAGGAATGGATGGAGTTTCAAGGTGAATGCAGAGAAAAACTCAAAAAATTTTTAGAAGTCGAAGGATTTCGTTTTAAGGCTTAAAAATGACGCATATCTTAAATTCATTATTGCCTATTTGTCTTATTATCTTTACGGGATACTGTTTTAAACACGCTAAATTCCCGTCTCCAGATTTCTGGCCTATGGCAGATAAATTTACCTACTATGTGCTTATGCCTTCTTTATTGGTCTATAAATTATCCATTGCCAAAATAGACTTATCCCATGCTGTCTCTTTAGTTGCTACCACAATGAGTACGATATTTTTAGTTCTGTTGTTTTTAGTGCTTCTCAATTTCTTTTTACATTTTGAAAATCGCGCATTTACTTCTATTGTCCAAGGGGGAATACGATTTAATACCTATGTTTTTCTTGCTTTTGTCGATACCGCTTATGGTGATAAAGGCCTCATCTTAGCCGCAATTGTCATTGCCTTTGTGATTCCTTTTTTAAATGTTTTATGTATCTCCATTTTTGCGATTTATACACGCAATGGTAAGTTCTCTATGCGTTCATTTTTAAAAACAATTGTTAAAAATCCGTTGATTGGAGCATGTGTCATTGGTGGATGCATTAATGCAAGTGGTTTGCCTCTTCCTCTTTTTGCACTAAAATCACTTTCTATTATCAGCAATGCCGCACTTCCTGTGGGTCTATTATCTGTTGGTGTTGGATTGGAATTAAAGTATCTTAAACATGCCAAAAAAGAGCTTGTAGTCTCTACCGTGACCAAACTCTTAATTTTCCCATTTTTAATGTATGGTGTTGGAAAACTCTTTGGCTTAGAGGGAATTGATCTTAGTATCGCAGTCATCTTTGGTGCGATGCCTACAGCAGTGTCAGCATATATTTTAGCGAGAGAATTAGGAGGAGATGTCTCTTTGATGGCCTCTATTATCACGTTGCAAACATTGGCGTGTGTTGGCACACTTTTTTTAATTGTTCCTTTGTTATAGACTAAAATCCATTTTAAAACGTTCAATTTCGCCGCTTTCTCCTACCACAACTAAAATATCACCTTGATCCAGTTTGTGGTTATGTCCTTCTGTAATAAAAATGAACTCTCTTTTGAGCTCTTTATCATGAAGTCCAAGAAGAAGCATATTGTATTCTTGTGTCGGATAGCACTCGCTTAGGGTTAAGCCGTTGAGTGGTGAGTGCGCGGTAATCATGATTTGTTCCATATTGACATCTTCTTCGCCAAAAATGGTTGTTTCTATGACTTGCATGACTTCAGGCTGTGTAATCAATTTGTATATTTTTTTACCCGTAATTTGGTAGGGGTCTAAAATGGTACTTGCGCCAGCAATTTCTAATTTGTGAATAGCATCTTTTGTATGTGTCGTCGCTACAATATGTACTTTAGGGTCAAGAGCGCGAATGGAAAGCGTTAAAAAAACATTTTTGACATCTTCATCAAACAGGGCAAAAACAAATTTGACATCTTCACTAATGCCAAGATCAATTAAAATATCATCATCACTGTAATCCGTGATTTGTAAATCAAAACCCAGTTTCTTTGCTTTAGATACAAGTGTTGGGTCATTGTCGATGATACTAAAGGCATACCCTTGTGCTTGGAGTCTTGTGCCTATTTCAAGCGATGCACGGCTAAAACCAAAGAGGATAATTTTCCCATCTCTCATTAGAAACTCCTCTTATCATTTTGTTTTCGTAGTGAGATAATATGATGTTTTCTTCCCATCAAAATGAGAGTGTCATTATTTTGCAGTAACAAATCACCCGAAGGGTTAAAATGGAGTTGTTTCGCACCTTTAGTGTCATTTTCTCGTAAAATCCCAAATAATAAAAGACGTTTTTCACGCAGTTTCAAAGATTCGACGGTGGTATTGACAAAGCATGAGTATTCATGGATAAGAATGGATTCAAATACAACGCCTGTATTTTCAGTCAGCATCTCATCTAACGCAGCATAAGAGATAGGTTGAGAAATATATTGCGCCCCCATTAAACCAATAGTTTCATCCGCACTAAAAGCATAATTGGCTCCGGCAAGAAGGTATTTCTTTTTATGAATTTGCTTGATAACACGGGCAATGATAGTGACATTTTTACTTAAACTTCGTGCCGTGAGTGTAATGAAAATATTTAGTTCGTCGCTGTTTGTTGCGCAAATAATGTGTGAAGCTCGTTTATCAACTCCCATAGCTCCTAAAATTTTACTTTTGGAAGCATCGGCGACAATGCCTATCATGCCGCGTTGTTGTGCAAGTTTGATTTTTTCTGTATCGGTGTCGATAATAACTAAATTTGTACCATCCTCATGCAACATCTTTGCAACAACTTCACCGACTCTTCCGTATCCGCAAATCACAATAAAGTGTTGCAATCGTTCTATGTCAGAGAAGAGGCGAACTTCTTTGAGTTCAATAAGCTTGTTTTGAAATGATGAGACGATGATAGACGTTAGAAATGCAATAATCGCTACACCAAAAATAATCAGTATCATTGAAACGACCATGCCTTCAGTCGTGATGGGGACAATATCGCCATATCCAACCGTTCCCATCGTCACAATCGCCCAGTACAGAGCATCAAACATCGTATTGATTTTAGGATTGAGATGGGTTTCAAAGATGTAAAAAGCAGAACTTCCCGCAAAAATAACAAAGCTTGCAAAGATAGCGAGCGTAAAGAGTTCAAATCTCTTTTCTTGAATAATGGTCGTAAAGGTCTTCATACTTTTGGCATAGCGAAAGAGCTTAAAAATCCTAAAAAGTAAAAAAATACGTAAAAAGCGTAAAGGCCTATAACTAGGGATAATAGCCAAAAGATCAATAATTGCAAGAGGCGATACCACATATTCTATTTTTTTGAGAACGACTTTCCCTAGTGTCTTCCAAAGGGAGAAGGGGAGATTGTTATTAATAGCATACTCATACGTATCGATTAAAATTGTATGGCTATCTGAAGATATCCAAAAGCGCATCAAATATTCGATAATAAAGATTACCAATGAAACTTGAATGACAAGGTCCAAGAAAGGTGATTCATCAGGGTGTTTAACTTCGTAAAGCAGGGATAAAACACTAAAAACAACCAATAAAACCATAAAAATATCGCAGTAAAATTTTAGTTTAGAGTGCTGATATTCTAAGAGCGTTCGTACAAACTCTTTCAATCGACGGTAGGCTGACCAACCGTCTATAAAATAAGCAAAACGAATCACCCACAACGTGATTTTATTCAAAATTTACCTTTTTAATTCTTTTTACATGTAATATTCTGTTTTAGGTAGGGTATCCTGCTTTTTGTAGCAATAATACAATTTCACCGACTTCAGGAAAACGTTCAACAGGTGTTCCAATTTTTTCTGTTTTTGAGAAAATTATCACATTATCGACTTCAACATCAAAGAAACCTCCCGTCTTGGGAATCAATGTAATGTTAGCCTCTTTATATGCATGTTGTATTTCATCTTTCACACGGAAAGCTCGTGGCATATATCCTCATCGTGTGCAGTAATAGAGTGTAACGTTCATACCTATCCTTTGGTTAATGTTCTTCTTTAGAGTGTTCCGTTGCTTCGACAAAAACGGTGGCATGCGTACATGCATCGTAAAGCTGTTCCGTTGTAAAACACGGATAATGTCCTAGCGCTTCAATGGTTTTTTGCGTATCACTTGCATGATTCATCTCAATAGCAATGTGCAATAATTCACCCAAAAAGCCTTCATGATGCAAAATGGCATTCTTAATCTCATCGTCAAGATGGATTTTCTCTAAAAATTCACTCATGGGGATGTTAAGATAGGCATCAATTAAAGAGAGACTGCCTGTTAAAAAAGCTTTATTTGCCAACTCTTTTTGATTACATGCTAGAGTTAATTCTTCCATCGCTTTGGCGCGAAATTTTGCATTATTAAAGAGTTCATTACCAAAAGGGTGAAGATGTGGTGCTCCGTAGAGAAACAACCCTAACCACGAGAGAAGCTTTTGAGGGCCTAAGAGAATCACCATTTGTTTAATAGAGGTAATTTTTTGTCTAAAATGGTAAGCTCCAGAATTTACATGGCGTAAAAGATTGTATACAAGATCAGGACACGTTGCAAATTTGTTTGAAATAAAGGTGGTATCGTTATTTTCTTGAATACAATTAATCAGCCTAATGGCATTTAACGTACTAGGCTCTATCTTTCGGCCACTTAAAATGACAGGTTTTTCAAAAAAATATCCTTGATACAAAGCAAAGTCCAGTTTTAAGCAAGCTTCATGCTCTTCGTGGGTTTCAATTTTTTCAGCTAAAAGGGGGATATTATATTTTGTGAGTTTTGAAACGGCTTCGCCAATATGCTCCAGTCCTATCGCTTGAATATCCACTTTGATGATATCCACATAAGGGAAAAGAGGCTCATAATATTTTAGCATGGTATCACTGCAATCGAAATCATCTAAAGAGAAACGATATCCTAATCGACGTAAGTGCTTGATTCTTTCGTACAATGCGAGTGAAACTTGTGTATGCTCTAAAATCTCAAAACCAAAATATTCTTTGGGAAGTAACAAAATGGCATCACTAAAAAGCATTGTCTCATCTACATTGATGAAGCCTAATTTATGCCCAATAATAGGTGCTAGTCCAATGTTGTGAATGAGATTGACAATCACACGTGCGGTTGCTTTGGCATTATCTTGGAAAGTTGCTATATTGTTCGTTTCACAAGAGCGATACAGGAGTTCATACCCGAAACATACACCTTCTTTATCAAAAATAGGTTGTCTTCCGACATAGGTACTCACTGAACACTCCTTGCTTTTAAACAATTATATAACAAAAAATATAAAGCTAGTTCTTACTTTTTTTGGCATCTTCGAACTTAATATTCACCATACCGCAAAATTTCTTTCCTCTGTAAAATTGTACCATATAAGTACTTTCGTCCTTATCGATGGCATAATTTTTCATAATGTCTTTTTGTTCAATTTTAATGCCGCTTTCATTAGTGACACCTGCTTTTGAATACCCGATGACGTTAATGCGGTACCCAGGAATATCATCAATTTGAAAGCTATGGTGTGCAGAAATCAGTGAACCGATTTTAGCTTTGCTTTTTTGTCCATCAATCATCAGTCCGACTTCATTTAAAGAATTTTCAAATTCTATAAAATCAGGTTTGAGTTTAGAAACCACGCTGTTACCATTCATGATTTTGTAGATATCTTTTTCTTTAATAACAGCGACTAAAGGGTTATTGCTTGTATAAGATAGCTTGTCTTTATCCATTGGAAAAAACTTGATATACGGTTTGAGCGTTGCAAGATTTAACATAATTTTTGTCGGTGGAATTTCAAGCATGCCATCGTCTTCAAGTAATTTTTTAATAACCGGTTGCGACAACTCAAATGGACGTGAAAATTTGATATTCATGACATTCATAAATTTTTCAATCGTTTTGAGTTGGTAAAAAACCTTTTGAGAAAGGTCTGTGATGTTTTTACTGGTTTCAATGGCAAACGCAGGCTTATTGTTCGTAATTGAAAAATAAGTAAGGCTTTGTTGCATCGCCTTATCTTGCGTTTTAGTATTAGTGTTTTTGACATTAAATTCATGCACATCTTCAATTAACCCGACATTGGTTTCTTGATTGACTTTTTTAGCAATCTCCGCGAGGTTGCCAAATTTTGCGCTGTGGATTTGCTGTTGGTCAATGATGGTTGCTTGTCCCCATGCTTTTGAGTTAAATGTTTTGTCAATATTCTTTTCACGGTAAAACCCTTGTCCGTCGTGGAGGTTTAACGTTAGATCAACTTTAGGATTTAAGATAAGCTTTTTGACTTCCGTGACAATATCGAAATCTTTATCTTTAGGCTCGATTTTCGCAAATTTACGGTTCATATCGCCATTGATGCCACGTTTATTTTGCACGATACTATCAAAATTTAAATTGGGAACAATCCAAACGCTTCCACTTTCAATTTTATAATATTTAGAAAGAAGCATAGGCGCGAAATAACCACCGGGTTCGTCACCGTGTATCCCTCCAATAACGAGGAGCATACTTCCTTCTTTGCCACTCTCTTTTTTAATCAGTGAATAATGCAATGTGTTGCTAAAAGCGTAGGTTGAAAAGAATAAACAGGATGCGAGAGCGAGTTTTTTTATCATAGGGTATCTTTGTCTTTTTTTAATTTTTTCCGAAAAGCTTATCAAATGCGAGATTAAATTTTCCCACTAGCATCTGCTTGTGAGAGTTTGTCTTGTAAAATAGTAACAAATGTATCAAAGCTAGGTAAAACAAGTGTGGCTTCACGTTGTTTAATACCCCACATTGATTCAGGAAAGTGTGAGTCATCTTCAAAACGTGCCATCACATGAATGTGCAGATGCGGAACGTAGTTGCCAAACATGGCTATGTTTATCTTTTTCGGATTGTAATATAAACGCATGGTTTGTTCTACGATTAACATTGCTTCTAGAATAGCTTTTTGTGTTGTTTCATCGCAATCACTCAACTCTTTATAGGGTTTTTGCGTAAAAATTTTTACCCAAGGAATGATGGAATTTTCACGTAAAATATAAAAGGAGTTGTTTTCATACAGTTTTTCAAGCATCAGTCTTCCTTAAATCGTTGTTTATAGCTGCATTTTTGACAAAGAGGCTCAACTGCTTTATGGTGTTTAAATCCATCGATAATAGCTTGGGTGCGTTTTTGATGCAAAATATCGTGTAGGCTATTTACATGTAAATCACCTAATTCTATAACACCTTCTTTATCTAAGCAGCACGGAACCACTTTTCCATTAGATAAGATACCAAAATGTGACTGAAGTCCAAGACAGGTACCATCGCTGTGATGTGTTGAGTGTAAAGAAGGCCATTCAAAATAGGTATCAAAATGCAACAGTATTTTTTCCGCGACCCTGATGGAACGCGTGCTTTGGTTTAAAGAAGTTTTTACATGTAAAGAGGTGTTAAATGCTTTTTCAAGATACGCAAAAAGCTTTTCATTAAACAACTTTTCACTGTGTTGCGCATCGAGATTCCATAAGCGCAGATTGATAAACATCGTTTTGTTGTGTTCTAATTTCGCCTTACATACTTTGATAATAGCGTCCATATAGGCATCAAACGAAAGTGATGTCTGGTTTTTATTGAAGCTATTAAGTGATATATTCAGCTGCTTAATCGCCGGATGTAACAGTGTCTGCATCGAATGTTTACAGAGATAATACCCGCTGGTAGTAAGCATGACTTTGAAATTTTTTTGATGCGTAATGTCCAGATAGCTTTCGAGATTGGAAAGCGTAAGGGAGTCTCCACCCATATGATATGCAATCTCTTTAGTGTAAGGCATCAGCTCTTGTAATACATGCGTGAAAAAAGGAAGAGACATCGTTTGTGTAGGTTGCTCTCGTGGTGGGCAGAAACTGCATTTCAGCCCACAGATATTCGTCAGCTCAACATAGACGCGGTAAAACTTACTCATGCGTAATTAAAATTCACTTTGGAGATCAGATTCCATCATCTCTGGCGTAAAGCATTTCACACAGTTACGACCACTCTCTTTTGCTTTGTATAAAGCGATGTCCGCGAATTTAATACACTTCCATAACGAGTCAGCATCACTTGGAAAAAACGAAACGCCGACACTGAGCGTTTTGTAAAAGGTAACACCATTATTGGCACGGATAGGCGTCTTTTCAAACAGAATACGGATTTTATTGGCAATTTGTTCAACCATCTGTGCATCGCATTGGTACAACAAGAGTAAAAATTCTTCGCCACCAAAACGAAAAGCAATATCCGCTTCACGAATATTTTCTTGCAAAATTTTAGCAACTGCTTGAATGGCTTTATCGCCAATATCATGCCCATGCGTATCATTGACCATTTTAAAAAAGTCGATGTCTAGCATTAAAACACCGTAAACAATATTGTTGCGCTTGGCTTGTGAGAGTGCTTTTTCGATGTATTCATCCAAATATTTTCGGTTGTAAAGACCTGTGAGTGCATCGGTTGTAGAGGAAATTTTAAGAATTTGCATCAGGTTTTTATTGACCAACTCTGGGCGTGCGGCATCGATATAATTTTGGATTTTAGGCAAATAAGTTTTGATGTGGTCTAGCTCTTCTTGTGTCGCCGCCCAAATACCAATGAGCAATTCAAAATTATCACTGATAGCGTAGGGGACACATACGTGATGTGCAAAAACATCTTTGCACGATTCACAAATGTGGTGAAATTGATCTGAATAGACCGACTGTTTTGTTCGCAAAGCACGGCATACTGGATTGACATTGGTTTTATGTGTAGAAGCGTTGAAAACAACCGTAGGCTGAATGAACTCTTTATTCGATTCTACCAGAATAAAATTGCTCAATCCAAAATCTTTTTGTAAAATGGTGCCAATGCGTTTGTAAATGTGTTCTTTATCCTCATCAAATTCGATAGTGCGCTTAAATTGGTAAATGTCTGAGAGCTCATGGACGACATTTTTAGCATCAATGAGAAGGTCTGAATGATCCGTAGGCGCTAATGCGAGAAATTTTCGGACACTGGTTTCAATTTCATTGAGGGTCCCTTCAAGCTTATTGAGTAAAGAGTTAATCCAGTAGGTTACATTTTTAGCTTCTTTATCATTGCCATTGAACTCAATACGATTGCTGTAATCACCATTTTTTGCTTGGTGCATCACAAAATTAATCGAATTAAATAACTCAAGCAACGGCTTTGTAGAACGATGTATGACTCCAAAAACTAGGAACATAATAGGAATAGAAAAGAGGAAAATTGCAAGTGATGTTAAAATCCCATTGGTACGTAAGTCCGATATGTCAAAAACAATACTAATCGCACCTAAGACTTCACCATCTTTAGCTTGATGACATTGCATGCAGTTAGGTGAGCCGTGCTGGTTCGCAATATAGGGAGTGCTAATGCGTAATTTCGCACTTTGCGATGACTCTTCATTGACTCTATGTTCCACGCCTGTTTTGAGTGTTTGAGCATCAATGTCATCTCGAACTGTTTCGTTATTCAGCCCTTTTCCAAACTGTTTAACAACGGATTCACTCCGAACAATCCACAGTGATTCAACACCCTTGGCTCGTGTAATTTTATCGAGAAAAAAGCCTCGTTGTTCCATTGTGCCGCTGAGCATATGTGCGGTCAAACCATCTTGCACCAGATCAGCGATGATCTTAGCTTTCTCTTCGGCATTTTTCATCCCTAGATGGCGTATGGAAAATGCAGAGACGACCATGAGCAGCATGAACGAGAGAAAGATGGTTCCAACAATAATCAACGAGAGTTTTTTTTGCATTGATTCCTCATTTTTGTGTGAAGTGATTATTCAACGGTGACACTTTTTGCTAAATTACGGGGCATATCCACATCGTTCCCCAGACGAATCGAAATTTCTAATGCTAAGAGTTGCGTAATGACCATCATCTCAAAAAATTCGCTCATCACATGCGTGTGTGCGGAAGTTTTGATAAAATCATCGGCTAAGTCAAATGCTTCAGGACTAATGACTAACAAAGTAGAATCCCTTGCACCTAACTCTTCGACATTGCTTTTCATTTTATCGTACAGAAGGTTTTTTGGCATTAAGGCAATGGTAAAGAGCTCACTATCGGCTAGTGCGATGGGTCCATGTTTCATTTCACCTGCTGGGTAGCCTTCTGCATGCAGATAGCTAATCTCTTTGAGTTTTAAAGCCCCTTCTAATGCAAGCGGATAAAAGAGGTCTCGCCCGATGAAAAAGAAACCATGCCCGTGCAAATAACGTTTGGAAAGGCGGCGGATTTTTTCATGGGTAGATTCATTAACTTTTAAAATGAGTGGTAAATGCAACAGTGCATCCATCTCTTGATGCATGCTCTCAGGAGAGATGTGGCCTCGCATATCTCCTAAATAAAGCGCTAAAAGCCATAATGTGACTACTTGCGTTGCAAACGCTTTGGTGCTCGCAACACCTTTTTCAATACCGGCACGCGTGAGTATGGTTACGTCTGCCGTGCGAACAATGGATGAATTATCGACATTACAAATAGCAAGGGTAGGCATGCCGCTTTTTTTTGCCATTTTTAACGCTTCTAACGTATCAGCAGTTTCACCACTTTGTGAAATCACAATAAACAGTGTGCGAGAATCCAATAAAGGCTCTTTGTAACGAAATTCGCTGGCGATAACAACATCGCAACGGATTTTTGACATGCGTTCAAACATATAGCTCGCGCTAAGGGCAGCATGGTAACTTGTACCACACGCACAAATTTTGATGGCATCAATCGCGATGAAGTCGAGTGCTGTTAGTTCATCCAACACCACGGCATTGTCTTTGATGCGACCCATCAATGTTTCCGTGACGACTTGAGATTGTTCATAAATCTCTTTTTCCATAAAGTAGCGGTAGCCATCTTTTTGTGCGGAGAGTTTATCGTGTGTGAGTGGTTTAAAATCCAATCGTCTCTCCTGATGCGCATATTTCAAAATGATGTCTTGATTTTTTGCCCAACCGTACTCTCCATCTTCTAAATAGACAACTTCTTTAACCAAACCGATGAGGGGTGCATCGGATGAGCTAAAAAAGACTTCATTTTCCGCACTTTTGCCTAAAAGAAGCGGCACGGCATTTTTAGCAAAAAAGATAACATCGGGCTCTTTTTTGGTAATAAGCAAAATAGCATATGCCCCATGCAAAGAGGCAATCGTCTCTTCAAATGCCCTAAAAGCATCGCCCAGCTTTTTAACATTTTTTTCAAAAAGATGAACGGCAACTTCGGTATCCGTTTGGCTTAAAAACGTCACGCCATCTTTGAGCAGTTCATCTTTAATCTCTTTGTAGTTTTCGATAATACCATTGTGAATGATGTAGGAAAATTCTCCCCAGTGAGGATGTGCATTTGCTTCTGTGGGTTTACCGTGTGTTGCCCACCTGGTGTGACCGATACCAACACCAAACCCTTCTGAATGAAAATGCTCTACTTTTCGCGCTAAATTGCTTAGTTTTCCCGTTGCTTTAAAGGAGGAAATGTCACCATCTTTTAAGACGGCAATGCCAGCAGAATCATACCCACGATATTCAAGTTCTTTAAGACCGTTTATTAAAAAATTTCGTTTTTCATTTGTACCAATATAGCCAACAATACCACACATGTTTCACTGCCTTTCTTAGAGAAAAAAGTTTAAAATATTCTGCCCATTGTCGCATAAGCGGGCTGTCTTTTCAATTAAGAGCAGGTTCCTCGTTCTGTTCTTAATGGTCTGGATTTTCGCCATGGCAATGTCAATACCGTGCTCATCAAACACACTCATCATGTAGGCCATTAACCCATGTTGATTCTTGGTTTTGACATGCATCAATGCGTATGATTTTGAATGTTCAAAGTTAATATCAATTTCACCTGGTAAAATCGTAGGTTTTTTCAAAGAAGCTTTTTTGCTCATGTCAAAAGAGTTATCAATCAGTTCGCAAATAAGTTCAATATCACTCTCATCGACACGCTCATTAAAGTCAAGTTGGAAGTACTTTTTGTTATCAAAGAGTTGGTAAATATCCATTTGAACAAGGTCTAAATAGGAGAGTTTTCCTAGCAAGTACCCGATGTTAAAACTTTTGCCTCGAATGACGGTGATGCTCAGATGATCTTCGTTGTTGATTTTATAGCGATATGAATTTTCAGGTGTCTCTTCTGCTTCCTTAACGATTTGGATAATGGCACTAGGCTTAAGTTTGAGGAAAAAGAAATTTGATGGAACTGAGAGCGCTTTTTTCTGTAAATTTTTAGGCAAGGCTAAAAATTCTGGAGTTTTTTTGAGGCTATTTTCTTTACGTAAGCGTTTGGTCGTTTCATCAATCAATTCTTCTTTATCGAACATCTCAATGCTATAGTTGTAAAACTCTTTGAGGAGTTTCCCAATAAAGTTGGTATAGATATTGTCATTGACGGCATTCATATCGGCATAGGTCAAAATATAAAGCATTTTTAATATTTGAGGATTTTGCAGTTTTGAAATAAAGGCTAAAACCACTTTTTCATTGTAGATATCTTCGCGGTTGGCTGTATTGCTCATCAGTGTATGGTTTTTAATGAGAATGATGGCTGTTTCTATGGCTTGTTCAGAAAAATCGAGTTTCATGGCATACGCTCTAAAAATTTTAGCACCGAGTTCGCTGTGATCGCCTTTGCGCCCTTTGCCGATATCGTGCAAAAATGCCACGAGCTTCATCAGCGCTTTGCCTTCAGGGCAGAGGTCATCAAAGAGCGATTTGATAAACGGGTCTTTGATGTTTTCAAGGTGATAGAGCGTGTGCAGTGAATGAATATCCACTGGCAATTTATGATACCCATCAAATTGAGCCAAATTGAGGATATGTTTAAAGGGTTTGATCAGTTGTTGTAATAAGGATGCTTCATACAGCACACTGTAAAGGGCATATAAATTGGGTTGAAATAAAAGCGCATAGAACTGCTTGTACGTTTTCTTGGAGTTATGCGGTGCAAAATGTGCTTGTTTGATGTAGTTTACATAACTGATATCAAAGGACAATTCAGGTGCGTCAAATTGTTGCAGTTGTTCTAATACAAGGTTTAACGTCGGTATAGGTTTTTTGAACGAGGCATAAACGGTGTCATCAGCGATGTACAACCCTTTTTCAATACGTCCTTTTTTTAAAGCGCTGAGTCGTGACGGATCACTCAGTAAAGAAGCGGTTAGTTTGCGCGTAAAAATTTTACATGTAACATCAATCGTATGCATGCAGGCAAAGGTACGAGACGATAATTGCATTTGTGCATTTTTAAGGATTTTATTCTCAAAGCCCAGTTTTTGAGCCACATCTGGGATAAATTCAAGATTGAGAATATCTTGTTTCTTTTTAGCGCTTAAATGCAAAGCCGAACGCACGCGGTATAAAAATTCTAAAGAACTTCGAAATTCTCGGTACTCCTCTTCATCAATAATATTAGGCACCAAGTCTCGAATGCGAATACTTCCAAAAAGAACTTTACAAATCCACGAAAGCGTGTTGGCATCTCTAAGACCGCCAACACCTTCTTTGATGTTGGGCTCCATATTCATAGGATTTTTGGCACGGCGCTCTTCACTTGCATGAATGATTTGTTCGATAACCTCTTTCTTCTCCCAACGTTGTATTTTTAAAAGTTCACGTTCGGTTTCCATCCACAGCAGTTTTGAGCCGCAAAGAAAACGAGACTCAAGCATAGCGGTCTTAATCGTTAAGTCTTGATTACTGGCGGGAACCAATTCCTCTAATTTATGCGTGCGATGCCCCAGTTTCATTCCAGCATCCCACGCAAGATAGAGCATGGATTGAATCATCGGTTCGATGTTGTAGCCAGGAATTGCTTTATAGACAACCATCAAATCAATATCGGAGTAGACACACAGCTCTTCTCGTCCATAACTGCCCATGCTAACAAGTACCACGGGGATGGAATTGACAAACGGCATATAGTTGCCAAAATATTTGCGCAACGTGTATTTGTAAATGAGCATAATAAACTGGTCGATTTTTTTGGTGTGTTTGACTAAAAAGTCTTTGCCTTGATTTTCGATAAATATTTCATTGAGAGAACCAAGATAACTTTTGATGTGCTCTTTGATGAGCTTGGAGATTTCAAAATCATCGGCATTTTTATCAATTAAGTCTTCAATAATCTCTTCTATTTCCATCAGGATTTCCTAGTTTTATTCATGGTTAAGCTATAATACATCAAATGTGCTTTTGATAAGCTAATGTAGTGATTAAGTTGTGACCAAAATGTTTTTAAATGATTTTACATGTAAAGGATTGTAATGATGCAAAAGCCGTATTTAAGAGCTTTCCCGGACGCGAATGGTTATTTTGGAAAATTTGGCGGAGCCTTTTTACCCCCAGAACTGATTGAACAGTTTAAAAAAATAGAACAGGCGTATTTGACGATTGGAAATTCACACAATTTTATTCAAGAACTGCGTGATATTCGTAAGCACTATCAAGGTCGCCCAACACCTGTGTATTATGCAAAACGTTTGAGCGAATATGTTGGAGGAGCGCGTATTTATTTGAAGCGTGAAGACCTCAATCATACGGGTGCGCACAAACTTAACCATTGCATGGGCGAAGCGTTGTTAGCCAAATATTTAGGCAAGAAAAAGCTGATTGCTGAAACAGGTGCAGGACAACACGGTGTGGCACTTGCGACTGCCGCGGCCTATTTTGGATTGGAGTGTGAAATTCATATGGGCGAAGTGGACATCGCCAAAGAGCATCCCAATGTGGTTCGTATGCGTGTCCTTGGCGCTAAAGTTGTACCTGTTACGTTTGGCGCAAAAACGCTTAAAGAAGCAGTAGATTCAGCATTTGTGGCGTACCTAAAAGACCCCGAAAACAGCATTTATTGCATCGGCTCTGTCGTAGGTCCTCATCCGTTTCCCATGATGGTTCGTGACTTTCAAAGTGTTGTTGGCATCGAAGCTAGAGAGCAGTTTTTAGAGATGACAGGCAATTTACCGGATAATCTAGTCGCATGCGTCGGTGGGGGCAGTAATGCTATGGGACTCTTTTCTGCTTTCATTGAAGACCCGTGTGAAATGTACGGAGTGGAACCTGGTGGTCGTGGGACAAAACTCGGTGAGCATGCCGCAAGCTTAACCTACGGTAGCGAAGGTATTTTGCATGGTTTTAACTCTATCATGTTAAAAAACGAGGAGGGTGAACCAGCAGCGGTGTATTCGGTAGCGAGTGGGTTAGATTATCCTTCTGTGGGACCAGAACATGCGTATTTAAACGCTATTTCACGTACAAAAGTGGGCATTGCAAACGATGCTGAAACCATTCAAGCTTTTTATGACTTAAGCCATTATGAAGGCATTATCCCTGCACTTGAAAGTGCACATGCCGTAGCCTTTGCCATGAAGTTAGCAAAAGAGAAACCGTATGAGTCTATTTTAGTGAATCTGAGTGGTCGTGGGGATAAAGATATTGATTTTGTGGTCGAAAACTATAAGCCAGAAGATTACATGTAAAACAAGAGAAGGAAGAGGGAGTTTAGCTCCCTCTTAATGAAATGGTATTTTTAATCCTTTTAACCTCTCTTTATAAAAAAAGTTGTTAAAATCCTCTCTTTAATTTCATTCTGCCAATAGCGTTGGCAAGCTTTAGCGCCGAGAGGCTAACGTAGCTAAAGGGCTTTGCTCTTTACAGATGAAGGGCTTTTAAAGCCACAATAGTAAACAATGAAAGTAACCCATGACTCTTATCGAAAAACTTGAAAACAATGAGCGCTTAAGCCTTGAAGATGGCATTGCGCTGTATGATTTAGACCTTTTTACGTTGGGTAAATATGCTAATGCAAGAAGACGCGCGTTGCATGGTGATAAAGTCTTTTTCAATGTCAATCGCCATATTAACCCTACCAATATCTGTAAAGATATCTGCAAATTTTGTGCCTTTTCTGCCAATCGTAAAAACCCCAATCCTTATACCATGACGCATGATGAGATTTTAGCCATTTTGGAAAAATCGATGAAAAACGGCATTACGGAAGTGCATGTGGTTTCTGCGCATAATCCTGCGACAGGATTGGAATGGTATTTAGAAATCTTTTCAAAAATTAAACAACATTTTCCCTCTTTACATGTAAAAGCTTTGACCGCGGCTGAGATTAACTTTTTGGCAACAGAATATAAACTCAGTTTTGATGAGGTCATCGACAAAATGATTGAGCACGGCGTAGATTCACTGCCAGGGGGTGGTGCCGAAATTTTTGATGAGAAAGTGCGAGAGTACATCTGTAAAGGAAAAGTAAGCTCAAAGCAGTGGCTTCATATCCATGAATTGTGGCACAAACGAGGTCATGAGTCCAATGCCACCATGCTCTTTGGCCATGTCGAAAAACGTGAGCACCGCATTGACCATATGCTACGTCTTCGTGAGCTTCAAGATAAAACACACGGCTTTAACGCTTTTATTCCTCTCGTTTACCAACGCGACAATAATTATTTACATGTAGAAGATTTTTTAAGTTCAACCGAGATATTAAAAACCTTTGCGATTAGCCGTTTGATGCTCGATAATATCAATCATATTAAAGCATATTGGGCAACTTCGACTATCAACTTAGCACTCGTTGCGATGGAGTACGGAGCTGATGACCTTGATGGTACGATTGAAGTCGAATCTATCCAATCTGCCGCAGGGGCTAAAAGTGCTAAGGGTTTAGGACTACAAGCGATTCTTGAACTCATTGAAACGAGTGGATTTAAAGCGGTAGAGCGTGACAGCTTATACCATGAGCTCAAAGCGTATTAATATGATTGAGCCGCATAAAGCACCAATAATAGTGGAAAACATGCACCTTTGAAGCTTTGCTTGAAAGGGATTATAAAACATAAAGGATTACCCTTGGGATTTTTTAAACTTCAAGAACATGGTACGAATGTAAAAACGGAAATAACCGCTGGTTTTACAACCTTCTTGACCATGATGTATATCGTTCCTGTTAATGCCATCATTATGAGCAAAACAGGTATGCCAATGGAGGCGCTAATCACAGCAACCGCTTTGATTACCATTTTTTCAACCGTCCTTAATGGTCTTTGGGCCAATACGCCGATTGCAATGAGCGTTGGTATGGGACTTAATGCCTATTTTACATTTGGGCTTGTTTTGGGTATGAAAGTGCCATGGCAAACGGCTTTGGGTGTTGTCTTTCTCTCAGGTCTTTTATTTGTTATTCTCTCTTTTACGCAATTTCGTGTGTGGATTATGAAAAGTGTTCCAACCGACTTACGTCGTGCTATTAGTGCGGGTATTGGTGCGTTTATCGCATTTATTGGCTTGAAAAGCATGGGTATGATTATTGCCAATCCTGCTGTTTTAGTGGGTGTCGGTAATTTCAAAAGCTCAAATGTTCTTTTAGGCGTTTTAGGTCTAGTATTGGTGTTTGCTTTTTTCTCATGGAAAATTAAAGGTGCATTTATTTTAGCTGTCTTAGTGACCTCTATCGTTGCATGGGTTTCAGGAATGGCTCCGTATCCGACAGAATTTTTCTCAATGCCTTCTTCCATTAGCCCCATTTTCTTGGAACTTGATATTAAATCTGCCGCAACTTTAGCCCTTTTCCCTGTGGTCATTACTTTTTTGATTACCGATTTATTTGATTCTATCGGAACGCTTGCTGGGGTAGGTTATCGTGCAGGATTGTTTAAAGACGATGGAAAAGAGCTTCAAAAAACACTCGAAGTAGATGCGTTAGCAACGGCAGCAGGTGCCCTTGTCGGTGTTTCAACTACGACGAGTTTTGTTGAAAGTGCTAGTGGTGTTGAAGAAGGAGGGCGTACAGGCTTAACGGCTGTTGCGACGGGATTGTTCTTTGTCTTAACTTTGTTTATGATGCCTTTGTTTAAAGCTATCCCTGAAAATGCCATTTATCCTGTTTTAGTAATGGTTGGTGTTTTGATGTTTAGCGAGCTTTCTCATGTTAATTTTAAAGATACTGCCATTGCTGTTTCAACATTCTTGATTGTTATTATGATGCCATTAACGTTTTCAATTACCAACGGTTTGGCATTTGGTCTTATCTCTTACTTAATTGTGAAGGTGATTAAAAAAGAGTACCATGATATTAACATCGGTATAGCGTTTCTGACATTTGTCAGTTTAATTGTGTTCATCGTTCAATAAAAGGAAATATAGGTGCGATATTATAGTTATGAAGAATTTAAAGTTGATGTCAATACATTAGCCAAAGAGATGAGAGTTTATAATCCCGATGTCATTTTAGCCGTGGCACGTGGCGGTATGACATTAGGACATTTTTTAGCGGAAGCCTTGGAAATGCGCTCATTGTATGCTATTAATTCGATTCATTACGAAGAGACTAGGAAACTTGATACCATCCAAATTTTTAACATTCCCGATTTAAGTCGTGCAAAACGCGTTGTCATTGTGGATGATATTATCGATAGCGGTGAAACCATGATTGAAATAGAGCGTGTTTTAGGTAAACAATTCCCTGAGGTCGAGTTTAAAATAGCTTCCATATTTTACAAAGATAAAGCACTCCTTAGACCGGACTTTGCAGCACGCGAAGCAACCGAATGGATTGAGTTTTTCTGGGACTTTCAAATTGACAAATACAAATAAAAAGGGGAGTGTAAGCTCCCTTTTTTCCTTTCTCTCTCGTTATCAACTTCTTATTATCTACACGTGTACTATTTTAACGCTGTGTACGCTGTATGCCGTTCAGCCCATTCAACCGCTTTTTGAAAAAGAGTTTAGCCTAAGCCGTTTTGAGGCCGTTATTTTTACGACGGTCATTATGCTCCCTTTAGGATTTGCACCAATTTTGTACGGTTATATTTTAGAGACATTATCGTCTAAGCACTTTTTGAGAAATGCCGTTTTGCTCTTAGGCGTGCTAGAATTGTGTTTTGCGTGGAGTGACACCTACCCGATTCTTTTGGGAATTCGCGCATTTCAAGGCCTTTTAATTCCTGCCGTTTTAACCTCTTTGATGAGTTATATTAGTTTTATTACGCCTAAAGAGAGAGTGCAACAAGCCATAGGTTATTATATTGGCGCGACGATTTTGGGTGGTTTTGTGGGAAGATTGCTTTCTGGCATTTTGAGTGACCTATTTGGCTGGAGGCTTTTTTTTATTCTGCTTGGCGTTGCTTTAATCTTGATGTACGGTTGTTTGCATTACGTCAGTGAAGAGGTGAAAGTTGATTTTGTTAAACCACGTTTTTCTCAGATTATGGATGTTTTGAAAAATAAAAGCTTTTTCAATATCTATGCAATGATGTTTTTCATCTTCTTCGTCTTCCAAGCGGTTCTTAATTTCTTGCCTTTTCAACTGAAAAACCTCAGTTCAAGTATGGGCTATGGTAAAGTCGGTATGATGTATGCGGGCTATATTATTGGATTTATTGTCTCCATTCGTATTTTATGGTTAATTCGCTTTTTTGGAAACGAAACGAAAACCATTGCTATTGGTATTATCACTTACGTAATTGGGCTTCAAATTTTTCATATTAACAACTATATCGTGATGTTTAGTGGTATGTTTATCTTTTGTGCAGGTTTTTTTATTGTCCATTCGGTAGCATCAGGTTTGATTAGTAAACTTGCCCATGAAAAAAGAGCTATTTCCAATGGTTTGTATCTTTCGTTTTATTATGCAGGCGGAACCATAGGAACGTTTGCACCGGGTGTTTTTTACGAATACCTTGGTTGGCATGTTTTTATTGGGCTTCTAGCTTTGGTGACTCTCGCAACATTTTTTTTCGTATTTCAACTCAAACAAGGGCTTGCGCGTTAGTTTTACATGTAAATCGTTAGCTGTCTTTTTTAGGGTCATCGTGGAATTGCGTCATAATGGTTTTGATTTCATTGATACACGCTAGAAATGAATCGACCAGCTCTGGGTCAAAGTGTTGTCCTTTTTGTTCAACCAAATATTCTACCGCTCGCTCAAAACTCCATGCCTCTTTATAGGGGCGTCTTGAAGTCAGGGCATCAAAAACATCGGCTATGGCCACAATGCGTCCAACAAGAGGGATATCATACCCTTTGATGCCATACGGATACCCCTTGCCATCAAAACGTTCATGGTGAGTGAGTGCTACGATGCGCGCTGTTTGTAGTAAAGAGGATTGATGATTGCCGATGATATTGGCTCCTTGTAGCGGATGCTTTTTAACAACTTCCCACTCTTCTGGTGTCAAAGGGCCTTCTTTTTTAAGAATATGATCGGGTGTACCAATTTTACCAATGTCATGCATAGGCGCTGAGAGAAAAATAAGCTCTGCTCTTACATTGTCAAGGCCGATTTTCTCAGCAATCATTTTGGCATAAGCACTCATACGCAAAATATGTGTTCCCGTTTCATTGTCTTTAAATTCTGCGGCACACCCTAATTGACGAATGACTTCCATCCTTGTTAGAACAATTTCTTCCGTTCGTTCTTCCAATTTTTGCTCAAGGTTACGTTGGTATTGTAGGAGAGATATTTGGGTATTGACTCTAGCTAATACGATAGAAGCATTCACAGGTTTTGTAATATAATCAACCGCTCCTAACCCAAGTCCTTCTGCTTCATCTGCACAATCGGTCAGTGCTGTCACAAAAATGATGGGGATATTGCGTGTGAGAGGATCGCTTTTGAGCTTTTTGCAGACATCATAGCCATTCAGTTCTGGCATCATAATATCGAGTAAAATCAGATCCGGAATATCGCCGCTTGCGATAAGATTAAGAGCTTTAATGCCATTATTAGCAACTTTGACTTTATAGAATGGTTTTAAAATTTCACTTAAAACCATTAAGTTTTCAGGCGTATCATCCACCAGTAAAATTGTTTCCATTTTATATTCCGACATACGTTACCCTTTTGCTATAGTGTTTGCATGTAATGTTTCAAGAAGAGGCTCAATTAATGAAATGGCATTTTCAAATTCAAATGACTTAATCTGTTCATAGGCTTCCAAAAGACGGATATCTTTAGAGTGTTCTAACATCGCAGCATCATCCAATGCCGTTGCATCTGCACTACGCAATTTTTCGATTAATGCTAAAAGCGTTTGTTCGTCAATACTATGCAAAGGTTGTTCATTGATGTCGGTGTCTTGTTGGCTTAACGTCTGAATTATAGCACTCAATGAACGTATTTTGGTATCAATAGCTTTTAAAAGTGAAGAATCTTCAGAAATAGGGTGCTCTGAAAGTTCTGCTTGTTGTGCTAATTCGACCAGATCATCGATGCCTAATGTTGCTACAATACCTTTGAGGGTATGGCATAAACGTTTTGCTCCCTCGAAATCATTGGCACGAACACACGCTTGGTAGTTTTGAATAAAATAAATTTGCTCTTTAGCAAATGTTTTTAACAGTTGGCGGTACAATGTAACATTGCCCCCGAGTCGCTCAATCGCATGAATGCTATCAATACCTTCGAGGGTAAAAGAGACTTGTGGTGTTGGTTTAGAGGCAATGGGAGCGGTTTTTTTACAAAAATAGGCAATTTCAGCCAGTAATTTTTTTGAGTCGATGGGTTTTGAAATATACCCATCCATTCCCGAAGCATAACACTTTTCTTTGTCTCCCTTCATCGCGTTTGCCGTCATCGCGACAATGGGAATTTCAAGATGCAACTCGGTACGAATTTTGTGGGTAGTCTCAAATCCATCTAAAACAGGCATTTGGCAATCCATTAAAATCATATCGGGAATCTCATTTTTTAGGAGCCAATCAATTGCTTCTTGCCCGTTGGACGTTATATGAACAAGGATTCCTTCTTCTGCTAGCATATCGTGCGCTACTTCTTGATTACTAGGGTTATCCTCAACGACTAAGATATGTAATCCCGCTAAAGATAGTGGCAGAATGGTTTCTTCAAAGGAGTCTTGTACTGGCTCTACAAGGCGCTTATGTCCGTACATCGAAATTAGGGTGTCAAACAGGGTTGAAGAGGTGACGGGCTTGACAAGAATGGCATAAGGCTGTTGTTCACCTAGTTTCTCAATGAGTTCTTCTTTATCATAAGCGGTTACCATCATAATGGAAGCAATTTGATGCTCATATTGTTTTTCAATGAGGTTGAAAAGCGCAATGCCATCAATTCCTTTCATTTTCCAATCAATAATTGCAACATCGGCTTCAAACCCTTCATTGAGCAGTGTTATGGCCTCATGAGCATCTTTACATGTAACGCATCCCACGCCAAAGTTATAAAAAATTTCGGCAAAAATTTCAAGGGCCGTTTCGTTATCATCAACGACAAGAACTTTAAGTGCTTTTGTCATCAGTGTTTGAGATGGTACACTAAAAGAGGTATCGATACGCAGTGGTATTTCAAACCAAAATGTACTGCCTTCATTAAAAACGCTTTCACAACGAATTTCACCGCCCATCATCATCACAAGTCCTTGTGCGATGGAAAGACCAAGCCTTGTACCTCCGTAGTTGCGCGTTGTAGACATGTCTGCTTGGGAAAAAGCGTTAAATAACACATTCATCTGTTCAGGGGTAATACCAATGCCCGTGTCTTTGACTTCAAAGCGAATAACTTGTGTTCCTTCTTGCTCAGGGGATGCTTTTAAACGGATAATAATCTCACCTTCATTGGTAAATTTAATGGCGTTCGAGACAAGATTTAAAAGGATTTGTTTGAGCCTAAGTGGGTCACCTTTATAGTGGTACGCAGGAGCATTTCCAATATCAATCAGTAATTCCAATCCCTTTTGTTGCGCGCGAATACTCGTAAGGTCAGTAACAGAAACAATTAATTCTTCAAGTTGAAAAGGAATGGACTCAAGTTGAATTTTATTGGCTTCAATTTTAGAAAAATCCAAAATATCGTTAATAATATCCAGAAGATGATGCGATGCCTCTGCAACTTTTTTTAAATAGTGACGCTCCTTTTCAGGCAAATCTTTGCGTAAAATAAGCTCCGTCATACCAATAATAGTGTTCATCGGCGTGCGTATCTCATGGCTCATATTGGCTAAAAATTGACTTTTGGCTTGGTGGGCATGTGCCGTTTTTGCCATGGCTATTTTTAACTCTTCAGCCGCTTTTTGCAAGCGTTGGTTGGTAAGAGTCACTTTTTCTTCTGCTAATTTTCGTTTTTTGATTTCACGTTTCAGGATTAAAAGCCATAAAATAAATCCAACACAGAAGAGCAATGCAATTAAAAGCACTTTTAGAAGAAGGGAATAATCTGTTTTAGCTTGAATATCAACTTTAATATAACGCTTATAAAGCTGGTCTAACTCCTCTTGGCTGATAGCATCAATGCCTTGATTAATAATTGGAAGTAAAGCGCCATCTTTCATCGCAATCACTAAAGCAAGTTCATCTTTTAGAATTCCGACAATTTTCATCTTTGTCAGTCCACTGTTTTGTAAAGCATACCCTACAATAGGCGACATCTCTAAAAAAAGATCGGCTTTTTTATGTTCAACAGCCATTAACCCTTCTTCTATTGTCTGCACAAAATAGGTCTTAATCGTAGGATAATGTTTTTGAAGGTAATGAAAAGCAGAAGAATCTTCCCCCACTGCTACGACCAATTTTTGTTGTTGAACTTGTTCTAGATTGGTGATAAAGTGCTCTGTCTTAAGTCCTGCTAAAACCAATTTAAATTTAAAAAGAGGTTTGCTGACGATTTCTCGTGGAGCAACATCAATCGCAATAAGTCCGGGTAAAATATCTAATATCCCCGTGTCATAATGATTAAGAACAGAACTCCAGTTGTCATCATAAGCATAAGCAAAACGAAGAGACGTTTTTGATTCTAACAAATGCAAGTAATCGACAATCATACCGCTGATGTGATGATTATTGACAAATACTAAAGGTTCCCACGATGTTTGGCTATAAATCAAAGGTCTTTGAAGAGGATATCTTTCCGTAGGTTCAGGGGATGCATTCGCTAAAAATGGAAAAGAAAGTATCATGAGAATACCGCATAGAATTGTCCATTGTTTCATTGATAATACCTTATCGTTGCAATAAGACTAGTATAACGCGATGTTGTTTAATATTTTTTGAATGAATTTCATACACAAAAATGCTTTTTTTTATTTCTTAAAGTGAGAAATAAAATGTTCATTTGACTATTAAAAGCGTATAAATGTTTCAAAATGTATCAATAAATTTTATGCACTTTATACACAATATGTTATAAAAGCAAAAAATGTCTTTTATCTTGATTTGGAAAAGTTTATCGTGCTACTATGTGTAAAATTTCAACAAAAGGAAGTCAGAATGAATAAAATGTTACAAATTGTAACTAGCATAGCTGCTCTTGTTGCACTTAGTGGTGCTGCACAAGCCTTTGAACCGAGCAAACCAGTCTGTTTAGCACCTGCAAAACCGGGTGGCGGGTTTGATCTTACGTGTCGTTTGCTCTCAAATTCGTTAGGTGCTTCTAAAATTATTAGTAAACCGATGATCGTCAATTTTATGCCCGGCGGTGTCGGCGCGGTTGCTTATAACCATGTGATTGGTCAGCGTCCAAACGATCCAGACATGGTCGTTGCTGTCAGTGCGGGTTCAGCATTGAATATTGCCCAAGGAAAATTTGGTCAATTTGATGAAAATGCTGTGAGATGGTTAGCGGCACTTGGTACAGACTACGGTGCGGTTATTGTGAAAGCAGATGCCAAATGGAATACGCTTGCTGAATTGGTTGCAGATTTAAAAGCAAATCCAAAAGGTTTTGCCCTTGGTTCTGGTGGTTCAATTGGTTCTCAAGACTGGATGAAAGCAGCACTCATTGCTAAACTTGCCGGCATTAATCCAAAAGACATGAAATACGTTGCATTTGAAGGTGGTGGAGAGGCTTTAACAGCTCTTCTTGGAAATCATATTCAAATTTATCCTGGTGATATCGCAGAATTCTCAGGTCAAATGAGTTCTGGAAAATATAAAGTACTCGCTGTGCTCTCAGAAGAGAGACTTCCTGGTGTCATGCACAACATTCCAACGGCAAAAGAGCAAGGCTTTGATGTCACATGGCATATTTGGAGAGGGTATTATCTTGGACCAAAAGTCACCGATGAAGAGTACAACTATTGGGTAGAAACACTTCAAAAATTGGTAAAAACAGAAGAGTTTGCGAAAGAGAGAGAAGCAAGAGGACTTTATCCATTTACTAAAATCGGTAAAGAATATGACACATTTGTCAAATCTGAAGTCCAAAAATTCAGAGAATTAGCACGTGAAGCAGGACTTATCAAATGATCGACAGAGCCTTTGGAGTCTTTTTACTCCTGTTAGGTCTTTTTATACTGTATGGGGGACTTTCATTGGAAGTCCCTTTTTCGTATGATCCTCTAGGACCTAAGACATTTCCTGTGCTTATCGGTGGAGCATTGGCTTTACTTTCCGTCGTTGTGATTGTCAAACCAAAACAAGCACGTTTTCCAGGATTAAATACGAATCTTAAAACCGTATTGATCGTTTTATTACTCATCATCTATGAAGTAACATTTAATTTTCTTGGCTTTTTATTGGCAACGTCATTGCTCGTATTTTTTCTTTCCAAGATTTTTAAAGGTACAACGTTGCAAGCATTTGGTTCTGGAATAGGTGTTAGTTTGGTCGTTTATATGCTCTTTCATTACCTTCTTGAAGTGCCTCTTCCAGCAGGTACCCTTTTCGCTAAGATATTAGGAGCCTAGCCATGATGGACGTTTTTACATCATTAGCGCATGGCTTTGCGGTAGCCGCAACGCCAACACATCTTTTTTTAGTGTTTTTAGGAAGTATTCTTGGGACACTTTTTGGTGCCCTACCAGGGCTTGGACCCATTAATGGTGTTGCGATTTTATTACCGATTTGCTATACATTAGGATTTCCTGTTGAGTCTTCGTTAATTATGCTCTCTGGTATCTATTATGGTGCAGAGTTTGGAGGCAGGATTTCCAGTATTCTTCTTAATGTGCCCGGTGACGCTGGGGCTGTATTTACAACACTGGATGGTTACCCCATGGCGCAAAAAGGTCTTGCAGGACCGGCTCTTGCACTTTCAGGCGTTGCCTCTTTTGTCGGCGGCACTATCTCTATTATTGGTTTAACCTTTTTTGCACCACTTCTTGCTAGTATCGCGATTTATTTTGGACCCGCTGAGTATTTTGTATTAATGATTTTTGCTTTTGCAACGATTTCTGCGCTGATGGGTTCCAATCCTATTAAAAGTATGATTGGTGTCATCATCGGTTTAGCGGTTGGTATCGTAGGTGTAGACTCAACAACGGGTGTAATGCGTTTTACGTTTGGTGAAGCAGAATTGTACGATGGTTTTGAATTTTTAACCGTCATTGTTGGCTTTTTTGCCGTGAGTGAAATTATGCTGATGTTAGAACATCACAGCAGTGACGATTTTGAAATGCCAAAGATTACCCGTGTGTACATTACCATGAAAGAGTTGATGCTGTGTAAATGGACGATGGTTCGCTCCTCTATTATCGGCTTTGTCGTTGGGGTATTACCTGGAACAGGTGCTTCAATAGCCAGTGCAGTTTCGTATACGATTGCCCAAAAGATATCCGATAAAGAGGGCACGTTTGGAACAGGTGATATGAGAGGACTTGCCGCTCCAGAATCGGCTAACAACGCATGTGCTGGTGGGGCATTGGTTCCAATGCTAACCCTTGGCGTACCAGGTAGCGGAACAACAGCCGTTTTATTGGGCGCATTGATGCTTTATAATATCAATCCTGGTCCTATGCTTTTTGTGGAGCAGCCGACATTGGTGTGGGGATTAATTGCTTCGATGTATATTGGTAATGTGATGTTACTCATTATCAACTTTCCATTGGTGAGAGTTTTCACAAAAATCTTACAAGTACCGTATTGGCTCTTAGTACCTTCGGTTATTGTACTGGCTTTTGTCGGCGTTTACTCGGTTAATACCAGCACTTTTGCTTTATTGCTGACCATTATTTTAGGTGTACTAGGCTATTTCTTACGTAAGCTTAATTATCCAATGGCGCCTGTTATTTTGGGTTTTGTTCTTGGAAAAATTATGGAAGACAATCTAAGACGTGCATTTGCCATGAGTGGTGGTGAAATAAACATCCTTTTCCAAGGCACTATTAATTGGATTCTTTGGGGAATGACACTGCTTATTTTATTGGTTCCTATTCTTGCAAAAGGAATATCTAAAAAATTTGCACTTGGCAAAAAATAGTTAAGAATAAGTGGTTGTTCTGAGCTTGTATTTACGCTCAGGACGACCTACTGAACCGTATAGAGAATCAACATCTACTTTGGTTGCTGAAACCAAATACTCCAGATAACGGCGTGCCGTTGTACGGTTTAGCCCCAACTTGTCTGCAATTTCACTCGCGGAATAAAAAGTATCGCTTTGATGTAAAACGCTTAAAATTTTTTCAAGTGTAATAGAATCGACGCCTTTGGGGAGAGTGACTTGTAGTGTTTTGGTGGGTTGCATTTTTTTATCGAAGAGCTCATCCACCGCATTTTGTGAGAGTTCGGCTTTGGTAAAGAGTTTCTCTTTGTAGGTCACAAATTTTTCCAAAGAAGCGCAAAAGCGATAAAACATAATGGGTTTAATCAGATAATCAAAAACGCCATAACGAAGGGATTTTTCTAAAGAAGCCATCTCTTTTGCCGCCGTAATTAAAATGACATCACTGCTGATAGAATGACTACGCATCCATTCTAGAAAGTCGATACCATTGCCATCGGGAAAATAGACATCTAAAAGGATTAAATCAGGATTCATTAATGCGACATATTCTTTAAGTTCGCTAATGGTATTGGCAATGGATATGACTTCAAATCCAGCGACTTTTTCGACCATATTTTGGTGCAAAAGTGCAATTCTCGGATCATCTTCAGCAATTAAAACTTTAAGCATGCTGCCCACCTTTTGGAATATGAATCGTGATAATAGTACCATAATTTCCTTTGTCTATGGAGACAAAACCACCAAGCCATTCTAACGTGCTTTTGACAAAGAAGAGTCCGTAACCGCTGTGCAATTCGCCTTTGGTGGTAAACCCTTTTTCAAAAATATGTTCTAACAAAGGTGCTTCGATTCCTCCGCCACTGTCTTCAATTTCAAAAATAAGGTCATTGCCTATATCGGTTGCAAAAACCGATACCTCTTTGCGTTCACTGTTTTCAGCCGCATCAATCGCATTGTTAATGATATTGCCTAAAATGGTGAGTAAATGTTTTGAAACTGCTGGCTCAATGGCGGCTTGAATGGAGCTGTTCTCATCCAGTTTGAGGGTCACGCCTTTATCAAAAGCAAAATAGTATTTGCCTATAAAAATAGAGGCGACGACAGGGTCGTGGATAAAATGCTGAAAATGTTCAATCGTCTGCTCATCGGGTAGATGATTTTGACTAATCAGCTCAATGGCTTTTTCATATTCGCCAATTTGAATGTAGCCAGAGATCAGATGCAAGAGGTTTGAGAACTCATGCTTTTTTTCGCGTAAGCGTTCTGAATACTGTTTTACACGTGTTAGCTCCCATACAAGTGCATCAATTTCCTCTTTTTTACGACAGCTTGCCACCATGCCGATGGTGCGGTTATCGTGAATAATAGGAGAGAGATTGCAAATGTATTCAATACCGTCAATCTCGATATTGGCATCTTTCATCTCTTTACATGTAAAAAGTGCGTTTTGTAAAGAGAGCGGCGTTTTTGCGTTTTCATCCAAATGAAAATAGAGTTTCGCCACTTCATTGCTGAGGGTAATCTCACCGTGGATATTTGTCGCAATAATTGCCTCTTTGACCGCATTTAAAATGGCTTCTTTTTCAAGATAGAGGCGACTGATTTCTGTTGGTTCATATCCCAAAAGCGTTTTTTTAATGCGTGAAGCAATGGCAAATGCCAAAAAGAGCGTGATGAGAATAGCAAGATAGAAGTAGGTTAAAAATTCTTGATGGCGTTGCGCGATAATTTTTTTAACATTTTCCTCCAAATATCCCACCGAAACGATACCTACAATAGCACCTTTTTCATTAATGACAGGGGATTTGCCTCGTATGGAAGGACCTAGCGTTCCTGTGGCTTTAGAGACATAATAGGCACCATTGTTTAACGCTTGGTCATTGTCTTCTCCCATCATATGCTTTCCAATCAATTCTCGCGTTGGGTGCGTAAGCCGTATGGCATTATTATCTCCAATAACGATAAACCTGGCATCAATTTGAGTTTCAATATGCGAAATAATATTGGGTAGTAGATGGTGAGGGTCTTTTTGTTCGACCAGTCTAATCACTTCTGGCATCAAAGAGATTGTCTTTGAAATAGCCAAAGCGCGTTGGCCGATTTGGTCTTCAACGATACTTTGAAGAATATTTCCCAGAAAAATAATAGACGTGAGTAATGTTCCCAAAACGAGTAAAATAGAAAAAACGACTAACTTCTGAAGCAGCCCGCTACCTAAAGAGAAAAAAAAACGTTTTATTTGCATTAATTAACCTTAAAATCATCTCTGTATTAAACGTAAAAAAGCCTGGTTTAATGTTACCAAACTTTATGCACAAAATAACCAAAAATAGCCAATTCTGAGCCATTTTATCTTATCTATTCTTAATGAAAAAAAAGGTACTATTTTTATCACTTATTAAACCATTTGAATGGATTTTTCAATGCAATGGCTTAAAGGCTTTTTACCAGTATTGACAGCACTGTTAATCGGGTTGATAGGAGCCATACTTTTTTCATACATCAATACACCATTGCCTTGGCTTTTAGGTGCTATTTGTGCAATTGCAATTGCGAGTAGGTTTCCTTCTCTTACGATTCGTGCACCCAAAATGTTTTCGTCGCCTGCTCGCGCCGTGCTTGGCATTACTGTTGGGAGTGCTTTCAATCCGACTATTTTACACTATTTAGGCGATTTTATCTCTAGTATTGTGCTGATTTTGCCTTTTGTGATTCTCGTGACATTTTGTGGCGTGATGTATTACTCAAAATGGTTGAAGTTCGATAAAATGACAGCGTATTTTAGCGCAATGCCAGGGGGACTTTTAGAAATGATTACCCTCGCAGAAGCAATGGGTGCAAATGTGTATCGTGTGACACTCACCCAATCAGCACGACTTTTATTTATCGTATTCACCCTCCCTTTCGTGATTCAATACCTCTCCCATGTCTCTTTAAGTGGCAACCGCAGTATTACTCAATCTTTTTTAAACAGCAATCCTCACGATATGGTCATTATTACGATTTGTGCGTTAATCGGATGGTGGGGAGCTTTAAAGCTTAAAATACCTGGTGGAACGATGATAGGCCCTATGTTTTTAGGTGCGATTATCTACGGTTCAGGCTGGGTCAGCTCTCGTCCACCCAATGAAGTGATTCGTTTGATTCAGCTTATTTTAGGAACAACCGTTGGTTTTGTCTTTGTTGGAGTGAGTTTTAAAGAAATCACGAAAGTTCTTTTCCAAACATTGGGATATTTTATTATTTTGGCATTGATTGCAACTTTGTTTGTGATTTTTGTCAGTTACATGACGGAATTTCCTCTCTTATCTATTGTATTGGCTTTTTCTCCAGGTGGTCAATCTGAGATGAACCTCATTGCTATTATTGTAGGAGCAAATCTACCGTATGTAGCGTTACACCATATTATCAGGCTTTTATTGGTCATGAGCGTTGCTCCTGTGTTTGTCAAATACGTACGTAAAAAAGAGCAGTCATGAGTTTTGTTTTCTCTGAGATTCCAAGTACAAGTATGGTGAGGAAACAGAAGATTAGAGATTTTTTAGAGAGTGTTGATTTGGAGATGTCTGAGGACGTCGAGATTTTTGTTGTCGCAAAAGAGGATGATCGTATCGTAGCGTGCGGAGGTTTGAGTGGGAGAGTGCTTAAAAATATTGCTTTAGATGAGAGTATTCGCGGAGAAGGGTTGGCGCTTAGTTTAATGAGTGAACTTCTCAATGTCGCGTTTCGCGAAGGCAGGCATGATCTGTTTTTATTTACAAAACCTATCTATGAGGAGGTGTTTGAATCGTGTGGATTTAAGTATATTGAACAAGCGCATCAACAAGTTATTTTGATGGAAAATAGTTATAATATTGACCTGTACAAGAAAAGACTTCGTAAATATAAGCATACAGCAGAAGTCGTTGGTAGTTTGGTCATGAATTGTAACCCTTTTACATTGGGACATCGTTATTTGGTGGAACAAGCGTGTCAGCAATCGGATTGGGTACATCTGTTTGTGGTGAAAGAGGATGCCTCTTTTTTTAAATTTGAAGACCGTTATCGCCTGATTCAAGAAGGCTTAGCGGATATAAAAAACCTCACGATACATGAGGGCTCAGACTATATTATTTCGAAAGCGACGTTTCCGACCTATTTTATCAAGGACAAACGTCAGATTGATTCATTGTATACGGAACTTGATTTGAATATCTTTCGAAATCATTTAGCGCCACAACTGGGTATTACACACCGTTTTGTGGGTATGGAGCCTTTATGTGTCGTGACAAACGAGTACAATTTACAAATGAAAAAACTCCTTGCGCGCCCTAGCGAATTTCCGCCCATTTCGGTGGTTGAGCTTGAGCGCATTGAGTATAACGGCGAGCCGATTTCGGCTTCAAGGGTCAGAAAACTGATGCAAGAAAGGCGTTTGGATGAGATAGCACATCTTGTGCCACCGACTACATACGCATTAATAGAAACAATGTTGGCAACAACAGAGGAGCAAAAATGAGCAAAAAGTTAGAACCTGCCCACGCAGGGACATTGGAATCAAGCGATGTTTATGTTCGCGTGATGCCAGTAGAAAATGCTGGGATAACGATAGAGTTGGAGAGTAGTGTTGCTGAAATTTACGGTGATGCGATTGAAGCTTTAATCCTTGAGACCGTCAAAGCCATGAAAGTTGAAGGTGTTAAGCTGTTGATTCAAGATAAAGGAGCGCTGGATTATGTCATAAAAGCCAGAGTTCAAACAGCGCTTTTACGTGCAATGGGCGTTAGCGAGCCTGATTGGAGTACGCTATGAAACAAAAATTACGAAGAAGTATGCTATTTGTCCCAGGCTCAAACACGGGTATGGTATGCAATGCATTTATTTATAAACCCGATACGGTTATGTTTGATTTAGAAGACTCCGTAGCCCTTAGTGAAAAAGATTCAGCACGTATGATGGTCTTTCATGCATTGCAACATTTTACGTATAAAGATATTGAAACAGCGGTTCGTGTCAATCCTTTAGATACTCCATTTGGTTTACGTGACCTTGAAGCCGTTGTACGAGCAGGTGTTGATATCGTTCGTCTTCCAAAAACCGATACGGTTCAAGACGTTTTAGACATGGAACGCGAGATTGAGCGTATTGAAAAAGAGATTGGGAGTTCAAAAAAGACGATGCTTTTAGCCGCGATTGAAAGTGCGCTTGGTGTCGTGAGTGCGGTAGATATTGCTCGAAGTTCAGACCGTATGATGGGCATTGCTTTGGGTGCGGAAGATTTTGTTCGCGATTTGCGTACACAACGTACCAAAGAGGGAAATGAGTTGATGGCAGCGCGTAATCAAATCTTATTGGCAGCACGTGCGGCAAAAATTGGTGCATTTGACTCTGTCTTTTCGGATGTGAAAGACAAAGAGGGGTTTATGCACGAAGTAGAGTATATTAAAGGGCTTGGTTTTGATGGAAAATCACTCATCAATCCTAATCAAATTCCTTGGCTTCATAATGCGTTTGCACCAAGTCAAAAAAATATTAACTGGGCGATTGAAGTTCTTGAGGCGGCGCGAGATGCAAAAGAACGCGGACTTGGAGTTGTTTCGTTAGACGGTAAAATGGTCGATGCGCCCATTATTTTACGAGCCGAATGGATTTTAGATTTAGCCAAAGCTTCAGGCGTATTAGGAGTAGAAGAATGAAAGATATCGAAAAACACTATAACCAAAATTCCCTAACACCAATTGGTGCGCCATTTTTTACATGTAAAAGCAAAATAAAAGGCGATGAGCGAACCAGTAAGCTTTGCGATAGTATTGAAGCGGCAATTAAACGTTCTGGTCTTAAAGATGGCATGACGATTTCATTTCATCATGCGTTCCGTGGCGGTGATTTGATTATTAATAAAGTCATGGACATCATTGCCAACATGGGTTTTAAAGACCTTACGTTAGCTTCTAGCTCACTTGCGTCCGTGCATGACCCTATCATTGAACACATCAAAAACGGGGTTGTGACACAAATTTATACTTCAGGACTTCGTAGCAAACTGGGCGAGGCCATCTCAAAAGGTTTGATGGAAAAACCAGTACAAATTCATTCACACGGCGGACGTGTTCACCTACTCAAATCGGGTGAACTTAAAATCGATGTTGCTTTTCTAGGCGTACCTGTTTGCGATGCTTTTGGTAATGCCAATGGTTATTCTGGACGTTCCAAATGCGGCTCATTAGGGTATGCGATGATTGACGCGCAGTATGCGGATTATGTTGTTGTATTGAGTGAGTCTTTAGAAGAGTATCCAAATGTGCCCGCAAGTCTGCATCAAGACCAAGTCGATGCTGTTGTTATTGTTGATGAGGTGGGAGACCCCTCTAAAATTGGCGCGGGAGAAACCCGTATGACAACCAATCCAAAAGAGTTATTGCTCGCGGGACATACAGCAAAACTCATTGAACACTCCGGACTGTTTAAAGAGGGATTTAGCATTCAAACAGGAACGGGTGGCGCCTCTCTTGCTACCACGGTATTTTTAAGTGAAAAGATGGAAGAAAAAAACATTCATGCTAGTTTTGGACTTGGCGGAATTACGGGGACTATGGTGTATATGCTAAAACGTGGTCTCATTAAAACGCTTCTTGATGTTCAAAGCTTTGATGAATTTGCCGCTAAATCTTTGGGTGAAAACAAAAATCATATCGAAATTAGCGCTAACGAATACGCCAATCCAAGCTCAAAAGGAGCTTCTGTTAAACAGCTAGACATTGTTGTACTCAGTGCTTTGGAAGTGGATTTGGACTATAACGTCAATGTCATCACCGGTTCTAAAGGCTTATTACGTGGTGCTTCAGGTGGCCATAGTGATACCGCGGCAGAAGCAAAACTCTCTATCATTGTTGCTCCTTTGACACGCGGACGTATTCCCACCGTGACAAAGCGGGTCAATACGATTGTCACTCCTGGTTCTACGGTTGATGTTGTGGTGACCGACCAAGGTATCGCGGTCAATCCTAAAAATGTGGAACTAAAAGCCCGCCTTAAAAAAGCTGGACTTCACATCGTTGAGATGCAAGAGTTGTATGAACGTGCCATTGCATTATGTGGCGAACCTGCTGAGATCAAATACACCGATAAAGTCGTCGCTGTCATTCGCTACCGAGATGGCTCGGTGATTGACGTTGTGAGACAATTGGCGTAGATGATAGGCACACACACAACCTTAGAAGCTATTTTAAACGCTAAAGAGAAGCGAGTTTTAGAGCAACAAATGCTTTTAAACCGCTTCCCTGAAGCATCTTTAATCTCCCTTTGCATCAATATTCCTGGCACATTAAAGCTCTCTCATGAAGCGGTTGTGCTTCATGAAGTTGCTCTTGAAGCCATTATGGCACTCTTAGAACACCATGCCATTGTTATGCATGAAAAGAAGACGCATATCGCAGTGACGGGCGCTGAAACACTTTTTACATGTAAAAGCGATGCGACGCGCCTAAAACAGCTGATGTGCAAACTTGAAAATGAACATCCGCTTGGTCGATTAATGGACATAGATGTCCTAGACTCCATGGGCAAAAGTCTTTCTCGAACAGCTCTTGGTTTTGAAAAACGCCGATGTTTTGTATGCGCGTGTGAAGCTTCCTTGTGCGCACGGTCTCAAAAGCACTCTTATGAAGAGCTGCATGCGCATATTAAGACTTTGGTACATCGTCATGCATGGGAAACTTCGATGGCGTTATGGTGTGCGCGTGCCATGCAAACCGAAGTAGAACTCACACCTAAACCAGGTCTAGTCGATCAAGCCAATAGTGGGGCACATCGCGATATGGACATTCAGACTTTCTACCAAAGTATCCAAGCCATCCAACCTTTTACCAAACAATTTTTACACGCAGCTAGAATGTCGGCAAAGGAGCATGCAAAAGAGACCTTTACGCGTGTACGTTTTATTGGTATTGCGTGTGAAAAAGCGATGTTTGAAGCAACGAATGGTGTCAATACCCACAAAGGAATGATCTTTTCTCTGGCCCTTGTTTGTGCAGCACTTGGAAGGCTCAAAGCGAATGAGACAGCTTTTACATGTAAAAATATTCAACACCAAATTCAAGCCATGTGTGAAAACCTTGTCGAAGAGGATTTGGCGCATGCAAAACCCAATAGTGCAGGGGAGCGATTTTTTCATGAAACCGGTAGTAGCGGCATCAGAGGTGTTGCGCAGAATGGATTTGCTATCATTTTTGAAGAAAGTTTGCCTTTTTTTAAAACGCAAAAAGCTCTGTTTTCTGAAGAAATTGCGCTTAAACAAACGCTACTTTATTTAATGGCACATGTGGAAGACAGTACCCTTTGGTCTAGAGGTGGACTTGATGGTTTACGCTATACAAAAAAAGAAGCACAAAAACTTTTACATGTAAAAGATGAAACAGACGCACTAGACGCACGACTGCATGCATTCGATGTTGAAATGATTGACAAAAACCTCTCTCCGGGTGGCAGTGCAGACTTACTTGCACTGACATGGCTCCTTTCTAAAATAATCGACTAAATCGCATTGACGCTTATAGTTTTAGACATAATGGTGAAAATTTATTCAAAAAAGCATTATATATTTATATATACTACGATATAATTCTGTAAAATTTATATTGGAGTACAGCAATGAGCGAAGTTTATTCAATTTTCTTATCTGCCGTTTTTTCAAGTTTTGTCCTCTCAACCATCATTGTAACAGTCATAGCGCTTATCTATCATTTAACCTACAAATGTTTTGCTTCGTATATTTCATTTGACAAAATTGCACGTGCCGAACACCAAATGCCTACCTCACGTAAGTTAAATGACTAAATAGGCATAAGCTTAGTATTCTTTTCTTTGATTTGATAACGTTATTTTCGTTGTTCATTGACATTACATAACACTCTTGGTCATAATTTTATTAAAATTTATCTCAAGGAACGCATCATGAAAATAAGTGCAAGAAATCAAATTTCTGGAACAGTTGTTGAGGTCAAACAAGGACCTGTCAATAGTGAAGTGGTTGTTGCCGTAGCCGATGGCGATAAAATCGTTTCTGTTGTGACCAATGATGCCATTAATACGCTTGGTTTAAAAGTTGGTTCTGCGGCAGTATGTATCTTCAAAGCGCAAAGTGTTCTTCTTGGAAAAGCAGATATCGCTTTAGCGGTGAGTGCTCGAAATAAAATCAAAGGCACGATTACTGAAATTAAAGATGGTGCTGTGAATTGCGAAGTGATTATCTCTACCCCTGCGGGACTCACTGTAACAGCTATTGTCACCGAAGATGCCAAAAAAGACCTTGCCCTTTCAAAAGGCGATAGTATTTATGCCATCATTAAAGCTTCAAGCATTCTAATCGGCGTTAATTAATCTTTCAAACCCCTAGTTTTTAACAAAGCAACTAGGGGTTCTCTCCGTGGTCATTTTTCTTTTTTTATCTTCTTTAGAGCTTAATTTAAAAACAACACAAAAATTGATACAATATAGGGCGTACATAACATTATATACACACATGCGAAATGTAGCAAAAATATCTGATAGAAAAACTCTTATGATGAGAGTTTTTGAGGGAATAAAGAAATATGGTATTAATGATAGACAACTATGATAGTTTTACCTATAACATCGTGCAATATTGTTTAGAGTTAGGTGCTGATTTAAAAGTCATCCGCAATGATGAATTAAGTGTTGAAGAGATTGAAGCATTGCATCCTGAAAAAATTATTATTTCTCCAGGCCCTGCAACACCTAATGAAGCAGGCGTAAGCTTAGATGTCATCAAGTATTTTGGCGGAAAAATTCCTATTTTAGGGATTTGCTTAGGACACCAAGCAATTGGTCAAGCCTTTGGAGGGAAAGTGGTACGCGCCAAACGCATGATGCATGGCAAAACCTCTACGACAAAGCAATTACTCAACAGCTGCCTTTTTGATGGCTTACCTGAAACATTTACGACGACGCGGTATCATTCACTGATTGTTGAACAAGAAAATCTTCCTGATATTGTCATTCCAACAGCGTATAGTACGGACGACCATGAAATTATGGCATTACAAATTAAAGATAAACCAATCTATGGTGTTCAGTTTCACCCTGAATCAATTTTGAGTGAGCATGGACATGCTATTTTAAATAACTTTTTAAAACTATGAGAGAAAGACTTTACTTATTTTTAATTCTTATCATAAGCGGAGGTGTACTGCTTTTTGAAACGCAAACACTTTCTATTGGTTATGATGAAGCGAATATCTATTTTTATGGTGACACGATTGTTCATTACTTAGCCAATCTCTCGACGCATTTTTTTGGGCAAAATGATTTGGCATTGCGTTTGCCTTTTATCGTTTTTCACCTCTTATCGGTGTTTTTACTCTATAAGATTGGCAAACTTTTTTTAAAAAAACGATTTGACCGCATTTTCTCGGTGGCTATTTATGCTTTATTGCCTGGCGTGAATAGTGTCGCAGTCTTAGTGAACAGCGGTAGTATCGTTATCTTCTTAACACTCCTTTTTACCTATTGCTACCTTAAAGAGTATAAAGTCGCTTCACATATCATTTTAATTGCCTCTTTATTTGTGGATAACTCATTTGCCATTTTTTATATAGCGTTATTTATCTACGCTTTAATGCAACGCAAAACAGATTTACTCATTTTAACGCTGATCTTATTTAGTGCTGCCATGTATTTATACGGTTTTGACACAGGTGGTAAACCAAAAGGGTATTTTGTTGATACTTTAGGTGTTTATGCCATTGTATTTTCTCCGCTACTTTTTCTTTACTTTGTGTATGCCATGTATCGCATCCTCATCAAAGAAGAGAAAAATCTTTTATGGTATATCTCCTTTGTATCATTAGTTGTATCATTGGTTCTCTCTTTGCGCCAACGCCTAATGTTAGAAGACTTTGCTCCATTTGTAGTATTGTCTATTCCTTTAATGGTTAAAGTGTTTTTCAACAGCTATCGTGTACGTCTTCCAAAGTTTCGCAAACTCCATTCGATTTTCTTTACGATAGTCATTGCATCCTTGCTGATTAATACCTCACTGTGTTATTTACATAAACCGCTTTATAGGATTATAGAAGAGCCTTCACGCAACTTTGCGTTTAAATATCATGTTGCAAAAGAATTAGCAGAGAAATTACACGCTAAAGGCATCCATAAAGTCATATTAAATGATGAAAAAATGGCGTTGAGATTGAAGTTCTATAATATACAAAGTGGCGGCGTTTATAAACTGACAGCTAAAAAAGAGATTGAAGAAGGTTTTGAACAGATTGATATTATCTATTTTGGCAAAACAGTCCAAACATTTTATCTCTATCCTATAGGATGAAAAAGAGGTCAATATGAAAAAAGCATTTACCATGTTGGAATTGGTATTTGTTATTGTTGTTCTAGGAATACTCTCTTATATGGTAGCTTCAAGTTTTCAACGCAATCCTTTACGCGAAGCAGCCGATCAAGTTGTGATGCATATTCGATATACGCAACATTTGGCGATGATGGATGATAGGTTTGGTGATCCAAAAATTCCAGATCCTCAATTTTGGTATAGAACAAGATGGCAAATAGTATTTTCTACTAATGATGCAGCAGCTAATCGTAAACCATCTTACTCAATTTTTAGAAATTTAGATTACGATGTTGCTGTTGATAGAAGTGAATTAGCTAAGAATCCCCTTAGTCCAGATAAATATCTTACTGGGGGAATACCAGGGTACCCAAATTTAGATATAACCACTGCAAATACATTCGCCGGAACAACGGAAATGAATTTAGGCACAAAGTATGGTGTGACAAATTTAACTTGGACAAATAATTGTAGTACTGGTAGCAAGATAGGTTTCGACTATTTAGGGCGACCTATGCAGGGGCCTATGCGGACATATGCTTCACCATATCCTACTGGAGGGCGACTTATAACAGCTGATTGCAATATAACACTCTCAAATGGAGTGAATAATGTGATTATAACGGTTAAACCAGAGACAGGATATACATATATATCAGGGCAGAATTAATTTCTTTTTCTTTTGTTTATTCTTTAACGTTATTTTAAGGAAGGTGAGTATATAATTTCGTCCTCGTTTGAGAGAACGGGGTTAGAAAGAAGCGCCCAAAGTAGGGCATTTGCTTCAAGTTCATTACCATTTTAACA